>CAYWHP010000011.1:50485-57188 GCA_964457845.1 uncultured Porphyromonadaceae bacterium | reverse complement strand
GGCAATGTATTTCTGCGTAAAGATCTTCGTAAGATCAGAGGCATTACCCTCCCATGCAACCCCGGCTTGCGCCAGATAAGGAGCTATAGCTGCATCGGCGACACCATACTGCTGCATGGACGCCGCAATGCCCATTTCGTAGGCACTCTTGGCGGCACCCGCCGAGCCGGCACGCTGAGCGATTTCAGCTTTCAGGAAAAGGATCTCGGAATACCTGAAGATCCCGTCTGCTACACCATATTCTTCAGCACCCTCGACGTAGTTAGGGTTGCCGCTGATAAATACATGGTTGAAATCGGAAATATCTTCCCGGAGGAAAGGAGGTACAAAGCCAACAAATTCAGAACCTCTGAACTTGCCATCGGTGGTAGCCGGTGAAAACCAGATCGGCAGGCGCGGGTCGTTGAAACCATTCAGCATATCGACAAGCAATTTACCGGCGCCTTCATGATGGCAGCACCAGTGCCAGTACCAGAATGCTTCTTCCCAGGGGGCGGTGCCCGGATACATGAGTTCGATGTTGTCGGCATTGCTTTCCAAAACCGGGTAATCGGCAGGACTGCCGTTCAGTTCATTGATGATTGCGGTTGACGTTGCACCGTCAACACCTGAAAGCCGCACAGCGACCCTCAATCTAAGTGAATTGCAATACTTCTGCCACTTTGCAGCATCACCGCCGTTCAGAACATCACCGTCGCCGATGGCATCGGTACCGCCTGTCTTAAACAGGTCGGCAGCCTTTTTAAGGTCAGCAATGATACCCTTGTAGATATCTTCCTGCTTATCGTATTTCGGGGCAATGATTCCCCCGGCTGCCTGTGCTGCCTCTGAATAAGGCATGTCACGCCACTTGTCGGTGGCAACCTGTGTCATCTGTGCTCTCCAGGTAAGGGCAGCTGCCAGCATGTTGGTTTTCCCGTCCCTTTCCGCATCAGCGATCATCCTATTGATATTGGTGAGGCCCGAATAATAGTCGCCCCACTCTTCGCCAGTGGAAAGGTAAGACTGGTTCCCTGCTGCAAGCCTGGAACCAACGTGATTGGCATGTTGCGTCCCGCTGGTGCCAGGAGCGAAATTTCCGGCAAAACTCACAATGATTGCTCCCAAATGATTCGTTGTCGGAACATCAGTAGGCTGGTTGGGATTGGTGTTGATGGCCTCGAAATTCTTCGTGCATGCACCCAGCATGGCAAGGCACACTATCAGAATGATCCCTATGTTTAATTGTTTTTTCATAATTCAATTTTTTTAATTGTTGATTTATTCATTTGATCAACTGATATCTAGAAGGATAAAGCCAATTTAAAACCAAGGGTTCTGGCGGTAGGGATCTGCATCTGCTCATATCCCACACCGGACATGCTGGTTCCAAAACCGGTCTCAGGATCAAGGTTCGTGTCGTTACTCTTGTCGACATAAAGCATAGCCAGGTTCCTTGCAACGAACGACACCCTTGCAGAGTACATACCCATTTTCCTGGCAACTTTTGCAGGAATGGTGTATCCGAAGCTCAGTTCGCGCAATTTGATGAACGATCCGTCAATCATGTGTAATTCAGTGGTTCTCCCATATTGATTGAAGAAAAGCTGAGCCGTTACCCGTTTGGTATTTGGCGTGCCATCGGCAAGAACACCCGGAACAACGATACCCGTCTCCCTGACATTGCCTTCACCGGTAAACGGATTGATGAGTGTTGACTCCAGATTACCCATGCGCGTGGCCCAGAATCTGGTGCCGCTCACGATGTCACCGCCCTTGCGGCCGTCGATCAGGATACCCAGATTGAATCCTTTATAGCTGAAGTTATTCTGCATACCTCCGATCCAGTCGGGAGTTATGTTGCCAAGTTCAAAGTTTCCGGGAGCAGCTTGGGTAAGACCGGCAGAGGTGACAATCAGTTCGCCGGCATCATTCCTCAGCCACTTCTGGCCCATGATGACACCATAGGGTTTTCCCGGTCTGGCTTCAATATATGAACTCCACATGGAGGAAATCCAAAGGGATTCCAGATCACCGTACAATTCATTAACGCTGTTGACGTTCCTGGCCCAGTTAAGCGTAAGTTCCCAGTTAAAACCGCTCTTCGACTGGATAATGTCGGTTGATAAAACAATTTCCACCCCTTTGTTTTGAATCTCACCGGCATTGATCAGCATCCGGCTGTATCCCGATGAAGAGGCTATGTCAACCCCCATGATCTGGTTGGTGGTCTTCACATCGTAATAGGACACATCAAGTTTAACACGGTTGTTGAAGAACCTCATATCAAGACCTCCTTCAACCGACTTGGCAATTTCAGGTTTCAGACCTACCGGCGGGAGGGTGCCGGGCAGGTTAAACAGCGAAACTCCATTCCAGGGTGCTCCCAGCGAACCGAAAGTTGCGGCAATCTGGTACGGACCGGTATCGTTACCCACCTGAGCATAACTTGCTCTCACTTTTCCATAGGAGAAGGCGTCGGACTCGATCTTGAATGCATCGGTAAATACAAAACCCAAACTTACCGAAGGATAGAAATAGGACCAGCTGTCCTTAGGCAAGGAGGAGCTCCAGTCATTACGTCCCGTAACGCCGAGGAACAGGAAATTCTTGTAGGCCAGGTTTAATGAACCCAGAACACTGTTGGTTACCTTTTTGGAATCGTATTGGGATATTCCCGGATCTCCTGCAATGTTGCCGATGGTAAAGAAATCCGGTACGGTAAGCTTATAGGCAGCTATATCCACCGAATGCATGTCTTCCATACGGTAGTTTGCGCCCAAACTACCATCGATGCGGAAATCATCCCCTAATTTCTTGTCAAAGATGGCAAGGAAGTCGGCGTTGGTTTCCTGTGCATATTTCTGCGACTGCGTGAAATTCCCTACACCGTTGCCTTCGTTGCACTGGCCAAGCTTGATCTTCTTGCGCATTTCGTTATAATAGTCGGTACCAATCCTGCCGGTAAGGGTGAGCCAATCTGTTGCCTTATAGCTGAGGCTGGCGTTGCCGAAGAAACGGTTCCTGGTCCTGGATGCGAGATTGTTAAGTGACAAATAGGGGTTGTCCATTTCGCCCAGGGCATAAGAATAGGTGTGCCCGAATTCATCAATCTGTTTCCAGTTTTCTTTCAGCGGCTTCATATCAACCTGCCTTTGGAAAAATGCAAATGTTGCGGCCGGGTTGTCGCCACCGCCGTCATATCCCTGGCTGGGCAGGTTCTTGCTGTAGTTGTTGACATACGTAAGGTTGGCCGAGGCTGACCACTTGTCCGACAATTTCAGGTCACCACCAACGCTGGCCGTATTCTTGGTAAGGTCGGTATTGTAAACCGTCCCCTTGATGTCGTTGTTCGACAGGAAAACCCTGACCGATCCGATATCGCCAGACTTTGACAGGGCAATTGAATTATCGAAATTGACCCCTGTTTCATAGAAATCCTTGTGGTTGTTGGGCCTTGAAATCCAGGGCTGGTCTTTCCCTGTGAACTGGTCCAGTTTGAGGCCGACATCGAGACGCGGTCCCCAGCTTCTCGGCTGACCGTCATTAACACCGTTACCCCATCCGTCGACATAGTTGTATGAATACTTTTTTGCAAATTCCTGGTAGGTAAGATTCGGGTTGCCTAAAGCAGTTTTCTTCAGTTCCCAGTCATATTCACTGCCGGCCATTCCGCCGCCATATTCATTCTGCCATGTCGGGAAACTCACGACGTTATCGAAAGCAACTGAACTGATAATATCGATGCCCAGTTTGTTTTTCGCTTGTGCTCCCCTTTTCGTGGTAACAACGACGACGCCGTTGGCAGCCCGGCTGCCATACAAAGCTGAAGCGTTGGCCCCTTTCAGGACTGTCATGGTCTCGATGTTGCTGGGATCAAGGTCCATGGCCCCGTTGCCGTAGTCCTGGCCTCCCCAGGCGCTCATTTCCGACGCGAAGTTGCTCATCGGTGTACCGTCAACGATCCATAAAGGCTCGTTGTTGCCGAATGAGTGGTTACCCCTGATGATGATCCTTGCGGAGGAACCAACGGCACCGGTTGAAGTGGTTACCTGCACGCCGGCAATCTTACCGGAAAGCGCAGTCACGATATTATTCGGTTTTACCGCGGTGATTGCTTCATTGCCGATATCCTGGACGGCATAACCGACAGCCTTTTTCTCCCGTTTGATACCGAGAGCGGTAACGACCACCTCTTCCATGCTTATCACGTCGACAGCCAATTCAACAGTGTAGGTGTTGGAAGCGGTTATCGGCACTTCAACTTTCGCGAACCCGATCGATGAAATCGCCAGTGCTCTCGCCTGTGCGTTCACGGTAAGCACGAACCGGCCATCGGCCCCGCTGGTCGTACCGTTTTGGGTTCCCACTACCAGAATGGTTGCACCCGGAACAGGCTGCTTATCGGCAGCCGAAGACACCGTTCCGGATATTTGACGCGTCTGGCCGAAAGCGGTTCCGGCATAGATCAGCGCAATCAGGAAAACAAGTAATTTTTGCTTCATAGGTTACTTTTAATTTCGATTAGTTTTCGGACTATTCAGTAAACTAAAAGTATCCCGACATTAATAGATATCAACTCACTTTTTTGTCGTCTTAATGTACTATTTTATCGTAAAAAACAGGGTCTGAAAAAAGCTTCGGCTACCTTCGAAGATCTTTGGAAGTTGCCAACCCGATCACCCTGCCCTGGTTCCCCACAGCACAGTAAAAGTGGTAGACCACCCCGTTATGGGAAACAACCCATGGTTTGTGCGCAAACTCATCATCCCAGGGAACCGACGGCTCAACCAGGTGCGCTCCTTCCCACTTCGTCCAATGAACCAGATCGTATGAACAGGCAAAGGTGTCGAATGCCTTCGGCTTCCAGAAGGCCCCGAAATAGAACATCACCCATACATCTCCGATACGGACCACCTGCGGATCTCCGGATATACCGCTGCCGTTGTCGACCACCGGATCGGTACCGAACCGTACCCATTTCTTCATGTCCTTCGAAACCGCCATGCCGATCCGCTCATAGCCGCTTTCCGTTTTGCCATTGTAATACATAACAAAAGGCCATCCCAGCGTTTCCGATGTATCATACAGGATGTTACTCTTATATTGTGTGAGCTTTTCCCAGAACCGGCAATCGGGTTGGTCGCGCGTCAGTACCGGGTTATCGAGCCGCACCCATGGACCAACAACCGAGGGGTCTGAGGTCCAGGCAATTCCAACCGCCAGCGGATCCGTCTCATAGCCCTCCAAAGCACCCCCGATATAGGACAGCCAATATTTTTTATCGTACTGGAGCAGCTTGTTTGAGCCTTTCCAGGCCGGATCCTGCAGGGCCGGATACCCCGCCGCCTGATTGGCATCCCATGTTCCTTTACTGAATTCCAGGATCTTGCCGAGCTTTTTCCAGTGCAGCAGATCGTCGCTGGAGGCCAGGTGCGTTTCGTATCCCTTCTTGTTCATGCAGATGTATACCATGTACCAGGTGCCGTTGTGCATGAATACCCCCGGGCAGTCAACCGGATTGCCTTCCTCACCGGTTATCACAATACCATATTTATAAGGTGTCTTTACCTCGCGGTAAATCTCATTCATAACCTTCTCGGGAACAACACGTTCCTCAGCGGGAGGGGTCAGCATGATACGGAAAGGTTTGTCCCTGTCGCACAAAAGCCTGCCATCGGCGACCTCAAGCTCCGCAGCCTGGAGGGCAGTGTGGCGGTTTGATGAGGGCGACACACCATCCCTTTCCGGAGCATTCTCGGTGTACGGATGGGTAAAATAGACAATGTAGGCCCTGTCGCCGCACACCACCACATCCGCGTGCTTACCGATTGTACCGTCGCTGTTGCGCGTCCCCGGCTTGTCCAGAATCTTTCCCTGGTAAATCCATTTCTCGAGATCGTCCGAGCGGTAAACGTCAAGGCCGCTGTTGGGATCCTTAATCAGCCACCAGTAACCGCGGTAACGGAATGCCTTAGGTCCCTCCCCGTAAAGGGCCGATACGCCGGGATCATTCACCTGCTTCCAAGTTTTGAGGTCGGAACTCTCTGCTGCATAGGTCTTCGAGCCGTGCCCCTCGTCCTTGTACCACATTCGCCAGTTGCCTTCGGGCCGGCGCACCAGGGTGGCATCGATACAGTAATCCGATGCCAGCGGCACCCGCTGCTCGAGCTTCCAGTTCCAGAGATCCTTCGATGTATAATGCAGGATATGCCGCTGCCCGCCCCAGTCGCGGTGCGTATTGGCTGCTCCCGGCACATAGCTGGGGAACAGGTGCCATAACCCTTTGTCATCACGGATCACATCGGGCGCCCAGAAGGAATACCCTTCATCGGCATGTTCCAGCTTCAGAACCCCGATATAACTCCACGTCATACCCTGGTCGGCCGATTCCGCCACGCCGATCTCGGTGCCGTGGCACCATTCCACACCCGGAACGTCAAGCTTGGCCCGCCGCTGGGTATAAAACATCCACCAAACACGTTTATCGGGGTTCCACACCAGCACCGGATCCGCGGCACCGTCATACACCGGGTCGCGATAAAGCGGCGCCGGCGTACTCGCGGAAATCACCTCGGGATCAGTCGTTTTAACCTGGACAACAGCGATTTGAGCCGACACTCCCGAACAGGTTAACAAACAATACAGCAGTATGACCGAAACCGGCCCTGCATTAAACGGTCTCTGCATTCTTAACATTCTTAACGGTTTAAACCCAATTCAT
>CAYWHP010000011.1:0-50385 GCA_964457845.1 uncultured Porphyromonadaceae bacterium | reverse complement strand
CGGTATTCGCGTTTGATGAATCCGTTGGCGGCTTCGTCATTCGTCACCTTCATATTCTCTCCGTCCCAGATCAGCCGCTTGCCGGGAACCCGGATCGCCAGGTTGCCCATCAGCACCATCTCGGTGAGCGGACCGGAATAGTCGAAATTCGAGCAGGGCAGTTCGCCGCCCTTGCAGGCGTTCACCCAGTTCATTTCATGACTGGTTTCAATGCGCTTGAGTGTTTTGGGCAGATCCTTGTACTCCATGTAACGCTCCTCCGGGAACATTTGTACATCCCCACCGTATGTTGAGCAGACAATGATGCCCTTGTCGCCGATGAACATCGAGCCGCCTTCGGCCGGGATTTTGGTGTTGTCAACTTCTGCGGGCCAGGTCGGCATCAGGCCGCCATCATACCAGGTAAGGCGCACCGGCGGCATGTCGGCACGCGCCGGGAACTGGTAGGTGATCATGGATGCACTCGGATAGGTCTCCTTGTTGTCGACACGCTTCCACATTTCGCGTACTTCAAAAGAGTGAGACCCCTGAACCCAGATCGGATATTTAAGTTTAAGTGCATGAAATACAGGATCAAGCACATGACAGCCCATGTCACCCAGTGCCCCTGCTCCAAAATCGTACCAGGCGCGCCAGTTGAACGGCAGATAGCATGAATTATAGGGCCGTTCCGGCGCCACACCGAGCCACAGGTTCCAGTCGAGGTCCTTCGGAACCTCCATCACTTCGGTCGGCCTCCCGATGCCCTGCGGCCAGACCGGGCGGTTGGTCCAGCTGTGTACCTCACGGATATCCCCGATGGCCCCTGCCCAGATCCATTCGGCAAGCCGGCGGGTACCTTCGCCTGAACGGCCCTGGTTGCCCATCTGACTCACCACCTTGTATTCACGAACGGCTTCGGTAAGCTTGCGGGCCTCGAAAACCGAGTGGGTAAGCGGTTTCTGCACGTAAACGTGCTTCCCGGCCTTGATGGCCATCATGGCAGCCGGCGCATGGGTATGATCGGGCGTGGCAACCAGAACGGCATCGATACTCTTCTCCTTCTCCAGCATCAGCCGGTAATCCCTGTACTGCGGTGCATTCGGAAACTTCTTGAAGGTGGCGGCAGCCAGGTTGAAATCCACATCACAGAGCGCCACGATATTCTGGGAACTCATGTTGTTGATGTTTCCGGCGCCCATTCCTCCGGAGCCTATTGCAGCGATGTTGAGCTTATCACTTGGGGCGATATATCCCTTGCCGCCAAGCACATGGCGCGGAACTACTACAAGGCCTGCACCGGCGATTGCCGATTTCGAGAGGAACGAACGACGGTCGAATGTTTTTTTCATGGTCGGGTTACTGTTATGGATTCATACGGGTAAATTTACTGATCTTTGCATAAAACCATACGGAATGCGGAGTCTATCTCTCATTTTACTGCTTTTACTTTTATTTGCCGCTCCCCCGGCGAAAAGCCAGGTCCCCCAACTCAGCGATGCAGCCACCGTCAGCCTCCTCACCTGCGGACCCGGACCGGAAGTTTTTACCTATTTCGGCCACAGCGCCCTGCGGGTAACCGATCCGGCTCTAAGGCTCGACAGGGTTTACAATTACGGCACCTTCGACTTTGACGTTCCGAACTTCTATGGCCAGTTCATCGACGGCAAACTCTGGTATATGCTTTCTGTAGTGCGCTTCCAGGGATTTATTCCCGATTACATGGCCGAAGATCGCTTCATTAAGGAACTCAGGCTGAACCTCCCTCCCGGGCAGCTGCAGGAACTCTTCAACCTTCTCGAAACCAATGCTTTGCCTGAGAATAAGCATTACTGGTACGATTTTTTTCTCGATAACTGTTCCACCCGGGTTCGCGACATCGTGGCGAAGGCGGCAGGCGGCACCTTGGTATGGCCACCGGAGCCGGCTGAACTTCTCACCTACCGCGATCTCATCATGCCATATATCGGCCTCAACCGCTGGGCACGAACCGGCATCCTCCTCATGCTGGCCGGCGGGGCCGACAGGGAGGCCACCCAGCAGGGTTACATGTTCCTGCCCGATCACATGCACCGGCTCTTCCAGCAGGCACAGCTGGCCGACGGAACCCCACTATGCGAGACTGAGCAGCAACTGTACATGCCGGAATACCCAAAGCCCAAAGGAAACGGCATCCTACATCCCTATATCGTTTTCTCACTGATTCTCCTGACAAGCCTGTTCCTGACCCTGTACCGGAAAGTTCCGGCATGGCTCCGGAAAACCTGGATCACGGTGCTGTTAACCGCTTCGGGCCTCTTTGGGTTCGTTCTCGCCTACATGTGGCTGTTCTCGGGGCATCTGGTGTGTCATGCCAACATTAACCTGGCTTGGGCGATGCCCTTCAACCTGTTTTTAGCGATCGCCCTTTGGTTCCCGAAGCTGGCCGGTGCGGCTGCATGGTATAGCCGCATTGCCCTGGTGCCGCTTGGTGGCTTCCTCCTAACATTCTGGCTCTGGAAACAAAAGGTGCCACCCGAGGCCATACTATTCAGCCTTGCCCTGCTTCCCTGCCTGGCCCGACTTGCGCGTTTTAAGATACTCGGCTACTCCAAAACCGATGATCAGGCTAATTAATAACGGTTCCATATTCAACAGTTTTTTTCGTTACTACTTCTCCAACTTCTTCCAGGATATCGGATATCTCCTCACCAATCAGGTACAGGGCTTCGGAATCCGACTTGTTAAGCATGATATCCAGAAAGGCCTTATTGTACAGCGACCTGAAGTTCAACCGGATGTCAGTTGTTTTCCAGGCCAGCCAGCCCGGGGCCTCGAAATTCCACATACGTCCGGATCCCTCCAGCGACTGCATGAGCCCGCGGATCGTATCCAGCGTGCCCCCCTCCTGCTCCGGTGAATCATCCTCCTCCGTCTGGAGCCCGACAACCAGTTCGCGCTGGTTCTCGATCAGCAGGCTCAGCTTCATCCCTTCGTACCGGCCCAGCGGAATCCTGACCCCGTAAAAACCGGGGAATGACGGATCCCCGTGAAAACGGTCCATCAATTCAGTAACCCTCTTCCTCGCGCATGGATAACCCAGGTATTCCCAGCCCGGCTCAAATCCCGATTCCATGGCAACTTTCGTTACAGTCTGCCAGAATCTTTTTTCAACTTGGGTGCGTTCTTCTTTCATTTTGTTCATTATTTATGATTCAAAAGAATTAACCGGGAACGTAACCTATTTACGTCGCGTCATTTTTTATATTAGATGCAGGAAATATGTTAAAAAGGAAAAATGGCCCTCAATAAATATGCTGCCATCCGCTACCGGATCATAGATGAACGGATACGAAGCCGTTCCAAACCCTGGCCTACGAAGGAAGAACTCCGGGCCGCCTGCGAAGAGGCCCTGTACGGCTCATCCGACGGATCCAGCATTTCCATGTCAACCATCGAAAAAGATATCTGGGCCCTCAAGAATGAATCGGTTTTCGGTTATGCTCCGATCGCCTTCGACAGGATGCACAACGGGTACTATTATACCGATCCGTCGTTCAGCCTCGACCTGCCGGTTACGCCGGAGGATATCGACCTGATCCGCCTGGCCCTGCATACGCTGAACCATTTTCGCGAGAGCAGTGTTTTCCGCGACCTGGAAGCGGCAGTTAACAAGATACAGGGCAGGATCATTCTGGCCGACAGGCTGACCGGCTCGAACCTCGAAAAGGTCATCCAGTTCGAATCCGTACCCGAAAGTCAGGGTCATGAAAACCTGCCTTTCCTGCTGGATGCCATCCGGAACAACCATCAGACGGAACTGGATTACACCCCTTTTGTCGACGGAAGGCCGAGACATTATATATATGAACCATACCTGCTGAAGGAGAATAAAAACAGATGGTACCTGGTGGGCCGGGATACCGCCAACAACAGGATCCGGACCCTCGGCCTCGACAGGATGACCCGGATCCGGCTGACGGGCGAAACATATACTCCCGATCCGTCATTCAATGCCGACATGTTCTTCCGCGACAGTTTCGGAATCGGCACCTATAGCGGAATTGCCGAGAAAATAATCTTCACGGTGGATGAGGTGCAGGGCAGGTATATAATATCGAACCCGCTTCACTCTTCACAGGAAATCGACGATACAACCCCGGGAATTTATAAAGTGAGGCTCTGCGTCATTCCTTCCGATGAATTGAAAATGCTTCTTCTTAGTTACGGCTCCAAAGCCGAAGTACTTGAGCCGGAGTGGCTTCGCACTGAAATTACCGCGTCCCTTAAAAAGGCCTTGTCCAAATACCAATAATCCTCCGCCATCCCTCTCTTCTCTCACGTCTCACGTCTCACGTCTCACGTCTCACGTCTCACGTCTCATGTCTACTGTCTACTGTCTAACGTCTCACGTCTCACGTCTCACGTCTCGCGTCTAACGTCTCGCGTCTTCCTTCTATTCGATCACCACCAGCTTCACCCGCCTGTCTGTCATTCCTCCGGAATCCCTCACCTGAACGGTAATAATGTAGCTTCCCGCAGTCAGAAAAGTCTTTTTAATGCTCTTTTCTAAAGAAAACCCGGTATCATAAATATTATCATTGTCCCAATCCCACCTGACCTCTAGTTTTTCAACCGGGTCTTCAAGGTCGGATGAAATTGATGCATCAAATGTTACCGGCTCTCCAACCTTTCCTTTTGGCGGGTCAATCGAAAAATCAGCATCCGGAGCGGTATTGGGATTGGTTACACGTATATCAACAGAGTAGGTCGATCCGTAACCTTCGCTATCGATAACCTCCATCACAACAGTATAATTGCCAGGCTGGGAAAAGGAATGCTGAATGAGCTTGAGTGTGCGGTATTCCGTATCATAAATACCGTCATTCTCCCAATCCCATCGCACCAGCAGACTGGCTGCCGGATCTTCAGGGTCGGTACAGCCCGAAGCATCAAATATGAACCGTGTTTCTGTTGTACCGTGTTCCGGATATACAATAAAAAATGCCGTTGGCTTGAGATTGACCTCCCCAACATTGATAATACGGGTTGTTGACCCGATGAGCCCCTGGGTATCCTGAACTTCCAGTTTTGAGACATAGGTGGCGGCTGCCGGAAAAGCATGGTTGATCGCCTTTTCATTCGACCAACCCGTATCCCAGACACCATCGCTGTCAAAATCCCAGCGCACCTGCAAAAGGGAAGTTTCATCCTCGGCATCATAACATCCATAGGCATTGAACAGGAAGATATCACTCACGCGGCCGGTTTCCGGTGTTACGGTGAAATAGGCAACCGGCGCCGAGGAGGTCGTACTCACCTCAACTCTGGCTATGTATCGCGCTACCAGGCCACCTTCATCCTTTACCTCAAGAATCGGATCATAGACTCCCATCCGGGTATATTTGAAGAATGCCGTTTTTTCAGTCGTAAAATCGGTATCAAAACGGTTGTCCCCTTCAAAATCCCACCTAACCAGCAGATTGGCATCCGAAGTTTCAACATCAGATGAACCGGACGCATCAAATTCAAAATTGGTATCGGTAAAACCGGCCGGCGGATCAACGACGAAACTGGCCTTCGGCCGCTGATTCTGCAGAACACCGGAATGACTTTGGGTGAACAGGGCCAGTTCCGGTGTCAACTTCGAAGGTGGAACCCCGGCACCGAAAGCAGGTCCCGTCCGGGTTAAGCCGCCTGTAAGAACCGCTGTCTCTTCTGATATCCAGTTTGGGATGGTCACATCCGATCTGACCCCTGCCTCGAGCCTGTTGTCGACCACGAACGACTGAGCTCCGCTGAACAACGGGGTTACAACCTGGTGAACAAACAGCAGCTCAGTAAAATCGCTGTAGGCCGGTCCGGCATAAGACAATACCGATGCCGCCTGGTAACCGGGATTACGAGTGAATTTCCAATCTTCCCAATAATTGAAGCTGAGCCCAAGTTGCCCGTTTGTTGTACCATTCAGACTGACGGACAACACCGTATCCGTTGCGGCAGCGAGTTGAAAGCCCATCCACGTATCCACACGGTAGGTCACCGGAAAACCACCAACCAGGAAAGGCCCGTATTCAGATCGCTCCAGCAATACACTGTCTGAGGCCTCCATGGGGCCACCAGCCACGATTTCTGCCTCAACATTGATATCGATTGAATAGCTGACATTGAGCCCGGTACGGTCGAGCCACGGTTCGGAGCCCTGACAGACCAGCCAGAATTTATCCGGTGTTGCCGCACTGAAAACTTGTCCCGATGTTAATCTTACCTGTAATCCTTTGGATTGCCAGGGGCCGTCGAAAAGGTTCCAGCCGTCAAACAGAAGTGTATCGGCATTCCAATGACCCAGCGTAGTCCGGTATATCAGCCTGCGGGATTGGGCGCTGGCATTATCCAGGATGGAGATAGACGAAAAGAGCTGGCTCAAATCGGATTCCTCAACCTGCATAAATATTCGTGATCCTGCCGTGCTGGTGGTAATGACCCTTCCAAAAAAACCGCTGGCACCCGGATAATATACCATATTACCGGGCTGAATTGCGGGAGGGGTTCCAATCAGATCGAACCGTATCTGGCCATTGCGAACCTGATTAACAAAAACAAGAGTATCAAGGCGGACAACATTCCCTTGCAAAACAGTCAGATTGCTCCCGGTACCCGGCTCATCCACCTCCAGTGGTTCGCGCCGGCAACCGGCCGTGAACACCAGAGCCAGAAGCAATCCGGTAAAGAGCTGATGATATCCTGGCCTGTTCTGCATACTATCCATAACCTAACGAACGTGTATAATTATGCTACTTACCCGGTTTACCTGTAATGATCCGAAAGTATTGTATTCTCCCAGGCTGTTGTCGGCGCTGCCTGACCTGACATAAACAAAATACTTCATCTCCCTCAGGTCGGTAAACAGCACCTTTCCTGCGGCATCAGTCTTTCTCCAGGCCTGGGCTGGATTCTTCCGTTCAACCCATGCGGACTCGCTTTCAAAAACCGCAACATAAGCACCGCCGACAGGCAATTCATTGCTGTCCAATACCAAAACCTCCAGCTGCGGATCTGTATCCAGGCGAAAACACCCAGCCGCTCCCGCGAGCAGTAGGATGATAATTACCGTATGGAGAAGCCGCCTGTTCATTTTGATTTTTCTCCGTGCATCAGCCAGGATGCACCCAGGTTAGCATAAAAAGCGTGGGGGACCGTGTTTCCCGGAACAGCCCATAACGGATTGAATTGTCCGGTATATTTTGCCGTATTGTAATCTGCCATTTCAATGTGATCCAGGGCGGTTAATCCCCGGTAGATCCCAACACCAAAAATTATGCCGACCCTGGCCGTCATCCGGTATATGAGCTCAACATCACCCTGAATCCCGAGTGTTAAACGGTTCAGCCCTTCAATCCAGCCGGCATCGCTGAAAACTCCATGCATTACGGCACCATTGTTCGAATTAACTGCCGATGAAGACATCGTCTCAAAAAAACGCACTCCGGCAGTTAACCCGGCATTGGCCCGAATCTCGAACCGCTTCCCCGTGCTAAAGCGCATTGCCCCATAAACCGGGAATTCCCAGAACCATAGCCGGTTTTCGATTTTCAGATCCCGCAAGGCCGGATCGAATCCGCCGAGCGGATCAATCTTATCATGTGTCAGTGTGCTGTGGCAGCCTGAAAAATCGACTCCATATCCAAGTCCGGCATGGCGGGTCAGATAGAGCGTATGTCGTATCCCTGTCCTGAATCCGTAATTATTAATCAAGCCAAACCGGGAATCCTGCCGGATACCGGGATTAGAGATGCCTGTCAGACCCGGCGAAAAGGCCGCGGAAAGATAGCCCTGCACTCCTTCAGGATGGTCGATTCCGTATATGGTGAAATTCTCAGCTTTATCGTTATAAACAAAGGCGATACTAAAGACAACTTTGCCTGATGACTCAATCACTTTGCCGCCGGAAATGCCTTTCAGGCTTCGGTAAAGACGCACTTGCATGACATACCGGTTGCTGCGGTCGTAAACGGGATTTCCAGCGGAAAGACCATCGATATTCAGGCTGACGGTAATACCATCAGGATAACGCTCTCCGATCCGGGTAATATACTCTTCAAGGCTAATCCTTGCTGACTTTCTGTTATCTCCAATTTCACCGATCACCTGAACCTTTGGATTTGAAAATAGATGGACGAACTCACGTTCGATGAGCGGATCGGATTTGCTGTCGATCTGGTTGTGAAGAGACTGATAGCGATAAAGAAGCGAAACCGCGGAATCCCGGAGAGCAGCCCTGCTCCAGGCTGGCGTTTCCTGCGCAACAGTGGAACCTCCAAAAATGAGGATAACAAAACAGACCCATACGACGGATCGGAAATTGTTGGTCAACCTCGATAAAAAAATCCACATGGCAGAACAAGATAAGGGATACGGTTCGCAAAAATAGAAATTTAGCGGGAGAGAAGACCGCTTACCGTATATTCTTCTGTTTCGATGGTGCTGTTGTTCATGACCAGCGAGTGCTTTCTCGTAAAAACACGAAGCTCGCCGGTGGCCGGGTTGGCCAGGCAGCAGATCTGGTGGGGTTCCCGGAATGTTTGCTCATGATAATCAATCGCTGACTGGAGGTAGTTGATTACATCTGTTCTCGACTGTCCCCACCAACCCGCAATCACCAGTCCGGGTATTTCCCTCGGAACAATTTCGTTTGCAAGCTCGATGAACCGGTCGATGAACAGTTCGTAATCCCCTTGTTTACCATCAGTTGAACTGCGATTAACGACACGGCCGTACAAGTAGCCAACCACCTGATAGTTATCGCGGGGAATAGCCTGTTGTCCGGCTACTGATAAAATCTCATTAACTACCTGTACATCAAAGTTTACTACATCAACCACCGAGTCGCCCCATGTATTATTCAGCTCAATGCGGCTATACTCCCTGACCGGACCGGGAGAATCCCCATTCTCTTGCCTTGGTGCGGAAGTCGGATTAACAGCAAACCGATAAAGGTCTTCCAATTTAAAAAATGCAGCCGGGTCGGGCATCGGATCGAGGTATCCGCTTTTTCTTCTCAGAAATCCCGCTCCCTGCAGATCCTGCGTTCCCGGGTTCACAAGCATCCCAAGCTGCCACTTTTCCTTAAAAAAGGATCGGTGGATTTTCATCAATCCTTCGGGAATTTCCATACTGCTGTCAATGCTGGCCGTGAACCATCCAATAAGCCTGAACTTTTTATTTTGCGCGAGGAGGCTGTCGAGCTCATCCACGAGATCAGCCCTCGCGTCGGTTTCATTGGCGATCCCTGATCGCATCATCCTTGAATCGCAAACCTTCTCGATAAACAATTCGCTTCTGGAAGTGCCTTTGCCATGCAAACGATATTGGTTACCAAACAGGTACCCGCCAAAATCCGCAGCACGCTTTTCCATCAGCGATCCCTGAACTATCTGATAGATACTCCGTATCGCAGAAACATGTATATGGACTATACCGATCTGGGAATCAGGAATATTATTCTGATAATCAATCGTATAATACTCATCCGGTTCCGGATTCAGAAACATTCCTGCCACACCGGGTGATGCAGGTTGCGCACCAGGGTTTCCGGGAACCATGGAAGAGAACCTCTCGCGCAGCAATTTCCTGTTACGGGCCGAACTCCAAAGAAATGATCCCATGACGAGGAGGAAGACCATCAGGAACGCAATCCATGCGAACCTGTTTGAAAAGAACCAGGATAGGAAAGGTTGCTTCCCGGACAGGCTGGAAAGTTTTTCATCCACTTCGCTGACAGCTGCCTGCAGGTTAACCTGCCTTTTAAGCAGCAGGCTGTAAAGGTCATCTATGTCCTTCACGGGTTCCAGACCGTCAATGTCGAGCCTGTACCTGTTCCAACCATCCTCCAGTGAAAAGGAAAAGCTGGTCAGGTTGCCCTTTAGTTTGCTGTGCCGCTTTATCAGTGAGTCAACTTCAGGCTGCCCAAGCACAGGCGGATTTTTATACGAAAAAAGAAGAATAAGTGCCTGGTTTATTGAATTCTGATCTAGGATGAAAACATCGAGGGAGTCCGACAGGCTCCTGAATACCGGAATATAAAGATAGCTGATAGCGGTTCTGAGGCTGTCGGTATTGGTATTTCCGGCACGATCCGGATTTTCCTGCGCGGGATTACCAGTATTGAACTGAAGTCTTCTTGATGCCGATCGAACGTCCTGTACCCGATCATTGAGCCTTGAGTATCTGTTACGGTATTCATTTATGGAATCAGCAGGGAGGGAATCCGGCTTCAACCGGATCCTTTCGGTTTCAACAGATGCTTCAAGACGGTCGAGGTCAGCCCAATAGCCTGACTTTGCTACTTCATTCACGGATAATTGATCCTCGAATTCCTTTACTCGCTGCCTGATCTTCTGATAACTTCCTGAAATGGAAAGCATTAAGTCCCGGTTATACTCAGCGGGTGCAGCCTTACCGGAATTGCCATCCAGGCCGGCTTGCCCGGATCCCATCATTTTGACCGGGAAAGCCAGCGGAAATGCTTTCACCCCTTTGAGGACGATATTCTCCGATTGCCCGGATTCATTCAGTTCACGGGAAAGAGCATAACGGAACCCCAGGTTAAAACGGGCCTCACCCTGATAACTTTCCGGCAGCTCAAGGATGATTGAACCGATTGATTGAATTTCCAGATCACTCTTTTTTGTCTGATCGAAGGTAAGGCACCGGTAATTCTTATCAGGAGCAAGGCCGACAATATCCCATTTGGAAATATAAAGGTATGGCATCCTGACAGCATCGGTAAGGTTCTTACCATCTGCATCAAACCAGGTAACCCGGAAATCGGCTTTATACTGATTTTCGTTTGCGAGGCGGGTAACAGTGCTCGAAATCTTCCCTGCCATCTCACGGTCGCTCTTGTCGCGCCAGGTAAACCTAAACTCCTGATCCTGGGCATAAACAACTGCAATAACCTGAAACAGCAGGAGAAGGCTCAACGGAAACTTCTTTGCATAAAATCGCATAATGCTCAATGCATGTGAGTTACAACAAGCTAAGATACCTTTCTTTGCGTTGCAAAAGTATTAAAAAAAAAATCGGTTAAGCTAAATTATCAGGCGGGAAATACGATCAGCAACCCAGTTTCATCAGATTGTCATGGGCGCTGTGGATACCAATTACGAGATCCTTTTTGATTTCGAGAAAATAGGGATTCGACCGACCATGAATTTTGCGGTCGTACTGGTTTATGCGTTCAAGCAAAAGATCCCTTAACGCATCTATCTCATTAATTATCTGCTCATAAGCGGATAAATCCTTCTCGGGGTGCTCTTCCATGCACTCGTAGCAATCCATAATCACATCAGTAATGAGGTAATCGATATCTTTCTTAAGGTTCTTCTTGCTGGCCATAACGTAAAAAACATTGTTGATTATTTAAATATAGAAATATTTCACGGACAAACAATACTAATTGACGAATAGAACTAAAAAAATCAGGATATATTGAATTGAGCCTCCTCAACAGGCTGAATATAAGTAAAATCGACAGTTTCAACCGAGGCATGAACCGGTCCGTTGCTGCACCATGACAACAGGGAAGCTACGGAACCGGCAACGCCCTGCGCTTCGAGCAGAACAGATCCGTCGGCCCTGTTCCTTACCCACCCAGTCAAATTCAGGCTGCGTGCCAGATGGCGAGTCGCAAAACGGAAACCAACGCCCTGAACCCGGCCGGCAACATGAATTCTGATTCTGACCAGCTGTACCATCCCTGTTGATTCTTATCGAATACTATCGGTCGGACCCGCCGGTCCGGGCTGCACTGGAGTCAGCCGGCGGGGCGGCAACAACTGTTTTTACAGGAAGAACCTTGTCTGCATCCGACTGCCTGATGACCCTGACGAAGTAGACCCCATCGAGCGAGGCTGTTATGCGCACCCATAGAACGGCCTTGTCAACCGGAAGAGTAAAAAGCAATTCCCTGGGACGGCTTTTCATGATCTTACCGTTTGCCTTAACGCAGGCCCGATAATAGCTTTCCATGATTTCCACTGTGGAGACCTGCTTGTCGACCAGATTTTGGCCGTTACGGGTTTCAATCTTAACATCCCAGTAAGGCCCCATTACCCTTTGACGGTAAAGTGTATCCTTTGCGTTCCAATTAAACTCCTGATGATCGAACTTGCTAACCTGAATCCGTGTGATGACCGAATGCGGCAGATACCCAACCCTCGGGGGCAGCGGCGCTGAATCGACAAACTGATCGAAGGCCACGGATTGTTTCACGTCAAACTCAACCCGGTTGTGAAACGGCACCTCGCGGATCAGTCTCAGCCGATAGGCTTTGTCGCTGGAAAGAACCAGCCTGCCCCAGATATTGCCCCCTTCAGCAGGAACAACAAAGTGGATTTGTGTAGTATCCTCGAAATAGAGCGAACCATTCTTTTCGTAAACCTGACCGACGAAAAACTCCCGGAATTTCCGCTTTTGGCGGAACACCGAATCATATACATACGAAATCTCCCAGTATTCCCCCATGGCCTGCCTGTTGTTGGCACCTTCCTGATCGCGGATATCCAAGTAATTAAAATAGTTGTATTTGGCCACTTTGCCTGGTATTCCCTTATATGGCTTAAAAGCCGGAGGAGCAGGATTATCGGCACCCTGTGCTGCAAGCCGCACTGCCGGAAACATTACCAGCAACAGCAACGAAATCAACATTGCGGGCCTGAAACGTGCTGTTTTCCCCGATCTGCATGATATACTGTCAACATCCATAAAGTGATTCTCTTTCATTAAATTTACGCATAAAAATAGACAAAATCCCCGATCCGCCCCCCAATGGCACATCAGATCATCCTGACAGAAGACGGTTCTCATACAATTTTCGATCCCCTGCTGGGTGACCACTACCATTCCGTACACGGTGCGATCGGTGAAAGCACCCACATATTCATCAATTACGGGCTTAGGGACATTTCATCTTCACCGATATCAATTCTTGAAGTCGGATTCGGAACAGGGCTTAATGCCTGGCTCACCATGCTGCATGCCAGAAGTGCCGGGTTGAAAGTCAGCTACGAGAGCTGGGAAGCATTTCCTCTAGCACCGGAGGAGGCAGCAATGCTCAACTATGCAGACAGAACCGGCATGCCTGTGCAAGAATTCAACACGCTCCATTCAGCCCCCTGGAACGTCTGGGTTCCACTTGATCCCACCTTCACCTTAAAAAAGGTGCGCGGAGATATCCGGGCGTTTGAATCAGAAGGGCGTTTTAACCTGGTTTACTTTGATGCGTTCGGACCGGCATTTCAGCCCGAGCTTTGGGAAACGAAAATTTTCCGATCCATCTTTGAGCGCCTTGATCCCGGGGCCCTTTTAGTGACCTATTCGGCCAAAGGTCAGGTAAGGCGCAATCTGAGGGAAGCCGGCTTCACCGTGACGAAAGCACCTGGGCCGCCAGGAAAAAGGGAGATCACCGTAGCTATAAAACCTCTTCAATCACCATGAGAAAATTCCTTCGGCAATCAGTGGCCCTGCTGACAATCGTTTCGATCTCCATGCTATTTCCGTCGATTACGGCGGCTCAGCTGGAAAACCACCTGATTGTCAAGAAAAAAGGCTATATCGATAAGATGCATTTTCTTACCGGGGATCCGATTACGCTGGTACGAGCGGGTGGGAAGTCGGCCGAAGAAACAATAATCGAGGGGATTGGCAAAGACTATATCATAATCTCCGGGCAGGAATTACCGCTCAGTGAGATAGCCGTTGTCTGGCATCACCGCACCACTTTCAATTTTGTTGCTTCGGGCAGGGCTTTGCAGGTTGCTGCACCCGGTTACCTGATTATCGGCATGGCCAATTCACTTTTTCAGGGGACCAGCATTGTACCAACCACCACGAACCTGATTGTCGCCGGTTCGCTGCTGACAGCCGGAACCCTCATGCCCAGACTGCAGGTGAAACGCTACCCGATCGGCAGACGTTTCACCCTCAGGGTTGTTCAGTCAGATCCCTGGCTCAATCGCTGATTTCAGATCCGTTTCAAGCCTTGCTGGCAAGGTTCAGCTTGCTGTGGCTCTTTCCATAAATGAAATAGACTATCAGACCGATCACCAGCCATACGCCCATCGCCATCCATGCATAGGCATTAAGGAATGTGGTGACGCCAAGGCAGCATACGATTCCGAACACGGGAACGAAAGGTGACCAAGGTGTCTTGAATGGTCGGTGCGTCTCCGGCTGTCGTTTCCGCAGGATAAGTATAGCCAGGCAAATGGATGAAAATGCAAGCAGTGTGCCCAGTGAAACAAGTTTGCTCAAAACACCGATTGGAAAGAGACCGGCGAGAACCATGGCGAGAATACCTACAATGATGGTAGCCATGTAAGGCGTCTTGAATTTCGGGTGCATTTTGGCAAAAACCGGCGGGAGGAGTCCGTCCTTGGCCATAACGAAGAAGATGCGCGGCTGGCCGAGCAACATGACAAGGATAACCGAACTCAAACCTGCAACGGCACCAATCTTGATCAGCGGCGACAGCCATGTTACTCCGATGGCATCAACACCGACAGCGATCGGATCGGGAACGCCAAGACTTGTGTAAGGAACGATTCCGGTAAGAACCAATGCAACAAGAATATAAAGGACGGTGCAGACGGCCAGTGATCCGAGGATACCGATTGGCAGGTCGCGCTGCGGATTTTTCGATTCCTGTGCAGCGGTTGATACGGCATCGAAACCGATATAGGCAAAGAAGATGACCGCCGCGCCGCGTAGTATTCCGCTGAACCCGAATTTTCCGAAGGTGCCCTCATTTTCAGGAATAAAGGGATGCCAGTTGGCTTTTTTCATAAAGAAAAGGCCGACCAGAATAAAAGTGATGATAACGGTAAGCTTGATGAAAACAATAACGTTATTGAACCGTGCTGATTCCTTGACACCGGTAACCAGCAGAATAGTTACCAGGAATATGATAAACATGGCCGGGATGTTCATGATCCCGCCTTGTGCCAACTCGAAACCATTGGTAATATCGTTGTAAACCACCGGCGCAGTTGTTAAGGCTGCAGGCAAGGTGATCCCCATATTGCCCAGAAGGCTGACCACGTACCCCGACCAGCCCACGCTGACCGTAGAGGCTGCAAAAAGGTATTCGACAATCAGCACCCAGCCGATAATCCATCCGAAAAACTCTCCAATCGTTGCATAGGCATACGTGTATGCACTGCCCGAGATGGGTATCATCGATGTTAGCTCTGCATAGCACAATCCTGCAGCAGCACAAGCCAGTGCAGCGATCAGGAATGAAATGATAATTGCCGGCCCGGCATAGTTGGCCGAAACTTCGCCGGTCAGTACAAAAATACCTGCCCCGATGATGGCCCCGATCCCCAGGGTGATCAAATTGGTAGCCGACAAGGCCCGCTTGAATCCGTGGCTGTCGCTTTTGGCTTCAG
Organism: uncultured Porphyromonadaceae bacterium; assembly: GCA_964457845.1. Classification (GTDB taxonomy): domain Bacteria; phylum Bacteroidota; class Bacteroidia; order Bacteroidales; family UBA12481; genus UBA12481. Next base: position 34,978 of record CAYWHP010000011.1, on the reverse strand, counting down.
CCTGAAGCTGGGCGAATGGCTTAACTTTAAAAAGCTGGTTCGTCATTTCGTTACGGTTTTTAAGAATTGGCTAAAAATAGTTTTTTTTGGTAAGGTCACACCACGAATCCAAGGGATATTATCCATCCATTAATTCCCAACCTGGTTCAGAAGGAATTGATATACCAGGGCAGTTTCCCTGTACCGCTGAAATCTTCCGGAAACACCCCCGTGCCCCGCCTCCATATCAATCTTCATCAGCAGGATATTATCGTCCGTTTTCCTTTCACGGAGCCGGGCAACCCATTTGGCGGGTTCAAAATACTGGACCTGGGAATCGTGAAGCCCGGTGGTAACAAGTATGGCCGGGTATGCCTGATTGCTCACCTGATCATACGGTGAATAGGAGAGCATGTAATCGTAATACTCCTTACGGTTGGGGTTACCCCACTCATCATATTCCGAAGTAGTAAGGGGAATCGTACTATCGAGCATTGTAGTGACAACATCCACGAAAGGAACGCGCGCAACGACGGCCCGGTAAAGATCAGGTCGCATGTTGAGAATGGCACCCATCAACAACCCGCCTGCACTTCCTCCCATTGCGCAAATTTGCTCAGACGATGTATATCCCTCATTTATAAGATATTCGGAAACATCAATAAAATCATTGAATGTGTTCTTTTTCTTCAGAAGTTTTCCATCCTCATACCATTGGCGGCCCATCTCCTGCCCGCCCCGGATGTGTGCTATGGCAAATACAAACCCCCGGTTGAGCAGGCTGAGCCTGTCGGAACTGAATGCCGGATTGGAACTGATCCCATAGGAACCGTAGGCATACACCAGGCATGGGTTCTTCCCGTTCAAGGCAAGCCCCTTCCGGTAAACGACGGAAACCGGAACCTTAACCCCGTCGCGGGCCACCGCATATAATCTTCTTGATTCATAGTCGGACGGATTAAACCCGCCGAGTACTTCCTGTTGCTTCATCAGGGTTTTCTCCCGTGTAACCATATTGTAACGGAAGACTGAACTCGGCGTAGTCAGGGAACTGAATGAAAACTGCAGGTCTTTGGTATCGAGAACCTTGTTCTCGCCGATGGATGCCGTGTAGGTCTCTTCGCCGAAATCCAGATAATGTTCAGCCTTCGACTCAAAATCGATGATGCGCAGCTGAGTCAGGCCCTTAATCCGCTCCTGAACCACAAGGAAGGCATTAAATAACTCGAAGGATTCGATAAGAACATCCTCCCGGTGCGGGATCACTTCCGTCCATGCCGATTTGTCCGTTTTTGCAAGCTCCGTTTTCATGAGCCTGAAATTGGGAGCCCCTTCGTTGGTTCGGATATAAAACCAGCCATCCAGATGATCTAAACTGTATTCGTGGTTCTTTTCCCGCGGCTGAAATACACTGAAGCTCCCAAGAGGATCCGCTGCATTCAGATACCGACATTCGGATGACAGGGTGCTGCCTGAAGAGATCAGGATATACGCTCCGGATTTTGTTCTGCTCACCGTCACGTCAAATGTCTCATCGGATTCATGAAAAACCAGCGGATCCGCTGCCGGGGTTGTTCCGATAACATGGCGAAAGATCTTCTCAGAACGCAAAGTCACCGGATTCTTGCGGGTATAAAAAAAAGTCTTGTTGTCATTTGCCCAAGCTACACCGCCGGTGGTTTCCTGAATCCGGTCGGGCAGATCGGCTCCTGTCAGGAGGTCTTTCAACCTGATTTCATATTTACGCCGGCTAACAGTATCGATAGAATAGGCAAGCAGCCGGTTGTCGGGCGATACCTCAAGGCCCGAAACGCTGCAATAGGAAAATCCCCGGGCCATATCATTCACATTTAGCAAGATTTCCTCCGCTGCTTCCATGCTGCCCATTTTACGGCAATGGATCGGGTATTCCTTTCCGTTTTCGTACCGGGTATAGTAATAGTAGCCATTATGAAGATAAGGCACTGAACTGTCGTCTTGCTTTATCCTGCCGACCAGCTCGTTGAACAACAATTCCTGGCCGGGCCGGGTACTGAACATAACCGTATCCAGATAGCTGTTTTCAGCCTTCAGGTAGTCGATAACTGCGGGATTCTCCCTCTCGTTGAGCCAATAGTAGGGGTCCACGCGTGTATCGCCGTGGATCGTCAGTTCCCTGTTGATTTTTTCGGCGCGCGGAGGCTCCGGGAACGCCGACTGGCGCCTGATCTGGCTATCGGAGCATCCGGAAAGGAGCAGCGACAGCATGAGCAATGGAAAGACGGTGTAATTCCTCATGAGATTGGATCTTTGTCTGTTAAAAATGTGGATAATTCTCCGGCTGAGCAAATCCGCACCGATGTTCCTCAACAGGGTTACCAGGCCAGTTTCACAACCGTGATTCCGGACCCGCCAAAACGGATGTCTTCATCTTCGAACCGGCTGACCACATTAATACCGGACAGGTATTCCCGAATGATCTGCCGAAGGATCCCGTCACCCTTTCCGTGCAGTATCCTCAGCTCACCCGCACCAACCATAACGGCTTCATCAATAAACTCGGTCACTTCCCTCAGGGCTTCCGCAGCACGCTTCCCGCGCAGGTCGAGGCTGGGCTTAAAGGAGAGTTTTCTGTTTTCCATATCAACTCCCTTGAAACTGGTTCCATAGCTTTTTGCCCCGGTTACCTTGGTGAACTCATTTTCCGATACCGGTTCAGCCTGATCAACTGAAATGGTAGTGATCATCTGTCCCATGGCTACCAGGAGGCTGGTGCCCCGGCTGCCCAGCACCTCCGCAAAGATATCCCTGTCCTTGAGGCGAATCTTGCTTCCGATCGGCCAGGGATCGGTGATGGCAGCTTTCTTCTCCGGTGCTTTTTCGGGCGGGCGCACCTCCTCACGTACAATTTTCTTTTTAACCCGGCGGCTTTCCAGTTCTGCCTGCTCCAGCCTTCCCGCTCCTTCCGCAACCGAACGCTGCATGTCGGATTTCACCGATTCTTTTAGCGTCTCCAGCCCTTCCCGGATTTCCTTAACTCGGGCCTTTTCTGCCTGTGATTCCCTGATTTCCCTAACGCTTTGCTCGATTTTCTGATTAACGCCGGCCAGCAATTCATCAGCCATTCGCCGGGTTTCCTGAATCACCTTTTTACGCTCTTTCTCCGTTTCGGCCAGCGTATGGGTATAGCGGGAAAGCAGCTCCTCCACCTCCTTTGAACTCTGCCTGATTTGCTGGCGCTTATTCTCCCAATAACGCTTGTCACGCGAAATCTCACGCAGGTGCCGGTCGAACTGGATATGGTTGTCGCCGATCAGCGCCGTAGCCGCCTGGATGATTTTGTCGGGCAACCCGATATTCCGCGCAATTTCAAAGGCAAATGAACTCCCCGGCTTTCCGGTCTCAAGTTCAAACAATGGTTGCATCCGCTGTACATCGTAACGCATGGCGGCATTCACCACCCCGTCGGCAGAAGCTGCAAAATGCTTGAGATTGGTATAGTGGGTGGTAACAACCCCAAAGGCTCCGCTGGCTGCCAGCTCCGCAAGTATAGATTCCGCGATGGCGCCGCCAAGCTGGGGCTCTGTCCCTGCCCCAAATTCATCTATCATAAAAAGTGACCTCGGACCAGCCATTTTAAGGAAAAACTTCATGTGATGAAGGTGGGAGCTGTATGTACTCAGGTCGTTCTCGAGCGACTGCTCATCACCGATATCCAACAGAAATTTATCGAAGACACCTGAGCTTGAGCCATCCTTCACCGGTACGAGGAATCCGCATTGAACAAGATATTGAATAAGGCCGGCCGACTTAAGGCACACCGACTTACCCCCCGCGTTCGGTCCGGAGATCAGCAAGATCCGCTGCTTTGCGTCGAGACGAATATCCTGCGGAATAACCTTCTTTCGCTCAATACGAAAAACCAGATCGAGCAGCGGATGCCTCGCCTGTATCCAGTTTATCATCGGCTCTTCAGTGAGCGCCACCTGTGTGCCTTCCCATTGCAATGAAATCCGGGCCTTGGCCATGGTCAGATCAAAGCCGGCAACGATATGGTTCCAATTTTCCATATCCGGGAAATAGGGCCGGATCTGGTTGGTGAGCTCAATGAGTATCCGCACAATCTCCCGCTGCTCCGACAGCTCAAGTTCCCTCAATTCATTATTCAGCTCTACCAGTTCCAGCGGCTCAACGAAAGCCGTACGACCGGTAGCCGATTCGTCATGGATGAGGCCCTTGATACGTCGTTTATGTGTAACCGGCATGGGTATAACCAATCGGCCGTCTCGAATGGATGCCTGAACATCCTTTTCAATCCAGCCTTCACTTCGCGCCTGCTGGATCACGGTCTCCATACGGCGCCCTATACTGGACTGAAGATGAAGCATCTCCTGCCTGATGCGCTTCAAATCGGGCGAGGCCTGATCCCTTACCTGCCCCAGCTTGCTGAATACCTGATCAAGTCTCTCCTGAATAAATGGAAAAGTTTTAAGCTCCGCGGCCTTTCTTCGGGTGACCGGCAGCACGCCCGGTGCCAGTTTCTCAAAAAACAGGCCGATCTGACGAACAGACCCCAGCATCTTCCTGATATCCAACCATTCCGGTACATCAAGAAAAGAGCCGATGATTCGTCCTTTTCGTATGGATTCGCGAATATCTACCGGAGCGAGCTCCGGAAAATCTGCATAATGCTGAAGGATATCTGCGAATTCAACCACATCAAGCTGGCTGTTGCGGACCTCTGCAAAGGATGCCGAAGCAACCATGTTGTCAGCAAGTTCACGGCCTGCAGGGGTTTTACATAAATCAAAAACCCTGTGCCTTATCTGGCTAAAGCCAATTTTTTCCTCAAAACTTTCCGGATAGACCAACTTGCATCTGTTAATTTGCGCGCAAAAATAGCAAATCTGATGCGGTTACCGTCATGAAAGGAGCAAGTGCGGCTAAAAGCTGACCGGGCATAACAGGTCGTGGCAGGCATGCGCTGCAGCCCAGATCCCTGCAGATATTTCCGGCGGCGGAAGACTTATCGGGAATAATGGCAACAACCGGAAGTTCCGGGATCCGGGCAAAGAGGAGCCCTGTTACTTCCGCCAGATCCGCACCGGTCAATGAGGCCGATACCACAGCAGCATCCATTTTATTATTACCATCCAGATAATTAGACGCTTCTGCAACAGAACGAACCCAGACTAAATTCGCATGTGTTGTCCGGAGGATCATCTCTATATTGAGGTATCCGATCTCATCTTCCTCTAAAATAAGTATGGTCTTGCTGCGCCAGCTTTCCATGCTGGAAATACCGTCTGATCCGATGCTTTCATAGATCAGACCGGGTTCGGCAGGTACCTCGCGTACGCGCAAAGCGGGATAGGTCACCGGGATTCCGTAAAGGTCGGACAGTGTCATATCCACGGCAATCTCTTCAGTGGCGGTGACCGGCAGCTGAACATAAAAAGTTGAACCGGCCCCCAGGCTGGATTCCACCCAAATCTTTCCGCCCAACAATTCCGCCAATCCCTTGCAGATGGCCAGTCCCATCCCTGTTCCACCATACTCCTGGCGTGTCCCGGTCATAACCCGGCTAAAACGCTCAAATATCATCCCCTGCTTTTCTTTCGCGATGCCTATGCCACTGTCCTGAACATACAGTAGCAGCTGACCGGGCGTTTCAATTTGTGCACCAAACTCAATATAGCCGGTGGTTGTGAATTTCACGGCATTGGCAATAAGGTGGCGCATAATCCGGTTAATCTTGGGAGCATCGCCGGCAACGATCAGCTCATTGGTTCCGGATATGCCGGTAACCAGCAATTGAATATTCTCCTTGCCTTCTTCCAGAAGGTTTTCGTTAAACCAGGAAAAGAGCTCTGCCAACATCCGCGAAACCGACATGCGGCTCACGTCGACCATCATCTGACCGGCATCAAGTTTGGATACATCGATTATGTCATCAATCAGCTGAAGCAGTGAATTCCCGCTGTTGCGGATATGACCGATAAACTCCTCACGCTCAATGGCACTGACCTCCGCGTCGTTCAGCAAATTCGAAAACCCGATGATTACATTCATGGGTGTGCGAATTTCATGAGACATATTGGCCAGGAAAGCCGATTTGAGATTGTCTGACTGTTCCGCTCTGGCTTTTGCCTCTATCAATTTATGCTCAGCCAGCTTGAGAGGTGTAATATCATGAAAGACCAGCATTTTCCCCCAAATTGTTCCTCTGCGGCTGAACAAAGGATTGATATCCAACATAAACCAGGTAACATCATTTCCTGTACCAACCTGCACTTCCTGGTTTTTTCGTGCACTGTACCGAAGATTCATTGCAAGACTCGGGCTATCGCCAAAAAGAACACTCGCTGCCATTCCTTTGCACATAGAAGGATCAATCCTGAAAAACCGGGCGGCAGGAGGGTTAACATGAATAACGACATTTCTGACATCAACCACAATCATCCCTTCAGACATCCTGTCGACAACAGTCTGCCGGGCAGCATGAACAATCCGGCGTTGTCGATAACTTATTCTACTGAAATACTTCGTGTTGCGGTGTTTATAAATTAACAGGAACACAAATACCAGAATTACTGCCAACAGCACCAATGAAGCTGTCATCAGCGGACCAGAATAGAAAAGGATCAGTAGTATTTCTTCCAAAATATTTTCAATTCTTCCTGAATATGGAAATAAAAAGTACGCGCATTTCCACCAATCAGGTTAAAGGTTAATTTACAAATTAGTTCAACCAACTAAAAACAAACCAATTGCGAAATCCAAAACTGGCTACAACCTTATTGGGAATGATTCAATCGGCTCCTTTCATAAGATTATAGCCAAGAATGATGCCATTTTTCTTTCTTTGCACACATGACAACCGACTACTCACGCTACAGCCATATTATCTGGGACTGGAACGGAACCCTGCTCGATGATAAGTGGCTTTGCATAGAATCCATCAATGTCCTGCTAACGAAACGTCATCTTGAGCCGATCGATGAAGAGAAGTATAACCATATCTTTCGTTTCCCAGTTCGCAAGTATTATGAAGAAGCCGGCTTCGACTTCAGCCGGGAGCCATTTGAGGTTCCTGCGCTGGAATTCATCAGGCTTTATGACGACCGGAAGAAGGAGTGCGGCCTGCAGCAAGGTGCCGGAGCTATCCTTGATTATTTTGCCAATCAGGGAAAAAAGCAATATATTCTGTCGGCCAGTGAAACCACGGTCCTTGAGGAGATGACATCCCATTTCGGGATCGCCGGCTATTTCAGTCTAATTAAGGGGCTGGATAATCATTATGCTCACGGCAAGGGTGACCTGGGCCTGGAGCTGCTGGCAGAAATTGGAGCAGATCCACTTTCTGTGCTCCTGATCGGCGACACCTGCCACGACAAAGAGGTTGCAGACCTGATGGGAATAGATGCCATACTTTGTTCTCACGGGCATTTTTCCAAAGAAAGGCTTATGGGGTGCGACACATCGGTTGTTCCCGATCTCATTGAATTATCGACTCTGTTTTCAGGCACCCAGTCCCTTCATTGACAGCTGAATCCGCTTTCTGACTGCATCTACTTCGAGCACCTTTACCTTCACATGCTGATGAAGTTTCACCACTTCAGCCGGATCGGAAATGAACTTATCCGCCATCTGTGATACATGAACCAGGCCGTCCTGTTTTACACCGATATCAACAAATGCCCCAAATCGGGTTATGTTGGTCACGATACCCGGCAACACCATTCCGGGCCGCACATCTTCAATCTTCTGCACCTCCTGGGCAAACTCGAAAAGCTTAATCTTGCCCCTCGGATCACGGCCCGGTTTGCTGAGCTCGTTCATGATATCGATTAGCGTTGGCATCCCTATCCCTTGCGTAACATATCGCTCCGGTTTTACCAGGGCCCTTCTGTCGGGGTCGCTGATGAGTTCGGAAACGGAACAGCCAATATCGGCTGCCATTTTTCGGACCACCGGATAGGCCTCCGGATGGACCGCACTGTCGTCCAAAGGATTCTCGGCTCCGCGAATGCGCAAAAACCCGGCGGCCTGTTCAAACGCTTTTGCACCGAGACGAGGCACCTTTTTAAGCTCTTCCCTGCTCTTGAAAGGACCGTTTTCCTTAACGTAAGCTGTCACATTCCGCGCCAGTGACGGGCCAAGGCCGGAAACGTAGGTGAGCAGGTGCCGGCTTGAGGTGTTTACCTGCACACCTACGCGGTTCACACAGCTGATTACCACCTGATCGAGGCTCTCCTGGAGCTTCTTCTGGTCCACATCATGCTGGTACTGCCCCACCCCGATCGATTTAGGGTCAATCTTCACAAGCTCCGCCAGCGGGTCCATCAGCCGGCGGCCGATTGAGACTGAACCACGCACCGTGACATCGTATTCGGGAAACTCCTCCCGGGCAACATCGGAAGCTGAATACACCGATGCACCGTTTTCGCTGACAACATAAACCTCAATATCCCGGTCGAACCGGATATAATTCTTGATAAAATATTCGGTTTCCCTGCCTGCCGTACCATTACCGATCGCTATGGCGTCGGTTTTATAGGCATCGGTGAGCGATTTGATTTTCTTCGATGCAGCAGCGGTCTCACGCTGAGGTGCATGAGGAAAGATGGTCTCGTTGTGCACAAGGTTTCCCTGCCGGTCGAGGCAAACCACCTTGCAACCCGAACGGAAACCCGGATCAATGGCAAGGATATTCTTTTCGCCAAGTGGTGCCATCAGCAGCAGCTGCTGAAGATTATCGGTGAAAACTTTTATCGCTTCCGCATCGGCTTTTTCCTTGTTTATATTCCGGTATTCGGTCTCAATGGAGGGCTCAAGCAGGCGGCTGTACCCATCTTTCAAGGCAAGCTCCACCTGGCCCGAACATGCATTCCTGCTCCGAACCACGCTTCTTTTGAGCTTATCGATGGCCTCTGCCTGGTCGGGCTGGATACTCACCCTCAGAAACCCCTCGCGTTCACCACGGTAGAGGGCCAGCAGTCTGTGCGACGGTATCTTCCTGAGTGGCTCACAGAAATCAAAATAGTCGGTATACTTGGCTCCCTCCTCCTCCTTCTTTTTCACCACCGACGAGATCACCCAGGCTTCACGTTCGAAAATGTTTCTCAGGATGTTCCTTACCCGCTGATCTTCGTTGATCCATTCGGCGATGATGTCGCGTGCCCCATCAAGAGCCTCGTCAGCCGACGGAACTTCTGCGTTGATGTAGCGGCCGGCCATCTGCGAAGGATCCCCGTCGTGCTGCGAAAAGATCATCCTGGCGAGTGGCTCCAGCCCTTTTTCCTTAGCCTTGGTGCCCCGGGTCTTCTTCTTCGGCTTGTAGGGCAGATAAAGATCCTCCAGTTCCGTCATTGTCATGGCATCGCGAATCTTACCCTCCAGTTCCGGCGTAAGCTGGCCCAACCCGGTAATGGTTTCAAGAATCGTCTCCCGCCGGTCATCGAGTTCCCCAAGCTTCTCAGCCTGCTTCCGGATATCCATCAGAACCACTTCGTCGAGACTTCCGGTTTTCTCCTTACGGTACCGGCTGATGAACGGGATCGTTGCATCCTCCTCGAAAAGTTTAAGCGTATTGCGTACCTGCCATTGTTCCACCTGCAGGTCTGAGGCGATTATCTTTACGTGTTTTTCGTTCATGCGTTCAGCTCATCAGTTCTGTACACAGACAATACGCCTTTCGACCGCCGGAGGCGGTTCATAATGGTCTCCAGATGCGAACGGTCCTGAACGATAAGGGTGTAGGTCCCTTCAAACTGGCCATCCTTGGAGGTCAGGTTCATGGATCGCATGCTCACTTTCAGGTCGGAGGCGATAATCCTGCTTATTTCATTAACTACCAATATATTGTCTTTCCCTGTTATTAACACATTAACGGTAAACCCTGCCGCGGCCCCATGCTTGTCTGTCCAGCGGACCTTTACGATGCGGTAGGGGAACCGTTCGATCATCTGGCGGGCATTGGGACAATTAACCCGATGGATTTTGGTGCCCTCCTTAACGGTTACGAAGCCGTACACTTCGTCGCCGAAAATCGGGTTGCAGCACTTTGCCAGCCTGTAGTCAACGTTGCTGAGGGAATCGTCGATCACCAGGTAATCTTCCGTTTGAACGGTTGTTTTGGCGATGCTGTCGACAGTTTTAATCGTCGCAAGTTTCTCCTTGATAAGCTCGGAAGGGGCCTTGTCCTTGAGAAACTCACGGATTGCAGCCAGGTCGACTTTGCCATCTGAAAGCTGCTGATAGAGCTCCAGCGCATCCTTAAGGTTGAGCCAGTTAACGATGCGCTGGATCGTCGAAACCTCAAACTTGATACGCCACTGGCTCAGTTTACGTGTAAGCATCTCCTTACCGATATCTGCATCCTGATAATCGGCCTGTTTCAGGAACCGTTTTATCCGGGCTCTGGCTTTGGCGGTGGAGACCCAATTCAGCCAGTCGGTTTTGGGTTTCTGCTGCTGAGAGGTTACCACCTCCACCAGATCGCCATTCACCAGTTTGTGACGGATCGGCACCATCAGGCCGTTAACGCGTGCTCCGGTACAACGGTATCCAACATCACTGTGCACGGCAAAAGCAAAATCAAGCACGGTGGATTTTGCGCTCAGTTTCAGCAGGTCGCCTTTTGGTGTGAAGATGTAAATCTGATCGGAATAGAGCTCTGTTTTAGCGCCCGCATCCACAACGACTTCCTTTTCGGTTGATGACTCCAGGGCATCACGGATCTCCGAAAGCCATTCTGTACCTTCAGCGGCACCCCTGTTTTCCTTATAGCTCCAGTGAGCAGCATGCCCTTTCTCGGCTATTGTATCCATACGGAGCGTGCGAATCTGCACCTCCACCCATCTGCCCTCCTGGCCGATCACGGTAGTGTGCAGTGATTCATAGCCGTTCGGTTTGGGAGTAGATATCCAGTCGCGGAGGCGGTTCGGATTGGGCAGGTAAAGATCGGTGACGATGGAATAAACCTGCCAGCAATCGGCCTTTTCATGCTCCGTCGAATTCTTCAGGACAATACGAATGGCGAACAGGTCGTACACCTCATCAAATTCGACAGACTGGTGGACCATTTTGCGCCAGATGGAAGGGATTGATTTTGTACGTCCCTTGATATCGCAATGGTATCCCTTCGATGCAAACTCCTTAGCCAGCGGAGCGATAAATCTGGCTATATACTCGTCGCGGTTCGACCGGGTTTCGGATAATTTGCGGGTAATATCGCGATAGATATCCGGGAGGAGGTATTTCATCGACACCTCCTCAAATTCGTTTTTAATCAGATAAAGACCTAACCGGTGGGCGATAGGCGCATAGAGGTCGCCGGCCTCATGGGCCAGCTTGATGCGCTGCTCATCTTCCATGTCATCAATACACCGGCACTGATGAAGCCGTTCACCTGTCCTGATCAGGATCACCCGAACATCATCGGAAATACTCAGCAGGAGCTGGATAAACTTGTCGGCATGAATTTTTGTGCGGGTGGTGTTAAGCCGCTCGATTTTGCGAAGCCCATCAAGAATCTTAAGCACAGGTTGACCAAACTCCTCGGTGACACGTGGTGGCATGAGCCATCCCGCGTTGTACGGGAACGTCAGCAGGCAGGCGGCATGGGAAAGGTCCCCAAGGCCAAGCTCGTCGATGATGACCGGAACCAGTCCTTCCACGCGGGTTCGCAATGGCCCGGCTTCATTAACCGGAATGGTGGCGAGGTACTCCTCGAGGCACAAGCCGGCCCGCTCAGGAAGCGAAACTTCCGGGGGTGTCATGGGGTACCGTTTTGAATAAGTTTAAGGTAGATTTCGAGAGAAACCCACGCATCCGTAGCGGCATAAACCATCTGGGGCTCGGTGAGGGTATCGGCATCCCAGTTGGAAAGCTGTTGCGACTTTGAAATCCGGAACCCAAGTACAATGGCGGCCATCTTTTTTACGCCGATATTTTCGATTCCATAATTGTGAACAAAATCCTGAAGGTCGATAAATCCTTCGGCTGACCCCTGATAGATATTCTTTAGTGCCCGTATGTCCTCATGTATGGCAGCTCCGATCTTCAGTATTCCCGGATCTGCCAGAAACTTTCCGAGGCCGGCATGGTAACCCAGCAGCCCCAGCCGAAAAAGGAAGGCTTCATGGCGGCTGGCAAGCTGAAGGAGGGAAACGGGGTTAAGCTTGCCCTTTTTAAAGGTTGGTTTTGTTTCAGTATCGAATCCAACCATTGTGCAGCGTGAGAGCCGGCCTATGGCTTCGTCGGCCTCGCGGGGAGTTGAAACCACGTGGATAACACCATCAAAACTCCTCAGTGGCAAGGCATTGACCTCTTCATGCTCGATATGGCTCGCAAAATTCATGGTGCATCCCCGGTTTAGGGGCTCAAATATATCCGTTTTATTTTTTCTCGCCCACCCATTTCAGTTTTCCGTTGTCCCAAACGACCAGCTTTTCATCAAACAAATCCTCCACCACACGGCTTATCTGCCCTGCATCGGCATCCATCATGGTTTGCAGAGCCTGAACGGTTAGCGGCCCGGTCATAATGGCGTCGCAAATGCGCTCCGCGATCAGATCCTGATCGTACCGTGTCAGCGGTTTCTCCCCGCTTTCCATGCAAACATCGCATTGCCCGCAGCGGAACGGGTCCTTTTCACCGAAATACATGAGCAGCATCTGGCTCCTGCAGCGGTGCTCCTCCGTAACGTAATGGATCATCGTATCCATCCGCATACGGGTGATTGACTCCTGCTCCTCATATTCTTTGACAGGGAACAGCAGTGATTTGTCGATCAGCCGCTCAGCGGTAAAAATGACCTGAGGTGTCTTCTTTGGCTTGATATAATATAATATTCCCATGTTGTTCAGAGTGGAGAGCACATTCACGATGGTTAACACCGGGACTTTAGCCCTCGTGGCCAGAAGGGTTTCGTCGATCCGGACAAAATCGGAGAACATGCCTGAATAAACACGGAGGATGAGCTTAATGATGCCGTCGTACTGTTCGTTGACGATCTGGAACCGGTAGAGTTCATCCCTGTCGACCCGGAAATGGACTCTTGCGGGCAACTCAATATCTTCGGTAAGCTCGATATAACCGGCATGTTCGATATGCTTGAGAGCGTGAAAAACAACAAGTGAATGAAACCCGAATTTGGTACAGAAATCCATCAGGTTGAAATCAAAAACCTGGTTCTTCCCCGAACCGGGTACCAGCTCGAAATAATTGCCAAGTGCCTGGTAAATTCGTCTTATCTGCTCAATCTCAGGGAACCGTACCTGGTGACTTTTTTGGAGAGCAAGTTTATCAGCCGGCTGGTGGAGGAGAACCGCAAATGCCTTTTTGCCGTCGCGCCCGGCCCGGCCGGCCTCCTGGAAATAGGCCTCTGGTGAATCCGGCAGGTCCATGTGAACAACAACGCGCACATCGGGCTTATCTATACCCATGCCGAAGGCGTTTGTCGCCACCATAACCCTCACCTTACCCTTAGTCCACTCCTGTTGCCTTGCCTTCCTCTCTTTCTGATCCAGGCCGGCGTGGTAAAACTGGGCTGAAATCCCGCTGGCGGAGAGAAATTCGGCAATCTCGCGCGTTTTCTTACGGTTGCGGGCATAAATGATGCCACTTCCCTTCTGCTTGCCAAGGATCCGGAGAAGATAGGCATTCTTGTCCTCGGCCTTTCGTACCAGGTAAACAAGATTCTTGCGCTCGAATGTCTGCCGGATGACATTCTTCTCCCTGAACTCCAGCCTTGCCTGAATATCATCGGCCACAGTTGGTGTTGCCGTGGCCGTGAGAGCCAGAATCGGGACCCCCGGAAGGTACTCGCGAATCTTCGCGATCTGGAGGTACGACGGGCGGAAATCATAGCCCCACTGTGAGATGCAGTGTGCCTCGTCGACAGCGATGAGGTTTACCTTCATACTCTCCAGCCTTTTCAGGAAAATATCCGTTGAGAGCCTTTCCGGTGACAGGTAGAGAAATTTGTAATCACCATAAATGCAATTGTCTAGAGCAATATCGAGTTCGAACGAAGAAAGACCCGAATGAATAGCCACTGCCCTGATGTTGCGCGACTTGAGGTTGTCAACCTGGTCCTGCATAAGAGAGATCAGCGGGGTTACCACGAGGCAGAGACCGTCGCGGGCCATGGCCGGCACCTGGAAGGTGATCGACTTGCCACCACCGGTAGGCATAAGTGCCAGAGTATCTTTGTCCTGCATAACAGAACGGATAATCTCCTCCTGCAGCGAGCGGAAGCCGGTGTATCCCCAATATTGGGTCAGTATTTTCCGATAGGTCTCCAAATAGGAAGAAAATTGTAATTTAGCACAAATTTAGCAGAACATAAAATCTCCGATATGTCATTTGTTTCAGATAAAGTTGCATTTGAAGGACTGACCTTCGATGATGTGCTTCTAATACCGGCGTATTCCGAAGTTGTTCCGGCACAGATCAGTGTTACCACCCGTTTTACTCAGAAAATCCTTCTGAACGCTCCGATTGTTTCCGCTGCCATGGATACGGTTACAGAGGCATCGATGGCGATGGCTATCGCCCGCGAAGGAGGTATCGGAGTGATACACAAGAACATGTCGATCGAGGACCAGGCGAAACAGGTAGTTTCCGTTAAGCGTGCCGAAAATGGAATGATCATGGATCCGGTAACGATCCACCCCGAACAGACTGTTGGAGATGCCCGCCACCTGATGAACGAATTCCGGATCGGCGGCATTCCGGTGGTTAATGATCAGCATGTCCTGGTTGGGATTGTAACCAATCGTGACCTGCGATTTGAAAAGGACGGGAGCCGGCCCATCAGCCAGGTGATGACAAAGGACAACCTGATCACCACCTCGGCCGCAACCAATCTTGATATTGCAGCTGACATCCTGCAGAAAAACAAGATTGAAAAGCTGCCGGTAGTGGATTCGGGATACCACCTGATTGGTCTCTTAACGTATAAAGACCTGACAATCACGAAAGACAGGCCAAATGCCTGCAAGGATGAACGCGGCAGGCTTCGCGTGGCTGCTGCAGTGGGGATTGCCGGCAACACGCATGAGCGGATCGCTGAACTGGTAGGCGCCGGTGTTGATGCCATTGTTATCGACACGGCACATGGCCATACCAAGCGGGTTATCGACATCCTTAAGAAGGCAAAATCCAATTTCCCCGAATTCGAGTTTGTTGCCGGCAATGTTGGCACGGGTGAAGGGGCAAAGGCTCTTTACAAAGCCGGGGCATCCGCCGTGAAGGTGGGCATCGGTCCGGGTTCGATCTGCACAACCCGCGTAATTGCAGGCGTCGGGGTGCCGCAGCTCAGCGCCATATATGATGTGGCCAAGGCCCTTCGTAATGACGATATTCCTGTTATCGCCGATGGCGGCATCCGCTATTCCGGGGATATTGTAAAGGCACTGGCAGCCGGCGCCGACTCGGTAATGACCGGTTCGCTGTTTGCGGGTACCGAGGAATCACCGGGCGAAACGATCATCTACCAGGGTCGCAAGTTCAAATCCTATCGTGGCATGGGCTCCATCGAAGCCATGAACCAGGGCTCCAAGGACCGCTATTTCCAGGATGTAGAGGACGATATGAAGAAACTTGTACCGGAAGGCATAGCCGCCAGAGTACCCTACAAGGGCACCCTTAATGAGGTAATTTACCAGATGGTGGGCGGCCTTCGTGCCGGCATGTTTTATTGCGGAGCTGCAGATATCAGCGAGCTTCAGAAAGCCAGGTTTGTTCGGATAACCAGCAGTGGTATCATTGAGAGTCACCCGCACGATGTAACGATCACCCGCGAATCGCCCAATTATTCCAGGGAAGCCTGATTTCCGATACCAAAACAACCCCACAAACGTTATACAGAGGCATTTCTTATCAATACGTTTTAACTATGACTTACCGTAACTGCTTACGTAACCTCTTCGCAGCCACCCTTCTCTTTTTTGCCGCCGATGCATACAGCCAGAATGAAGTTCTGCTTACGATAGGCGACAAACCCGTGTATACCAGTGAATTCACACGTATACTGAACAAAAACAAAAACAATATTACCAGCCAGAAACCGAACCTCCAGGAGTCGCTTGACATGTTTGTCAACTTCAAGCTGAAGGTTCGGGAGGCCGAATCCCAGGGACTCGACACCACGGCAGCGTTTGTCAAGGAGCTTGCAGCCAACCGGGAGCAACTCGCGAAACCCTACCTGCTCGATCAGGAGGTTACAGAAGAGCTGATACGGGAAGCCTACGAACGAAGCAAATGGGAGGTCAGGGTAAGCCATATCCTTGTTGGGATAAAACTGGATGCCCCGGCCGGCGACTCCCTGCTTGCCTATCGCAAGGCGATGACTTTACGTGACCGCCTCCTGCAAGGTGAAAAATTCGATGAAGTGGCGCGAGAAATGAGTGATGACGTATCGGCAAAAACCAACGGTGGCGACATTGGCTATATTGCTGCCCTTCAGGTAGTTTACCCCTTTGAATCGGCCGTTTTCAACATGAAGATCGGCGAGCTTTCAATGCCGGTGCGCACCGAATTTGGTTATCACATCATCAAAGTAACCGACAAGAAACCCGCCCGGGGAAAAATCCATATCGCCACCATCTGGAAGGCCTTCAACTACACGATGACTGACGAAGAGAAAGCCAAGGCCAAGGAGGAGATCAGCAATATTTACCTGCAACTGAAATCCGGTGCCGATTTCAACGACCTCGCCCGCAAGTATTCCGACGACCGCTCCATGGCTGTGCGCGGCGATGCCGGTTTCTGGATCGGTCCTAACCAGCGTGAGCCTTCATTCGACGGTGCCGCATTCAGTCTCAACAATCCCGGCGACATCACCGAACCCGTTGAAACATCACTCGGGTGGTTCATCATCCGGTTGCTCGACAGGAAAGATATCGATTCCTGGGACGAGGCAAAATCTACGCTTTCAGCAAAAATCGCTCGTGACTCCCGTTCGCAGAAGAGCGAAAAGGTTGTTGTAAACAAGCTGAAAAAGGAGTACAACTATAAGCTCAACACGGCAAACCTGGAAGATTTCTACCGTTTGGTTGATCCGTCAATCTTCGACGCTAAATGGGATGCCAATGCCGCACTCCAGAAAACGGGTGTCCTGTTCACCCTCGGCGACCTGACTGTTACGCAGCAGGAATTCGCCCGAACACTGGCGCTTACGCAACGGAAGGGAACCGTACGAACCATTGCTGAGTTTGTTGATGAGAAATTTAACGATTACGCAAAAACGCGCATACTGGAGTACGAAAAGACCCAACTCGAACGGAAATATCCTGAATTCCGCGATCTCTATCATGAGTTCCGCGACGGCAACCTGCTCTTCGAAATAACCGACCGCATGGTATGGTCGAAAGCCTCAAAGGATAGTGCCGGCTTACAGGCCTTCTTCGCTGCAAATCAGCAGAAGTACATGTGGCCGCAGCAGCTCGATGCGGTTGTAATATTTGGAAAGGGTGAAAATAATCTTCAGAAGATGATTGAAGAGTATCGGTCGGCGCTGATCAAGAAATGCAAAGATGGCTGTGACGGTTCAACCGTTCAGGACATATTGGCCGAAATTACCGGCCGCTTTTCAGGCAACAGCTTCGAGATCGAAGACAAACTCTATTCCAAAGGCGACAACTGGATGGTGGACCAGGTTAAATGGAAACAGGGTGCTTCCGACATATTAAACGAACCCGATACCAAAATTTTTGTCTGGGTAAACCGTATAATTGAACCAAGAACAAAAAAACTGGATGACATTCGTGGCCAGGTTACTGCTGATTACCAGGATTACCTTGAAAAGGAATGGATCAGGACCCTGAGAGAAAAATATCCAGTTAAAATAAAACAGGATGCGTTGGCCAAGATTAAAATCTGAACATATCCTGGTCATTCTGCTGGCTGCTGCACTCGGCCTGACATCCGGCTGCAAGTCGGGACATCGCCGCAGCAGCGAGGCTCCTGTTGCCAGGGCGTACGGCAACTATTTGTACAGAAGCGACATGCAAGGCCTTATTCCGGCAGGCACCACACCGGAAGACAGTGTCCGACTGGTGAAATCATACATCGAGCAATGGTTAAAAAAGAAATCGGTTGTTAACAAAGCCGAATTCAACCTTACCCTGGAACAAAAGAATGTCGAGAGCCTTCTCGAGGAGTACAGGACCACTTTGCTTACCTATGAATACGAGAAGCAAATGGTTGAACAGAAACTGGATACTGTTGTAACAGATAGTGAGGTTCAGAGTTACTACTACCAGTTCAAACAAGACTTTACCCTTCAGGACCCCATCATTAAGGGAGTATATTTCAGGGTTTTACGCTCATCACCACGACTCAGGGAATTTCGCGATATAGCTCACTCCTACGGTGACCTGGCGTATAAGCGGCTGGTTGATGTTGGCGCCCAGGTTGCCGACTTCACCGACTCGTTTGAAGAGAACTGGTTATCGTTCACGCTGTTGATGCAGAAAATGCCCGGAACGGTGCAGGATCCCGGGCAGTTTCTGGAACGGTACAAATATCTTGAGGCCGAAGACAACCGATATTTCCATTTTGCGCGGATCATCGACTTTAAGTTGACCGGAGAATCGGCCCCGCTAGAGTACGTAAAGCAAGAAATCAGAGATGTACTGCTCAACAAGAGGAAGATGGAATTCCTCAAGCAACTTGAAGAATCAATTTATAATGAAGCCGTTATACAAAACGAAGTTGAAGTGTATGAAAAATAACATCATCATAATTCCCTTCCTGCGTTCCCTTTCAGCCGCTATACTACTGATGGTATTGTCGTTACCCGGGCACCGCGTACAAGCACAGGTTCTCAACACAAATGACACCCTGATCCTCGACCGGATTGTGGCGGTAGTTGGAAAGTACCCGATTTTGCAGTCGGACATTGAAAACACGCTTATCGAATACAGGCAACGCATGGCTTTGCCGAATGAACCCAAGTGTTTCATTCTGGAATCCCTGCTCATCAACAAACTGCTTGTGAACCAGGCGGAGATCGACAGTGTTGAAGTCACGGATGAAGATGTACAAAGGAGCCTTGACAACAAGCTGCAGGAATTTATTCTGATGGCGGGTTCGCAGGAGAATCTGGAGAGTTCCTTCAAAAAATCCTTGCTCGAAATGAAACAGGATTTTTTCAAGCCTCAGAAGGAGGCTATGATTGCCGAGAAGATGAAAAACGAGATTACTGTTAAACTGACTATAACGCCATCAGAAGTACAGAAATTTTACCGGCAGATACCCGCCACGGAAATACCGCTCAGGCCGGCATCACTGGAGATACGTGAAATAGTTCTGCGGCCTGAAATTACCGAGGCGGAGATCGTCCGAGTTCAGGACCGGCTCAAGGAATTCAGGGAAAGAATACAAAAAGGGGAAGCAAGTTTTACCACGCTGGCTGTGCTCTATTCGGAAGACAAGGCATCAAGCAGCCGGGGCGGCGATCTCGGCCCGCAGCCCAGGAGCCAGCTTGTTCCTGAATTTGCAGCAGTGGCTTTCAACCTCAAGGGGGATGAGATTTCAAGAGTAGTGAAAACCGACTTCGGTTATCATATCATCCAGCAGATCGACAGGAGGGGCGATGTGATCAACTGCAAGCACATCCTGCTCTCGCCAAAGCCCACGGTAGAAGCAAAGGCAATGGTAAAGGCACGCCTCGACAGCCTTTCGCTGGAAATCCGCCAGAACCGGATCAGCTTTGAGGCAGCAGCACTTAAGTACAGCACCTCTAAAAAAACCAAGGCCAACGGAGGCCTTATGGTTAATACAGGTTCACCCCAGGAACCGAATTCACAGAATGTGAACACTACCTGGTTTGAACCACAGGAGCTGTCCAGGGAGATTTTTGATGTTGTAAAGAACCTTAAACCGGGTGAGATTTCGAAAGTGATTGAAACGTATGACGAAAACAATGCCCTCGTTTACAAGGTTTTTTCAGTAAAATCGAGCCGGCCGGCCCACAAGGCCGACCTAAAGCAGGATTATCAGTATCTGCAGGTACTGGCGCTCAACGACAAGAAGCAAAAAGAGATCAATACCTGGATCGAAAAAAAGCAGGAATCCATGTATATACGCATTGATAAAGATTTTCAGGGATGCCCCTATGAACACAAAGGATGGATAAAGTAATTATGGGAGACAAAGAAGCGGTTGACAGGTTAAAAAACTCGTACGAGGAGTTTTTTCACGAAATTCAGAAAGTTATTATCGGTCAGGACGAAGTAGTTAAGCAGGTTCTGGTAAGCATTTTCAGCAGGGGCCATTGCCTTCTTGTTGGGGTTCCCGGCCTGGCCAAAACGTTACTGGTGACTACGATAAGCAAAATTCTGGGGCTTGATTTCAAGCGCATACAGTTCACCCCCGACCTGATGCCATCGGACATCATCGGTACGGAGATACTCGATTCGAACCGCGATTTCAAGTTCGTCAAAGGGCCACTTTTCGCGCATATGATCCTTGCCGACGAGATCAACCGCACGCCCCCGAAAACTCAGTCGGCGCTGCTCGAAGCCATGCAGGAGAAGTCGGTCACATCCGGCGGCATCCGCTATCAGCTTCAGGACCCTTTCTTTGTGCTGGCCACCCAGAACCCCATCGAGCAGGAAGGAACCTATCCGCTGCCCGAGGCGCAGCTCGACCGCTTCATGCTGAACATCCTGCTGGATTACCCGGCCTTCGAGGACGAGATCACCATTGTAAAACGCACCACATCGGATATAACCAGCACCCTTAACCAGGTAATTTCGAAGGAAGAGATCCTTTTTTACCAGGATCTTATCCGCAGGGTGCCGGTGAACCACAGCGTGATCGAATGGGCCGTAAACCTTACTTCCAAAACCCGGCCCGACAGTCCGCTCGCCCACCCGATAGCCAAAGACAACCTTATCTGGGGAGCCGGTCCGAGAGCCTCACAATTCCTGATCATCGGTGCCAAGACACATGCCGTACTTAACGGCAAGTATTCACCCGATATCGAGGATGTACGGGCAATAGCACCCGCCATACTCCGCCACCGCATCATCCGGAACTACAAGGCCGAAGCCAGAGGAATTTCGGTTGAGGACATCATCAATGAGATGCTGGCATAAACCGGTTGCCGCAGCTCTGCTCGGGCTCACCCTGTCGCTGACCGGTGTTGCACAGGAAACCCGTATCGTTGATTTCGGCGCCGACCTCATCTCCGTTGATCCGGCCATAGGCAACGGCATACAACGTTTGCTCGGCAATGTCTGGATGCGGCACAAGAACCTCTACCTCACCTGCGACAGCGCCTATATCGACCAAAACACCAACCAGTTCAAGGGGTACAGCAGGGTACACATCATCAAAGCCGATACCCTGCACGTCTTTTCCGACAAGCTCGACTACAATGGACAGACGGAACTGGCAAAGCTCGAAGGCCATGTACTGATGGATAATGTCAAGGAGAAGCTCCGGGCACCGAGGCTCGACTACAACATGAAGGATGAAACCGCGGTATACAACGGCGGCGGCCAGATTGTCGACAGTGCCAATACCGTTGAGAGTTTCCGCGGATTTTACTATCTCAAGGAGAACCTTTTCATCTTCCAGGAGAGTGTAACGCTGACGAATCCCGACAATACCCTTATCACCGACAGCCTCATTTACAATTCCAAATCGGAAGCCATGTCGTTTTTCGGGCCAACCGAAGTGTTCAGCGACACCAATTACATTGCCTGCAACCGTGGCGTTTATGACTCCCGCAACCGGATATCCACCTTTTCCGACCGGGTTTTTATGCAGGCCAAAGAGCAGAAACTCTATACCGATAGCCTGGTATACAATCAGGAAGGGGAGTTTACGGAGGCTTTCCGGAACATCACGATGAAGGACACCGTTGAAAACATGGTCATTCAGGGGCATCACCTTTTTTACGACGAAAAGCGCAATCGTTTTCAGATTACGGAGGATGTGCTTTATATTATGACAGGCGAAAAGGACAGCCTCTTCATGCGTTCGGATACCTTGGTGTCATCCAGGGAGGACGGCACCGATAAACGGAGGATACAGGCATTCGAACATGTTCGCTTTTACCGCGAGGATTTGCAGGGGAAGTGCGATTCGCTCGACTACGTAGTATCGGACAGCCTCATACGGCTCTTCCGCGACCCTGTGATCTGGCAGGAGAACAACCAGTTGACGGCCGATACGCTGGGAATACGTCTGGGAAAGAAGGGAATCGACAGGATGGAGATGCGCAGCGGGGGTTTCATGATCACCCGTGAGGACAGTGTCCTCTACAACCAGATCAAGGGTAAAAAGATTACCGGCTTCTTTCAGTCGGATCAGCTCCATCATGTTGAGGTGAACGGAAACGGGGAATCCCTGATATATCCCAAGGATGGCACGGAATTCATCGGGCAGAACAAGGCCCTCAGCAGCGATATTTTTATCTATTTTTTATCCGGAAAGATTGACAGGATTGCATTTATTTCCGCGCCCGACTCGAAGCTGACTCCGATCAAGGACCTCTCCGAAAGCGATAAGTATCTGGATGGCTTTAAATGGCAGGGTGAGAAAAGGCCATTGAGCCGCGACGATCTGAAGACTATAAAATAAAAGAGGCGCCTCACGGTGCCTCTTTCATTTAGTATTCTTCCTCGTTAAAGAAGAAATCGTCCTTGCTTGGATAATCGGGCCAGATATCCTCTATACTTTCATAGATCTCTCCTTCATCCTCGATTTCCTGCAGGTTTTCGATTACTTCCAGGGGTGCTCCGGAACGAATGGCAAAATCAATCAGTTCGTCCTTGGTTGCAGGCCAGGGAGCATCTTCCAGTTTTGATGCCAGTTCAAGTGTCCAATACATAGCTTAGCTTATTAGGGC
Organism: uncultured Porphyromonadaceae bacterium; assembly: GCA_964457845.1. Taxonomy (GTDB): domain Bacteria; phylum Bacteroidota; class Bacteroidia; order Bacteroidales; family UBA12481; genus UBA12481. Next base: position 12,144 of record CAYWHP010000011.1, on the reverse strand, counting down.
AATATTTTCGCAAATGTATATTATTTGCGATCAAAAACAACAGACTAAAAAAAAAATCCTTTTTAGCTGATCCGACTGAGGTTAGGCTTATCGCTTTCGACATGCCCGTCGAGGAGGCGGATGATCCGCTGGGCGCGTTTTGCTATGTCCTCCTCATGTGTTACCACGATTATCGTATTGCCGAGTTCGTGGATATCCCGGATGAGATTCATGATATCCACCGAAGTTTTTGAATCGAGATTACCGGTAGGCTCATCAGCAAGGATGATAGCAGGGTTGTTGATGAGTGCCCGTGCTACGGCAACACGCTGCCGCTGTCCCCCGGAGAGTTCGTTCGGTTTGTGCGTGACCCTGTCGGCCAGACCTACCTTTTCCAGCACCTTAAGGCCTCGCTCGCGGCGTTCATGTTTTGACACCCCGCCGTAGATAAGCGGAAGAATGACGTTTTCGAGTGCATCGTATCGTGGCAGCAGGTTGAACGTTTGAAAGATAAAACCGATCTCCTTGTTACGGACAATGGCCAGGTCATTGTCGACCATCTGGCTCACATCGGTTCCGTTAAGGAAATAGTGACCACTGGTTGGGGTATCCAGCGCTCCCAGAATATTCATCAGGGTTGACTTCCCGGAACCCGATGGTCCCATAATGGCAACATATTCGCCCTTTTCGATCACGAGGTTGATTCCACGAAGTGCTTCAACCACTTGTGTTCCAACCATGTAATTCTTTACCAGACCCTTGAGGGCAATCATTTGTTCCATAATGCGCGCGGTTTAGGTGCAAAAATATCCCCTTAATCAGGAAACACGGTGAAGATCCGTAATTATTAACAATATTTAACAAAGACATTGATTCCTGCTAAATTCGCGGCTCATGGATACGTTGCTTCAGACCGAGATCAAATTTCTTCCGGGAGTCGGGCCCCGGCGCGCGGAGATCCTGCAGAAGGAGCTCGGGGTGAACACCTTCGACGATTTGTTGCGGCACTATCCGTACAAGTACACCGACCGAACGCGGTTCTACACCGTCGCCGAGGTGGCAGCCGACCAGGCATATATTCAGCTGCGGGGAAAGCTTACCAGTCTTGATCTGGTTGGCAAGAAACCCCGGGTACGGCTTGTAGCCCGCTTTGAAGATTCGTCGGGTTCAATGGAGTTCATCTGGTTTCAGGGCATCAAGTGGGTTCAGCAGACACTGAAACTGAATATAGAATATATTGTTTTCGGAAAACCCGCGCTCTACAACGGCCGGTTCTCCATCATGCACCCCGAGATGGAGGAGGCATCCAAAACCGAGCAGGTAGCCTATCCCTTCACTTACCAGGCCGCCTACCCCACCACCGAGGTGATGAAAACGAACTTCCTCACCTCAAGGGCTGTACACAAGCTGCAGTACCAACTTTTGCAGAAGGTATACGGCAGGATACAGGAAACGCTGCCGGCAGGTTTGGTTCAGTCGCTTAAGCTGCCCGGGATCAGCGACACCTTGCTCAATATTCATTTCCCAAAAGACCAGGACAGCCTGAAACTGGCGCGTTACCGGCTCAAGTTCGAGGAGCTGTTCCAGATACAACTCGGGCTGCTGCAGCAGAAAAACTGGAAAAACAAGAGGATCAAGGGATTCGTGTTCCCAAAAATCGGAGAGCTCTTCAACCGTTTCTATTCCGAAAAGCTTCCCTTCGAGATGACTAATGCCCAGAAAAAGGTTATGCGGGAGATCCGCAGGGACCTCGGATCGGGGCTGCAGATGAACAGGCTCCTGCAGGGTGATGTTGGAAGCGGAAAAACCCTGGTTGCCATGCTCAGCATGCTTATTGCACTCGACAACGGCTACCAGGTTTGTCTGATGGCTCCAACGGAGATTCTTGCCCAGCAGCATTTCCAGACGTTCACCCGGATGCTGGAGGGCCTGCCGATACAGGTGAAGCTGCTAACCGGATCCACACGCAGCAGCCAGCGGTCGGCTCTTCACGAAGAGCTCCGCGAAGGAGAGCTCGACATCCTGATCGGCACCCACGCCCTGATTGAGAATACCGTTCAGTTCAGGAACCTGGGCCTCGTGGTGATCGACGAACAGCATCGTTTTGGCGTAGCACAGCGCGCCAGGCTCTGGGAAAAAGCCGACGGAATCCTTCCGCACATTCTGGTTATGACGGCTACCCCCATACCGAGGACACTGGCAATGACCCTTTACGGCGACCTCGATATATCGGTGATCGACGAGCTGCCTCCCGGCAGGAAGCCTATCCAGACGCTTCACTATTTTGATTCAAAACGACTGGTCGTTTTCGAGTTTCTCCGCAAGCAGATCGCCCTCGGTCGACAAGTTTATGTTGTTTACCCGCTGATTCAGGAATCGGAAAAGCTCGATTTCAAGAATCTTTACGACGGATACGAAAGCATAACCCGCGCATTTCCTTCGCCCGAATATGCAGTATCGGTGCTTCACGGCCAGATGAAGCCCGAAGAGAAGGCCAAGGCCATGGACTATTTTGTACGCGGTATCACCAAGATCATGGTATCCACAACGGTGATCGAAGTAGGGGTGGATGTCCCCAATGCTTCCGTAATGATGATCGAGAGCGCCGAGCGGTTCGGGCTCAGCCAGCTTCACCAGCTGCGCGGCCGCGTGGGCCGGGGTGCCGACCAGTCGTACTGCATTCTCATGAGCGGGTTCAAGCTTTCGAAAGAGGCCAAGATCCGGGTGGAAACCATGGCACGAACGAATGACGGTTTTGAGATCGCGGAAGTCGACATGAAGCTGCGCGGTCCGGGCGACCTGGAAGGGACCCAGCAAAGCGGGGTCCCCTTCAACCTTTCGATTGCCAGCCTCATCACCGACGGCAAGATTCTCGAACATGCCCGCCATGTGGCGCAGGAGGTACTGGAGAAAGATCCGCTGCTGGAGGCTCCCGAAAATCAGATCCTGGTGGAGCAATTGAAGAGGCAGAAGAGGGAAGTGAAGGACTGGAGCAGGATTTCGTAAGGCAGGGTTTATTGTTACGCGTTTTACCCCTATTTTTAAAACCCAAATACATGAACAATGGCCCGTTGTCGTTTTTTTTCCGCTGCGCTTCTGCTGATTCTTCCTTTAACCGTGATGGCATTTCCCAAAGACAGATACCCGGTTAACCCGGGTACTGATATTATCCATTACTCCTTCAACATCTTTCTGAACGACACCACCGACCGTATTGAGGGGAAAGCGGCATTAACCGCCGAAGTTGACGATACAACAACCGCACTTGTTCTTGACCTCAGGGGTGTGGGTGAAAATGGCAGGGGAATGAAGGTTTACTCGGTCAGCTGTTCAGGGTCGGCAGCAGAATTCCGACACAGCGGCAACCGGCTGTCAGTCAATCTACCCGGTGGCAACAGCGGACGGCACCGTGTGGAAGTAAACGTTGATTATGCGGGTATCCCGGCCGATGGGCTGATCATTTCGAAAAACAGGCATGGCGACCGCACATTCTTTGCCGACAACTGGCCCGACCGGGCGCGGAACTGGATTCCCTGTGTTGACCACCCGTCGGATAAAGCCACGGTGGATTTTACCGTTACAGCTCCACCACGCTTCAAGGTGGTTAGCAACGGTTACCTGGCCGGGGAGTATCCGGCCACCGGAAGGAACGGAGAGAAAGTAATGGTTACCTGCTGGAAGGAGCAGGTTCCGATACCAACCAAAGTAATGGTCATCGGCGTGGCCGGTTTTGCGTGGGAAACAGCAGGATTCTCAAAAGGCATCCCCGTTCAGAGCTGGGTATTCCAACAGGACAGGGAAGCCGGCTTTGCCGATTACGCTCCGGCTGTTGACATACTGACATTTTATCAGGATCTGATCGGCGACTACAGTTATGAAAAGCTGGCCAACGTACAATCGAAAACCATGTTTGGCGGCATGGAGAACTCGGGATGCATCTTTTATAATGAAGGATCGGTTAACGGCAAGAACACACAGCAGGGACTGCTTGCCCATGAAATCGCCCACCAATGGTTCGGGGATGCGGTAACCGAAGGCGACTGGCACCATATCTGGCTGAGTGAGGGTTTTGCCACCTATCTCGAAGCCGTTTATTCCGATTCGATGACACCGGGCAGAAACCTTGGAAGAAGCATGGCGGAGATGCGTAGCGATGTGATCCGCTATTACGACAGAACAAAGAAACCGGTAATCGACACCACCATAACCAATTACATGCAATTGCTCAGCACAAACTCGTATCAGAAGGGGGCCTGGGTTCTCCACATGCTGCGGGAAGAGCTCGGCGACAGCCTCTTCTTTACAGCCATCCGGCAGTTTTATGCGGAGAAGCGTGACCGCACTGCCCTGACCGAAGATTTTGTGGCGGTTGCTGACAAGGTGTCGGGCAGGAAGCTTACCCCATTTTTCAGCCAGTGGCTCAGCGTTGCGGGACAGCCGGACATCTCCTGGAGCTGGAAATACAACAAAAGGAAAGCTTGCGTGGTTATTGATCTTGAGCAAACGCAGGAACAGCATTGCTTCCAATTCGGCCTCCGGATCGAGTTGTCGGGGGCCGGATCAACGGATGCCGGTTCGCAGGCTATTCCGAAAAAGTCGGTAAGGGTTGATGTTGACGGCAGAAAGCTGCATTTTGAAGTCCCGGTTGAATTCCAGCCCACCGATGTCAGGCTTGACCCGGGTGTTAATTTGCTTTTCAGGGAAACCAACCTGACGAAAAAGGCCTTGCCTGACGGAATTTCCGGTTAAAATGCCGGAACGGAAGTGGCACGGTTTATGCATATATCGATATAACTGTATATGATCATTAAAATTTAGTAAAACCATATGAACAAGACAATTCGGATCGCGTTTCTGGCCATAGCAGTGGCCCTTGCAGGTTTGCAAACCGTATCGGCCATGGTGCCCGTAACGTACGGTGACAAACCGATTACCCTTACGAGGAGTGAATTCATCAAGCGGGTAATGGATTTTGAAAAGAACAAATCGGAATGGGTGTACAAGGGCGACAAGCCCGCCATCATTGATTTTTACGCTGACTGGTGTGCGCCCTGCAAGAAAGTTGCGCCGGCATTGGAAGAGCTTGCTGCCGAGTATGGCGGTAAGGTTTACATTTACAAAATCAACATCGATAAGGAACCGGAACTTGCCGGATTGTTCGGGGTGCGCAACATTCCCACTTTTCTGGTGATCCCCATGAAGGGAAAACCATCACTGACATCGGGTGCCAGCAGCAATCACGCCGAAAACAAGACCCGGTTCAAACAGATCATCGACACGCAGCTCTTGAAGTAGGCTATGTTTACTCGTTAAGGTAACGCATCAGTTCTGCTCTTTTCAGAATGCTGACGGTGCGGTTATGGATCCCGATGAGCCCTTTATCTGCCAGTTCGCCGAAAGCGCGTGCCACCGAAGGACGTGCAACGCCGAAAAGGTCGGCCAGTTCCTGCTGGCTGGCAGGAAGATGCAGGGTTCCATCGGGTTCCGCCTTTAAACTGAATAGATAGTGCACGATTTTTCCACGGATGGTTTTGAATGACAAGAATTTGATCTTCCGGGTGAGGAACTGCGCCTTTGAGCCCACCAGATTGAGGTAATTCATCTGAATGGTTTCGTTCATCCGCAACAGTTTAAGGAATTCCCCGCGGTAAATCACAAGAATCTTAACCGGCTCATTAGCCAGAACATCCACCGGAAAGCGGTTATCACTGCCGAAAAGGAATGCACCGGCCAGCGGTTTTGGTGCCGGAACATCCTCGATTTTAATTACGTGCCCCGAGAAATCGGTCATCTCGCCACGCGCCGAACCCGTAAGCAGGATCATGAGCCGGTTTACCTCCTCGCCCTGCATCGCGATCACTTCATCCTTGCCGTATGATTTAATCTGAAACTGCAGGTTTTCAAACAGCCCCAGAAGCAATTCCGACGGAACCCCTTTAAGTATAGGGCATTGCGAAGCCTTTTCGATCCAGTCCATTACCTTTTGAATTTGTAACAATTGTAACAAAATTACCTAAATATTACTTCTAGTTTTGTCACAAAATACAAGAATCATGAAACGCGAGATCATTCATATCGACGAAGAGTTGTGCAACGGTTGCGGTTTATGCGTACCGAACTGCCACGAAGGCGCCTTACAGATCATCGACGGCAAGGCACGGCTGGTAAGCGACCTGATGTGCGACGGCCTGGGAGCCTGCATCGGTCACTGCCCGGAAGGTGCCATCACCATTGAAGAGCGGGAAGCGGAACCATACGATGAGATCAAAGTAATGCACGACATGGTTGGCAAGGGCAAGAACACCATGATCGCACACCTGGGGCATCTGAAAGAACATGGGGAGATGGAATACCTTCGTCAGGGCGTGCGTTACATGCTGGAGCACCAGGATGAGCTGGGTTATGATGCCGACGAGGTGCTGGAAGCGGTTCACGGAATGGCAGCCGGCAAAGTCAAAGCACCGATTGTGGCTGAACCCGCCTACCCTCCGCACGAGCATCACGGTCACCACGGTCACCACGGCCACAATAAACATTCTCACGGCGGCGGCGAGGAAGGTGGAAGTTGCGGCTGTGCCGGCTCTAAAACACAAACATTCGCACCGCTGGCAGCCCCCGTGTCCGCCCATGCGGTGAGTCTGGAATCAGCGCTGACGCACTGGCCCGTGCAGATGCATTTGTTAAATCCGCGGGCCGGTCATTTCAAGGGATCGCATCTCCTGATGGCCGCCGACTGCACCGCATTCAGCCTCGGCAGCTTTCATCCCGGATACCTTAAGGGAAAAACGCTGGCAATCGCCTGTCCGAAACTCGACTCAAACCGTGAGGTGTATGTTGAGAAGCTCCGAATTCTTGTGGAGGAGAGCCAGATTGACATGCTCACCGTGATGATCATGGAAGTACCTTGCTGTGCGGGATTGCTTCAGATGGCTGAACTTGCGCTTTCGCAATGCAGCCGGCAGATACCTGTGAAGGTGGTTGTGGTTTCGGTCGACGGGCAGATCCGGTCGGAGAAGTGGCACAGGGTGGCGTGAGGAAGACGGGAGACGGGAGACAGGAGACAGGAGACAGGAGACAGGAGACTTGAGACAGGAGACTTTAAGACTTTAAGACGGGAAGACGGGAAGACGGGAAGATGGGGTGCGTGAGCAATGATAGGGCTGCAAGGGATTTTAGGTAACTTGGCGGCCAAATCAATCCGTCAGCCATGGTATACTTTAAACGTCTGCCTGTTCTGTGCATACCTGCTGTGATCCTGGTCATTGCTCTCGCAGGTATTTTGCCAGCCGGGGCGCAGGAATTTGGCCGTTTCAGTCCGGGCATCGAATGGAAGCAGATCAACACACCCGATTTGCGGGTGATCTTCCCTAAAGGGCTTGAAAGCCAGGCCAACCGGGTGGCAAACACCATACGTTACATCAACGGGAACAGTCAGGGGAGTGTAGGTTTCCAGAAAAGGAAGCTTGATCTGGTTTTGAACAACCAGGGTACGGTATCGAATGGCTGGGTAACCATACGTCCCTTCCGTTCGGAATTTTACACAACACCCCTTCAGGACGGATTCTCGCTGGGCAGCATGCCCTGGCTGGATCTTCTGTCGCTTCACGAATACCGTCATGCCCTTCAGTACAGCAACCTGCGCTACGGCTGGACCCGGGTTGCCTGGATGCTTTTTGGCGACAGTGGCTGGGGTACCGTGATGAACCTTACCACACCGGGCTGGTTTTTTGAGGGTGATGCCGTGGTAACGGAAACGGCTCTTACCAAGCAGGGCCGAGGCAGGCTCCCCTCCTTTTTACAGCTGCAAAAGAGCATTCAGGGCGACCGTAAGCCTTTCAGTTACATGAAGGCTCGCAACGGTTCGTACCGCGATAATGTGCCGGATGCCTATGAGCTTGGCTACCTGCTCTGCAGCTTTGGTCGGGAAAATTTCGGCAACCTTATGTGGGCCGATGTTATCCGCAGAACGGCAAATATCAAAGGGATCATCTACCCCTTTTCGAATGGCGTTGAGGCTCTTACCGGCATGAACACCAGACGTTTTTATAAGGCAGCCCTGGCAGATTACGGTGAAAAATGGGCCTTGGAAACTTCAGAAAGGGACAGCACAGCGGCAACCCGGATCACAGCTCCTGCAAGGGTTCATACCGATTATTTATTTCCGGTTGTGGTTCCCGGCGGCGATATTCTTACCTACAAAACCAGTTATCAGCGAACCGGCAGGATCGTCAGGATAAAACCGGACGGCACAGAACAGGAAATCTGCATGACCGGCATTTCCCAGGACCCCTATTTTACGACCGCAGGAGCAAAAATAGCCTGGACCGAAGTTACCTGGGACATCCGGTATTCTTCGATCATCTATTCCGATGTCGTACTCTGGAACATGGATTCCGGAACAAAAACGTATCTCACCAGGAAGCAACGCTATTATTCCCCTGCCCTGTCGCCTGATGGCACCCGGATCCTGGTGGCGGAGGTTGATCAATCGGGCAGGAGCCGATTAAAGATCCTCGACAGTGAGACCGGTGCTGTTTTACAGGAACCTGAAAATCCGGAAGAGCTCTTTTATACGTATCCCAAATGGGATACCGACGGGAAATCGATCATCAGCACCGCCCGCATCCATAACGGAGAAATGATCATCGAAAGCCTGTCGCTCGTCAATGGGGATCACCATGTGCTTTTCCCGGCCTGCAACCAGATCCTCGGCGAGGTGCTTGTTACCGGGGACGAAATCCTTTTCTCGGCCGGGTTCAGCGGCATCAACAACATTTGTGCGATTTCGCGGAAGGATGGATCCTTGCGGTTGCTCACCGGTTCCAGGTATGGCGCCTACCATCCTGCTATCGACACCGCCACGGGGAGGCTCTTTTACAGCGACTTCGCCCGGTTCGGGCATCACCTTGCTTCAGCCCCGGCAGATTCACTGCTGCAAAAACCGATTGAGCCTGTCGGCTTGGATCAGCTCCGCGAATTTGACTTCGGGTATTTCGAAAAAGAAGGCGGACCTATCCTTGACAAGGTCGACAGCATTCAACAGCCGTCGGATCCCTACCGGCAGGCAGGGCACCTCTTCCGCGTGCACAGCTGGAACATCGCTCCGGACTTGTATTCGGCAGGATTTAACCTGTCGTCGGAAAACACGCTGAACAACCTCAGCGTTGATGCAGGATTCAAATACTATTATGCCGAAAAGGCACCCGGCATTGATGCATCTGTTAGTTATGGGGGGCTCTTCCCGATCCTGAGTGCCGGCGTTTCCCGCTATTACCGTCACACCAGCCCTCTCGACCTGCTGACAGGCGAGGATTCGGCCCGACTGAACTCGGTCGACAATCAGCTTTCGCTGGAAGCCTACGTGCCCCTCGATTTCTCGAAAGGGGCCTGGAATATACAGGCTGAGGCGGGTGGCGGCTACCATTACATTTCCATAATGGATTTCAGGGATCCCTACCGGTCGTCACCCAATATAACCACCGTAAATTCACTTTCTGTTAAACTTGGAATAACCGCCACACGGAAGAGGGCTTATCAGAATCTAACCACACCATTGGGCTTCGGCCTCGAAATGGCAGCCGACCGGGCCTTTGCAGGCCGTTCGGCGCGACGTTACCAGGTAATCGGGGACCTGGCGCTGCACGGTTTTCATCCGAACCACAGTCTCGTGGTCAGTGCAGGATGGAAAAATGAACCGTACAGCCAGGCATACGATTACATCGATGAATTCATCTATCCCAGGGGCTACAGCCTGCCGGCCACCGAATGGATGGTCACCTTGCAGTCGTCCTACCATTTTCCGCTGCTCTATCCCGACTTCGGATTGGCCGGATTGTTCTACTTTTCTAGGATACGCGCCTCATTGTTCGGTGATATCGGCTTTGCCGCACCAGCGGCCATTCTGAGCAGCCGCAACAACAACAGGTTCGCCTCGGCAGGCGCCGAACTGATTTTTGATATCCGTTTTCTCAACCTGGGCGAAGTTCCGCTCGGTGTACGGTTTTCCTATCTGTTAAAGCCAGACCTGGCCAATGACGACCGGAAAACACTGATAGAATTTGTAATGCCTATTTTACGTCTGTAGAGACGCATAAATGCGTCTCTTTTATAAAGGAGACGCATATATGCGTCTCTACAAAATGTTTATTTATGAAAATATTTCAGGTAGATGCCTTCACAGGAAGGCTTTTCAGCGGCAACCCGGCCGGGGTGGTCCCCCTCGGGGAATGGCCGGCAGATGAGGTAATGCAGAGCATTGCCATGGAAAACAACCTCGCGGAAACAGCCTTTTTTGTGCCCGCCGCCGAAGGGTATCATATACGTTGGTTCACCCCGAAGGTGGAGGTTGACCTCTGCGGCCACGCCACCCTGGCAACGGCCCATGTGCTGTTTCATCATCTCGGATTCAACGGTACAGTGCTCCAATTCATGTCGCGCAGCGGCGAGCTGCGGGTTTTCAGGGAAGGGAAGCGGTATGTCCTTGATTTTCCAGCAGATGATACCGATCCGGCAGAGATCCCTGAAGGGCTGCTGGAGGCCCTTGGAGGAAAAGAGCCCCTTTTCGCTTACCAGGGGAAAACCGATTATATGCTTGTTTATGAGAAGCAATCCGATATTGAACAGATGAAACCCGATTATACTCGTCTGGGAGCCGTTAAGGCCCGGGGAATAATTGTAACCGCACCCGGCGAATGGGTGGATTTCGTTTCCCGCTTCTTCGGCCCCGCGGTCGGCATCAATGAGGATCCGGTGACAGGCTCGGCCCATACCACCCTGACGCCTTACTGGAGCCGTCAGCTGGCCAAAAGTGAGCTTACCGCCAGGCAGCTTTCGGAACGCGGAGGCGACCTGATCTGCCGGAACCGGGGCAACCGGGTTGAGATTGCCGGGGAGGCGGTGACGTTTAGTGAAGGGGAGGTTTATTTATAAGAAGGTTAGGAGGTTAGAAGATTAGGCTATGGCGAAACAGGGGTTGTTCGGGGGAGAGGAGAAACGGTTTCTGCTGGGCATCAGCGTTACGCTGGCACTGCTGCAGCTCGGGCTGCTTCTGGTGATGCCCTTCCTGGCCGTTTTCGGCGAGGGGCTGCAAGGCAATACACCCGGCCTGGTTGGCTTTTCAATCGGGGTTTTCGGCCTTACCATGGCTTTCCTGCAGATACCTTACGGAAACTGGAGCGACAAATACGGCCGGAAACGGATGATCATGATCGGCCTGATGGTGAATGCCATAGGGCTCCTGATCGGATTTTTCGCCCACAACATCTGGATGCTCATCATTGCCAGGGCCGTGCAGGGCGCCGGAGCAATCGGCACAGTCCTCTTTGCCTGGATCGGCGACAAGATTGATGCCGGCCGCCGGAGCCGGGCGATGGCCTATCCGGGGATATTCGTGGGTATGGCCAGTATATTTTCGTTTATCCTGGGGCCCCTGCTCCACCGGTTCATGACCGTAAACCAGGTTTTCCTGGCCATCTTCATCCTGATTATTACGGTAATCATCTTCATCCAAATTGTATTGCCGGCACATGTTCCGGCCAGCCGGACGGGCATAAACCGCTCCGATTTTCGCAACGTATTCCGCCAGCGAAAGGTTTGGGGTTACCTCGGGGCAGGCATGATGATGAATTACGTGCTCACCTCCTTCTTCTTTCTTATCCCCGTGCACCTTGAGATGCTCGGCCGGACCAACCTGAACTGGCTGGTCTTTGTGCCGACAACATTAACCGCACTGGCCTTCCTGCGCCTCAGCAGCATCATGGCCGATCGCGGCAGGCTTACCACCGTTCTGGTGGCCGGCTTCTCGATGCTTCTTGGCAGCATGATTGTGCTGCTCCTGTTTGACATTACCCTTATTACCCTTATCTTCAGTGCTTTCTTCTTCATGGCCGGATTCATGTCGCTGAACACCACCCTCCCGGCAGCGGTTACCCTGCTCACCGGAAGCGCCATGCGCGGCACCGTGACCGGCGTATACAGCACCTTCACGAATATCGGGTCCTTCATCGGAAGCACCCTTACCGGAGTGCTTTTCGGGATCGCACAGGATCTGCCTGTGTATGTGGAAGGGGGGTTGCTTGCGGGGGTGATTGTGGTTATTGCGTTGAGGAACAGGGGAGGCGTGACACGTGACGCGTGACGCGGGGGAATCGTGACACGTGACGCGTG
>CAYWHP010000010.1:58816-59873 GCA_964457845.1 uncultured Porphyromonadaceae bacterium | reverse complement strand
CTAAGAAATACGATAAACTGATGAAATCAGCCACCAGCCTGAAGATCAAGGCCCTACAGTCGGATCTCGCGTTGAACAAGTCGGATACCGCCCGTGCAGAGATTTCGCAGCGGATGATCGACGACCTCTCGAAGGATTTCTACCTCGAAGAGAGCGTTTCTATTATGAAGGATATAATTAAGAAGTAGAAAGTCGGAAGGCCAGGGCCAGTTTTGAATTTTGAATAACAAAATCAAGTAAGCATCGCAGAGAATTAATCCTGTTGATGCGGTCCTTGGTCCTGATCTTCAAAATTCAAAACTGGCCCTGGCCTTCTGACTTTACACTTCAGGGTTAAGCCCTCTTATAACAACGCGTCAATCCGTGTCCGTGTCTCCTTGCTCGAAGGCCGTGTCATTTTAACCGACACGATTTTTCCTTCTTTGTCGAACAACATGAAGGTCGGTACACCGCTGATCTTGTAATCCTTGCAAAGCTGGGATTCCCATGCCTTTTCACCGATGATCTGAACGCCCTGCAGCTTCTTGCCGCTTTCCGGCACAAAGTTCAGCCATGCATTGTAGTCTTCATCGATGGAATAGCTGATGAATACGATATCCTTGCCGTGATAATCGGTTTCGAGTGTATCGAGGTAAGGGATCTCGTATTTGCAGGGACCGCACCAGGTGGCCCAAACATCAACATACACCAGCTTGCCTTTAAAATCGGAAAGTTTTACCGTATTGCCCTGCATATCCTTGCCCACGATTTCAAATGCAGGCTGCCCCTTATCGAGCTTCTTCCAGCTTTCGATCATGGTGTTGAACGGATTGAGCAGTGCGGTATCCTTGCAGTTGGCCCTGAAATAGTCGATGGATGACTGAAGGTCGGCATCGATTTCACTGAATTGCACCGCACCGCTGATGTCGTTGGAAAGGAATCCGTAGAGGACTTCTTCATTGGTGATCATCTCCCGGGCAACCTCAATCTTGAGTTTGGCCCTGCTAACCACTGCGGTTGAATCGGCTGCCTTAAGCGCATCGGTCTTTTTCCCGACCGCTTCGTAAACCGCCGAGCT
>CAYWHP010000010.1:48417-58716 GCA_964457845.1 uncultured Porphyromonadaceae bacterium | reverse complement strand
GTAATTGTTGATGTCGGAACCTTTGCCCGAGAATTTCAGGGATGTTTTGAAGGCGCTTGCATCGAAACTCAGATCGAGTTTCATGCCCGGGGCTACCTTAAAGCGCATGAAATCACTTTTCCCAACCAGGATGTAATAGTTGGAAGGCTTTGCCACGTTGGGCAATGAATGGGTAAATGCACCTGCAGCATCGGTCTTAACGGTGTCTTTGGCACCGCCCGGACCGCCCAGGATAAAAAATCCGGAAGCAAGGTTACTCGCTTTGCCGGTGAGTTCGGCACCCTTTTTCGCTGCCGGGTTGCACGCGAAAATGAAGGGCACTAGGAGAATTGCGATAAATAACTTTTTCATTTATTCAGATTTAAGGTTAATCTCTCATTATTCGGTTGTCGGTTGTCGGTTGTCGTTGGTCGGAGGTCGTTGGTCGGAGGTCGGAGGTCGGAGGAGACGCATTTATGCGTCTCTACTGTTTGATAAACCTCCCGGTTAACGTTTGCTTGCCGGCCCATGCCCGCAGGAAATACATCCCGGGCGCAAGCTCCGGTTCAAGCTGTTTGCTGATGGATCCCATTCCGGCCGGAAGGGTCTCTTCGTATACCCGCTCGCCGGTTATCGAAATGATCTCCAGCCGCACTTCCGGAGCCATGATCCCGTCGATCTGAAGCCGGATGGCACCTGTCGTCGGATTTGGGAAGATGCTCATACTGCTCGAAACAAATCCCTCCGGTTCGGTACCAGAAGTACCCTGAACGAGGTCGGTTATCCAGATGCCCCTGCCAAAAGTGGCGGCATAGAGCTTCCTTGTCGGGTAGTGGATTTCCAGTTCCGATATGATGACATTGGGAAGCAGGTTGCTGTAAAGGTTCCATTTTCCCGATTCTTCGGTATAATAATAAACCCCCGCGTCGGTTCCGATATAAACGACATCATTGCCATAGGCTTCCTGATGAACCACGGAGTTCACCGGAATGTTCGGCAGATCCATGGTCATATTGGTCCAGGTTGTCCCCCCGTCGCGCGTACGGTAAACATGCTGACCCGGCACCAGTCCTCCGTAAGTCACCCACAAATCGAGTGAGTCGTTGCCATTCACAGCCAGTGAGGTGATATACAATGAATCGGGTATACCTTCGATAATGTTTGTCCATCGGGTTCCTCCGTTTTGGGTGGCCCACAACTTGGTTTTTGTTGGCCGGTCATAACGGATCCGGGAGGCGGCATACAATACTTTGTTATTCTCGGGGTACATGGCCAATGCCGTAATTTCGGCAGGACTGTTATATCCGGACACAATCGGGAAGTTGGAAATTTTCGTGTACGTATTGCCCTTATTAATTGACTTATAAACGTTTCCGTACCCGGTAAAGATGATATTGGGATTATTCATATCCTGGATCATCGGGGTGGTCCATTCTCCCTTTTCACTGCCCACGCTGGGGCGGATACTTGAGAAACTTCCTCCGCCGTTATCCGAACGCACCAGACTGCCATACTGTGACGAACCGTATACGATATCCGGGTTATCGGGATTGATCATGCAGTCCATGCCGTCGCCGCCGATGAAATTGATCCAGTTGCCGTTCCTGTTGTAGAAGCTTGAGTTATCCTGTGCGCCTCCCACAACATATCCGGGGAACATCTCGCAGAGGCCGATACGGTAGAACGAAGTGATGATCATTCCGTTCGACCGCTCCTGCCAGGTGGTTGCCCATTTGCCGTCGGGCCGCGTTCCCGGGATAATGGTATCGGTGCGGGCCAGACCGCCGTCGTGGCAGGAGTAGATTTTCTTGTCGACCGGATTGTACTTGAACTGGTGCTGATCGGCATGCAAGGTGAAATTATCAGCCGAAAAGACCCAGGATGAAACGGCATTCCAGGTGAGCCCGCCATCGGAGGTGGCGTTCATGTTCAGGGCTCCGACATACACCCTGTTGGTGTTTTTCGGGTCGACAAGGATAGCGAGGTCGTACCATCCCTGGCTGTTATCAAGAATATTGTAACCGTTGGCAGCAAAGGTATTGCGGGCCGTCCAGGTTTCGCCTCCGTCGGTAGAACGATAGAACCCGTAGAATGAACCTGCCGGATCGGCGGCCACCACATAGATCCAGTTTGGATTCTGGGGCGTCAGACCGATTTCCGTACGTCCGATACTAAGGTCGGTAGGCCAGTTGGTATTTTTCACCACCCAGGTTTCGCCGAAGTCGGTTGATTTCATGAAGGTCGGGGAGCCTCCGCCAAAACTGCGGATCGTACCGGTAGTGGCATACACGGTAAGGCCGTTGGTGAAATCCTGCTCGAAATCCCAGATCACATCGCTGTTCACCTTGCGCCAGTTATTGCCGTCGTCGGTCGATTTAAAGATCCCCGAGACACCGGCTGCAATAAGTGTTCCCGGCTGCGAGGGGTGGAAGAGTATCCGGCGAATGAGGGAGGCATCAAGATCTTCCTCTTTGAAAGTAAGCCCGGTAGGCTGCCAGTTAATGCCGCCGTCGTCGGTGCGGTAAACGCCCAGCCCATAATGCGTATGACGCTTGCGGCTGTCGGTATTGAGGGCCACGCCGATATAGGCGTAGTCGCACACCGAGATAAAGATATTGTCGGGATTGTCCGGATTAACGGCGATATCGCTGATCCTGAGAATCGGCAGATCGTCGGTGAGCGGGAAATAGGAATCGCCGCCGTTGGTTGTTTTCCACACGCCTCCCTGGGCAACACCTATCCAGTATATCTGGGGATTGGTAGGATGGAAGGCAATGCAGTTGATTCTTCCCATACCGTGGGAAGTGTAGGTCTCCACGCTCGGCGGGCGCTGCTCGGGTCCGACAGGTGACCAGCCCTGTCCGCTTTTCATGCGCACTGCGGCCTCTTTAGCCGCCTGAACCTTCACGGCTTCCTTAAGAAATACAGATGCTTCGGCCGGATTTCCATCCGGATTGACACGGCTGCGGTTGAATTCCATGAACCGGCCGTAGGCCTTCCAGCCCCTTGTCTCCAAATTGGCCGGCTCCGAGGCCCACTGGTCGTAATCGATCAGGGCATCCCGGAAGGAGTAGTTCTCCTTCACCGCTGTAGCTTTGGGGTTGAGTAACTGTGCCTGCACACCGGCGGAGGCGGCGGCAACAAAAAGGCATATCAGAATAAAAACTGTTTTGATGGTGTTGTCTTTCATGATCGTAACGGTAATGAATGACAAATATATGCTATTCATGTTAACGATTGTTAAGCCCCATCCCCGTTACTTTTTATCTGTGTAAATTGGCAACGTGAACCGTAACCTCAGGTATATCATTCTGTTCATGTCGGTGGCCCTTATCGGGATCATCATTTTTCAGGTATACTGGATCAGCAATTCCTATGATTTGCACGACCAGACATTCCGCAACGAAGTAAACCTCGCGCTGGAAGAAGTGCTCAACAAGGAAACCGAGGAGACGGTTATCTCGCATATCCTTGAAATGCAAGACAGTACAACTGATCCAATCGTTATACAGTCGTTCCGGATCACGGTTGAGGACACAACGGTGAATGGCCGGCAGCTGCCCGGCAGTGCGCGTGACTCCATCTATATCAACCAGAAGGATCTGAACCGGATTGTGGGTAAAGTATTTCAGAGCCTGGCGGCTATCCATCCGGAGCTGCCGGCCATCAGCCGCAAATACGAAAAAGTGCTCCTCGAGCGCAACATCAGGACGCCGTTTTTCCTGGCCTTTTCGCGGAACGATACCGTCTACGACCGCACGGGAGGTGCTGAAGAACAGTTCGCCGGGGCGCAGGTTATTCAGAAATTGCCCGGATTCGACAGGTATAACGAGAAGGTGCTCGCCTTTTTTCCGCAAACCAGGTCGTTTTTGATGAAGCGGATGTGGATGACACTTTTCGCATCGGTCTTTTTTGTCCTCCTCATCGCCGGCAGCTTTTTCTACCTGCTGGCCATGCTGGTGCGGCAGAAGAAACTGTCGGATATCAAAAACGACTTCGTCAACAACATGACCCATGAGCTCAAAACACCCATCGCCACGGTTTCGGCCGCCATGGAGGCGCTTGTTCGTTTCGAGGCGATCGACGACCGCGCCAAAAGCCTGAAATACATCGATTTATCACGGCACGAACTGAACCGCCTTTCTGGAATGGTTGAAAACGTATTGCGGATAAGCGCGTTTGAGAAGCAACAGATCGTGCTGTTTAAGGAGACTTTCAACGTTAGTCAGCTGCTCGAGGAGACTTCGCAGAAATTCATCGTTCAGAATCCCGGCAAGGTTGAATTCCGCTTCGATCTGAAGGGACCGGGGTATATCCATGCCGACAAGTTTCATATCCAGAATGTGATCAGCAACCTGTTCGACAATGCAGTCAAGTATTCCGGCGAATCGGCCGAGATTGCCATCGGCTGCTACAGGGAGAATGAATACGTGGTTTTTTCCGTGCGGGACCATGGCATGGGAATATCAAAAGAACAGCAAAAGCATATTTTTGACAAGTTTTACCGGGTACCTACCGGCGACCTCCATGCCGTAAAAGGTTTCGGCCTGGGCCTCTCCTACGTGAGGCAGATCGTTGAGGCACATGGCGGTACAGTCGGCGTTAAAAGTCAGCTCGGTGCCGGGTCAGAGTTTACTGTTGCAATTCCAGAAATACAATGAAAAAGACAAAGGTGTTGTTTGTTGAAGATGAGCAGTCGCTCGGACTCATCGTTCAGGAGAGCCTCGAATCGCGAGGCTTTGAGGTACGCTACTGCCAGGACGGGAAAACAGGCCTTCAGGCATATCATGAGTTCAGTCCCGACATATGCCTCCTCGACATCATGATGCCGGTGAAAGACGGGTTCAGCGTGGCCCAGGAAATCCGGAAAAACGACAGTGTCACCCCCATCATTTTTCTTACTGCCCGGTCGCAGACCGCCGATGTGGTAAAAGGGTTCGAA
Source organism: uncultured Porphyromonadaceae bacterium (assembly GCA_964457845.1). GTDB lineage: Bacteria > Bacteroidota > Bacteroidia > Bacteroidales > UBA12481 > UBA12481. Next base: position 53,795 of record CAYWHP010000010.1, on the reverse strand, counting down.
GTAGGCGGGAACGACTATATCAAGAAGCCATTCAGCATGGAAGAGCTGATTGTGCGCATCAAGGCACGCCTCGCAGATCCCGGCGAAGCCCTCAAATCGGACAGTGACACAACCGTTTACCAGGTTGGCACCTACAAGTTCGACCACATGAAACAGACGCTCGAATTCCGCAACCAGATAACCAAACTCACCCACCGCGAGGCGGAAATCCTTCGCCTCCTCTGCCTAAACCGCAGCCAGGTGGTTGAACGGAGCTTCGTCCTGAAAAAGGTATGGGGCGACGACAACTTTTTTAATGCCCGCAGCATGGATGTTTTCATCACCAAACTGAGGAAGCACCTGCAGTACGACAGCAATGTGGAGATCCTCAATGTACGCGGAATCGGCTATAAGATGATTTTTTAGGGCAGAGAATAATTTTTGCCTTATTCCCTCTGCCCTGTGCCCTGTGCTCAGTGCCCTAAAAGCAACATTGCCACTCAGCACTAAAATCCGGCCTATCGCCATCCTCCTCCGGCCGGTCGCCCACATCGTCCGGCAATCGGTATTCCGGACATCTATTTTTAGTGCAGGTTTAATCCAATATCCTAAACACCTGCACCATGAAAAACAAATTCGTCGTTATCCTGCTCCTCCTCACAGGAATGTATGCGATGGTTTCCGCACAGTCGGTTAACCTCAAAAACCTTGGGAACAAGGTTGTCGTGAAAACCGAAAACAAAATTGAGAACAAGGTTAACTCGGCTATCGACAAAACAATCAATTCCGCTGAAAAGAAGACTGAAAAGGGCACAACCGCAACAGGATCTGCCGGCCAGGCAAATACCGGTCAGGCAAATACCGGTCAGGTTGCCGGCAGCCCGGCTGCGGCAAACAGCAATCCGTCACCCGGAATTGCCGCCCCGCCTCAGCCAGCCGGATCAACGCTTTATGTATCAAAGCAGAATGGCAACAATAAAAATGACGGATCAAAGGCAGCGCCGCTGAAAAACCTCGACAAGGCCATTCAACTCGCCGGTCCCGGCACCACCATCTGCATCGCAGGTGGCGTTGAAACGGGTACATTGAATGTTGGCTTTATCGAAAGCGACAAGGCGGTAAAAATCTTTGGCAGCTATGATGAGTCATTTACCAGTCAGGACATTGTTGCCCACCCCACCCTCATTCAGCCCGACAACGAAAGTGCTCGGTCGACACGGAAAGCCGTTATGAAATTCACGCGCGATGTAGCCGGAACGGTGCTCGACCACCTTGTTTTCGATGGCGGGCAGCGCAATGCTTACCACGTTAAAGAAGGCATCGTGGAGGGTATCGAGGGCGGCCGCCTGCTTCCCGAAACCGAAAAGCCCCCCGTTGGCTACCCTACGGTGCAGGAGCCTCTTCTGCAATTCGTTAGTGCCACAACCGGCGGCGATGTCACCATACAGAACTGCGTCTTCGTGAACGGCGCCAGCTTTGCCCTTCAGGCAGGCCATCGCAGCGGGACTTTCAGGGTGCTGAACAATGTTTTTGTCGGCAACCGGATGGCGGCCGTTGAAATCTACGGCACCTGTGCGAATACCGGTGGGCCCAATTCCATGAGCATGTGCGGCGATGTTGAAATAGCAAACAATACGATCCTCTTTACCTGGAGCCGGGTAAAAGATTTCCTTGACATGGGCTACGGTGTGCGGGTAATGACCAAATGCAGGTACAACATCCATCACAATATAATCGGCGCCTCGATCCTGGCCGGTGTCGATCATACCCGGTTCAACAAAAACGAATGGGTGACGGTCGACAACAACATTTTCTTCGTAAACAAAGACAAGGACCTGCATTACAGTCCCGCCAGCAACTCACGGCTGCGCATCGATGCCGGTGATTTCGGTGACCTGGAAATTGCCAGCGCCAACGGCAACCGCAATGAAATCCCAAAGGACCTGAAGGTGAACAAATCCTATCTCGACGGTTACCTCAACGCACGCTATTCGGAGCAAACCGATCTCGACCGCAATTCACCCGCCAACCAGTGGCGCTCCATGATGGGCATGAACCTGCAGGGCACCATGTCATCGAGCGTAACCATGTTCGGCAACCGCTATCCGTGGAAGGATGCCCTTACCCTCTTTGGTAACGTGGCAGGTGCCGGTGCACAGAAACAATAATCCGAAACCATAAAATGAAAACAGTATCCATAATCTTTAATCTCACAGCCATCATGACATTCTCAAATCTTGCCGCACAAAATCCGGGAGAAATCCTCTTCTCGAAAACTGCCCTTACCAGCCCCGGAGTCGAATCTCCGGTAACCGAATTCCAGGCAGCCGATGCCATCTACAGCGTGGCTTACCTGCCCGAAACCCTGATGAAAATCGCCAACTGCAAACCCGAATCCAAGGTGGAACTGGAAGTTTTTCTGTACAGCATTAAACCGCCGCTCTATTCCTACCAGCAGCCGATGGAAGAGCAGATCTCCTTTTCGAACCTGATCCTTTCGGGCAAGTCGCTGCAAAACAAGCATATCATTATTGACATCATTCCCGAGCCCGGGCAGATGAGTGCCTATGGCGACCCGGATATCCTGTACCGCGAATTCGGCAGGAAATACGAGGGTCCGGCTACGTATGCCGAAGGGTTGGGCACTCTCGCACCCGGCAAAAACACCGTGAAGGTGGTTGTTAAATGCAATTATGAGGAGATCGCTGCCGGAACCTTCTCGATCGACGGTACCGATTTTTCACTCTTTGTTCAGCGGGCTGCTGAACTGAATGCAGCGGCAGCAGGGGCCGGCGCCCGGAAAGCGACGTTCCCGGAGGCCCGTATGACGGATGCTGCCACAGAGGCACGGATGATCGCCGCGGTAAAAAATTCAAACGACTGGAAAACCGGTTTCATCGACGGTACGGATGTACTGAAGATTGCCATTATTGATAACGACTGGATCACCCGGCGGCATGAGATCACCGGAATCATACTGCACCGCTACATCCGCGCGGCGATTGCCGTCAAGACCCAGGCCGGAGGCTGTGCATACCACACCGTCACCTTTCAGGAGGACTATGCCGACAACCGGTTTCAGCCCCTGCGGTATGACGGCGCGAGCGTAAAAACCGACATTATCTGCGAAAACCTGAAGTAGTGATGCCATTTTTTCCCGGGGGCACCGCTAAAAGCCCAGGACATCGCGCAGCCGCTTCATCCCTGCCTTGCTGGTATGGATCTTCTTACCCGAACGCATTACCAGCACCTTGGTTTCCTTGTCGTAGGGCTCGAGCTGCACGATTTCCGACAGTTTCACAATGTGCGAGCGGTGCACCCGGAGAAAATCTGCCGGGTCGAGGTGATCTTCAAGATACCCCATGGTCATCTGCTTCATGTAACGCCCGTCACCTGTATAGATCATCACATAGTCGTCTTCCGCTTCGATAAACTCGATATGACTGATGGCTACCACTTTAATCTTCTGGCCGGTTTTAACCACTACACGATCCAGGTAAATACCTTCGGGCAGCGTACCGCCCGCAATTTTTGCGACTCCGGGAGCGGGGCCGCTTTTTTGTGCGATACGCTCAACCGCCTTTGTCAGGGCCTGGCCAAACCGTTCACGCGAATAGGGCTTCAGCAGATAATCCACCGCATTGAACTCAAATGCCTTGATGGCATACTCGTCGAAAGCGGTTGAAAAGATCACCTGCGGGTAGTCGTCGAGCAGTTCGAGCATCTCGAAACCGGAGATCTTCGGCATCTGGATATCCAGAAACACCAGATCGGGCTTTTCTGACTGAAGGGCTTTAAGCCCTTCGAAACCGTTTGCACATTCACCGGCAACCTCTATTTCGGGCCAGGACTCCAGGTAGGAGCGGATGAGCATCCGCGCCGGTTCTTCGTCATCGATGATCAGCGCTTTAAACCGGGTTTTCATGATCGGTATTTTGCGGGATTTTGATTTTCACGGCAAAACGGTTCTCTGTACGTTCCACCGTCAGGCAGTCGTTGCAATTGTAGGCCAGGAACAGCCTGTTTTTCGTGTTGATTAGCCCGATGCCCTTGCCTTTGCGCGGCGGGGCCTCCGGGTCGAAATCGTTGACCATCTCCACCCACAGGCAACCATCGGCAGCGTGCGCACCCAGACCGATCCGAACGGGATCGGTACTTTCATAAACGCCGTGCTTGATGGCATTCTCGGCCAGTGGCTGCAGGATCATGTGCGGGATGGTCATTTTCAGGCACTCAGCGGGCACCGACAGGCTGAACAGAAGCCTGTCCCCGAAGCGGACCTTCTCGATCTCGAGGTAGTAGCGTATATTCTCGATCTCCGATTCCAGCGTGGTGAGACTGTTGTGCCGGCTTTCGAGCGAATAGCGCAGAAAACCCGAAAGACGGACAATCATTTCGCGCGCCTGTTCGGGCCTGGAGGTGATCAGCGAGGAAACCGAATTGAGGCTGTTGAACAGGAAGTGCGGGTTGATCTGCGCCTTCAGCCTGTCTATCTCGGCCTCCTTCACCTGGAGCTGCAGGGCCGATTCCTTACTGATCCGGTTTTTACGGTCTTCGGCAGATATATATTGGAAGTATATCAGAATAATCAGCGAATAGAAGAAAAACCCGGAGATGGCCCGCCAGGGAACCGATCCCGTCAGGAATTCATGGTAGGCCTCATCTTCGGGCCAAATGGTACTGAGGATCACGTACCCGACACCGATCCATGCGCCCAGCACGATAACGGCGATGAGGAGGTGGTTCAGCAGCCTGTCGGTAAGTCCGGACCGGTTAACATCGTAATAGCGGATGGAGTACCAGAGCCCCAGGGCGACTCCGGCAAACAACCCATTGAAAATCAGGCTGTCGGAGATTGCCCGGATCAACTCCTGATCCGAAGCCAACCATAAAACAACTGCATGGATACCGGCAATCAGTATCCATGCAGCAATATAGGCAAGGGTGTTGGCCCTGTTGATCAGGAACGGGTTTTTCATTTACCGGACGCCGAATGTTTTTACTTCGCCGCCCCCAAAGATAGCCATCCCCTTGATAACGAGCATGGTGTTCTGGTCGTAAACGATATTGGGCATCCGTTCGCGCCTGTCGCTGAAACCGCCGAAAATCGCCACCACCTCAACGCGTACCGTCCAGTCGGCCGGCACAATGATAGTGGATCCGCCGAACACGCTCATGGTGTCGAGCACCTGCGGCCCCTCGGCCAGTTTGGAGTTCATCAGGTTGATCTTCGATCCCCCGAAAATACTCGTGATGCGGCCGCCCTTGAAATTCTGTGAGGTGATTATACGGTCGCCGCCGCTGAATACAGCCACCTCATCTATAAAATCCCGGTTGTCTCCCGAAGTTTCCGGCTTGTTCCAGTGACGGAGGTACCTTGGGGGGGCCACTATCAGGTA
>CAYWHP010000010.1:10185-48407 GCA_964457845.1 uncultured Porphyromonadaceae bacterium | reverse complement strand
TATAATCCCGGTTGTCTCCGTCGCTCACTGCCCGTTTGCCGCTGCGCATGTATCTCGGTGGCGCCACCAGCAGGTAAACCCCGACCACAAGAACCAGCAGTGGCCAGAAAGCCTGGTGCCAGTAATCCGGGATCTCGAGATAGTGGTTGGCGAGCGAGAAGCCGCCGATGGCGATCAAAATGATGCCCGGCGCCCAGCTGCGGTTGTTCACCAGCGAGATCACGCCGATGGCGATGAGCAGCATCTGCCATGAAAAGACGATCCTGCGCACGTCGTAGTCGAACACCTCGAAAATATTTGCCAGCAGCACCAGCCCGGCCAGGATCAGGATAACACCCCATCCCCGGCGGCCATTCATCTGCCTGCGGCGGTCGGTAGCCCAGTCATGCCTGTGCTCCCTGCGGTAATCTTTGTCCATTCGTTCCATTTGATTCTTATTAGATTGATTTATTTCTTTCCGAATAACGAACCAAAGGTACTTCAACCGGAACCGGCATTGGAAAGGCCTTTCGGTGAAGGGGGGAGAATTTGCCGGTGAATGGCGAAACGGACCCCCGGGAATTTATCCAGGGGCATTGTAGAGACGTTTAAAAACGTCTCAACGCAAATTCATCCATCGGCGTTGTAGAGACGTTTATAAACGTCTCAACGCAAATTGATCCATCGGCGTTGTAGAGACGTTTAAAAACGTCTCAACGCAAATTCATCCATCGGCGTTGCAGAGACGTTTATAAACGTCTCTACCGCCTCACCCAGGAAGGTGATCCGATGAGCGATCCGTGGTTGCTAAACCGCGAACGGTCGGCTGCCGTGGTTCCTGAACCCTCATTAAGGTTCCATGATCCCACCAGCGCGCGGCTCAACGGGGAGGCCGATCCGTGCATCGAGGCCCTTACATGCGCCGGTGACAGTGCTTCGTTCCAGATGCGGACCTCATCGATTTTACCATTCCAGAACTCGCCGGAACCCGGAAAGTCGGCACCGATGAACAGCGGCTCATCATTGGTATCAAGTGTCCCAACCAGGCTGCCCGATCCGTCGGGATTACCGTCAAGGTAAAACCGCAGCATGGCGCCGTCCCAGGTAATCGCCACGAAATGCCATTCGTTCAGCGGTATCTGGGTTTCCGATTCAAGAAAAACCGGCAGGTCAACCATTCCACCGGTAAAGCGCAGGTGGCCCGGCTCGCTGCCGCCCAGCGGACCCGACTGGTGAATGGTGAAGTTGTTCACGGTCTCTCCTTTTGTTACAATGCTGGCCCATTCGGTGTATTCCTCAATATAGATCCATGCCGCCACCGTAAACCGGCCGGACAGATCGAGCGACGGGTTATCCGGCACCCTCACATAGTCGCCGGCGCCATTCAGGTCGAGGGCAAAATTCCCGCCACCGGCGGCTTTCAGTGCGGAGGAAGAATGCTCATCAGCAACCTGAACATTAACTTCCGATTTTGAACAACCCGACAATAGTATTCCTGAGCTCAACAGGGCAATCGACACAATAGAATTTAAACGATTCATTTTTAAACCTCCGTATTAAGTTTATAAATAACAACCTATTAACTTAACACAGGCCGGATGATTTTTGTTTAAAACACTCCAGGAAAGATGTTCCTTCCACATCCAATTAACACTTTTTGGCACCTGTAGTTAAAGAAAAAAAAATTGTATTTGAATCCGGATTTTACTACTTTTAATACCTATCCAATTACCTGAACAACAGATCCTTCAATCCGCTTATCCAGTTATTTGCCGTGAAAAAAGCTATCCTGATGACACTGGCGCTCGCCTATGTACTGAGTAACCCTGTCCTGCCGCAGGGTATTCCCGGAAGCGTTGTCATGGAAGAGATTCCCGAATTCATGTCCACCCCTGCCGAGGGTTACACCTGGCTTGTGCCGGTTCTGATCATCCGTTACCTGCCAACAACGGATGGGATCTGGCTCGATTCTACTAAATGCCCTGATTACTGGGTAGTGGGGCATAAGAAACTGACAGATATGTTGCGGGATATTCAGAATTCTGATCGCAACAACAAGATCAATGCTGAAGACGGCTCAAAATTCCGGGGCTATAAAGATCCGGAAGCATCACCTTCACTGGGCATCCAAGTGGTAGGGATCATCAATGTTTACGACCACACTCCACCAGGCAGGACTGGCACAGAAAATGGCGTCACCTACTTTTTCCCGGATTATATCAGCATATTTAACAGGTTAGATGTTAAGCATTATATTGATGACCTTGGTGTTAAGGAGGTTTGGCTCTGGCAGAATGAATTCAACGGAAGTCACCCGAGCTACAGGTCCGCGATTCATAAACCGCAAGATTTCAGGGGCCTTCAGGAATCGAATATGTCAAGTTCGCTGACCGGTGATATCTCCAATAGCCACAGGTTTGATGACCTTCCGATTTACAGTCACACATTCACTGTTTACAGCTGCAATATATGGCGTGCAACCGACGCCACCCTGATCGGACACATCCGGGGTCATCAGATAGAGGCAATTCTAACCTTTGCCAGTACAAAACAGGATGGCGGAAGCGGTTTATTCTGGAGGGATTTTGTCGGGCGTACCATCGCCGGTCAGGGGCCATTGGGGCGTGCCGGGGATTGCCATCATCCGCCAAATACGAGAATAGATTATGACTACTTCAATATGACATTGGTATCCAGCGATATTGAAGATTGGAAACCTGCAGGAGGTGCGCAAAAAATGGTTAATGCCCGCACATGGGACAAAGGCTGGCTTACTTACTGGTTTCAGAACATGCCAGGCAAGGACAACTCCATTCCGCACACCCGGACAGGCATGCAGATGACCAATTGGTGGGCTTTTTCCGGGGATTGGGACAACAGTATCCGAAATAATCTGGGGCTGTATGAAAAGCAAACTATCCATACCATTGCCACGCTGAATGCTATCAAGGTAAATGAAGTTTCCATTGCAAATTTTCATCCCGATACCCTGACCTACAACATTATTCTACCCCATAACACGTTGGCGATTCCGTTTGTAAAGGCCATCCGGACGGACGGCAAATCAAAAATGGTCATTTCCCAGGCGCCTGCCATAGCAGGGACGGCTACCATTACGGTAACCGCCGAAGACCTGACAACCATACGAACCTACACCATAAACTTCACGGTTGATCCATACAACGATGACGCCTTCCTGAGAGATCTTCGGGTGAACGGTCAGCACCTCATGGAATTCATGCCCGGCATAACCGGTTACACCATGGAGCTTCCGCATCATACACCGGCAAATCCGGTTGTATCGGTAACCACAAGGGACCCCAAAGCCACTTTTGCGATCACTCAGGCGCAATCGTTACCCGGGTTCGCTACCGTGGTAGTTACTTCGGAGGACGGGAAAGTGGTAAAAACCTACTCCATCAATTTCAGACTGGCCCCCGACACGGATGCCACACTGAGCGAGCTCAGCATTGACAATGTGCCGTTAGCCTCATTTCAGAGAGAAACAACCCAATACACTTTTGTTTTGCGGGATGAGGTAACCCTGCCGCCGCTCGTGACGGCAACAACCTTTGATCCGAACGCCTTCGCCACCGTTTTTCAGGCTTCCTCCATACCCGGTTCAGCCTCGGTGGAGGTTACGGCGGAAGACTTTTCCACCTCCATGACGTATGAGATCCTGTTCAGGCACTCGCTGGCCGGTTTGGAGATGGTCACGCTCAATGGTGCGTTAAATCTGTTCCCAAATCCAACAGACGGAAAGTTTAATATTTCCTTTGCCGGGGTTAAGCCATTTCAGGAACCGGTAGAAATTATCATTGCCGATTGCCTGGGCAGGAAAGTATATTCATCAGGGCTTGTACCTGACGGTTATCGTGCTGAACTCTCTGTCGACCTTCTCAATTGCCCCCCGGGGGTGTACCTTGTTCAAATCCGGACCGCAAATAAGCTGGCATTCAGGAAGCTGGTCATAAATTAAAGCATTTCCCGGTTAATGTCCGGTTTATTCCGTACCTTTAAATTTCCGCCATTCAGGCAGCCCTTTCCGTTACAGACAAACCCTTCAAACCGAGAAACCATGCCGGATTCCACATCCACAAGCCGGGTTAGATTGTACAGCTACCCACAGTCGATGCTGATACCTGCTATTGTTGCCATTATCCTCGTTTCCGTCCCGTGCCGCCTGTCGGCACAATGCAGCCTCGTCATCACCGATCCGCCGGCGGTGTGCGGTCCCGTAACGGTTGACCTTACCTCTCCGGCCGTAACGCATGGCAGCACTGCCGGCATGACCTTAACCTACTGGAAGGATGCGGCGGCCACACTGACCCTCAGCAACCCGGCCGCGGTGGGCACCGGCGGCACCTATTACATCAAAGGTGTGGCTGCAGGAGATTGCTCTGTGATAAAGCCGGTTACGGTGATCATTCAAGATTTTCCATCTGCAAGCTTTCATTATCCGGACTCACCTGTCTGTGAAATGGCTCCGCCGGCCTATGTCACTCTTGTCGGATCGCCAGGCGGCACCTTCTCCTCGGCGCCCGCCGGATTAAGCATCGATCCGGTGAGCGGAACCATTACCCCTTCGGCAAGCCAGCCCGGAGCTTATACAGTCAGTTACATGATTGATGCTGCAGGTGGCTGTCCGGCTATGGTGGCCTCCACCGTTTTTACGCTAACCGGCATACTTCTGCCAACTTTCGGTCCGATCGGTCCGCTGTGCCTGGGCAGCCTGGCACCGGGATTACCTTCAATTACCAGTGAAGGCGTTACCGGAACCTGGAACCCTGCGACCATATCCACGGCAGTCGCAGGCGTTTATACATACACTTTTACGCCCGATGCAGGCCAGTGCGCCTATTCGATGGCAATGGACATAATTGTCACTGCCACCGATGTGATTGCGCCAGTCCTAATCGCCCCTGGCAGCATAACCATCGACTGCGGCGACAACAGCTCCCCCGAAGCCACTGGGTCGGCAACGGCCACCGACAACGCTGATCCTGCAGTAGCGGTCACCTACACCGATCAGATCCGTTCAGGTAGCTGTGCCAATGATTACACCATTACCCGCACCTGGAGGGCGGTCGATGCCTGCGGGAACTTCTCAACCGCCCTTCAGGTCATTACGGTTCAGGATACCAGGGTGCCGGTCCTTACAGGCATTCCGCCCGACATGACGGTCGACTGCAATGCCGTGCCAGAGCCTGCCGTGGTGACGGCCATCGACAACTGCTCAGGTACCACCGAAATCAGCTTTAACGAACTGATCAACTCCATTTCAGAGTGCGAGCGCACCATCTATCGCACCTGGACAGCTGTGGATGCCTGCGGCAATGCGATGACCGCAGCTCAGGTGATCACGGTTATTCCGGCCACCGGAACCGGGGAAATATCAGCTTCGGATCATTTCGAGGTTTATCCGAATCCCAGTGACGGCGTTTTCCAGATCATGATGGCTGCCGCCGGATCAGGAACCATCCGGCTCCAGATGATCGACATGACCGGCAAAACCGTGCTCGAAGCCGAATGGCCCGCAGGATCGGACACGAGCCGGGAAATCCGCATGCCTGAGGGTTCGAAGGGGATGTATATTCTCCGGTTGGTAACAGAGGGGCGGGTGTTGCGAAGGAAGATTGTGGTGGATTAGGGTGGAATTGGAAGGCCATTTCGCAAGTAGAATCAATAAAAAAATGGATTGTGTCGATTCTATTCGACAAATAAACTTTATTTTTGTCGACTAATATCGACATATCATGCAACCGCTGATTGAATTCCAGGAAAGCCTCCTCCGGCCGGTGTCAAATAAATTCCGGCGTTATCTTCAAAGTAAAATCAGATGGGGAGAACGGATGATTGGGATCAAGGGCCCTCGCGGGGCCGGGAAAACCACGATCCTGCTCCAACACCTCAAGTTTGACCTCGTCAACCGCGACCTGGCCCTGTATGTGACGGCCGACCATCATTGGTTTTACAGTCATTCCCTGTATGAAACTGCCTCCGACTGGCACAAATCCGGCGGAACCCTGTTAATGATTGATGAAGTTCATAAATATCCAGGCTGGTCCACTGAGCTAAAAAACATTTATGATGGGTTCCCCGAAATGCAGATCGTTTTTTCGGCATCCTCCGCTTTGGATATTTTCAAAGGAGAAGCAGACCTCAGCCGCCGGGTAATCAGCTATCTCCTGCCAGGCATGTCGTTCAGGGAGTACATCGAACTCCAGGAAGGAGTGGCAATTGAACCAATTTCTTTTGACCGGTTGACCAGCCAGCATCTTGAAATGAGTCGTCTTATTGTCGACCGCCTGCATCCGCTGCCCTTGTTCCGGCGGTATCTCCAAATTGGCTATCTTCCTTTTATCCTGGAAGGGGAGGATAGCTACCCGTTGAAACTCGATCAGATCATTAACACCGTGTTGGATACCGATTTGGCTTATACCGTAGGATATGACAGCGGTACCGCATTCAGGCTCAAAAAGCTATTGGGTGTTGTCGCGGAGGCAGTGCCTTTTAAACCCAATATTTCAGCCCTTGCCCGGAAGCTCGACCTAAGCCGCGATAGTGTGTACCTTTATCTTGCGCTTCTTCAAAAGGCAAGGCTTATCAACATGTTGCATACCGAACAGAAGGGGACCGCCAGTTTGCAGAAACCGGAGAAGCTTTTTCTTGAAAACAGCAACCTCGCCTTTGCCCTGTCGCCAATGCCAAATGTTGGCAATGTCCGCGAAACCTTTCTGCTCAATCAATTGATCAACGCCGGTTTGGCGGTTACTGCACCCGGGTCGGGTGATTTCCAGGTGGGCAACCTGGTTTTGGAAGCAGGCGGAAAGAACAAGTCATCGGATCAGATAAAACACTTCGAAAATCATCTGGTAGCAGCAGACAATATTGAACATGGCAGCCCGGGCAAAGCTCCACTTTGGCTTTTCGGGTTCCTATATTGATTTAGTGATTCTGTTCGGCCTCATGAAAGAAGTCAGGCCTGCGATTTAAGGTATCGTTGTAACTGAAAATCAATCAGTTTTAACCTTAATGCACCTCACCGGAACATAATAGCGAAGACTCTCCCACCCTGTCCAAAGCTCCGGTCCGTTACGATCAATTTTTACCATGAATAAATCGACGCGGTTTTCATCCTTGGGTTGGCTGACGGAAAAGAACCATGCTTTCTTAAAAGTATCACGGAATGTAAAAATCGTATCCTTAACCTGACCGGATGAACTTCTCACAAATACATAATCCGCATACCCCATATAGGTTCCGTTGAAATCACTGTTTCCACCCAATATCAGGTTTTCCGGCTGACTTTCAGCATGAGTATCTGCTATCAGCTGTTCCCACTCCTCTTTTGTTGGTATGCTCCATCCGTTCGGACACAGGGCGTGTGCATAATCCTCGCCTTCGGCACTGCGATCCTGAACAGCATCGAGTACAAAATAAAACCGGCCGTAGGTCTCTACCAGGGTTTGTTGCTCATTCAGCGGCAGGAAGTACTTGATGCTCTATTAGTGGAATAGTTTGAACTATTGATTCCGGATACACCGCACTGAGAGTCCATTACTCTTGTTGGCACTTAACCGGTTAACGCCATTTGGCAGAAAGTCAATATAACGCCAATATGCAGTCATTCCATCCGCTTCAGAGGTAGACCAATAAAATGTATTGTATCCCACTGCTTCAAAACCACCGGCATTGCGCCTCCTCCCACCCGGCAGACTGCCAAACCCGCTGCTGTTGTTGCCATTACCTTCACCAAGCCATCCAGCAATGGCTTTCAGCTTTTTTTCGATATTACCGGATGTGCGCCATCCAAATTCATCCGTATTCGATTGAATCATACCTAAGCAGACCTCCAGAATTTTCCATTCTGCATCGCTCGGCAAATGCCATCCCACCGGGCAAATCCCCTGAATGCCACTGGGATTATCCGATGACCCGGCTGACCCGCTCATTGCGGCAGGCCAATTATACAGAACGCCATAAATCATATAATTGGATGAAGTAATGGCATTGACATCAGTTCCTTCGTACCCATTTACGTAGAAATGAAAATTTGTTTCAGATCCGGTTGAAGAAGGGCTAACATCTGGCAGGTATGCCAAATTCTCAGCCATCCAAACCTGCGTTCCAATTTTCACCCATTTATATATTCGTTTGTCCCTGTCATCGCTGAATTTGCCTAAGTTTTCAGCATGAGTTTTAAAACTAACCTGATTCCCATATGTAGTTCCGGTGCTGTTAGTTGCATAGGCTTTGACATAATAGGTTGTATCCGGAGTGACCAGAATGTCTTCGGCATATTCTCCGGAGCCGGATTCATTCTGGCTGAAATTTCCACTAACAGCAGGATTTTCGGTCAACGCCCAACAAAACCCCCTCGCGGTGACAGCGGAGGACCCCTCTTTTGTGACATTGCCGGTTAATCTAACATGTTCGGCATCGATAATGGCAGGAGGTAGAGTTTCGACCTCAGAAGGAGTTTCTTTATTGCAGCAAACCAACAACACCAAACTAATTAAAATTAAGACACTTATGTTTTTCATGATGCAAAGCCTGATCGGGTTTGACTACCAAGTTACGAAAAAGCGAAATCACCGGGCCGTCTGATTCTAAACCCTTTGGTAAAGCAATCAAACTTACCAGTTCCGTTAGTCAGTGATTCCCTTTCCTGGCGCAATATTGCGATACTGGTATCGTGTTAAACGCAGCCCGGGTTTCGGGTCAGGACAAAGAATGTTGAAGTTCGGAACTGCATCAGCAAGTGCGTATCATTGCTCGTGGGGATCAGACATCAGGCCGGTTTGTGTGCAAATGGTGTGCAAACAAAAAAAACCACCTGCCGGTAATACCCGTCAGATGGTTCATGTGCTTTCATTCTTACCCGACCAATTAACTGCATGATAAGATCGACCCGGTCTGCTTTGAATCCATTAATGACATCGCCTCCCGACAACAGATAACAAGTATTATCGCGTCAACCATTCAATTGCTGAAATAAGCTTAATCCCGTCTGGCGGTTTCATGTCCGGAATAACATCTGCCAGCAATATCAATTCATTCACTTTCAATTCTTCTCCGGCCAGTAAAAGCGGATCTGTTTCGCGTTTCATGACTTTTTCACTGTCAATCCGCTCACAAACCTGAATCAGGCAAAGTGGTTTTAAGCCCTGGCAGACAACAAAATCCACCTCTTTCCCCCGCTCATTTTTCCAATAGAAGACATCAAAGTTCCTTCTCATCAATTCGTTACAAACGATCGTTTCCAGCATGCGCCCTCTTTCTTCGGAGAATAGGCTACCGGAAAACCTGGAAAAACTGGTATCGGCAGGATAAATTTTCTTCAAGTTACCTGCTTGCTTTTTCAGTGAGAAATCGAATCGTGGTACGATGGTAAACAGGTATGCCTTTTCCAGGAATCCAAGGTAAGATTTGACCGTATCTTCATGTTTAACGTTTGTTACGGGAATGAGTTTATTATAGGAAGTTGGTTTTCCGGGATTCGACACCAGATATCTGGAAAGCGCCTCTAATCCTGCTGCATTCTGGATATTGAACCGGGGGATCACATCTCTGTAAATAATTGAATCGAAATAGGCTTTTAACAGGTAGGGGTCTTTTTTCAGAGAGGCTTCCGGAAACCCGCCAAAGATGATGAAGTCTGCAAAGAGTGCCCGTATTTTTGCCTTTGATTCAGTAACATAGGAATCGAACTGCTCAACTCCGGAAGCAATTAAATACTCCGCAAAACCCATCGGGAAAATTCTCATCGGAACATGCCTTCCCGTTAGTGCGGATGAATACTCCGAACTTAACAGCGATGCGTTGGATCCGGATATAACAAATTTCACCTTGGCTTGAAGCCTTGCAACAAACTTCTCCCAGCCAATGATGTTTTGAACCTCATCAAGGAACATGACAGGCCTTTCCGGTGATTTATTGCCGATATAGACACTATAGATTTCATCGAGCAATTCAATCCCCGAACCGCTTAACCTTTCATCTTCAAAATTGATATAAACTCCACCGGGATTCTCCTGCATCAGCTTATACATAAGATAAGTTTTCCCGGAACGGCGAATGCCGTGAAACACCAATGGAATAGTCTTCTTAAAATGTTCATTTGCCAAAGCTTCAGCTTGTCTTGGGAACACTTGAGTACTAAGAATATCAACCTCCCAGGTAGAAAGGATTTCTTTGATTTTATCGTATGAGACCATTGTTAATCGCGATTTACTATCACTGCAATAGGCAAATTTACGACAAATTACCTAATCAAATAGGTAATTTTACATAATTGTTTATTCTGCCGGTCGGTTTGTGTGCAAACCTCCCATTAAGAGATCGGAGCCATAAGAGCATGATTCCCAAACGATAGCCCCCCCTTTGATTTATTTGCCATGTATGAGCCATCATCTTAGCGTCCACCCGGGGGCAGATAAACTGCGAATTGTTCACGAAAACTTGGCGTTTCCCGAATTCAGCCGTAACTTTAGTAAATAGCTTGATGGCAAATGGTCAGGCAAGCCTTAATGGCGACAAGAATGCAAGTTTCACAACCAGGCCGAATGACCCCATGCAAATCCACCCTATAATTGTATTGATAGGTTTTGCCCTTCTTGCGAACGGGTGCAGCAAAGAACCCGATTTTACGGCACCAAGTGGCACTTTTGAGGACATAAGAGATCAGCATGAATACGGTTGGGTAAGGATTGGCGGCCAGATATGGATGTCCGATAATCTTGCCTATTTGCCGGATGTTCGCCCTTCGAGCGAAGGTTCTGTTTCGGCTGACTATCAATATGTGTACGGCTATGATGGGACGAACGTTGAAAATGCAAAAGCAACGACCTCCTATCAAATCTATGGCGTACTATACAATTGGCCAGCAGCAATGAAAGCCTGTCCTGTGGGATGGCATCTTCCCAGTGATGAGGAATGGATTGAGTTAGAGGTGTATTTGGGGATGTCATCTAGTGAGGCTTTCTCAACAGATCAGCGGTTATCTGGTTCTGTCGGATTAAAGCTGAAGTCATCCGCTGGATGGCCATTAAACGGTAACGGGAACAATTCAGGCGGGTTTAATGCGCTTCCTAGCGGTACCCGTTTTTGGGATATATTGGGTAGCACTACCTTCGCAGGTAGTTTTAGCGGCACTGGCTTTGCGCATTATTGGTCTTCAACCGACTTCGAGATTCATGAGGCATGGTACAGGGTTATATCCTATGATAGCAATGGCATCGGCAGGTTGAAATTGTGGGCAAAGGCTAATGGATTTTCAGTGCGCTGCGTGAAGGACGAATGAATGCAAGTTGTACGGACAAGATGGATATCCGGCAGGAAGTACAAATGCTCAAAGAAAAGGCTCTCACCTTGACCGCCCCCCACCCCAAAAGCCATGAAGCCGTGAAGGCTGCCAGTTTTGCCCGTAAGATTGAACCCACAACCACAGAGGATGTATTCAATAAATTGGCCGCGTTATACTTGTTGAATAAGCCATCAAGTTCCCTCAATACAAACCTTGGCTACTTGCCGATCGGACAGTCAAATGCTTTGAAAAGGGATACGAATGTTATGCAAAATGTTTGCAAAAAGAAAAACCACCTACGGAGTTCAACCCGTAAGTGGTTCATTTTCAAGTAGCGAGAGCCGGGGATGATCCGGCGACCTCATGATTATGAATCATGCGCTCTAACCAGCTGAGCTACCTCGCCCTTTTCAGAGGCGCAAATATAATAGTTTTTTTAAAAAAACAGATTCCCGCCCTCAGGTGGTTTCTTGCATTATCCCGAAATTTTTTCTATATTGCCAACATTGAACCAAGGAACACGCACATGTCCGCAAAACTGAAATACGAACTGGAATACGTCATCAACGCCTCGCCGAAGGTGCTCTATGCGCGCCTCA
Organism: uncultured Porphyromonadaceae bacterium; assembly: GCA_964457845.1. Taxonomy (GTDB): domain Bacteria; phylum Bacteroidota; class Bacteroidia; order Bacteroidales; family UBA12481; genus UBA12481. Next base: position 36,521 of record CAYWHP010000010.1, on the reverse strand, counting down.
GCACTCCCGGCGGCCTGTCGGAATGGTTCGCCGATGACGTCAATATCGAAGGATCCGTCTTAACCTTCATGTGGGACAAATCCCCCCAGAAAGCCGAAATTATTTGCCTCAAGGAAAACCGGATGGTGCGCTTCAGATGGCTCGACGACCCGGACCCGAAATCCTATTTCGAATTCCGCATCACGCAGGATCCGCTCACCAATGATGTCTCCCTCACCGTCACTGATTTTGCCGAAGAAGACGAAATCGATGACGCCAAGGGATTGTGGGATAAACAGATATCCCAATTGTTCAGTCAGCTGGGTTCGGCCTGATCCACTTCCGCCATACCAACGGCGGCCTTCCTGCGTTATCGTATAAAAAAGCACCCATTGAAAAGATTGCACTGGTATATGATACGGTCCTACATCGGACCCCTAATCATGACCGTCATCCTCGCCATGATCGTGCTGATCCTCCAGTTCGTATGGAAATACATCGATGAACTGGTCGGAAAAGGGCTCTCCTGGGCCGTCATCTCCGAACTCCTCATGGATGTATCGGCCAGCCTGATACCGATGGCACTCATCCTGGGCGTGCTCCTCTCCTCCATCATGACCTTCGGCAACCTGGGCGAACATTCGGAACTCACCGCCCTCAAATCATCGGGAATATCACTCAGCCGCATCATGGCGCCGCTGTTCATACTCGCCATGCTCATCACTACAGGCGCCTTTCTGGTCGCCAATTACGTGATCCCCAAAACCAACATGAAGTTTTTTACGCTCCTGCTGGATATCCGCAAGCAGCGGCCCGAATTCGACATACGCGAGGAACAGTTCTATAACGGCCTCGAGGGTTATAGCCTGAAAATCGGAAAACGATCAACCGAGAGCAGGATGCTTTACGATCTGATGATTTACGACCATACGGCAAAGATCGGCAACGCCGCAGTAATCGTCGCCGATTCGGGCCACATGGTGATGACTGAAGACAAGCGCAACCTGATTCTCACCCTTTACAGCGGGTTCGGATACACCGAGCAGCTCGACGAAAACAGGCGTCTCCAGCCAACCAAACCGCTGCGGCGCGACAAATTCACCATGCAGCAGGTGCTGTTCAAACTCCCTTCGAACGAGTTGAACCGCACCGATGAAGATCTGTTCAAGGACAACTACAAACGCAAGAACCTCAGCGAGCTCCGGGAGTACGTGGATATCTTCAGGCCTGCCATGGAGAACAAGCGGGAGAAAGCCTGGCGCGACCTGTCGGGCAACCAGCTGTTTAAGATGCAGGACAAAAAAGACACCCTCACCCCGCTGAGCGACAAGCAGAAAGAGATGGCCCTGCTGCGGATCGATATTCAGCAGGTGTACGATACCCTGCCACCAGAGGAGCGTTCAAAGGCCATCGACCATGCCCTCACCCTGGCCAGGACCGCCCAGAGCGTGGCCAAAACAACAGCCGACATTTACCGGAGCGACTCCTCCTGGATGTTCCGGTACCAGATCGAATGGCACCGGAAATTTACCATGTCGCTGGCCTGCCTCATCTTTTTCCTCATCGGCGCCCCGCTGGGTGCCATCATCCGAAAAGGCGGGCTCGGCACCCCCGTGGTGGTGTCAACCTTCCTCTTTATCCTGTATTACATCATCTCGCTGGCCGGCGAAAAATACGCCCGGGCCGGCATCATGCCGGTATGGCTCGGCATGTGGGGATCCACGCTGATCCTGCTCGCCGTTGGGATCTACCTGACTATCAAATCCACACGCGATTCATCCATCCTGAGCCTGGAAACCTATGCGCTTCTGTTCAGGAAATTCTTTAGATTTGGCAGAAAGAAAGGTTCCCCGGTTAATGAAATTCCTCCAGCTCACCAATAAGGTCCCCTACCCTCCGCGCGACGGCGGCGCCATTGCCAGCCTCACACTGGCCCGGGAACTGGCAAAGGCGGGTCATGAGGTGGTGATGCTGGCCATGAATACCTCCAAGCACTTTCTGGCCGATCAGCTGATGCCCGATTTGGGCTTCCGCCTCGAAATGGTGCCCGTGGATACCTCCATCCGGTGGACCGGCGCCCTTAAAAACCTGCTCCTTTCACGGCTGCCCTACAACGCCGTGCGTTTTATTTCGGAGGATTTCCGGTTAAAGCTGAAAGAGATCCTCACCCGCGAAAAGTTTGATTTCATCTTATTGGATCAGATTTATACTGCATTATATATCAATGATATCCGGGCAATTACGAACACTCCGCTGATACTCCGCGCACACAACATCGAGCACGAAATATGGAGCCGGGCGGCGAAATCGGAACGTGGCTTTAAAAGGATCTATCTCGGCATTCTGGCCCGCAGAATATACCGGTATGAACTTTCGGTGATGAACAGCTATGATGCCCTGGTACCGATAACGTCGAGGGATGCCGGCCATTTCATGAACATGGGCAACCGTAAGCCATGCCACGTGCTGCCCGCGGGGATGGACCTGCGGGAGATGCCTGCAGCCGCGCCCGGGCCCTTCGTTCCTTCGGTGGCCCATCTTGGCGCCCTCGACTGGCTCCCGAACCGCAACGGCATTCTCTGGTTCATCCGGATGGTGTGGCCGATGGTGCGGAAGGAGATCCCGGATATCGAATTCCATCTGGCCGGACGAAACGCCCCAAACGGTTTTGCTGCTGAAGTGAGCGCCCCCGGTGTGGTTTTCCATGGCGAGGTGGACAGCTCGGATTCGTTCATCCGTCAGCATCCCCTGTTTATTGTGCCGGTGTTTTCCGGCTCCGGCATGCGGATCAAAATGCTGGATTATATGGCTGCCGGCCGTGCCACTGTTGCCACCACCATCGGGGCCGAAGGCATTCCGGTGGCAACCGGTGCGGAGGCATTCATAACCGACAACCCCGATGAATTTGCCCGTTGCCTGGTACGCCTCGCCACGGATGCCGGGCTCTGTGCCCGTATCGGCATGAATGCCAGAAACTTTGTGAGCAATAATTTCGACAACAGCCTGTTAACCGCCCGCTTCACCGAATTCCTGAAAACCATTGACCACAGCAGCTGAAATAATTTTCTGGATATGCGTGGCTGCGGTTTTCCACAGCTATGTCCTCTTTCCGGCCATCCTGTGGTTCGCCGGAAAACTCCGCAGGGAGAAGGCCTCAGTGAAACCAGGCGGTGCTCAGCTTCCGGTGGTGAGCATTCTCCTTTCGGCCTATAACGAGGAAGATGTGATCGAGGAGAAGGTCCGTTCGGTATTCACAACCCGATATCCTGTTGGCTCGATTGAACTTATCGTTGGTTCCGACAACTCATCCGACCGAACGGCCGAAATCCTGAACCGGCTTGCCGGAGAGTTCCCCGGTCTGCACTTCTTCAACTTCACGGTAAGGCAGGGGAAGCCCAACGTGATCAACCGGCTGGTAGCGGAAGCCAGGGGAGAAATCCTGGTTCTCACCGATGCGAATGTGCTGTTTGACGAGGATACGCTTCCCGCACTGATCGCCCCGTTTTCCGACCCCATGACGGGCCTGGTTGACACGCAGATGATCAACCTCGGGATGAAAAGGGAGGGAATTTCCTTCCAGGAAAAGGCCTATATATCCAGGGAGGTGCGGATCAAGCACCTCGAAAGCCGCCTCTGGGGTGTCATGATGGGGCCTTTCGGCGGGTGTTTTGCCATCCGGAAGGAGCTTTTCGAGCCGGTTCCCGCGAATTTCCTCGTTGATGATTTTTTTCTCAACATGATGGTTCTTGAAAATGGATACAAAGCCATGAGCAATCCCTCGGCCCGGGTATACGAAGATGTTTCGAACGACCTCGCCATCGAATTCCGGCGCAAGGTTCGGATAGCCACGGGCAACTTTCAGAACCTCAAACGGTTTGCGGGACTCCTCTCTCCGGCCAACCCGGCGCTGGCCTTCTGCTTCCTCAGCCATAAGGTGATGCGCTGGCTGGGGCCCCTGTTCCTGCTGTTTGCCTTCCTGTCGCTGGCCCTGCTGGCCACCGCATCGCCGTTCCACGCCTTTCTGCTGGCCGGTTATTCCGCCCTTCTGCTCGTGCCTGTACTCGATAATCTCCTAAAAAAACTAAATTTGCACATTCCATTGTTCAGGTTCATCACGCATTTCCTGAGTATGAACCTGGCGCTGGGTATCGGAATGTTGAGCTATCTGAAAGGGGTAAAAACGAATGTCTGGCAACCAACCAAACGTCATCAATAAAGGTCTCGATAAAATTGAAGATGCCATTGAGGCCATCCGCAACGGAGAGATCATAATCGTTGTGGATGATGAAGACCGCGAAAACGAGGGCGACTTCATAGCATCCGCGCAGCTTACAACACCAAAGACCATCAACTTCATGGCCCGTTTTGGCCGGGGGCTCATCTGCACCCCGCTGCCGGAGGAGCGCTGCCAGCTGCTTGATCTGCCGCCCATGGTGGGCAAGAACACCTCCTTTCACGAAACCGCCTTTACGGTATCGGTCGACCTGCTCGGTCAGGGGTGCACATCCGGTATCTCGGCTCAGGACCGCGCAAAAACCGTAAATGCACTGGTGGACCCACGGTCGAAGGCGGAAGATTTCGGCCGGCCAGGTCATATTTTTCCGCTGATCGGCCGCGACAAGGGGGTCATCCGACGGGCCGGGCATACCGAAGCCGCGGTCGATCTCACCCGTCTGGCCGGCTTGCAGCCCGGAGGCGTGCTGGTGGAGATCATGAACGATGACGGCAGCATGGCGCGACTGCCTGAACTGCTGCAGATCGCATCTGAATTCAACCTGAAAATCGTCACCATAAAGGACCTCATCGCCTACCGCCTGCGGCAGGAGAGCCTCATCGACCGCGGTCCTACCGTTAACCTGCCGACTGCCCATGGCGCCTTCGACCTGGTACCTTATCGCCAGAAATCCAACGGCCTGGAGCATGTTGCACTCATACGGGGTACCTGGACAGATGAGGAGCCGGTTTTGGTGCGTGTCCACTCGTCGTGCGTAACCGGTGACATATTCGGGTCATACCGCTGTGATTGCGGCCCCCAGCTGCATGCCGCCATGGAGATGATCGACCGCGAAGGCAAGGGGGCCGTTATCTACATGAACCAGGAAGGGCGCGGAATCGGACTCTTCAACAAGATGGCCGCCTATAAGCTTCAGGAGCAGGGCCAGGATACGGTGGAGGCAAACATCAACCTCGGCTTCGACGAAGATGAACGCGATTATGGCGTTGGGGCACAGATACTCCGCGACCTTGGTATAAAAAAAATCAGGTTGATCACCAACAACCCGAAAAAACGTGCAGGGCTCGAAGGCTATGGCATCCAGATCGTTGAAAACGTGCCGCTGGAGATCACGCCGAATCAACACAATGCATTTTATCTTCAGACAAAACGGGATAAGATGGGGCATTTTTTACATTTGCATCCGGATTGAACCATCCGGATTAACCTGACTGCACAATGAGCCCCGAAAAACCGCGCATCGTATTCATGGGAACGCCTGAATTTGCCGTTCCTTCGCTGGATGCACTTGTCAAGGCCGGATACCCTATCGCGGGAGTAGTTACCACCCCCGACAAGCCGGCCGGCCGCGGGCTGCAGCTTACCCTGTCGCCCGTAAAACGGTATGCCAACGACAAGGCGCTCACCGTACTGCAGCCCGACAGCCTGAAGGAAGATTACTTCATTGAAGATCTGGAGGCACTTAAAGGCGAACTCTTCGTGGTTGTCGCTTTCCGCATGCTTCCCGAAGTGATCTGGAGCATGCCCCGACTTGGCACCATCAACCTGCACGCCTCGCTGCTGCCGCAGTACAGGGGCGCCGCCCCGATCAACCGGGTGCTGATAAACGGTGAAACCGAAACAGGCATTACCACCTTCTTCATAGAAAAAGACATCGATACCGGACATATCCTGAAACGCGAATCCTGTATCCTCACCCCGAACACGCTTGCCGGCGAGCTGCACGACCAGTTGATGGTGAGCGGTGCCCGGCTGCTGCTGGAAACCGTTGATGAAGTAGCTGCCGGAACGATAAAAGCCATCCCGCAGAGCGAAATCATCCGTCCCGATGAAGTGCTGAAAGCAGCGCCCAAGCTGACGCGTGACGACGGGCACATCAACTGGAAGGATCCGGCACAAAAAATTCATGACCAGATACGCGGACTTTCACCGGTGCCGGGTGCATGGACCCAGTTCCTCACCGATTCGGGCTACAGCTTTGGCATGAAAATACTGGAAACGGAGATCGACCCCAACGGGCAGTGGGGCTACCCAGGCGAAGTGCTGCTCGAGAAGCCCAACAAGCTGTGGATACAAACCGGTTCGGGTTGCCTGAGGGTCAAGAAACTGCAGCAAGCCGGAAAGAAGGCCATGGTGATTGCCGAATTTCTCCGCGGATTCCGCGAGGAGATCCTCAGCGCAGGATAATCCTATCTCTTTACGGGCCTGCGGCCCCTCAGCCACACTTCCTGACCAACCCGCGGCTCGGTGCCTGGCACCATTCTGTTGCGCCAGTACAGGCATTTAATGCGTATCCCATACAGCTGTGCAATAGCATACATCGATTCGCCGCGCTGCATCGTGTGTCTGGCATATTCCGATTCAGCTGCGGCACGCTTGGGCTGAAGGTAAACCAACTGCCCGGGCACCACATCATCGCAAACGCTTATCTCGTTGTACCGGCGGATCTGTCCCTTCGTCAAACCCATGGCAGCCGTTATCCTTTCAATATTATCCCCTTCACGCGCAACGGTAAAGTTGATGCGGTTCCGCTGCGAGACTTTCGGTTTCGGCGGCACTGCCGGCGGAATCCTGTGCGGCACCGGATTGCCTTCCATGGCTACAATCGGGTCTATATCCCGCTTCATCGTATCCAGCAGAAAGAGCTTGTAATCCTCGATGAGCCTTATCAGGATTTTTGCGTACTGCGGATTGGTGGCATAACCGGCCTGCTTGAGCCCCTGCGCCCAACCCACGTAGTCGGTGGGGCTCAGCGTAAAGAGAGAGGCATAACGGGGTCTCGTCATCAGGAAATTGGAGTGGTCGCGGTAGGATTCACCAACCGAATCGTAGTGCCGGAAACAGTTATTGTGATCATCGTCCTGATAGGTATAGCGCTTTCCGTTCCACTCCGACTGGCATTTTATACCGAAATGGTTATTTGCCTTAACCGCAAGCTCACTCGTACCGTACCTCGACTCATGGAGCGCCTGTGCCATTGTGATGCTGGCCGGTATCTTGCTGTAATGCATCTCGGCAATGGCGGATGTTGTATACTGCCTGATGTAGTTCCAGTGAGGCGAGTCGGTTTGGGCCTGAAGTGCGGCAATCGGCATACTCAGGGGTATAATGATCAGGAGGCTTAAAGGACGGTATCTTCTCATCGGTCGATCGGGTTATTCAGCGTTTTCAAAGTAGCCAAAAATGCAACATTTTTCCAACATGAGGCCAAATTCGTACATTTGACTAAAATCGCCGTCATGCAAACCAGGGAAATACGCACAACCTATAACGAATACCTGCCCGAAGAAATTATTGACCCGCGCATTGCAGAGCTCCTTGAGACGGCAAAGCTGGCGGCTGACAACGCCTACGCCCCTTTTTCCAATTTTCATGTCGGAGTGGCCATCGAGCTCGCCGATGGCAGGATCTTTACAGCAAACAATCAGGAAAACAAGGCGTACCCGTCGGGTCTGTGCGCCGAGCGGGTCGGTCTGTTCTTTGTACAGGCCAATAACCCGGGTGTGGCAATAAAAAGGATGGTGCTGCTGGCCAAAAACGAACATGGGCTCACCGATGAGCCGGTATATCCGTGCGGTGCCTGCAGGCAGGTGATGGTGGAATCCGCCGAGCGGCAGGAGAATCCGTTTGAAATATGGATGGCTGGCCGCAACAGGGTTATCCGGGTAGATTCGCCGGACTACCTTTTACCCCTCAAATTCTTGCTCTGACGGACGGGCGTATCGGTCTGCTCCAGGAATTCCATCCAGAGCTGGTCCTGCGGCGGTTCCGCAATGATCTCCAACTCCACCTTAGTAACAGGGTGAGTAAACTTAACCCGCCTGGCGTGCAGATGAATTCCGGCATCGGGATTCGAGCGCGCGAATCCGTATTTGAGGTCACCCTTCACCGGACAGCCGATTTTGGCCAGCTGGCAGCGGATCTGATGGTGACGGCCTGTATGGAGATCGATCTCGAGCAGATAGAAATTGTTGGTCGTACCGATCAGCCGGTAACTCAGCCTGGCCTCCTTGGCTTTGCCCTTTGCCTTTGAATAGGCGTGGCTCTTGTTCTGCTTCTCGTCCTTCACCAGCCAGTGAACCAGTTCACCCTCCTCCTGCTCGGGCCTCTCCTTTACCACTGCCCAATAGGTTTTCTTCACCTCATGATCCTTGAACTGCTGGTTCATGCGGGTTAAGGACTTAGTCGTCCGGGCAAAAATTACCGCTCCCGTCACCGGCCGGTCAAGACGATGCACCACGCCCAGAAAAACATCGCCGGGCTTCTGGTATTTCCGTTTAATATAGGCCTTAACCTGATCGGCCAGGGACTCATCCCCGGTTTCATCCGACTGTACCAGGTCGGAAACCTGTTTGTTTATGATAATCAGGTGATTATCTTCATATAATATTTCCATTAATACTGCTCCTTTTCATTGGGAAAATCCAGATCCTTCACATCAGTGACATAGGTATCAACTGCACCTTTAATCTCTTCGAACAAATTGTGGTACCGGCGGAGGAACCTCGGGGAGAAATCCTGCGTGATGCCCAGCATATCATGCAGAACGAGCACCTGGCCATCGCAATGGCGGCCGGCGCCGATACCGATGGTGGGGATCTTGATCGCGGCGGTTACCTGTTGTGCCAGTGCAGCCGGAATTTTCTCCAGAACAATGGCAAAGCAGCCGGTCACCTCCAGCTTCCGGGCATCCGACATCAGCTTTTCGGCTTCGGCCTCCTCCCTGGCCCTCACCACGTAGGTTCCGAATTTATGGATCGACTGGGGGGTGAGCCCCAGGTGCCCCATTACCGGGATACCGGCTGAAAGGATGCGCTCCACCGATTCGGTAATCTCGGCCCCGCCTTCCAGCTTTACACCACCCGCGCCGGTCTCTTTCATAATGCGGATGGCCGACTGCAGGGCCTCCTTGGAGTTTCCCTGGTAGGTGCCGAAAGGCATGTCAACGATCACCAGTGCCCTCGAGATCCCCCTCACCACGGATGCCCCGTGATAGATCATCTGGTCGAGGGTTATCGGCAGGGTGGTTTCGTAGCCGGCCATCACGTTTGATGCCGAATCGCCGACGAGCACAACATCTATTTCAGTGCTGTCGAGAATCCGGGCAACGGAATAATCATACGCGGTGATCATGGCGATTTTGTCGCCCTTGAGCTTCATTTCCTGCAGGACATGAGTGGTTACCCTTTTTATCTGCTGATGAACTGACATTGTCCGTCGATTTTAAATAGGCTGGATTGATTACTTTTACCACTGCAAAGGTATGATTATTTTGAGGATGCAACGGTTTATATTGCTGATGGCGCTTGCGACCGGACTGGTTTCCTGCCGTAACGACCTCGACGTGCTGGCACCTTACCGGGATATCCCGGTGGTTTATTGCATCATCAACCCGAAGGAACCGGTGCAGTACCTGAGGCTTGAGAAATCGTTCCTTGGTGAAGCCAGCGCACTGGTCATGGCGCGTAATACCGACTCCATCTATTACCCCGAAGCAACTGTTTTGATGGAACGCTGGGCCGACGGTGAGCCCAGGGAGAAATTCATTCTCGAACGCGTTGAAACAGCGGCCCGCGACAGCGGCATCTTCACCAGTAACCCGAACCTGCTGTATACACTCACATCACCGGTAAAGGCAGGTTACGAATACCGGCTCTCGATCCGGATCCCTTCAACGGGGGCCGAGATTAACGCCATCACGCAGACGATCGGCGAGTTCAAGGTGATCAAGCCTGAAGGGTTTAAGAAGTCGCTTCCGTTTTCAAGTTATGATAATTACCAGAAGGTTCAGTGGATTTCCGCCCCATTCAGCCGGATCTACCAGCTCACCCTGCGGTTTCATTACCTGGAAGTGACAGGGGCCGATACGTCAAAAATGACTGCCGAATGGAATATCGGGCAGTTCGTATCCAAACTTACCGAGGGGGGCGATATCATGGAAACCGAGATTCTCCAGCGCAATTTCTACAAATGGGTGGGTAACAAGCTCCGCACTCCTGCGGCCAATGTTCACCGGCTGGCTGCCAAACAGGCCATCGACTTCGTCTTCACGGTAGGCGGCGACGACCTTTACACCTATATCGAAGTATATAAAGAAGATACGGGGCTTCCGAGGGAAAAACCCGTGTTCACCAACCTCACCAGCGGGATCGGTATTTTCGCGGCAAAATCGGTACAATCAGTCGATGGAAAGGCTTTATCAGACCATTCCGTCGACTCACTGGCCTACGGGATCTATACCCGGCACCTGCGATTCGCTGACAGCCAGAACGACTATTATTACGGCGGGCTCTAGCCGTTTCTGTCGTTTTGTCACACTTGGCCGATTGGCACAAAGGTTGACGATTGGGATAAACACAAATAGTTATCCCGAAAACCATGGGCAAAATAATAGGAATAGATCTCGGAACCACCAACTCGTGTGTTTCCGTTATGGAAGGGAATGAACCGGTTGTCATTCCCAACAGTGAAGGCAAAAGGACCACTCCTTCCGTAGTCGGTTTCATCGAAAACGGAGAGCGGAAAGTGGGCGACCCGGCCAAAAGGCAGGCGATCACCAACCCAACCAAGACCGTTTATTCGATTAAGCGTTTCATGGGTGAGCGTTACGGGAATCTCAACAAGGAAATCAAGCGCGTGCCGTTTATCGTGCATCAGGGTGAAAACGACACTCCTCGCGTGGTGATCGACGACCGCAAGTATTCGCCGCAGGAAATTTCAGCCATGGTGCTGCAGAAGATGAAGAAAACGGCTGAAGATTACCTTGGAACGGAAGTCACCGATGCCGTCATCACGGTACCTGCCTACTTCAACGATTCACAGCGCCAGGCTACCAAGGAAGCCGGTGAAATCGCGGGTCTCAAGGTCCGCAGGATCATCAACGAGCCTACAGCAGCCGCACTGGCCTACGGCCTCGACAAAAAGGGCAAGGACATGACGGTTGCCGTGTTCGACCTTGGCGGCGGAACATTCGACATATCGATCCTCGATCTCGGCGACGGGGTATTTGAGGTTAAGTCGACCAACGGTGACACACACCTTGGCGGCGATGATTTCGACCAGATGGTGATCGACTGGCTGGCCGAGGATTTTCTTAAGGATGAGGGAATCGACCTCCGCAAGGACCCGATGGCCCTGCAGCGCCTGAAAGAAGCTTCCGAAAAGGCCAAGATCGAACTCTCCAGCTCTACATCAACAGAGATCAACCTGCCGTATATCATGCCGGTGAACGGCATTCCCAAGCACCTTGTTAAAACCCTTACCCGGGCAAAATTCGAACAGCTTTGCGACAAGCTTATTCAGGCCACTGTTGAACCGTGCCGCAAGGCATTGAAAGATGCCGGCATACCCAGGGAAAAAATTGATGAAGTGATCCTCGTCGGCGGCTCTACCCGTATTCCGGCCATCCAGAAGATCGTTGAAGAATTTTTCGGAAAGTCACCCTCGAAAGGTGTCAACCCGGATGAGGTTGTTGCCATCGGAGCCGCCATCCAGGGCGGTGTACTCAGCGGCGAAGTCACCGACGTGCTGCTGCTGGATGTCACCCCCCTCTCACTGGGTATCGAAACCCTCGGCGGTGTATTCACCAAGCTGATCGAATCCAATACCACCATACCCACCAAGAAGACCGAAACCTTCACCACGGCGGCAGACAGCCAGCCGTCGGTTGAGATTCATATTCTTCAGGGGGAACGGTCAATGGCCGCACAGAACCGCACCATCGGCAGGTTCCATCTCGACGGGCTGCCCCCGGCACCCCGCGGCATACCGCAGATCGAAGTAACCTTCGACATCGATGCCAACGGGATCCTCCATGTTTCCGCAAAGGACAAGGGTACCGGCCGTGAGCAGAAGATCCGCATCGAGGCATCATCGGGTCTTACCGATGCCGAAATCAAGCGCATGCGCGACGAGGCACAGCAGTTTGCCGATGAAGACAAGAAACAGCGCGACAAGATCGATAAGCTCAATCACGCCGATACCCTCATCTTCCAGACGGAAAAGCAGCTGAAGGAGTTTGGCGACAAACTGCCGGCCGACAAGAAGCCGCAGATCGAAGATGCACTGGCCAAACTGCGCGAAGCGCATACGGCTCAGGACCTCGACGCCATCGACAAGGCAACTGCCGAACTGAACATGGTATTCCAGGCAGCATCCGAAGAGATGTACCGCCAGGGCCAGCAGGCCGGCCCGCAGCCGGGCGCCGGACAGCAGCAGCCGGGTGCCGGTGATCCGGGTGCCGGAAAAGGCAAGGATTCGGAAGTAACCGATGTGGATTTCGAGGAAGTGAAATAATTGACCGGTAACCGAACTTTTTTGCGGTACCGGATGTTACAGACAAAAATTAAAAGAAAACAATAACAAAATGGAAACCTTAATAGGAAAAAAAGCTCCCCAGTTCAGTGCGAAGGCCGTAATCAACGGCAACGATATTATCGATGGCTTCTCTCTCGACCAGTTTTTAGGCAAGAAAGATGTGGTATTCTTCTTCTACCCGCTCGATTTCACCTTTGTGTGCCCTACCGAGCTGATCGCTTTCCAGGAAAAGCTTGCCGAGTTTGAGAAACGCAATGTCGCCGTTGTGGCGTGTTCCGTCGATTCACATCACACCCACTGGGCATGGCTCAACACCGAACTTAAGAATGGCGGCATCAAAGGTGTCACCTACCCTATCGTTGCCGACCTTAGCAAGACCATTTCCTATAATTATGGAGTGCTTGCCGGAGACTTCGATTATGATGATAACGGCAACCTCGCTTTCGAAGGAGTTGGCCAGGCCTTCCGCGGCCTTTTCCTGATCGACCGGAAAGGCATTGTCCGCCACAGTGTGATCAACGATTTCCCACTCGGCCGCAGTGTGGATGAAGCGCTTCGCATGGTAGACGCCCTCCAGCATTTCGAAGAGCACGGCGAAGTATGCCCGGCCAACTGGCACCAGGGTGACAAGGCCATCAAGGAAACGCACGAAAGCATAGCATCTTACCTCGGAGAGAGGTCGTAGAGACGCATGATCATGCGTCTCTGCGGTGAAATTGCAGAGATTCAGGAAATACAACAATATGGCAAGGGGTTGCGTTCAAAAGAACGCAACCCTTTGTATTTTTGCACCATGACAATCAAAACCGGGATAATCGTTTTCGCCGCGCTAACCATCGCCTGGCTCCCGTGCGCGGCACAAACCGACACGTTAAACCGAACCGACAGCCGCGGCATGAAAACCGGCTGGTGGATATCCAAAGATGATCAGGGGAAAAAGGTGTATGAGGGTTTCTTCCGCAATGGAAAGCCTGCGGGCAGGTTTACACGCTTCCATGCAACCGGGGCCGTAAGGGCGGAAATGAATTACCTGCCTGATGGTATCCGGGTGGAAGCCAGGCATTTCGATCCCGAAGGACGACTCCGGGCCGAGGGGGTTTATGCCGAGCAGCTTCGCGACGGCGAATGGGTGTTTTACTCCGAAAAGAAACTGCCTGTGTTCCGGATTATATACCTGAAGGGAAGAATCAACGGAACCGCCATGCGATACGATGCCAACGGGAAACTCTCGGAACAGACGGTCTGGATTGATAACCGCCTCAGCGGCGAACGGGTGATCTACTATGCCGACGGAAAACCGCAGGCCCGCATCCTTTACCGCCAGGGCCTGATGGACGGCGCCTATGAGCTCCTCTTTCCGAACGGGGTGCCCGAAGTACGGGGATTGTACACCGCCGGGGTGAAAACGGGGAAATGGTACTATTTCAAACCCGACGGGAACACCGACTACATGCTCTCCTACAGGGACGGCAGGTTGCTCAACCCGGAAGTGCTCGATGCGCGGCAGCGCGAATCGTTTGAACGCTATGAGAAAAACAAGGGATTGCTTACGGATCCGCAGGAATTCATCAACAATCCCGATGAATTGCTCCGGAGATAAATTGTATATTCACCGATGGCTAAAGACAAGAAAATGAAGAAAACAGCAATGGCGATCGTTATGTTGCTGGTCGCAATACAGGCCTCACCGCAGACGGCGCCGAACAAATATTGGGTTCAGTTTACCGACAAGCTCCATACCCCATACTCATTAACCCGGCCCGAGGATTTCCTGTCGCAGCGGGCCATCGAGCGCCGCGCGCGCTACCAGATCCCCCTCGATGAAATGGATCTCCCTGTTGATCCGGTGTATCTCGATTCACTTGGCAAGATAGGCGTTACCGTATTGAACCATTCGAGGTGGTTTAACTCGGCAACCATCTTTGCCGCTGATACTTTTAATCTCGACAGGCTTCGTGCGCTGGGCTTTGTCCGCGCCCTGAAAACCGTAAAGACCATCAAAGTGGCTGCTTCAACAAGCGATAAATTCGGTTCAGAGGAGATTACGGGTTCACTGGAAGGAGCCCAAACCGACACCACGCTGTTGGGATACGGGCAGGCTACCCGCCAAACCGGGATGATAAACGGCCATATCCTTCACAACCAGGGATTTCAGGGTCAGGGCATGGTGATTGCGGTATTGGATGCCGGATTCAGGAATGCCGACATAAACCCGGCATTTGACTCCTTATGGATCAAGAACCATATTCTTGGCAGCCATGATTTTGTAAAGAATGCCGCCCTCACCTACGACGGGCACCCCCATGGCGCCCAGGTACTCTCCATCATGGCCGGCAATCTGCCCGGCAAGCTGGTGGGTTCGGCGCCGCAGGCCTCTTACTACATGCTGGTAACCGAAGATCCGGGCAGTGAAAACCTTGTTGAGGAAGACAACTGGGTGGCCGGGGCCGAGTTTGCCGACAGCGCCGGCGCCGACCTGATCAATTCATCACTGGGCTACTCCACTTTCGACAACCCGGCGATGAGCCACAGCTATGCCGACATGGACGGAAAAACCACCCGCGTCACCCTGGCTGCCGACATTGCCTGCAGCAAAGGCATCCTTGTGGTAACCAGCGCCGCCAATGAGGGGTCTACCGCATGGCACTACATCACGGCACCGGCCGATGCGGAGAACGTGCTGACAGTGGGCGCGGTGGATTCGCTCGGCAACTATGCCTATTTCAGCTCCACAGGACCCACATTCGACAGACGGGTTAAACCCAACATCACCGCTCAGGGCCAGTACACGGCCCTCGTAAGCACCGACGGGAATGTGGTGCGGGGCAGCGGAACCTCCTTCAGCTCACCGCTGATGTGCGGGTTCACGGCATGCCTCTGGCAGGCCAACCGTTCAAGGACACCACTGGAGATCATCAGGGCCATTGAGCAGAGCGCTTCGCAGGCCCTTGCCCCTGACTCGCTCCTCGGATACGGTATACCCAACTTTGGCAAGGCACTGTTCCTCGTGCAGGGCATCGATCCGGTGAGGCTCGATCAGGAAGCGATATTCAATGCCTTCCCAAACCCAACCCGCGACAGGCTGATGGTTGATTTCTATTCGCACGACCGGCAGAACATTACCATTGAAGTTCTCAATGAAGCCGGCCAGCTCCTGTATGCCAAAAAAATCGAGGTCGGTTACACATCGCTCAACCATATCAGTATACCCGAGTTCGCAAGCTTTCAAAGCGGAGTCTATTTTCTGAGAATCATCTCCGAAGCGGGCCGCCACCAGCAGCGTATCGTCAAACTGGCCCAATGACCTCCGACGAATGACAAATGGTCCCGAACATATCGGGTTATACGAACTTAACCGCAGGATCCGCCAGCATATTCATCAGGGATTTCCCGATCCGGTATGGCTGGTTGCGGAAATCAGCGATCTTTCCGTTAACCGCAATGGACATTGCTACCTGGAGCTCATCGAAAAAGAGGCCGGCAGCGATAAGATCCTGGCTAAAATGAGGGCCACCATCTGGTCGGGAACCTTCAGGATGCTGAAACCCTATTTTGAAACCACCACCGGTCAGGCACTGGTTGCCGGCATCAGCGTTTTGGTAAGGGCCGATCTGGAGTTCCATGAATTATACTCCATCAGCTTAAATATAAGGGATATCGAACCCAGCTTTACCGTGGGTGAACTGGCCCGCAAGCGGCAGATGATCATCAGGAAGCTCGAGGAGGCCGGGGTATTCGATATGAACAAAGGACTTGAAATGCCACTTGTTCCCCAACGGATCGCCATCATCTCCTCCCCCACGGCGGCAGGGTATGGCGACTTTGTCGACCAGTTGCTTACCAACCGGTACGGCTTCGCCTTTTTCCCAAGGCTCTTTCCGGCGGTAATGCAGGGGGAGTCGACCGGGGCCTCCATCATTTCGGCCCTTGAGGCAATCGAGACGGATGGCAGCAGTTTCGATGCCGTGGTGATTATCCGCGGGGGCGGCTCAAAGCTCGACCTCAGCAGTTTCGACGACTTCGACCTGGGCATGCATGTCGCCCAGTTCAATCTCCCGGTGATAACCGGGATCGGCCATGAGCAGGACGACTCCATCATCGACCTGGTGGCCCACACCCGCTGCAAGACGCCGACAGCGGTGGCGGAATTCATCATCGGCCGGGTATCCGAATTCGAGGCGAGGCTTGACGAATCGGTTGACTCCACTATCGGCATTGCCGAAGGGTTCCTCTCGCAGGCCCGAAATACACTCACCAACATAATGGAAGGAATGCGGCTCCGCGTAAAAGGTTTCACCGATTACCGGAAGCTTGAACTTGCACAACTGGCCAGTCGCACACGGCAGTCTGTACCTGTGTATTTCCGGTTAAAAGGAGATGCCCTCACCTCGCACGAACAAACATCAGAATTAAAAAATCCGATTAACCTGCTGAAGATGGGCTATTCCATAACCATGGTCAACGGAAAGCCGGTTAAATCAACAGCCGGTATCCGCAGCGGCGACGAGCTTACCACACGGTTGGCCGACGGCGTAGTTCATTCAACCGCAACCGGAAGCCAAATTGACAACACAAAAGCAAAATCATGAACCTGCGACCACGAATGTTATCGAAAAAGGAGGAGTTTGAAAAAATTATCCATGAAGCCCAGGTGTGCTACGTGGGACTGTCGGAAAACGACAGCCCGTATGTGGTTCCCATGAATTATGCCTGGGAGGAGGGTGCGTTTTACCTTCATGCCGCGCCCGAAGGCTATAAGCTGGAGATCCTGCGGAAGAACCCTAAAGTTTGTCTGAACATCAATATCGGGAATGAACTATTTCACCGGCACAAGGAGGTGGGATGTTCATGGGGAATGAAGTACAAAAGCATTACGGTATCGGGTAATGCTTCATTTATAGCAGATTATGACGATAAATACCGGATCATGCAGCTCTTCATGCTGAAGTTTTCCGGTGAAACCTATGAATTTTCCGAACCTTCAATCCGCAATGTGGCGATCGTGAAGGTGGCAGTGGCAAAGATGACCGGCAAAGTGTATGGTTACTAACAAATGAAGAATGGAAAACAAGGCAATAACATACGGAAAGGCGATTGCGGAGATCGAAGAGATCCTGAAAAAGCTTGAAAATCAGCAACTCGATGTGGATGATCTCGCAACAAAACTAAAAAGGGTGAACGAGCTTGTAAAGGGTTGCCGCAAAAAACTCTATGCTGCCGAAAAAGAGGTAGAGAAGATTTTGGGGGAGCTGGAGCCCGAATGAGTGCTTTTTTTTTGTAAAGCGGCTGTATGAGTTCAGGAGGGTGTTTGCTTTTAAGCAGACTTTTCTATCTTTACTGCCTGAAAAAACGACTAACTAACTAATTAACTGACTAATAAAATTTGGTAATGATGAAAGGTATGAAATTGATCCTTGCTGCGGTTGCAGTTTTTTTCTTTTTCGGGTCGGTACAGCTGACACAGGCCCAGGAAATCAACGACGCCAAAACGGCGTATAACGATGCACTGACTGCCATGGCTAAGGATCCGGCAGCTGCTGTTAAATCGCTGCAATCCTGTCTGGACCTCTGCGCAAAGATCGGTGCACCCGCTGATTCAGTAAAGAGTGCCGCTACTTCGAAATTTGCCGAAACCTATTACAACCTTGCCACCAATCAGGCCCGCGACAAAAACCTCGACGGCGCAGTGATCAGTTTTAAGGAAGCCATGAAATATGGCCAGCAGACTGGCAATACGGAAGTCCTCAAGCGGACCAACTCCGCTTTGGTTCGAATCTATGCCATTCAGGCCAATACACTGCTTACCCAGAAAGATGTTGCTAAAGCCCAGGAAACCCTGAATCTGGCACTGGCGCTCGACACCACCAATGTTACGGTATATCTGGTTCAAACGAAAATCTATCAGGAAACCGACAATGCCGACGGCGTTGAAAGCACTATTGCCAAATGCATGGCGAACAGCAAAAACCCGAACGAGACACGCCAGGCAACTCAGTCGGGGCTCAAGTATTTCCTGACCAAGGGTTCGAAGGCTGTTAACGGCAACAAATTCGACGAAGGTGTAATTAACCTGGAGAAGGCCATTAAGTATGATGAAACCAGCAAAGATGCCCTCGCCTATCTGGCCAAGGCCTATAACGGCACCTCGCAGTGGGACAAGGCTGTTGAAACCGCAAATAAGGGTATCGCTGTTGAAGAGGATGTCCCCGAAAAAGAAGCAAAATTCTGGTTTGAACTGGGGAATGCTTTAAAAGGTAAAAATGACAAAACCGGCGCCTGCGACGCTTTCAAGAAGGCCATGGTGGGCCAGTACCTTGAAAATGCCAAATACGAGATCGATGTTGTACTGAAATGCGGTAAATAATCCGCTTATTTAGGAATATAGGGCATCCGGGTCAAATGGCCCGGATGCTTTTTTTTGTACATTACCCACTCAAACAATAGAACAGCCGGCCCGTGAAAAAAACTGTGATCCTTTTCATAGCCAGCATCCTGGCTCTTCAGGGTGCACTTGCGCAGGTGGTTAAAATAGCCTGCGTGGGGAATTCAATCACGTATGGGGCAGGCATCGCCAACCGCGACAAGATGTCCTATCCGGCCCAGCTGCAGGCCTGGCTCGGATCGAATTACGAGGTGCGGAATTTCGGTGTTTCGGGCGCCACCATGCTCCGGCAGGGCGACAGGCCATACTGGAAAGAGCCCGACTATGTGGCCGCTCTCGCATTCAACCCCGATATTGTTATCATAAAGCTGGGAACCAACGACACCAAGCCGCAGAACTGGAAATATTCGGCCGAATTTGAGAAGGATTACACCGATATGATTATGGCTTTCAAGGCATTGGAATCGAAACCGAGGATATTGCTCGCCCTTCCGGTACCTGCCTTTGCCGATCACTGGGGGATAACGGATTCGATTGTAAAAAACGGTGTGATCCCGGTAATAAAAAAGGTTTCGAAAGCAACAAAATCTCAGTATATCGATCTGTACACGCCCTTGCTTGAGTATAAATATGCATTCCCTGATGATATCCATCCCAATTCGATCGGGGCATCGGTTATGGTGGAGCACATTTACCGGGCGCTTTTTCACCGCGACAAGATGCATAGTTCAGGTTACCTGAATACGGCCATACTGCCGGTTCCGGGTGCGGAATGCCGTGGTGCTTCAGCCGGCTGGGGGGAAGGCAAAGACTGGTATTCACAGGTCGATGCCATCAACAGCATCGGCGAAACGCGTCAGGTTGACTGTGTGCTCCTCGGGAACTCCATCACCCAGGGCCTGGGCGGCGAAGGCCGTTCGGTGTACACCCCCTCGGAAGCCATCTGGGACTCCCTTTTCAAGCCGCTTAATGCCGCCAATTACGGCATTTCGGGCGATCGCACCCAGCACATCCTCTGGCGGATCCAGAACGGGAACCTCGATCGTATCAAGCCAAAAGCAATCGTCCTGGAAATTGGTGTCAACAATTTTCACGATAACACCGCGGATGAAATTGCCGGCGGCATCAGGGCCATCGTGAAGGCACTTCAGAAAAAAGTACCCGGCGCCAGGATCCTCCTGCTGGGGCCATTGCCTGCAGGCGAAAACAGTAAGGATGCCAACCGGCAGAAATACAAGCAGGTGCACCAGCAGATCCATGAACTTGGCAACGGCAAAAATGTGATTTACATGAACCTCGACAAATCGTTCATCCGCGACGACGGTACGCTGACCCCCGGATTATTGGCCGGAGATGCTATCCATCTCACCAGGGCAGGATACGAAGAGTGGGCCAGGCTGATGGTTCCGGTATTGCAGAAATTAACAGGAAAACAGTAAGCAACTTAAAGTATTGATAATCATGAAATTAAAATATCTGGCTTTAGCCTTCATGCTGATGACGGCTGGTTTGGCTCAGGGGCAGGAAGCACAGCGCGCTGCCGTCAGGCCTGTTCAGTTTTACATTGGCTTCCGGCCGGGCATCATGCCTGCCAATTTCGTCGACCAGTGGGGCTATTCCGTCTGGGACCTGAACCTCGTTCCACTCGACATTGTTTATGCACTCGACAGGCACTGGGCGCTGCGCCTGCATCCGATCTATAATGTCGGACTTGGCTCCTACAACCAGGCAGCGACCGTGTCGAATTTCGGTTTTGAGATCTCGACACCGTTTTATGTATCCCTGAAAAACAGTGAGGAGGGCCACCGAAGCTTTTATATCGCACCGGTGCTGACTCCAGGATACCATAAACTCAGCGATTATTACATGCTCGGGATCGGGGCCGAAGCCGGGTTTTCGCTGCTGTTCGGCAACCGGTGGAGCCTGACGCTTGGCGCCCAGGGTGGCTTCCAGATTCAGAAGCGCACCGGCGACACTTTTTTCCGTTATATCCGTTACGGCCTCCCGGTAGTATCGGTGGGCATCTGGCTATAGGCTGATCCGCATGCCGGTCATGAAATTGATTCCGGCCTGCGGGAAGTAACCATCGATCTTGCCGCGCTGCCCCTCATAGTAATAGCTGTAAACCCAGGCATTCGTTTCGTATTGCTCGTTCAGCAGGTTATTTACGTGAACAAACAGCGACAGTTCCTTAACCCTGGGAAGAGCGGTGGTCCAGGTGAGCGATACGTTGTTGATCCAGTAGGGATCGATCGACCTCGACAGGTCGGACGAATTGTCAATATACTGCCGGCCAACGAACCGGCTGTCGAAAACAAACCGGAACTCCTTTACAATCAACCAGGTAATCCGTCCGCTGGAGATAACCGACGGTGAAAGGGCCAGATTGGTGGTCCCCAGATTGTTCACCCGCTGCAAACCGGTATCCCAGTCATCCACATATTCGGTAAAACCGATGATCCTGTTACGGCTGAGAGTAAGGTTCAGATCGAGCTGCACCGATTTCACGGGTGCAAAGCGCAGGGCGGTTTCGATGCCGGATCGGAAACTCGTCGGGATATTAACCATGATCGGGGCACCGACATCATTGATCTGACCGGTAAGGATCAGCTGGTCGGTATAGGCCATATGGTAAAGAGTCAGGGAAGCGGCAACCGGCCGGGTATCGGCTTTATAGCCGACCTCCAGGTCGCGAAGCACCTCCGGACGTACCGCTGCACCGGCAGGAGCGTCGATAAAGTTGCCGCGTGTTGGCTCGCGGTGGGCAATGGCATAGCTGATGAATGCCTTCTGGTTGTGGGCGACATCGAAGGTAATGCCGGCTTTGGGGTTCAGGAAGCCATACCGGTGCTCCTGGCCGATATCAGCCAGATTATCGTCGGTGCCGGAAATGCGGTAAATGACACCCCTGTACTGGAGGTCGGCATAGAGTGCGACCTGCTTAAGCACCTGGTAATTCATCTTCACAAACTGGTTGGCGTCGGTTTTGATCCCGTTGCTGCGGTAGTATTCATGATCGGGAGCTGCAGAGGAGGCAAATTGCGCCCAGATTACCCTGCCGAAGTGATCCCCATCGTAGCGGTTGATCCCTCCGCCTGCAGTAAGCGTTAGTTTGCTGTTCCGGTAATTCACCGAATAAACCCCGCCATAAAACCTGTTGTCGAGCCACTTTCGCCGAACGAGGTCGCTCTCAGAAATGGTATCGAAGGAGAGATGCAGGGGCCCGATCAGATAATCGGCAAGGGCTTCTGCCTCACGATATTGCTCATAATAGCCCGTACCGGCGGTGTAATGCAGCGCCAGTGAAAAATCGAAGCGGCTGTTGAGCTGGTGCGACCAGTGGAGCTGTGCATTATTCTGCCGGTAGTCGTCAACTTCATTCGCATAGGAATAGGGATTGTATGTCCGGTTGGTTTCGAGCATTTCCGAAGGAACACCGCCCCATGCCTGATAGGTGCGCTCACTGCCGGTAAAAAAGGTAGCCTTCAGCAGGTCGCGGCTGCCGGAATATCCGCCTGAAACATAGGCAGAACCGAGGTTTGTAAATGCCCGGTCGATGAAACCGTCGGAATGGATCCGGGAAACCCGGACATCCATATTGAAGTGACCGCCGATAAGTCCGGTACCCGCCCCTGCCGTTGTTTTCCAGGTATTGAATGAACCCGCGGAGGCTGACACTTCGGCAGTTGGCAGCGGGTTTATAGCCAGCGTCTGCAGGTTGATGTTAGCCCCGAAAGCGGCTGCACCCTGCGAAGAGGATCCCACGCCCCGCTGCACCTGGATATTATCGGTTGAGGAGAGGATATCGGGAATATCCACCCAGTACACTTCGTGCGATTCGGGGTCATTGAAGGGGAGTCCGTTTATCGTAACGTTGATTCGTGAAGGGTCGGTTCCCCGGATCCGCAGGGCGGAATAGCCGACACCCGTACCGGCATCTGAAGTGGCAACCACGGAAGGTGTGCCGAGCAGCAGGAAGGGGATGTCACGCGTCGGATTTTCGTCACGGATTTCACGGCTGCTGAGGTTAGTGTAGCTTACCGGATCGGCTTGCCCGGCCCGTGAGGCCCTGATTGTCACCTCCGGCGCCAGGATTGATGCGGGAACCAGCCTGATGGCCAGGGTTGCGGATTTCTGAAGATCCAACGGGTATTCGGCACGTGTGTAGCCGACAAAAGAGACCAGCAGCCGGTAGCTGCCGGGTGGAAGGTTTTTGATGGTGAACCTGCCGTCATCATCGGTGGTGACGCCTGCAAGCGTGCTTTCAATCACCACATTGGCCCCTGTGAGGGGCTGATCCTGTTCGCCGGAAACTGTCCCGGTAATTGTCAGCTGGGCGAAAGCGCCAAGCGCAACGAAACAGGATGCTGCCATAAGCGCAATCCTCTTCATCATTGTTTTAACAATTATAGCCAGGCCATACGTCCTCGTGGCCACTCTCCCTTCGCCGGCATTATCCGGATCAGGTTCTAAGGGTATGATCTCAGCCCGTAGTATTAAGGCACCCCCTTAGAGGACCTTGCAAAGATAAAAAAAAGCCGGCCCGGGACAACTCCCTCGGCCGGCTAAACCCAAACCAAACAAACCAAAATCACAAACCTAATCCAAATCAACTTTTAGTATATCTGCAAATGCTTTCTTGAAAGTCTCTTTCGGCATGGCACCCTTGGCCATGGCCGGCTGACCGGTTACCGGGATGAAAAGAATCGACGGAATGCTCTGAATGGCAAATAAACCAGCCAGTTCACGCTCCGCCTCCGTATCAACCTTAAAGATCTCAACCTTTCCCTGGTATTCTGCAGCCAGATCTTCCAACACGGGGGCAACCATCTTGCAGGGCCCACACCAGTCGGCATAAAAATCGATAACCGCAGGAAGGGTGCCTTCGAATTTCCATTCGCTGTTCTTTTCGAAGTCAAACACTTTCTGTTTAAATGTTTCCAATGTCAGGTGTTCCAGTGCCATTTTAAATTCCTTCCTTATTCTGTTTAATTAGACAAACGTTTCAAATTTTTGTTTAATACTTTCCGTATTCCTGAATGGATTTTTTACATATCCATATATTTCTATATATCAATATCTGTGCCTATCCCGAAGACCCCGAAATTTTGGTAATTTTGTCAGCTTGATCAATGGATATGACATTTTCACTTGCGCAGGAACTGAAGCACCCCGTATTTAAAATTGTTGGCGAGGCAGCTGCCGCCGACGGCACCGATGCGTACGTCATCGGCGGCTTTGTGCGCGACATGCTTCTGGAGCGCAAGTCGAAGGACATCGACATCATGGTAGTTGGCAACGGCATTGAACTGGCCACAAAGGTGGCAGCGCGCCTGGGTTCATCGAAAGTTCAGGTATTCAAGACATTCGGAACAGCGATGATCCGCTATCACGATTACGACATTGAATTCGTAGGTGCCCGCAAAGAATCGTACACACCCGAATCGCGCAAACCCGATGTCGAATCCGGCACCCTTGAGGATGACCAGAAGCGGAGGGACTTCACGATCAATGCACTGGCAATCAGCCTGAATTCAGCAAATTACGGCGAGGTTATTGATCCTTTCGGTGGCCTTCAGGACCTTGAGGCGGGTATTCTGCGCACGCCGCTCGACCCCGACATCACCTTTTCCGATGACCCGCTGCGCATGATGCGGGCCGTACGATTTGCCGCGCAGCTTAAGTTCCATATCGATGTTGACACGATCGAATCGATGATGCGAAACCGAAAGCGGATCGAAATCGTTTCCGCCGAGCGGATTGCCGATGAGCTCAACAAGATACTCATGGCGCCCAAGCCCTCCACAGGCTTCAGGCTGCTCGACGATACGGGTCTGCTGGAAATCGTGTTCCCGGAGCTTCATGCCCTGAAAGGCATTGAAGAGCGCCAGGGCATCCGGCACAAGGACAACTTCATGCACACCCTTCGGGTGGTCGATAATGTGTGTCATCATACCGATGACATCTGGCTCAGGTGGGCCACCCTCCTCCACGACATAGCCAAACCGGCCACCAAACGGTTCGAGCCCGGCAACGGATGGACTTTTCATGGTCACAACCATTTGGGCGCCAGAATGGTGCCGCACATCTTCCGGCGCCTCAAGCTGCCGATGAATGAGAAGATGAAATTCGTGGAAAAACTCGTCAACCTGCACATGAGGCCAATCGTGCTATCACAGGAAATCGTAACGGATTCGGCTGTAAGAAGGTTGCTTTTCGAGGCCGGCGACGACATTGAGGCGCTGATGACGCTTTGCGAAGCCGACATCACGTCAGGCATCAAGGAGAAGGTGGAGCGCTATCTGAACAATTTCAGGCTTGTCAGACAAAAACTCATTGAGATAGAAGAGAAGGACCGTGTGCGAAACTGGCAACCCCCGGTGAGCGGTGAAGAGATCATGGCAGCTTTCGGGATCCCTCCGAGCCGTCCGGTGGGCGATATCAAAAACGCGATCCGTGAAGCGATCCTCGATGGGCAGATTCATAACGACCGGCAGGAGGCATGGGACCTGATGCTGGCAACCGGTAAAAACATGGGATTATCAGCCCTTCCGGGCTTTGAAACCCCTCCAACCCTGCAAAACAGTAATCATGAAGACTGATTTCAAACCCGGAACGATGGTATACCCGGTTCCTGCCGTGCTGGTAAGCTGCGGCGAAACCGAAAGCGAATTCAACCTGATCACCATCTCGTGGACAGGCACCATTTGCTCCAACCCGCCGATGTGTTACATTTCGGTTCGACCGGAACGGCACTCCTACCCCATCATTAAAAAGGCAGGCGAATTCGTCATCAACCTCACCACCATCGAGATGACCAAAAAGGTTGACTGGTGCGGTGTCAAATCGGGTCGCGACCACAACAAGTTCAAGGAGATGAATCTGACTCCGGGTCCGGCAAAACTGGTTAAGGCCCCAATTGTTATCGAGTCACCCGTGAACATCGAATGCCGCGTAACCGATATCCGGGAACTGGGCAGCCACCACATGTTCATGGCCGAGGTGGTCAACATCCAGGTGAACGAAAAGCTCATCCATGCCGAAACCGGCCGGCTCAACATCCTCGATTCGGGCCTGATCGCCTATGTTCACGGCAATTATTGCGTGATGGGCAAGCGGATCGGCACGTTTGGGTACAGCGTGGCGAAGCAGCGGTAGGGGCCGGCACCCGCAGGCAGTCCGTGTTGGGGTAGCGGTCCCCGCCTTCGCGGGGATGACATCAGCACTCCGTGTGAGGGTAACGGTCCCCGCCTTCGCGGGGATGACAGGGGCAGTCCGTGTGAGGGGAGCGGTCCCCGCCTTCGCGGGGATGACAGGGGCAGTCCGTGTGAGGGGAGCGGTCCCCGCCTTCGCGGGGATGACAGGGGCAGTCCGTGTGAGGGGAGCGGTCCCCGCCTTCGCGGGGATGACAGGGGCAGTCCGTGT
>CAYWHP010000010.1:8032-10085 GCA_964457845.1 uncultured Porphyromonadaceae bacterium | reverse complement strand
CGGTCCCCGCCTTCGCGGGGATGACAGGGGCAGTCCGTGTAAGGGTAACGGTCCCCGCCTTCGCGGGGATGACAGGGGCAGTCCGTGTAAGGGTAACGGTCCCCGCCTTCGCGGGGATGACAGGGGCACCCACGGGCAGCACGGGTCAGGGGAGCACCCCCGGGCTGAAGCCCAGGGTTAGTCATAAACAAACTGCCAAAATCCCGGGTAACCATACGGCTTCCTATTGGATAACTCCGAACGTTTCCCAAAGGCACAATCCAATCATCGGACAGGTCAGGAACCCGACAAAAGGAAAGGGCCCAACCTGCCAGAAACCATCAAATGGACTCTATGACTAGCCCCGGACTTCAGTCCGGGGTGGGGCCGGTTGTTTCCTAGCCCCACGATTCATTGCGGGGATTGCGGGGATTGCGGGGATTGCGGGGATTGCGGGGATTGCGGGGTTTGCGGGGATCTCCCGGACGCCCGGTAAAAGAGATCAAGCATCACCGGCAGATGGTCGGAGGAACCACCCTGGTAAAAGGTTCCCAAATAAGTGCGCAGCGGCCGTACGCCGAGGTTGTCAGGATCTGCCTCCACCAGGTAATCCGGATGAAAAACAGACATACCCGAAGGCCGGGTAAAGAGAACCCGTGAGGTATCCAGGAGGGAGCCGGAAACCACCATATGGTCGAGCAGGTTCCACGTTCCCTTGTACTTATAGGTACCCCCCGGCGACACGTTTCGAAGTCCGGGCGTCAGATCGTACAGGGTGCCGGCGACGGCTTTGTCGGCCGAAAGCATAGCCTGCAGTCCGTTCACCACACTCAGATCCTCGGGCTCATCATTGAAATCGCCGCAGATGATGATTCGGGCATCCGGGCTCGTCTGCCGGATCGAATCAACGGCACCCCGAATGGTTTCCGCCACGAATTTCCGAAAGGGCCTCGACTGTACCTCCCCGCCGGAGCGGCTCGGCCAGTGGCTGACAAAAACATGAAGGGTATCCAGACCGGCCAGGATGCCGGTCGCATACAGGACATCCCGTGTACGAAAAGCGGTATCGCCAGGATAACTGATGCGTATAAACCGTGATCCGGAGAGCGTAAAAAAACGCTCCCTGTAAAGCAGCGCCACATCGATCCCACGCTCATCGGGCGATTCACGGTGAACGATCCCATAACCGGTTCCCTTCAGCGAAGAACCTCCGACAAGGTCATCCAACGTCCGCCGGTTCTCGATCTCACACAGGCCCACCAGCACCGGGAGGGTATCGCCGCCCAGGTCGCGGATCACCCGTGCAATATGACCGATCTTTTCCCGGTACCGCTCTTCCGTCCACTTCTTCTCACTGCCCGGAAGGAACTCCTCATCGTTGATTAAAGGATCATCCTCCGTATCGAAAAGGTTCTCCACATTGTAAAACATCATGGTATAGTGCGGACCCATGTTCACACCCGACGGCTTTTCCCGGTCGCACGATGCGGCAACCAAAACCGATGCAACAATAACAGCTACCAGATACTTCATATGGATATTAGATGCATTATTCCGACCGTAATGGAATTTTCCTACTTAAAAAACAACTTGAATCTCCCCCTTCAGCAATCAGAATTCTCCATTCGAATCTCAACTTTTATCCTTCCACCTTCTTATTTCTCCTGCCTTTCATAGGCCCCGATGTCCGGTCCTGCATCCGACAACCGGTTGATACCGTTCATATCAAGAGGTATAAACTTAGCATAGAACGGATTGGCCTTATCCTTGGCAGGCGAAAGGGTATCGAGCCGGTAATCGCGAAAGGTATTGGTAAGGGAATCAAAACGGGGGTTGAGATTTTTCACGATGTTAATCCATTTGGCGGCATCGCTCGTATTCATGGTATCAACTGTCACCAGGCAGTGGTCGAAAACATAGTTGAAATCACCCGGCACAGGAACTTTGTTCACCTTATTGACGAACTCGATCTCCATCTGGCGGCTGCCCGTAATAATGCAATTGGCAAACAAGGCATTATAGAGGTTATACACGTAGGCCGTACCCTCATAAACATAAAAATTATTCAGCATCA
>CAYWHP010000010.1:0-7932 GCA_964457845.1 uncultured Porphyromonadaceae bacterium | reverse complement strand
GCATTTTTGATGATCGCGTGGTTGATGACATTATTCTTGCTGCCATTAAGGAAATGAATCCCGCCAAGAATATATACGGCTCCGTTCGGGTACTCGATCCAGCTACCCCACTGCCCGGCAAACTCATCATACTGGTGCTCCAGCCGGTCGCCAAGAAAACTTACCGGTTCCTCCAGGGTGCCGTTAACCAGCAGGGTACCTTTAACGAGCATGCTCGACCGGTTATGAAAATGGATTCGTGTTCCGGGATCGATGGTAAGGGTTTGGAGAGAGTCCACCAGCATCGAGTTATAAACGAGATATGGCTTGTTGTTTACCCATCTCCGGGTTTTAAGGATTTCGCCGTTGATAAGGTTAACATCCTGTCCGAACGCGATCACGTCAACATCCTGCAGGTTGCCCCCCGACATAAAAACCACGGAATCCTGCACTACCATCGGATCGTTGAGGTTGTTGGGGTTGAGGGTCACCTCAACGAAAATGAATATGCTGTCGTTGGCCGGAATCTCCAGGTTTTCGATCTCCCTGGTGATGCGCCCGTTGATATTGAGGCGAAAACGGTCGCCTGCGTTGCCGGCCAGCCGGATGCTCCCGATGGTAAGCGGCTCGCTGTGCCGGTTATACACCCTGAAATTCTTTGTAGTGGAACCGATCGTGGTAAATATGGTGTCAAAAAGAACGGTATCAGCCGAGAACTCCAGCTTGGCATCCGGGTTCACCACGGGATCCTTCTTGCAGGAAAAAAGTACAACCAGCAGCACGGTGCCGGCAAAGATCAGGTTCTTAAACTTCATGTAGTATTTCCTGGTAGTATAAATGTATGCTGATATAAATCCGCGGCAAAGTTAGTTTTTCACGCATCTTACCGAAAAACTGTACCCTTTATCGTAATAGTCGCGGCCGGCCTGGGCCTTATCCTTGTGGAGCGCCCTGTATACGGCTTTGCCGGCTGCATCCGGGGTTGCCGTCCAGAACCCTGCCTGCATCCGGATCCCGCCGAACACCCCACCCTCGCCATCGGGGTTGCCGGGTGTGCGATATCCTCCTGCCCGGGCCGACATGCCCGAAAGGTTGGATGCGCCGGTATTCGGGTCATCCCAGTACAGGGTGCCTGTTTCCTTCATCATGGCGCCCTCTTCGTGACCCCGGTACCATACTTCCTGCGCGGTGGCAGGATCCATACCCAGAAACACTTCCAGCTGACGCCATTCCGCGTCGGTTGGCAGGTGCCATCCCGCCGGGCAAACTGAACTGGCCAGCGAAAAGGTGTACAGGCGGCCATACAGTGACGCATTGTCGGCCAGGTCGTTATAGGCGTAACTCCCGGCCACCGAATAGTTCAGGTTCTCGGCCATCCATTGCTGATTGCCGATCCGTATGGACCGGTAATTCTTGCCGTCGCGCGGGTCGTTCAGTATCGTTACCGGGATGAAGGCGACCATCACCTGGTCGGAATTCTCGATGCAGGAACCGGAAAGTGTCCATTTCAGCGTGTACAGCTGACCTGCGTTCCCGGTAAAACGGGCCGTCGGGCTGTTGACATTATCGAAAGCGCCTCCGTTGCCCGCCAGTACCGACCAGGTTCCCGAAACCCCCTGTCTGGGTGGATTGGCCTGCATGTTCACCGACAGGCTTCCGTCGGAAACGCGGGTATCGGGACCGGCATAGGCAGCCTCCTCTATCTGGTTGAATTCAACGGCAACCTCATCGAAGGAGGAGCTGCAGGCGGTGGAAACGGTCCAGCGGAGCACGTAAGCATGGCAGATCACCCCGTAGAACATGGCGTCAGGATCGTTGAAATCCGAGAAACTTCCACCGGTGCCGGTTATGACCGTCCAGATGCCCTTGCCGTTGACCGGCTGATCAGCGTTCAGTTTCACATTGATAGCGCCGTCGGTGAGTTTAACATCGGGGCCTGCATTGGAGGAAGTGGGCAAATCTGTAAAAGAGACCGACAGCTGGTCGCTTGAGTTTTCACAAAGTGTGGAAACGGTCCATTGGAGTGCATACGCCTGGCAAGCCAGGCCGGTAAAACGTGTTTGCGGGTTATGGAGGTCGGCAAACGATCCTCCCGTACCCGAGATGACAGTCCAGGTGCCGGTTCCGGCAGTCGGAGCGTTGGCAGCGAGGTTAACCGAGAGGGCCGTACCGGTTTGAATAATATCGGAGCCGGCATTGGCAGGCGAAGGCTTATGCCCGAAGGCAATGCTGACGTCGTCGGTTTTGGCGGAGCAGGAGGTTGCGATGGTCCAGCGGAGGATGTACGACATGCAGAGCTGGCCGGTGAATACGGTTTTCGGGTCGGTGGCATTGGCGAAGCTGCCGCCCTGGCCGGAGACCACCGTCCAGGTTCCGGTTCCCGCCGTCGGGGCATTGGCTGCCAGCACTGCAGTGGTATGCGTACCGTCGGTATAGAGCTGGTCGGGGCCGGCATTTGGCTGAACCAGGAAAGGATCGAAACGAACCTCCACCGTATCGGCAGAAGCGGCGCAGGCGGTGGAGACGGTCCATACGAGCTTGTACGCGTTGCAGGGCTGACCGGTAAATGATGCAGCGGGGCTCTGCGCATCGCTGAACGTACCGGTGCCACCCGAGGCAACACGCCAGAGACCGGTTCCCTCCCTGGGCACGGCAGCCTGAAGGGTAACCGTGGTGCGGCCGTCGGTGACCAGCTGATCGGAACCTGCTTCGGCAGTGCTCGGCTGATAAAAGAAACGGATGGTAACCTCATCGGAGACCTGGTTCGCCCCGTTATTTACGGTCCAGCGCAGCGTGTAGGCCTGGCAGGGAAGACCGGTAAGCGTGGCGTTCGGGTTGTGGATGTCGGAGATCTGGCCGCCGGTACCCGAAAGGATCGTCCAGGTGCCCTGGCTGTAAGGGGGCATATCGGCCTCAAGAACTGAACTGGTTCGCGTATCGGTATAGGTGGTGTCCTTGCCGGCAAACGAAGAGAGGATGCCAAGCAGGCGCACCTGGGCCTTAATGATGTAATGTTCCTTCTTGTCGTCGAGGGCCTTGATCACCACGTCGTACTGCCCGTTGGTGAGCCCTGCTGTCGGCCACGCATATTCATAGGGTGCCGATTCGTCGATGAACTCTTCAGCATTCGGCGCCTTAAACGAGACCTGAACAACCGAGCCATCGACATCGTATGCATTAACCTGGAAATTAACAACCTGACCTATCGAAAACGACAAACTGTCAGCAGGCTTGATCTTTTCAACATAGGGGGGCTTATTTGGAAGAATATAATCGCAGCCGGAAAACACAAGGGCAAGCAGCACAGGCAGCATGAGTGCCATGACGACGGCCGGAGAGATTTTCGATTTTTTCAGGTTCATAAACAGAGATTGGCTTGATTACATAAAATTAACGGATACAAAAGGAAAAAATGATGCATTGGCCGATTTTTCTAATTTTGTTAACAACAAGCATTCCTGAAAATGAAAATCCTCTCCCTCATGGCCATTCTGCTCACTTCCATTGGCGTCTCCTCCTGCCGGCAGGCCGAAGATGCCGATTTCATCGTTAAAAACGCGAAAATCTACACGGTCGACGGGGATTTCAGGATCGCAGAGAGTTTTGCCGTAAAGGAGGGTCGCTTTCTTGCTGCCGGAACCAATGACGAAATCGCCAAGGCGTACCGGTCAGAACAGGTGATCGACATGGGCGGAAAGCCCGTATATCCGGGGTTTTACGATGCCCACTGCCATTTCGACGGCTATGCGGGAAGCCTGCGGTACGCCGATCTCGCCGGCACGACGGGAATGGAGGAAATCCTCGCCCGCCTGATGGAAAACCAGCTGCAGTTTCCTTCGGAGTGGGTGCAAGGGCGCGGTTGGGATCAGAACGACTGGGCGGTTAAGAAATTCCCCGACCGTAAGGAGCTCGACAGCCTGTTTCCTGATAAGCCGGTCTATCTGAAACGGGTTGACGGCCACGCCGCCTTCGTAAACACGGTGGCACTGAAACTGGCCGGCATTGATGCAACAACCAAAGTAACCGGCGGCGAAATCATCCGCGAAGGCAACCGCATCACCGGCGTGCTGGTGGATAATGCCATGGACCTGGTTTCCAGACTTATACCCGGAATGACTGAAATTGAAGAGGATGCGGCCCTGCTCCGGGCCCAGGAAAACTGCTTTGCAGTGGGGCTCACTTCGGTGGCCGATGCCGGTTTGGGAACCTCCACCATCCGGCTCATGGACCGCATGCAGAAGGAAGGGCGCCTGAAGATGCGCATCTATGCCATGCTCGCCCCCACCGAACAGAATATCAACGAATTCGTTAAGAACGGCATTTATAAAACCGACAGGCTCAACGTGCGATCGGTGAAGCTCTATGCCGACGGTGCACTCGGCTCCCGCGGCGCCCTGATGCTCAAGCCCTACAGTGACGCCCCCGAAAAATCGGGACTTCAGGTAAACGAGAAGGATTACCTTGCAGGTATTTGCCGTCAAGCATATGATGCAGGTTATCAAGTTAATACACATTGCATTGGCGACAGCGCCAACCGCCTGATGCTCACCATCTACAAAGAAATTCTGAAAACAACGAACGACAGGCGCTGGCGGATCGAGCACGCGCAGGTGATCCACCCCAATGATTTTAGCCTTTTCGGGCAGTTCAGCATTGTCCCCTCGGTACAAACCACACATGCCACATCCGACATGTATTGGGCCGCCGAACGCATTGGCAATGAACGCATAAAGGGAGCCTACGCCTATAAAAGGCTCATGGAGCAGAACGGGTGGATCCCCAACGGTTCCGACTTCCCGGTGGAGCGCATCAACCCGCTCTTCGGCTTCTATGCAGGCTTCGCCCGCATGGATAAGTCGGGCTGGCCCACCGGCGGCTGGCAGCCCGAAAACGCCCTCACCCGCGAGGAATCACTGAAGGCGATGACCATCTGGGCGGCAAAATCCTGCTTCGAGGAGGAGGAGCGGGGCAGCATCGAGCCCGGCAAAATGGCCGATTTCACCATTCTCGAGGAGGATATCATGCTGATAGAACCGACACGGGTTCCGGGTGTTAAGACGGCCCAAACCTGGATTGCCGGTGAACGTGTTTATAAAAATGACTAAGCCGCAGAACATGAAAAAAAGACCCATACTAGACCTGATCCATCGTTTCTGGCGGCTGATACCTGTCAGTCTGGCGCTGGTCGTCCTGGCAGGCTTTATGCCGGGGAAGGACCCCGATCCGTTCCGTGCAAGCATGTTCGACGAGCTGGAAGCGCTCTACCCCGACACCAAGATCGAGAATCCGGTAACCGCCTATACGGTTGATGTTTGCCGCGGCAGCACGGCCGGGGTGAACATCCTGCTGAACGACATGATTCCGGGCGAAGCGATCCGGTTTACCGTGGCGGCCAAAGGAATGCTCGACAAATTCTACACCAACTGGTACTTCCTGATCGATGTTCCGGTGGCTGAAAATACAGGAGTGGAGAGCCGTACAGAGAAATGGGACGGTAAACCCAACCCCTTCGTCATCCGTAAGGCTCCTTTCCGGATTTATGAGGCGATGGATCCCGTTCAATCGGGTTATATCCCGGGAAAACCGGTGCAGGCACTGCGGCTCGAGATTCCCATCGGCAGCAGTTTTCCGGCCGGTAAGCAGGTATTTACTGTGCATATCACGCAAAAAGGTCAGGTTAAAAAGCTTGAGTTTACCGTGAATGTGTATCCCGTGCAGATCCCGCCCCTTCACCAGGCCCATCTGAACTACGTTAACTGGCTGAACCTCGGCAACCTGTGCAAGGATCACCAGGTGGAGCTCTGGTCGGAACCCTTCTGGGGCATGCTGCGCAAGTATGCCCAGCTGATGGCGCGAGGCAGGCAGAACACCTTCTGGTTCATCTGGAGCGACTTTTACCGATACAATTCCGACGGTACCGTTGCCGAATTCTACGGACAGCGATTGGAAAGGTACATCAATACATTCCTTTCTGAAGGGCTCTCCACCATTCAGGGTGCGCCCTTCTGCACCCGTCGCAACTGGGAATCGGATGCATTCCTGGTAGCGCTGCCGGTGCCCGGCCTTGGCGAGGTTCCGGCTGTTTCGGAGCAAGGGCAGAAAATTATACGTTCGATGGCGGAACCGGTCATCGGCCTTATGAAGAAGAACGGATGGGAAGGTCGCTGGGTGCAGGGTGTGTTCGACGAGCCCACCGAAGAGTATGTCGACCGCTACAAATCCACGGTTGAGCTGCTGAAGTCAATGGATCCCGGGATCCGGATCCTGGAAGCCACGATGACCGTGGCGCTCAGCGGAGTGGTTGATTGCTGGTGTCCGCAGGTACAGGAATATCAGAAGAACATCGACTTTTTCAGGCAGCGCCGTTCTGCCGGCGATGCCGTTTGGGTATACACCTGCCTGATTCCCGGCGGGCCGTGGATCAACCGGCTTGTCGACCAGGAGAGGCTCCGCCAGGTATATGTGGGCTGGGCCTGTTCGAAATACGATCTCCAGGGGTACCTCCACTGGGGTTTCAACATGCATAGCGGAAAACCTTGGGAGGAGCTCGTCAGACGCCATGGAAATGAAAACAACTTTCTTCCTGCCGGCGATTCGCATATCGTATATCCGGGCAAAACCGGGCCGCTCTCGAGCCAGCGGTTCGAGGCCCACCGCATCGGCATGGAAGATTACGAGCTGCTGTTCCAGCTAAAACAGCAGAAGCCTGAGGTGGCGGTACAAATCACCGACCGGCTCTTCCAGGCATTCGACCAGTACGACAAGGATATCAGCCGCTACCGGCTGGCGCGCAGGGAGTTGCTCAGCGCCCTTACCGGAGCAACCATCTGAACATGAAACAGGAAAAATTCGAACCCGACTTCCGCAACATTCTTGCGGTGGTCGAAAACAGGCGGCCGGTGCGGCTGCCGCTATATGAGCACGCCATCGATGCCCCCTTTATCCGGAAAATTGTTGGCGATGACCTCGGAATCCAGGGCTCCGCAGCAGCTGATTACCAGGACTATTACCGACGGATCAGCCATTTCTGGCGCGACATGACCTACGACTCTTTTGCCTATGAGGCGGCCATTTGTGAGATCCTGCCGGGCCATGGCGCCATCAACGGCGGCATGGAAGGTCCGATTCAGACACGTGAAGATTTCGAACGCTACCCCTTTGATGAATTTCCCGGGCTCTTCTGGAAAACCTATACGCCTCATCTCGAAGCCATACGGACCATCCTGCCCCCAGGAATGAAGGTGTGGGGAGGATGCGGATACGGTATTTACGAAACCAGCGAGGACCTTGTGGGCTTTCAGAATCTGGCTGTTATGCAATATCTTGATCCTGAACTTTTTGCAGACCTTTACAAACGTATCGGCGACCTCTACGCTACGTTATGGACCGAAATGGTAAAGCGTTATTCCGACATTTTTGTTTTTTTTCGGATGGGTGACGATATCGGATTTAAAACATCCACCTTTTTCGAACCGGATGTGATCCGGCAGCACCTGATTCCCCAGTACAGTCGCGTGATCGATATCGTTCACGGTGCCGGCAAGAAGTTTCTCCTCCACAGCTGCGGAAATATTTTCCCGGTGATGGACGACCTGATCGCTGCCGGCATTGATGCCAAGCACTCCAATGAGGACCAGATTGCCGTGTTCGATGAATGGGTTCGTCTCTATTCAGGCCGGATCGGTCTGATGGGCGGCATTGATGTGAACGATATATGTCTGAACGCACCCGACGACATCCTCCGGATGGTGATCGACAAGGGCACGCGTTACCGCCGCGAAGGAAACGGATTTGCCCTTGGATCGGGCAATTCGATTGCGGGGTATGTGCCGGTGGATGGGTTTATGGCGATGGTGGAGGGGGTGGTGAAGATAAGGGAACGGGAGGGGTGACCTCACCCCCCCGGCCCCCTCTCCCGCGCTCCCTGCGACCTCACCCCCCGGCCCCCTCTCC
>CAYWHP010000009.1:63865-66764 GCA_964457845.1 uncultured Porphyromonadaceae bacterium | reverse complement strand
TGCTCCCTGCGGTCGCTAATTGTGCTCCCTGCGGTCGCTAATTGGTTCGCTGCGCTCACTAAATATGCTCGCTTCGCGAGCTAATTAGCGGGCAAAGCCCGCACAATTAGCGAGGCGCAGCCGAGCCAATTAGTGAGCGCAGCGAACCAATTAGCGACCGCAGGGAGCACAATTATTAATTTAAATTTGGAATTCTCAAACCGACACCTTATCTTTGACCGACCGTTCAACCAAAATCAGGCATCATGGCACCGAGAACAGCAAAACAGTTTGAGGAGATCCGCGGGGAAAGGAGGCTCCAGATCATGCAGGCGGCGCTGGAGCTGTTTGCCCGCGAAGGGTACCATACGGCATCGGTTGCACGCATTGCCAAATACGCCGGCATTTCGAAGGGACTTTTATACAATTACTTCAAGTCGAAGGAGGATCTCCTGGATTCGATCATGGCGCTCGGGATAGAAAAGTTCCACCACATCACCGAGGAGATCCGCCACGAAATCGACACTCCCGAGGAGCTGCAGATGTACATCCATGGTGGTTTTGAGCTGATCCGGAGGGAACCTGAGTTTTACCGCCTCCTCTTTACCGTGTTCTTCCAGCCGGGGGTCCTGGATGTTTCCCAGAACCAGTTTCGGGCAACCCTCGACCACCTCATCCGGGATGTGTCCATCTATTTCGAAAGCCAGGGCGACCCCAACCCGCTGGAAAAGGCCATGCTTCTGGCAAATACCATCGACGGCGTGGGCCTCTCCTATTTCATTTCGCCCGGAATGGTTGACCTCGATAAAATGGAAAAAGCTGTTTTCGAATTATTCAGATAACAAATGAAAACTATAATCAGCTGTCTCACAGCAATAACGGTGCTCTCACTGGCAATGCCCTTGCCGGCACAGCAGCCCTCCGCAAAGCAGATCATTGACAAAGCCGACCGCAACATGCAGGGCGAAAGCAGTATCAGTACAATGACCATGACGATAAAGCGCCCCACCTGGGAACGCACCATCGGATTTAAAAACTGGGCCAAGGGCCGCGACCTTGCCCTGACGCTCGTTACCGAACCGGCCAGGGAAAAGGGCCAGGCTTTCCTGAAGCGCGGCAATGACATGTGGAACTATGTCCCTTCCATCGGCAGGCTGGTTAAGCTGCCCCCCTCCATGATGGCGCAGGGATGGATGGGCTCCGACTACACGAACGACGACATTCTGAACGAATCGTCGCTAGTGGCCGACTACCGGCATGAGCTCGCTGGCACGGAAGACTTCAACGGAATAAGGTGTTATAAAATCAACCTGGTACCGCTGGAGGAAACCAGCATCGTGTGGGGGAAAATCATCACCTGGGTAAGCAGCGACGATTACCTGTTCCTGAAGACGGAATATTATGATGAAAACCAAACCCTTATGAGAACCGAAACCGCCGGCGACATTAAAGTGATGGATGGCCGGCGCATACCGACCCGCATGGAAATCATCCCCGCCGATAATGCCGAAAACCGCACGCTGGTGGTCATCCAATCCATGGATTTCGATGTTAAGCTTGATGATGGCATTTTTTCCCAGCAAAATATGAAAACGGTTAAATAACCGGATAAACTATTGGTTATGAAATACTACATGATCATGGCCTGGCGCAACATCTGGCGGAATAAGCGCCGCTCGCTGATTACCATGGCCTCTATATTGTTTGCTGTTTTCTTCTCCATCGTGATGAGGGGGTTTCAGCTTGGATCCTACCGTAAAATGGTAGACAACGTGGTGCAGGCCTATACCGGATACATCCAGGTATTTGATCGCAACTACCAGTCGGACAAGGTTCTGGAAAATACGTTCCTGGTCAGTGATACCCTCCTTTCCAGGATGGAGAATACCGCAAATGTCGCGCTTGCCGTGCCGCGCCTGGAATCCTTTGCGCTGGCCAGTTCGGGGAACCAGACCAAGGGAGTGTTGCTGGTCGGCACCGATCCGGCTAAAGATGATCAGCTTACCCGCCTCTCGGAAAAGCTGGTTGCCGGTTCCTACCTGGCCGGCAGCGACAGTGCGGCGCTGGTATCCGAACGGCTGGCAAAATTCCTGAAATTGGGTGTGGGTGATACGCTTGTGCTTATTTCGCAGGGCTACCACGGAGCAGGTGCTGCCGGGAAATACCCCGTCAAGGGCATCATCCGCTTCCCCTCTCCGGATCTCGACAACAAGCTGGTTTACCTGCCGCTGGGTCTTGCACAACAATTCTTTTCGGCCGAAAATCGTGTGACGTCGGTATCGATCGACCTGAAAAACAGCACCGGTCAGGCGGCAACCGAAGCCAGCCTTCAGTCTGTGCTGGGTGAAGGTTACGATGTCCGCACCTGGGACAAAATCCTTGTTGAACTGGTGCAGCAGATCGAATCCGACAACGCAAGCGGAAAGATCATGCTGGGCCTGCTTTACCTGATCATCGGGTTCGGGGTGTTCGGCACCGTTCAGATGATGACCAGTGAGCGGCGTCGGGAATTCGGCGTTGTGGTGGCCGTTGGCATGCAGAAGCACCGGCTGGGCGTGATCCTGACACTGGAAATGTTCATCATGGGTATCGTTGCCACCCTTGGCGGAATTGCGCTGGCCATCCCGGTTGTATACCTCGGATACATCCACCCCATCCGCCTTACCGGGCAGATGGCCGAATCGATCATCCAATACGGGATGGAACCCATCATGCCGATGGCCTGGGAGGCCGGCTACTTTGTCAGCCAGACCCTCGTAGCCATGCTCATCATCCTGGCAGCTGTCATTCTCCCTGTCTGGAACGTCACCCGACTGAGCGTAACCAAAGCCCTCCGATCCTGACACCTGACACCCGACACCTGACACCCGACACCCAAAACCCGACACCCGACACCTTACACCCGACACCTTACACCCGA
>CAYWHP010000009.1:39893-63765 GCA_964457845.1 uncultured Porphyromonadaceae bacterium | reverse complement strand
GACACCCGACACCTTACACCCGACACCTTACACCCGACACCTATTAATTATGATACCATCCCTTTCCTGGAAAAACATCTGGCGCAACAAGGTCCGCAGCCTGATCGTAATGGGGGCCATGGCCTTCGGGATTTTCGGCGGCCTGTTCTCAACAGCGGTGTACAAAGGCATGAGCGACCGCCGCATGAAAGAGGCGCTTACCAAAGAAACCGCGCACATCCAGCTGCATGATGAGCGCTTCATGGAAAACCCTGAAGTCGGCCTCACCCTTCCCGACCCGGCCGGCATCGTACAATTTGCCGAAAGCCTGCCGGGCGTAAAGGCGGCGGCAAGCCGCCTGAAAATCATGACCATGATCAACAGTCCGGCCGCCTCAACGGGGGTAACCGTTTCGGGGATCGATCCTGAAAAGGAGAAACAGGTTTCCGAACTCCACTCGGCTGTTTATGATTCGGCCACACTGGCCATGAAGCTTAAGATCACGGATCCGGCGATTCTCAATACATGGCTGAAGGACAGCACCGGTACCTGGTTCGGGAGTTCCCAGCGCAACCCGGTTGTGATCGGCGAAAAACTGGCGCGCCGGCTGAAAGTGAAAGTCAACACCAGGATCGTGCTCACCTTCCAGTCGGCCGATGGCAACCTGACGGGTGGCTCATTCCGGGTATGCGGGATTTACCGCATGGATAACAAGGCCTTCGAGGAGATGAATGTCTTCGTCAGGAAAACCGATCTGGCCCCACTGGCTATCCTTCCCGAAGGATCGGCGCA
The DNA here is from genome assembly GCA_964457845.1 of uncultured Porphyromonadaceae bacterium. Taxonomy (GTDB): domain Bacteria; phylum Bacteroidota; class Bacteroidia; order Bacteroidales; family UBA12481; genus UBA12481. Next base: position 62,994 of record CAYWHP010000009.1, on the reverse strand, counting down.
CGAAGTGGCCGTCTTCATGGAGGATCCGGAACTGATGGACGGCACGGTTGCCGCGCTCGGGGCAAAATTTCCCGGACTCGATGTACTGGGCTGGAAAAAACTTCTTCCGGATTTAGCCATGCTTAACGACCAGATTGTTCTGCTCAGCCTCATCATGATTATCATCATCATGGCCGCGCTGGGCTTCGGGATCGTCAACACCATGCTGATGGTGGTACTCGAACGGGTAAAGGAGTTCGGGATGCTTATCGCGGTGGGCATGAGCAGGCTGAAGGTATTCCTGATGATCATCCTCGAATCGGTTTTGCTGTGTGTGACAGGTGCGCTGGCCGGCATGGCCGCGGGGGCGGTGGTGATCGGCATCTTCAGCCGCAAGGGGATCGACCTGACGGCCTATGCCCAGCAGGGACTGGAGGCAATGGGCTTCAGTGCAGTCATGTACCCGAGCCTTACCTGGGATTTCTATCTGCTCGTCGGTCTCCTGGTGGTGGTTACCGGGCTGCTGGCTTCCGCCTATCCGGCGTGGAGGGCGTTGAAGATGAATCCGGCGGAGGCGTTGGGGGCAGAGGGACGAGTGACGGAAGAATCGTGACGCGTGACGCGGGATGCGTGACGCGGAAGAATCGTGACGCGGAAGAATCGTGACGCGTGACGCGTGACACGTGATGCGGAAAACCAACAATGAGATGTAGAGACGCATAAATGCGTCTCCTAATAAAATGACAGGTAAAGTACACTACGAAGACATCATTAACCCCAGACTTCAGTCTGGGGGGGCTAACATACACACCATGAACATCATAGAGATCAACAACCTCACCAAAACTTACGACGACCGGAACAGCGTGCCGGTAACCGCCATCGACGGGATCAGCCTGAACTTTACAGAAGGGGAGTTTACCACCATCGTAGGGCCTTCGGGGTCGGGCAAGACAACGCTGCTGAACATTCTCGGCGGACTTGACTCACCCACTTCCGGCACCATCCTGATCGACGGAGTCGACCTGAACCAGCTGAAGCCGAGGGAGGTAATCGACTTCCGGATGCGGAATATCGGTTTCGTATTCCAGGCCTATAACCTGATACCAGTGCTTACCGCCCTGGAAAACGTGGAATTCATCATGCACCTGCAGGGCAAGCCAAAGGCAGAGAGGCAGCAGCGTGCCAAGGAACTTCTTGACCAGGTTGGCCTTGGCGACCGGATGAACGCCCGTCCGGGCAAGCTCTCCGGCGGGCAGCAGCAGCGCGTGGCCGTAGCGCGGGCGCTGGCCTCCAAACCCAAATTCATCCTGGCCGACGAACCTACGGCAAACCTCGACTCGAAATCCGCCGAAACCCTGCTCGATATCATGGAGCGCCTCAACCACGAGGAAAAGATCACCTTCATCTTTTCCACGCATGATGCCCGGGTGGTGGCCAAGGCGCACCGGGTGGTGACGATTGAGGACGGGAGGGTTCATAGTGATATTTCGTATCCTGAGCACTAATCTTCGATCATGATACCTCCAACCGATGGCGATGGTCGTGACGCGTTACGCGTGAAGCGTGAAGCGTACCCCCCCGGCCCCCCTGAAACAAGGGGGTGCCGCACCTGCCGGACCTTTCGCGTCACGCATCACGCATCACGCGTCACGTCTCTTCCGCGTCACGCATCACGCGTCACGATTCTTCCGCGTCACGCATCACGCATCACGACTCTTCCGTGTCACGCGTCACGCATCACGACTCTTCCGCGTCACGCGTCACGCGTCACGATTCTAATATTGTTCGCCCTCCTCCTCACCCCGCCCTCCCCGGCCCAGGTCACCGCCTCACTCACCGGCTATCTCTCCGACATGCCGTCGGCCATGGTCACCAAACCCTCCGATCCGTGGACCCTCGACAACCTGCTGCACAACCGCCTTAATTTCAAGCTGAACCTGGGCTGCACGGCAACGGTGGCCGTAGAGGCGAGAACCCGCTTCCTGTATGGTGAAACCGTCAGGGATGTTCCCGGCTATGCAGAAATGATCGGGCAGGACAGGGGTTGGGTTGACATGAGCCGGAATCTGGCGTCCGGCAAATCTTACATCCTTAACAGTACGATCGACAGGGTTTACCTCGACCTGAGAATGGGGCGTTTGCAGGCCACCATCGGCCGGCAGCGCATCAACTGGGGGATGAACTACGTATGGAACCCCAACGATATCTTCAACGCCTACAGTTTTTTCGACTTTGACTACATCGAACGGCCGGGCAGCGATGCCATCCGGCTGCAATACTACTTCACCCCCGCCACCCACATTGAGGTTGCCGGAAAGATGAACAGCTCCGGCACCTCCAGCATTGCCGGCCTTTTCCGCACCACGCTGCAGGGTATCGATGTCCAGCTTCTCGGCGGCATGCTCGACGAAAGGGAGATTGTAGCAGGCGGCGGTTTTTCAGGCAATATCGGTCCCGTGGCGGTAAACGGGGAACTTACCTACCTGTATCCCCGGAAGATGATCTCCCACCCGGGGCCCGCCACTATTGCCGGTATGGGTGCTAGTTATGTTGCGCCCTTCAACCTGAGCATCCAGTTGGAATACCTTTACAACCAGGCGGCGCAGGACATGAACCTGACCTCCTTTGCCGACTTTTATTACCGCAACCTTACGGTGCGCGACCTCTCCTTTGCTCCGCACACCTTCTTCACCGCGCTGAGCTACCCGGTAACCCCTCTCATCAACGTGGGAGCTGCCGGCATGTATTTCCCGAAGCTGAATGGCTTCTATGCCGGTCCCACCCTCGACCTCTCGATCCGGCAGAACCTGGATCTTTCCATCATTCTCCAGCATTTCAGCGTGGAATTGCAGCCGGGGGCGGCACAAAAGGCGACCATGGGATTCCTGCGGCTGAAGTGGAGTTTTTAATATCTAAAATATTATCCGTATATTTGTTATATGGATATAAAAGATAATATTTTATCCGATATTGATCTTGTACTCGACGATTTCAATCCCAGGGCCATTGCCCGGGAAATTGCCCGGAACCTGAAACAACGGAGGCTGGAGGCAGACTTATCGCAGCAGGCACTGGCCAAACGCTCAGGGGTCAGTCTGGGCACATTGAAACGGTTTGAAACCCTTTCGGAAATATCACTTAAACATCTGCTGATGATCGCGGTAGCCCTGGAGGCCACGGATGAATTTCACCGGCTTTTCACTCAGCAGCAGTATCGGAGCATTGATGAACTGATCAAGGTGAAAGAGGCCAGGTCCCGGCAACGAGGCAGGAAAAATGCTTGAACCGGCTGACATACTGAAGGTCTGCCTCGATGGGGCAACCGTTGGCAGACTGGCCATGGCCCCGGATCGCCGGTGTGTGTTCGAATACGATGCGGGTTGGATCGAAACGGGATTCTCCATTTCTCCCTTTTACCTGCCGCTGAGGTCCGGAGCTTTCACAGCCCGGCCGGAACCTTTTGAAGGCCTCTTCGGGGTTTTCAACGACAGTCTGCCGGACGGTTGGGGCAACCTGCTGCTCGACCGCCTGCTGGCAAGGGAGAGGATACGGCCCGGCACCCTCACCCCGCTCTATCGGCTGAGCATCGTGGGGAGTTCCGGTATGGGAGCCTTAACCTATCATCCCGAAAACCGGATCGACAATGACAGCGACCGGTCGGATCTGGATTACCTGGCCGGTGAGGCGGCGAAGGTTCTGAACGAGGAAAGCAGCGCCGATCTCGACCTGTTATACAGGAAGAACGGCTCCTCGGCAGGCGCCCGGCCAAAAGTCATGCTTACGATGGACGGCGATCACTGGCTGGTAAAGTTCCCTTCCCGAAATGATCCCCGGGATATCGGGGCCATCGAGTATCAGTATTCGCTGGATGCGCAAAAATGCGGCATCCTGATGCCTGAAACCCGCCTCTTTGAGGGTAAGTATTTCGGTGTCAGGCGGTTCGACCGGGAAGGCGAAAACAGGATCCATATGCATACCGCGGGCGGGCTGCTATATGCCAGCCACCGGCTGCCCTCGACGGACTACAGCGACCTGATGAAGGCCACGCTGATCCTCACCCGCAATATGGACGAGGTTGAATCCCTGTTCCGGATCATGGTGTTCAACGTGGTCAGGGGCAACAAGGACGACCATGTGAAGAATTTTTCATTTCTGTGCAAAAACGGTGGCTGGAGGCTGGCCCCGGCATACGACCTGGTTCCGTCCGACGGTTTTAACGGAAACCACTCCACCACCATAAACGGCCAGGGGAACCCGTCGCCACAGGACATGCTTGACGCAGCCGAAAATGCAGGGTTCCCTGTAAAACGGGCACGAACGGTATATGAAGAAATAACTTCCTGTTTATGAAAATATTATCGTTGCTTTTCGTGGTTGTGGCATGCTGCTCCTTCCCGGCCGGGGCGCAGGAAAAGCTCATAACCCGAGGCGAAATCCCCATCCTGGCCTGGTACGGCATACCTCCCGAAGAGACTACCCCGGAGCGGTTCCGCGAGCTGAAGGAATCGGGGATCACCATGAACCTCACCAACTATCCGGATGCCACATCAATGGCAAAGGCCCTGGATGTAGCCCGGAAGGCCGGTATTAGCATGATCGTATCGTGCCCCGAACTGAAAACCGATCCGGCTTCAACGGTGAAGCGGTTCCGCAGCCACCCGGCAACCGCCGGCTACATGCTGCGCGATGAGCCGGGCAGGGACGATTTTCCGGAGCTGGGCGACTGGGCACGGGCGATACAAGCTGAGGATGACAGGCATTTTTGTTACCTGAACCTCTTTCCCAACTATGCCGATGAGAAGCAGCTGGGCACGCCGACCTACCGTGAGCATGTGGATTTGTTTATAAAGGAAGTGCCGGTTCCCGTTATTTCATTCGACCACTACCCGGTTATCGGTGACTCCCTCCGCCCGGAATGGTACGAAAACCTGGAAATCATTTCCGCCGCTGCACGCAAGGCCGGCAAACCTTTCTGGGCATTCGCGCTTACAGTGGCCCATGGGGCCTATCCGATCCCCACCCTGGCCGAGCTGCGGCTGCAGGTGTTCAGCGACCTGGCCTACGGGGCCCAGGGGATTCAGTATTTTACGTATTGGACGCCGTCAGGGACGCCGTGGGACTTTCATCATGGCCCGATAACTGAAGGAGGACTGAGGACCGAGGTTTGGGACCGGATGAAACAGGTTAACGGCGAAATAAAGGCATTGTCGCCGGTGTTCAGCGGTGCACGGGTAATCTCGGTCGGCCACACCGGAACGGTGATACCCCGCGGCACCGTGAGGCCTGTTGCGCTGCCGGTTCCGGTTAAAAAGCTCGAAACCACCGGTACGGGGGCTGTCGTATCGTTATTGCAAAACGGGGAAGACCAGTTCCTGGTGGTGGTTAACCGGGATTTCCGGAACCCCATGCTGCTGACCACGGAATTTGGCCCCGGAGTAAAGAGGGTGCTGAAGGACGGAACGGTGGTGCCGGCGGAGCGGTACGTTTCAACGCTGGAGGTTGATGCGGGGGATGTGGCCATATTCGGGTGGCGGAAATAGGGCTGAAGGGGGTGGGACAAACTGGTGGTGGGTTGTCCCACCCCCCATGTAAGGCAAAAAAGATATAAAGCAATCGCCATATGAAAGCACCTAACCTCGTAACCATTAACCTCCTAACCTTCCTGCTGCTTGCGGGCTGCCAGCCGAAGGAGCCGGCCGGCATCACCACCATCGACATCCTGAAAGGGGCAGGGAACGAAAAGGAGTTCCGGCTGAGCGAGATCATTGATGATGTGGAGTATGTAAAGCTGGAGACGACGAAGGAGTGCCTGCTGTCATGGGCTAGCTACTCGGTCGGGGAAAAATATATCCTGGCGGTGCAGAATTACGATCCGGCACAGATTTACCTCTTCGGGCGCGACGGGAAGTTCATCCGGAAAATCGGCGGGGAGGGGAAAGGACCGCAGGAGTATACCAGCCTGTCGACGGTGGTAACCGATCCGGAGGAAACCTTTATACTGGCCAACGACTACCAGCGCGATGTGATCATCCGCTACGATTTCGAAGGGAATGTGACCGGCAGTTTTGCCAGTAAGGAACAACTCGGAGGGGAGGTGGCGGGGATTTTGGTGGGCAGTTCCGATGAGATCTGGCTCCGGATGGAGTACCCCATGCTCGAAACGAAGAATTTCTGCCTCATCCGCAAAATCAACCGGGAGTGGCTGCAGACCGATTCGCTGTATCCGGTGAGCACCGGCGTGACAGCCGGTAACGGTTTTTCCTGGAATTCCGGCGACTTTTACCTGTACAACGGCTCGCTTCGCTTCAGGCAGTTCGGTTTCGACACGCTGTTTACCTGGGCGGGGCGGGAACGGAAGCCACTGGCCGTTTTTCCGGTCGCGGCAGACCACCTCCCCGGGCCGTACCTGGTATCCGGCCTTCACAAGCGGATGTCTGATTATACGAATGTATTTTGGCTGGCTGAGTTGCCCGGCTATTTCATCCTGGGCACCATGATCGCTCCGGGCAGGCAGTCGGAAATGGTTTATAACAAATCCACGGGTGAGCTCTTCAGCCTGAAAAAACTTCCGCCCTGCCCGCCCGACACCGTGTACCGGCGCCGCTACGTCAACGACATCGACGGCATCTCCGATCCTTCGGTGCTGCTCCCGCAACGCGGATTATTCACGGTGGCTCACCAGGTAATCGACCTCAGGGATAAAATGGCACCGGATTGCGGGCGGCCTTCTGAAATCCGGTTTCCCGAAAAACGAGCCAAGCTTGTCACACTTGTCGGGGCGAGCAGCGAGGAAGACAACCCGATCCTGCAGATATTCCGGCTGAAGCGGGAATAGCATTGAACACCGTCACGGGCTCTTACCCGATGCGTGCAATATCTTGCCGCCTGCTCAAGAAATGTAAAATTAAACCCCGGAGGGTGTTGAAAACCTGTCAGGTTTTATCAACTTTACGGGGATTAAACCTTAACAACTATGAGTGAAAAGAAAAGCATAAACCGCAGGTCCTTCTTCGGGAAGATGGCCGGGGCCGCCGGGGCAGCCATTGCCCTCCCCTACATCATCCCCGGAACCGCCCTGGGTAAGGATGGCGCCGTTGCCGCCAGCGACCGGATCGTGATGGGAGTCATCGGATCGGGATCGATGGGAACCGGTGACATGCACAGCTTCATGGGAATTACCGGAGTACAGATGGTTGCCGCCTGCGACGTCGACAAGAAGCACCGCGACGGGGCCAAAACGGCTATCGACGCGAAGTACGGCAACACCGATGCCCGTGCGTATGCCGATTACCGCGAGTTCATCGCCAAGGAGAAGGTCGACGCAGTTATTCTCGCTTTGCCCGACCAGTGGCACGGGATCATTGCCGTGGCCTGCGCCAATGCGAAGTATGATATCTACGGCCAAAAACCGCTTGCCCGTACCATCTGGGAAGGGAAGCAGATCATCGACGCCGTTGAGAAAAACGGCGTGATCTGGCAAACCGGCAGCTGGCAGCGTTCCGAAGCTCATTTCCACCGCGCCTGTGAGCTGGTCATCAACGGCCGCATCGGAAAAGTTCACTTTGTTGAGGTTGGCCTGCCCGATGGCGGTCCGGCCCGCGGATTCAACGCTGTTCAGCCGGTGCCCGAGGGGCTCGACTGGGACATGTGGCTCGGGCCCGCCCCGAAGGAGCCGTACCGCGGCGTCTGCCACTGGGACTGGAGATGGATACTCGCCTACTCGGGCGGCCAGCTCACCGACTGGGCCGGTCACCATATAGACATCGCCCACTGGGGACTGGGCCTCGACCGCACGGGTCCCATCGAAATTGAAGGAAAAGGTGTTTATCCGCGCGAAGGCATCTTTGATGTTCCCGTGGAATACTCGATCCACGCCAAATACGCCACCGGCGTTGAGTTCCATTACGCCAACGCCCGTGCAGTACCCCACGGAATGGGTGTCTGCTGGTACGGCGAAAACGGTGCCTGGATCCATGTCGACCGCGGCAACCGCCTCTTCGCCAGCGATCCGAAGATCCTGGAAGAGAAGATCGGAGACAATGAGACCCGTCTGTACCGGAGCCTCGACCATGCACAGAACCTGCTCGACTGCATCCGTTCACGCAAGGAGACCATCACCCCCTGCCAGGTTGCCCACCGTTCCATTTCGGCGGCCCTGCTCGGCGAAATCTCCATGCTCACCGGCCGCAAAATCAAATGGAACCCGGATACCCAGGAAATCATCGGCGATCCGGTGGCCGCCCGCATGCTGAGGCGCCCGTTCCGCAGCCCATGGAAACTCGAAGGCAACTAACCCTAATCCCGAAAGCAATGAAAAAGATCATATCCTCACTGATTATACTGACTGGGATCCTCGGCCTGGTGCTGCTGTCTCCCTCCTGTACGAAGTCACCCACCTCCAAGGCTCCCAATCGCGCACTGATCATCACGGGCCAGAACAACCACGAGTGGAAGGGATCAACCCCGGCACTGAAACAGATCCTCGAAAATTCGGGGCTCTTTTCCGCCGAAATCGCCCAGTCGCCGGCTGCCAAGGCAGATATGTCGACCTTCAAGCCCGATTTTTCGAAGTACCAGCTGGTGGTGCTCGACTACAACGGCGAAGCCTGGCCGGCTGAAACACAAAAAGCCTTTGAAAGCTACGTTTCGGGCGGCGGCGGCGTTGTGGTTTACCATGCTGCCGACAATTCATTCCCCGAGTGGACGGAGTTCAACAAGATCATCGGCGTTGGCGGATGGGGAAACCGCACCGAAAAGGACGGCCCCTACCTCCGCTGGAGGAATGGCCAGCTGGTGCGTGACACCACCCCCGGACCCGGCGGATCGCACGGCAGCCAGCATGCCTTCCGGGTAACCATGCGCGATTCGGTTCACCCGATCGTGCAGGGGCTGCCAAAGGCCTGGATGCATTGTCAGGACGAACTGTACAGCCAGCTCCGCGGACCGGCTGAGAACCTCACGGTTCTGGCCACCGCCTTTGCCGATACCTCCAAAGGGGGAACCGGTGAGCATGAGCCCATCCTGATGACCATTAATTACGGCAAGGGTCGTGTTTTCCATACTGTGCTGGGTCATGCCGCGGGCGATTCCGCCTACCCGGCCATGGAGTGTGTCGGCTTTATCGTCACTACGCAGCGGGGCGCCGAATGGGCAGCCACCGGTAAAGTAACCCAGGCAGTTCCTGAAGCCTTTCCTGCTTTCTCCCTGGAGAGCAAATGGCCGATGTTCAGGGCCTTAACCATTGAAGAACTTCTTGCAAACCTGAAGGATTACAAAGCAGGCGATACCCGTACCAACCTCGAGGATCTCAAGCAGTACATCCGGAGCAACAATGATGGCGGAGAGAAATTTGCCGCCGTCGAAAAACTCCTGCTCCAGTTCCTCGGCGGAACGGGAACTGCAGATGCCAAAAACTTCATCCTTAATGAACTGAGTTTTACCGGCACCGATAAAGCCCTTCCCGTGCTGAAGAAACTCGAGAAAAACGAAGAGACCGCCGAAATGGCCCGGTATGCCATCGAGCGCATCTCCAATCAGTTTACCAACTAATAAAACAATTTGCCTTACCTGGATTTCGCATGAACCGCAATTAGCGACCGAAGGGAGCCAATTAGCGACCGAAGGGAGCCAATTAGTGAGCGCAGCGAACCAATCAGTGAGCGCAGCGAACCAATTATACTATGTCTTCAAGAAGAGATTTCGTAAAAACAAGTGCAACGGCGGCAGCTGCAGTGGCTACCGTATCGATGATCCCCGGCACCGTGGGCTGTGCCCCGAAAGATGACGGGAAACTGGTAATCGGTGTGATCGGTGTGAATGGCATGGGCTTTTCCGATCTGAATGCCTTTCTTCGCCAGCCCAACGTGGAATGCGTTGCCCTCTGCGATGTCGATCAGTCGGTGCTCAACAGGCGTGCCGGCCAGGTTGAAGAAAAGACCGGCAAGAAGCCGGAACTCTTTACCGATTTTCGCAAACTGCTCGAAAGAAAAGATATCGAGGCCGTCATCATCGGAACACCCGACCACTGGCATGCCCCAATTATGATCGAGGCCTGTAAGGCGGGTAAGCATGTATATGTTGAAAAGCCTATGGCCAGCTCGATATACGAAGCTTTCCAGATGGAAAAAGCGGCCAGGAAATACGATCGCGTAGTACAGGTGGGCCAGTGGCAGCGGAGTGATCCGCACTGGAACGATGCTTTCGCCTTCGTACAGTCGGGCAAGCTCGGCAAGGTCCGCACCGTTAAAGTGTGGTGCTACGAAAGCTGGCTGATGCCCCCTGGCCCGGTGCCCGATGAGCCTACCCCGGATGGTGTCGACTACAATATGTGGCTCGGACCTGCTCCGGAGCGCGCGTTCAACCGCAACCGGTTCCACTTCAATTTCCGCTGGTTCTGGGACTATGCCGGCGGCCTGATGACCGACTGGGGTGTTCACCTGCTCGACATGGCCCTTGCCGGCATGAAAGCCGACATACCCAATTCGGCGATGAGTGCCGGCGGCAAGCTCGCCTTCACCGAAAGCCCGATTGAGACACCCGATACCCAGCAGGTAATCTATGAGTTCGACGGATTCAACGTTATCTGGGATCATGCCATGGGAATAGGTATGGGCGACTGGAACCGCGACCACGGCGTGGCCTTTATCGGCAACAACGGAACCCTGGTAGCCGACCGCGGAGGCTGGGAAGTTCATCCGGAAATAGCCAACAATGCGCCTCTTGTTGAGGAAGTTCCGCGTACCAAGGGTACCGGTCAGGGACTCGACCTGAACGTGAAGAACTTCATCGACTGCATAAAAACAAACAACCGCGATACCAACGCTAACCCGACGATCGGAAGGGCAGTGGCTACAATGGCCCACATGGGGAACATAGCCATCCGTACCGGTCGCAAAATTTACTGGAACGCGGAAACCGAGTCCTTCAAGAGCGATGCGGATGCCGACCGGCTTATCAGGCCGACCTACCGTGCTCCGTGGCAGCTGACCGACTTCTGACATGTCGCCGAGCCGAAGGGATTTTCTCTCCACCGGCCTCACTCTAGCGGCCGGTGCCGGTCTTGCAGGGGTTTTACCCGCAGGGCTCGGGCTGCAGTCGTGCGCCCGGCCGAGGGGCCCCGGTGACCGGATCCGTGTTGCCCTGATCGGGTGTCGCAACATGGGGTTTACCGATGCGTGCGCTTTTATCGAACACCCTGATGTAGAGTTGGTTGCCATTTGCGATATCGATAAGAACATTCTCGAATCGCGCCGCACCGACATTCAGAAGTACGCATACGACAAGAAGCTTACGGTACCGAAACTCGACAAGTACGAAGATTTCCGGAAGGTGCTCGACCGGAAGGATATCGATGCCGTGATCGTTGCCACTCCCGACCATTGGCATGCCCTCATTACGATCATGGCCTGCCAGGCCGGCAAGGATGTTTACGTGGAGAAACCGGCAGCCAACTCCATCTTCGAGGCCGATCAGATGGTTAATGCCGCCAGCCGCTACAAGCGTGTGATACAGGTAGGCCAGTGGCAGCGGAGCGGACTGCACTGGCAGGAAATGGTAGATTTCATCCGGTCGGACAAGCTCGGGCCCATCAGCAACGTGGATGCCTGGCGCCTTGGCGGAAATTCGGTGCCCAAAGTGGCCGATTCAACCGTACCTGACGGCGTTAATTACGACATGTGGCTGGGCCCGGCGCGGCTTCAGCCCTTCAATCAAAACCGGTTCCACTACAATTTCCGATGGTTCTGGGATTATGCCGGAGGCAAGATGACCGACTGGGGCGTTCACATGCTCGACATGGCGATGTGGACACTCAAGCTGAGCCAGCCTGAGTCTGTTAAAGCCACCGGAGGAAATATCGCATTCCCAAATGATGCGATGGAGACCCCCGACACCCTGACGGTGGAATACCAGTTCCCTCAGGTGATGGTGGTCTGGCAGAACAACTTCGCCCTTCAGACCAATGAATACGGATTCGACCACGGCGTTGCCTTTCATGGTGAAAACGGGGTTCTCCGCGCAAACCGCAACTTCTGGGAGGTGATCCCGGCCTCGGTCAACGGGGTTCCCGTGATTGAGCCCGTACCCCGGAATACCAATGCCGGCAACGACCTGCGGCTGCATGTGCGGAATTTCCTCGATGCAATTAAAACCAGGGATTCCAACACCGCGGCAAACATCTGGATTGGTCGTGATGTGGCCCGTCTTGCCCATCTGGGAAATATCGCCTACCGTACCGGAATGTTGCTGAACTGGAACGCTGAAACCGGCACGTTTAATCAGCTGGAAGCCAACCGGTATATAAAGCCGGAATTTCGTAAACCTTGGGAAATCAATCAGATATAATGAAAAAGCTACTTATCCTTCTCGTAACGGGATGCCTGTCTGGCACGCTGGCCCATGCCCAGGACCCGAAAGTAACCGAAGACTGGTCGAAGAAACCGGCGATCGTAACCCCCGGATGCAAGGCAGCACCACCATCCGACGCCATCGTCCTGTTCAGGAAAGGCAAGGACATTGCCAACTGGGAAAGCCGGAAAGGCCCGGCGAAATGGAAAACCGGCTGCGGAAAGATGACCGTGAACGGCACCGGCGACATTCTGACAAAGGAGAAGTTCGGCGACTGCCAGCTGCACGTTGAGTTCCGCACCCCGGTGCCGGCCAAGGGCGAAGGACAGGGCAGAGGAAACAGCGGTGTGTACATCCAGACCCAGTACGAGGTGCAGGTACTCGATTCCTACATCAACGAAACCTATTATAATGGTCAGGCCGGCTCGCTCTACAAGCAGGCGCCGCCGCTGGTGAACGCTTCACGCAAGCCGGGCAAATGGCAGGTATATGACATCGTTTTCCACGCCCCGCGCTTTGCTGCCGACGGCACCGTGGAAAAGCCCGCCAGCACAACCGTTATCCACAATGGTGTGCTTGTGCAGGACCATTACGAGCTTAAGGGACCCACCACCTATGCCGGCTACCCGAAATACGAGAAACACGGCGACATGCCGCTTCTGCTTCAGGACCACGGGAATCCGGTGTCGTACAGAAATGTGTGGATCAGGAAATTGTAAGAATCGTGACGCGTGATGCGTGACGCGTGACGCGGTAGAGACGCATGATCATGCGTCTTCAGGAAAATACCGTGCCCCAAGAGAGACGCATGATCATGCGTCTCTACGGGCATTCGGACGGGTTATAATAAGAATTGCATAATGAACCGAAAAGATTTCTTTATCAAATCTGGCATTGCGGCAGCCGGCATAGTCGCCGCACCGGCAATCCTGTCATCCTGTGGCAGCGGCAGTAACAGCGGCCCGCGCTTTCAGATATCCCTGGCCGAATGGTCGCTGCACCGCGCCCTGAACGGCAAGATGCTGGACAACCTCGAGTTCCCGGTTAAGGCCAAGCGCGATTTCGGCATTACGGCGGTTGAATATGTAAGTTCCTTCTTTTCCGTGTTTGTGAACGACCCCAAGTACCTTGCCGAACTTAAGCGTATCAGCGACTACCACGGTGTAAAAAACCTGCTGATCATGGTCGATGGGGAGGGTGACCTCGGCGAATCAACCGAAGAGGGGCGTACCAAAACGGTTGACAACCATAAGAAATGGGTGGATGCCGCACAATTTCTGGGATGTCATTCCATTCGGGTGAATGCCGGTGGATCAGGTACACCCGAAGAGCACGCCGCCAATGTGGTGCTGGGCCTCCGCGAGCTTTGCCGCTACGGGCTCTCAAAAGGCATCAGCATTATCGTTGAGAACCACGGCGGCCACTCGAGCAACGGCGCCTGGCTAAGCAATGTAATCCGTACGGTAAACATGAAAAACGCGGGCACCCTGCCCGATTTCGGGAATTTCCGCATCAGCGAAACCGAGCAGTACGACCGCTACAAGGGGATGGAAGAGCTGATGCCGTATGCCAAAGGAGTAAGCGCAAAATCATACGATTTCGATGCCGACGGCAATGAAACAACCATCGACTTCGCCCGGATGATCCAGATCGTGAAAAAATCAGATTATCGCGGGTATATCGGCATCGAATACGAAGGCGACAAGTATACCGAGGAGGAGGGCATCATGCTCACCAAGAAATTACTGGAAAGGTTCATCTGACCTCCCCCTGCGAGGCTGGGACAAAACCCCCAGACTGAAGTCTGGGGTTAATGATGTCTTCGCTTAAAGCCCAGTATATCAATGACACAAAAGCTTCGACACAAAGAGATCAGTAACCCCGCACTTTAGTGTGGGGGTTTTGTCCCACCCCCGCCGGGGGAGGTCATTTGTCGAACGCCGCGTCGAAGGCAATGTCCGACGACGGGAAATCAACATCCTGAACATAATCGCATGCCTCTGCGGCACCATACTCGCGGTCCATGCCGCTGTCTTCCCATTCCACCGAAAGCGGACCGGCATATTTGGTGCGGTTGAGTGCCCGGATGATCTCTTCAAATTCGATATTCCCATGGCCCAGGCTCCGGAAATCCCAGTAGCGGCGGCGGTCGCCGAAGTCGAGGTTCCCGCCGAACACGCCGGCTTCGGTGGGATAGGGTGACCAGCCCACGTCCTTCATGTGTACATGGAATATCCTGTCGGCAAACTTGTAAATGAAACCGATATAATCGACGCCCTGGTAGCCGAAATGGCTCGGGTCGAAGTTGAACCCAAAGGCCGGATGATAGTCAACGGCTTTCAGCGCCCTTTCCGCGGTGGCGATATCGAAAGCGATTTCCGTGGGGTGCACCTCCAGGGCAAATTTGATACCCAGTTTCTGATATTCATCCAGGATCGGCTTCCAGCGCTTCGCGAAATCGGCAAAGCCGGCATCGATCATGGCCGGTGTCACCGGCGGGAATGAATAATTAAGATGCCATATCGAGCTGCCTGTGAATCCGCACACCACTTTTACGCCAAGCCTTTTGGCCGCCTGGCCGGTTTTTATCATTTCGGCGGCGGCGCGCTGCCGAACGCCTTCCGGGTCGCCATCCTCCCAGATGTAATCGGGAAGGATCGACTTGTGCCGCTCATCGATTCTGTCGCAGACGGCCTGACCCACAAGGTGATTCGAAATCGCCCATGTCCGCAGGCCATACCGGTTAAGCATGGCAAGCTTGCGGTCGCAATAGGCCTGGTCGGCCTTATCAACTTCGAAATGATCACCCCAGCAGGCGAGCTCGAGCCCGTCGTAGCCGAATCCGGATGCCTTTTCGCACAAATCCTCAAAGCTTAAATCTGCCCACTGGCCGGTGAATAAAGTTACTGGTCGTCCCATAGAATCTGATGTATTGGTTGTATTAACCAAAATTATCTATTTTTAAGTTCAAAATCTAAATCCAACTAAAATGACGTCAAAAGAGTACAATGCAAACAGGCTTTTCTGGATGAGCTGCCTGGCTTTGGTCACCACTGCCATGACCTTTGCCATTCGGGCCAAACTCGAACTTGTGTGGAAGGATGAATTCTCGCTGAGCGCTGAAAAGATGGCCCTCGCGATTGCCCCGGCCTTCTGGGGATTCACGCTGGCCCAGTTCATCGGCGGACCGCTGGTCGACCTGCTGGGAATGAAGCGGTTTGTAAGAATCGCCTTCTTTCTGCATGTCATCGGGATAGTGGTCACCATTTTCTCCGGCGACTTCTGGACCCTTTTCCTTGGTACCCTTTTCATCGGAGTAGGCAACGGCAGCGTTGAAGCCGGCTGCAATCCGCTGGTTGCTTCCATATTTCCCAATGCCAAAACCAAGATGCTCAACCGTTTCCATGTATGGTTCCCTGGCGGGATCGTGATCGGGAGCCTCGTTTCTTACCTGATCATCGACCTGATGGGACTAACCTGGCCGGTGCTTGTAGGAACCCTGATTATTCCGCTGGTTGCATACGGTGTGCTGATGTTCGGACAGAAATTTCCGCAAACCGAACGGGTTAAGATGGGCGTCTCCTACGGTTCGATGTGGAAAGCCATCTTTAAGCCGCTCTTTCTGGTGATGCTCTTCTGCATGCTCCTGAGCGCCGCCACGGAGCTCACCACCGGTCAGCGCATCAGCTCGCTGCTGGAAGGCACCGGTGTGGCAGCCATCCTCGTGCTCGCCTTCATCAACGGCATCATGGCCATCGGCCGCGGTTTCGCCGGACCGATCGTGCACCGCCTCAACACCACCGGCATGTTATTCTTTTCGGCCATCGTAAGCATGATCGGGCTGCTGATGATGAGCTACGTTGAGGGCACCTTCCTCACCTTTGTAGCCGCTGCCGTGTTTGCCATCGGCATCTGCTTCTTCTGGCCCACCATGCTGGGATTTGTTTCTGAAAATGTACCCGAGAGCGGTGCGCTGGGCCTTTCGATCTTTGGCGGTGCAGGCATGCTCTCCACTTCGATATTCCTTCCGATCTCCGGCGGCTTCACCGATGCCGGTGCCACTGGCCAGGAGATCCTGAGGTATACCGCCGTACTGCCGGCCATCCTCATTGTCGTTTTCGCTATCGTGTTTGCCACTATGCGCAAGAAAAAGGCCTGATCTGAATAAATTATTAACCGACAGATTGTTATGAAAAGATTTCGCTGGGGCATGATCGGGGGAGGCAAGGGCGCCTTCATTGGCGGAGCCCACCGTATTGCTGCCCGCATTGCCAATGCCTATGAACTGGTTGGCGGTGTTTTTGATGTGGATTATCCCCGTGCGCAGGAGTTTGCCCGGGAAGAGGATCTCGACCTTAAACGGGTGTATCCCGACATTGACAGCTTTGTTGCCGGTGAAGGGGGGATGCCTGTATCCGAGCGGATTCAGGTGGTTTCGATCGTTACACCCAACTTTCTGCATTATGAACATGCTAAAAAACTTCTGGAGCAGGGGTACCATGTCATCTGCGAAAAGCCGGTAACGCTCACCTCGGCCGAGGCGCTGGAGCTCAAGACGATAGCTGAGAAGAAGAGCCTGGTCTTCTGTCTGACGCATACCTATACCGGCTATCCTATGGTGCGGGAGATGAAGCGGCGCATTGAAGCCGGCGACATCGGCACCATTCAGCGGGTGGATGCGCAGTACCTGCAGGGTTGGATCAACCCGATCATACACGGCGGCAATGCGAAGCTCGCCGTATGGCGGCTCGACCCCAAGGTGGCGGGCATCAGCTCCTGCATGGGTGACATCGGCGTTCATGCCTTCAATATGATTGAATATACCACGGGGCTGAAGGTTAAGGAGGTACTGGCTGTGCTGAGCACCCTGAAACCGGAAAACCCGCTTGATCTTGACGGCAACGTGCTCCTGAAGTTTGGGGAGAACCTCACCGGGGTGATCCGCTCTTCACAGATCGCCACTGGCGAGGAGAACAATCTTCAGATCAGCATATACGGCACAACGGGTGCCTTCCATTGGGAGCAGGAGAACCCGAATATCCTGAAAATGATGCATGAAGGCGCCCCCTACGAGATCATCAAGCCGGGATATGACTACCTTACCGATTTCGCCAAAGAAAGCCATGTTATGCCTCCCGGTCATCCGGCGGGGAGAGACGAAGCCTTCGGCACCCTTCACAAGGGGGCAGCAAAAGCCATTCGCGGCGAAGCCACCGTGGCGGGCCAGTTCCCGGGCATCGATGAGGGCATCCGGGGGATGCTGTTCATTGAGGGCGTGGTGAAGTCGAATGCGGGAGGTAACGTCTGGATCGACCTGTAAATTCGCATGACGGGTGTAGTGACGCATGATTATGCGTCTCTACGTACCGCCTGCAAGATGTTGATTATAAATATCCCCGGCCTGACGGCCGGGGATTTTAATCCATAGAATGGTTCTGTCAGTAGTCATACCGCTCTACAACGAGGAACACCTGGTCGACGACCTGGTGGAACGGGTTATGACGGTACTCAAGAGTCAGATCATCGAATTTGAGGTGATTTTTGTCGACGACGGCAGCCGCGATGCCACGCTGGAGAAGCTTGTTGCGGCTCGCAGCCGCGACGGGCGGATCAAGATCCTGGAACTTTCGAAAAACTTCGGGCACCAGGCAGCCTTCACGGCCGGTTTGGGCTTTGCCAAAGGGCAGTATGTGGTGATGATGGACGGAGACCTGCAGGATCCCCCGGAACTGATACCTGCCATGTACAGAATGTTGCTGACGGATCAGTACGATGTAATCTTCGCCAAAAGGACCAATCCCCCCTCCTACCGGGGCCGCCGGCTTCTAAGCCGCTGGTTCCACAAGTCGTTCAGCCGGGTCTCCGGACTTCCCGACATTGAAAATGTGGGCAACTTCTCGGCCATGAACAGGACGGCCCTCGAAGCACTGCTTCTGTATACCGAGTCGATCCGGTACCTTCCCGGATTGCGCCACTTTATAGGCTACCGCCAGGGTTTCGTGGAGTACAGGCGCAGCGATCGTTTCAAGGGCAAATCGAAGATGAAGTTCACCAAGCTGATTGCACTCAGCGCCGACGCCATATTCTCGTTTTCCAATTTTCCGATACGCCTTTGCCTGTGGCTGGGGATCATCGGCATCATTGTCTTCTTCCTGGCCGGGCTTTACACAGTAGTTGCCAAAGTGGCCGGATTTGCCATTATCGGATGGTCATCCACCCTTCTCAGCATCTATTTCCTGGGATCGATCCAGCTCGCCTTCCTCGGCGTGATCGGGGAGTATATCTACCGCATCTACAAGGAGAGCCAGCGCCGGCCGCTGTTTTTCGTACGCAAGTTCCATGAATAACCAATATGGAAAGGGCTGCATCATCTCCATCTTTCTTCCGTCTTAAAAACCTGTTTCTTTTCTTTTGCCTGCTGCCCTTTGCCCTCTGCCCCATCCTCAGCCTGGATGCAGGGATTTCGGGCGATGAGCCGGTACACCGCGACCAGGCCGTAAACGTTCACCGCTATTTCGCCACCGGGGGCGCCGACCGCTCCTCAATCGAAACCCCGCTCACTTTTCTAAAGTATTACGGGCAGTCGGTCGATAATTTCAGCGAGTTTCTCAACCGGTCGCTCAACCTGGACAAGCCTTACCTCACCCGTCACCTCGTTAGCGCCTTCTGCGGAGCGCTGGCCATCCTGTTTACCGGGCTCCTGGCGTATGAGATGGCCGGTTATGCTGCGGGTATCCTGGCCATTCTGTTTCTGCTTCTGTCGCCAGTATTCCTCGGCCACACCTACAACAACCTGAAAGACATACCGTTCGCACTGGGCTATGTTTCTTCCATATACTTCCTTCTACGGTTTCTGCGCGCCCTTCCCCGGATCCGGTACGATCTCCTTGCAGGCATAGCGGCAGGTGCGGGGTTTGCCATATCCGTCCGCATCGGCGGGCTGGTAATATTCCCAATCATCGGGCTTTTCTCGGCCATAGGCGCATGGATCACCCGGCCTGACGGCAGCCGTGCCAGGCTCATTTACTTCGGCAAGCTCAGTGCATTGCTGCTGGCCGTTGTTGTTGCCGCCTGCTTCGCCGGAATCGTGAACTGGCCCTACGGGCTGGAGGCTCCTGTGAGGCATTCACTCGAATCGCTCGGCAAAATGACCCATTACATCGTCAGCATCCGGCAGCTGTTCGAGGGTACACTGTGGTGGTCGGAGAGCCTGCCCTGGTATTATGCGCCCAAGTATTTCATGATTGTTATGCCGATGGTGATCCTGGCGGGCATACCCCTTGCCTTTTCACTCCTGAAGAAGCAAGGCCCCCTTCTCTTTTCGCTGGTCGTTTTTTCGGCATTTTTTCCGCTTTTCTGGGTTATTCTCGTTCACGCCAACCTATACGGCAACATCCGCCATTTGCTCTTTATTTACCCACTCCTGGCCGTTCTGTCGGCTTCCGGATGGGTTCTGGTCGCTGCACGCCTGAAAAAGGGCATATTCCGATGGGCGGTTGCCGGAGTGCTGGCTGCCGGGTTACTGGGGCCGGTGCTCCATATCTTCCGGAACCATCCTCTTGAATATGTTTATTTCAACAGGCTTGCCGGCGGAGTGAAAGGGGCCTACCACCGCTACGAAACCGACTTCTGGTTCAACTCCCTCGGTCCGGCTGCCCGCTGGCTCGGGCAGGAGATCCTTTCGAAGCCGGGCGGGGATACCCTGGTGATCGCCTCCAACTTCCCGGTTGATCCATTCTTCGCCGAACGGTTCCCGAAGGTCCGCACGGTATACACGCCCTGGTTCGAACGCGGACGGCACGACTGGGACTATGGCCTCTTCGTGAATGCCTACCTGGGGCCGGAAGGCCTGGCCGGCAAAGAGATCAAAGCGGGCCTAACCGCTCACACGGTTAGTGTCGACGGGCTGCCCATGTGCCTGGTTATCCGGCGGGATGACAAACGGGACCTGATGGGGTACAGGCTCTTTTCGGAAGGAGACCCTGCCGCAGCTGCTGCCCTGCTGGAGCCGCTCACCAGCGAGGATCCGGGAAATGAAACCGCCTGGCTCTACCTGGGATGGAGCCTGCGGCAGATGAAGGAGTATGACAAATCCGACCGCGCGGCAAACAATCTGCTCAGGATATGGCCCGGCAGCGAACCCGCACTCGAACTGCTGATCTGGAACAGCCTCGAAACCGGCCGGTTTGCCGGAGCCCTGGAGATGGCTGAGCAACTATACTCGATCAATCCCAAATTCGGGCCGGCAGCCGGACTGCTTAAGGCTGCACGGGATTCCGCCGCCGGCAAAAACCGCTGAGATAGCGGCCCAGTTCTTAAAAAATGTTAAAAGGTGGCCGATCTTTTGAAATCATCCTATTTTTAAAACTTGCTAAACCATTATCAACAAATACCTGATTATGAAAAAGTACATTCCGGCAATCATCCTTCTTTTTGCCTGCACCCTGGCTTACGGTCAGTACAAAGCCGATTTCAGGGCAGCCGAAAAGTACGGCAGCGACAACCTGGCCAAAATGCTGGGCAGCTCTTCCGTGCAACCCACCTGGCTCAAAAAGTCGGACCTGTTCTGGTATTCCTATAAAACCGGCGACGGTAACCTGTGGTGGCTCGTCGACCCGACCAAAAAGTCGAAAACCCCCCTTTTCGATGTCTACTATATGACATCACAGATCAACCAGCTGATTTCCAAACCGGTTAATCACCTCGACCTGCCAATCAAGAACCTGAAGTTCAAGGATGACAACAAGTCGTTCAACTTCGAAATCGATAGTTTTAAGTTTGAGTACAAACTGGCCGACAAGTCGGTGCTCATCGTGGACACCATCGAAAAGGAAAAAAGGAAGGACGATGGCTGGAAAAATTACGACAAAGACTCCACCTGGATCGTGTTCGCCCGCAAGCACAACCTCTACATCATGAAGGCGAAGGACAACAAGGACAGTGTTGAACACCAGCTGACCACCGACGGCGAGCGCTACTACTCCTGGCAGGCCGACGGGGAGGATACCGCCTCCACCAAGCGGCTGCGCGCCTCGGCACGGTGGTTTGATGACAACAAGCGATTCTATGTCGACCGCGACGACTCGCGCAAGGTAAAGGACCTGTGGGTGATCAACGTGCTGAAGAACCCGCGTCCCGAGCTCGAAACCTATCGGTATGCCATGCCCGGTGATGAAAATGTGCCGCAAAGCGAGCTTTGGGTGTTCGAGGCCGATACCGTGAAAAAAGCCGTGAAAATCCAGACCGATAAATGGAAGGACCAGACCTTCGGCGTTGATCTGATCAAGAAAAGAAGCGACCAGCTTGTTTTCATCCGCAAGGACCGCACCTGCGCCAAAATCGACGTTTGCCTGGCCAGCACCGCAACCGGTGAGGCGAAAGTACTCTTCTCCGAAACCAGCGAGCCCTACTTCAACAACGAATACACCAACCTCCACATCATCAACGATGGCAAAGACCTGATCTGGT
This sequence comes from uncultured Porphyromonadaceae bacterium, assembly GCA_964457845.1. Lineage (GTDB taxonomy): Bacteria > Bacteroidota > Bacteroidia > Bacteroidales > UBA12481 > UBA12481. The sequence goes on along the minus strand of CAYWHP010000009.1, from coordinate 41,199 downwards.
GGTCGGAACGAACAGGCTTCGGCCAACTCTACCTGTATGACGGTGAGGGTAACCTGAAAAATCCCATCACCAGCGGCAACTTTGTAGTGGGGAGCGTAACGCGCATCGACACCCTGAACCGGGAAGTCTATTTCGAAGGCTTCGACCATGAACCCGGCATCAACCCGAACTACGCGCTTATCTACAAGGCGAAACTCGACGGCAGTGGTTTTCAATTGGTTACCCCGGAAGATGCCACCCATTCGGTGAGTTTCCCGGAATCCAGCAAGTACATGGTTGACAACTACTCCCGTATCGATCTGGCCCCGAAATCGGTGCTCCGCGATAACAAGGGCAACCTGCTTCTCGATCTGGAAACCATGGATCTGCGGCGCCTGATCGAAACCGGCTGGCAGATGCCGGAACGTTTCAAGGTTAAGGCGGTCGATGGCGTCACCGACCTTTACGGTGAGCTCTGGAAACCCTTCAAAATGGAGCCGGGCCGTCAGTACCCGATCATATCCTATGTTTATCCGGGTCCGCAAACCGAAAGCGTTACCATTCGCTTCAGCCCCACCGGCGGCAAAAACCAGTCGCTCGCACAGCTCGGCATGGTCGTGATCTCGGTAGGCCACCGCGGCGGCAGTCCAAAGCGTTACAAGTACTATCACAATTTCGGCTACGACAACCTCCGCGACTATGCACTGGCCGATGACAAGTATGTATTGGAGCAGCTGGCCGACAGGTACAGCTTTATCGACATCACCAAGGTCGGCATCTTCGGGCACTCCGGCGGCGGCTTCATGTCGACGGCAGCCATCCTTACGTATCCCGATTTCTACACGGCCGCTGTTTCATCAGCCGGCAACCACGACAACAACATTTATAACCTTTGGTGGGGCGAAACGCACCACGGCGTGAAAGAGGTTACAAAAACCGTTAAAAGCAAGGATACAAAGGGCACCAAAGGGGGAACCGAAGTGAAGAAGGAAGATCCCTGGTTTGCCGAAGATTCGGTTAAAAAGGAAACTAAAACCGTATTTGAAGCCAAAATCACCAAAAACCAGGACCTGGCCAAAAACCTGAAGGGACACCTTCTGCTGGTTCACGGCGATATCGACAATAACGTTCATCCGGGCAACAGCGTTCGGGTAGCCGACCAGCTTATTGCTGCAGGTAAACGGTTCGATTACATGGTAATGCCCGGCCAGCGCCACGGATTCGGCAACTACACCAAATATTTCGACCGCATGATGTGGTATTACTTCGCCGAACACCTGCTGGGCGACGCCCGGAACAATGTGGAGATGTATTCGCCGGACGAGAA
>CAYWHP010000009.1:34924-39793 GCA_964457845.1 uncultured Porphyromonadaceae bacterium | reverse complement strand
GGCTTGCACCGCACCGGCAGATGGCGATCTGAGGGGCGGTTTCGATCACCTCACCGGCCATGTTCTTCATGCGGAACTTGCCCTTGATCAGGGCCGGTCCGTTCTCTATCAGTGTGATCTCGGTGACCGGCAGCGGCACCATTTCCTCACCGGCCGGTTCGGCAGCCAGCTCCTTCTTTTCGTTCGCAGTAAGATCCCGGTTGTACTTCCAGGTGAGCGCGTCGGTGGGGCACTGGTCAACGATGCCGATGATTTCTTCCGTGGAGGCACCCTGCATGTTCACCCAGGGCCGCTTGGTGGGGTCGAACACCTTGCGCAACTTCATAAAACAGGTCGTTGCATGTATGCAGGTATCCGGCTTCCAGAAAACGGTGATTTCACCGTTTGTATATTCGCGATTATTTGAATTTGACATTATTAAAGCTTTCTTATCCTGATATTTCTGAAACTGGTGGTGCCGCCGTGATCCTGGAGTGCGATATATCCTTCCTTGTATTTGCCGTATCCTTCGGCATCCTTCCATTTGGAATTCTTCTTCAGCTCGTACCACTCGGGGGTCCACATCTCATACTCCACGACCTTGCGGTCGTTGAGCCAGTGCTCCACGTGTGCGCCCTTTACCACTATCCTGGTGGTGTTCCACTGGTCGAGGGTCTTCACCTGTCCGTATACCGGTGCATGAACATCATAATTGGAGCCTGAGTTATTCTTCGGGTTCGAAGTGGGATATCCGACATCATCCAGAAGCTGGTACTCCGGTCCGGTCATGTAAACCGTTGGGTACTGATCGGCCTCCACCACATGAAAAAATACGCCCGAATTGCTGTTCTGGGCAACTTTCCACTCCAGGTAAAGATCGAAATCGGCAAATTTCTCCTTCGTCACGATATCGCCTCCCTTGCCTTCCGGCAGCCCCAGTGCGGTCATGGCACCATCTTCGATGGCCCAGCCCTGAACCTTTTCCAATTTGTAGCAGCGCCATTTGTCCATCGACTTACCGTCGAAAAGAAGCTGCCAGCCTTCGCTTACCTGCTTTTTGGTCAATGTGTTGAGCTCCTGTGCTGAGAGTGCCTGTCCGGCAAAAATAAACGGCAGCATGATCGCCGCCGCGATAAACAGTTTTTTCATGATGGTGTGTTATTTGACGGGATGAATTTACTTTGTTTCCCTGATATTGTCAAACCACATGAATACAAACGACCTCACAGCCCTTCCGGCATCCGCCATAATACGAATGCGCACTTCCCGAAGAACCTACCGGCCGGAGCCGCTGCCGGCCGATGTAATGAAACGGATAACGGAACTGCTGGCCGCCGCGGATACCGGTCCGCGGGGCACCCGGTTGCGCTTCACGCTGGTTGACACCGGCGAAATCTCCCTGCGCAGGCTCAAACTCGGCACCTATGGATTTATTCAGGGTGCCAGTCTTTTTATTGCCGGCGAATCCGAAGCCACCACGGCTGGATTCCTTGATTACGGATACGTACTGGAAGCCATGATTATCGAACTTACCCGGATGGGCCTGGGCACCTGCTGGCTCGGGGGCACCTTCAACCGCAGCTCCTTTGCCGGGGTGGTCGGCCTGGAGGAAGGCCGCGTGATACCGGCCATCACACCGGTAGGCTATGCGTCGGAAATCCGCAGGATAGGTGAACGGATCATCCGGCTGGGTGCCGGCGCCAAAAACCGCCTGCCGTGGGAGAAAATCTTCTTCGACCGTACAACCGACGCCCCGCTTCGAGTGCCTGAAGAGCACCCGGTACACCTGATTCTCGAATCCGTCCGTATCGGGCCGTCGGCCTCCAATCTCCAGCCCTGGCGCATCGTGGCCGACGGAAACCGTTTCACCTTCCTGATTTCACGCAAGTTGGGCTACCGGCAGGCTATGGGAAAGGTCGACATCCAGATGCTCGACATCGGAATTGCCATGGCCCATTTCGACATGGTTGCCCGGGAAACAGGCAAATCCACGGAGTGGCAGATTTTGCCCGAGACCCCCGGAACCGATAACCTGGAATATGTTATTTCGGTACTTTTACGTGACTAAGCACCGATTCACATGTCACTCATCCGGGTCATCCTCTCCATCATTGCCCCACCGCTGGCTGTCATCGACAAGGGGTGCGGGTCCATCGTCATCGTCTTCCTGCTTACCCTGTGCGGCTGGGTACCGGGTGTTATTGCCGCACTGATCATTCTTAACCGCGACAGATAAATGCGAGCACTGGTACAAAGGGTGAGTGAGGCGAGTGTAACAATCAGCGGATCGGTGCGCTCGGCCATCGGCAAGGGGCTTATGATACTTATCGGCATAGAAAACACGGATAATCAGGAAGACATTGACTGGCTGGTAAACAAGCTTTCCGGCCTCCGGATTTTCGAAGACGGCGAAGGGGTAATGAACCTCTCCGTGAAAGACATTAACGGTGAAGCACTGGTGGTATCGCAGTTTACCTTGCATGCCCGCGTAAAAAAGGGGTTCCGCCCATCCTACATCGATGCGGCGCCGCCGGCGGTTAGCATTCCGCTGTATGAACAGTTCGTTGAAGCCCTTGCTGCCGAACTCGGGAAGCCTGTCGGAACAGGGGAATTCGGCGCCATGATGCAGGTTGCCCTCATCAACGACGGGCCGGTTACCATCTGGATTGATACAAAAAACAAATCATGACCATACAGGAAGCGCAGGAAACCGTCGACCAATGGATAAAAACCTACGGCGTGCGGTACTTTTCGGAACTCACCAACCTGGCCGTCCTCACCGAGGAGGTGGGTGAGCTGGCGCGCATCATTGCACGCCGCTACGGCGACCAGTCGGAGAAGGAGAGCGACCGCGGCCGCGACCTGGGCGACGAAATGGCCGACGTGCTGTGGGTGCTGATCTGCCTGGCCAACCAGACGGGCGTTAACCTTACCGAAGCGCTGGAGAAGAACCTGGAGAAGAAGACGGTGAGGGACGCTTTGCGACACCTGGAAAATCCTAAGCTCGCAGAGTGAATTGGGGGGGTGAGACAAAATGCCTAATGCCTGTTAGCCTAAAGGCCACAACTAATTGATTATCTTTGCTATCCACTAGCTAAAGCTAGTGGCAATTAATAAACATTCTTCCAATCCACTAGCTAAAGCCAGTGGCAATTAATAAACATCCTTATGAACCTCAGGAACGAACTTTTTGCAAAATACGGCGCTGAAACCGGGAAACCCTACAAAGCCGGTTCAGCCCTTCCTGCGACGCCCGATGAGTTGAAAACCATCTTCAGCCTCCTTGATCTGACGACGCTGAACAGCGACGACAATGACGAAACGGCGCGCCGTTTCACCGGCAGGCTGAACGGTTTTGCCGAAGCCTTTCCGGGTTGGCCCCCGGTAGCCGCCATCTGCATCTACCCGCTGCTGGCCGATGAGGTGCGCAAAACGCTCACGGCGCCGGGTGTGAAGGTGGCCGCGGTGGGCGCTGGATTCCCATCGTCGCAGACCTTTCTCGCCGTCAAGGTGGCCGAGTGCGGTCTGCTGGTGAGCAAGGGGGTTGATGAGATCGATGTGGTGATATCGGCAGGAAAATTCATTGCCGGGGATTACATGGATGTGCTCAATGAGCTGATCCTGATCCGTGAAGCGTGTACCGGCGTCACCCTCAAGGTGATCCTCGAAACCGGGCTGCTGAGGTCGGCGGAAGAGATCCGCCTGGCCAGCCTGATCGCGATGGAGGCGGGTGCCGATTTCATCAAGACATCCACCGGGAAAGTTGCGGTTTCGGCCACCCCTGAGGCCGTGCAGGTGATGGTTACGGCTATCGGGGATTACTTCTCCGTTACCGGAAGGCCTGTCGGAATAAAACCTGCCGGGGGTATCGCGGAGGTTCCTGATGCGCTTACCTATTACCGGATTGTTGAGGAGAAACTGGGAAGCGACTGGCTGGTTCCGGCACGCTTCCGGATCGGCGCCAGCAGGCTTGCCAACAACCTGCTTTCGGCCGCAGCGGGAAGCGAAATCCGGTATTTTTAGGGCAAAGCGTGACGAAAATCATATTGCAGGCTGACATATCCTGTTCTTTCACTATCAAAACATTTATATATTTGCATAACTTGCAAATCCACCATCATGATGAACCTTCTGGAATTAAAGCCTGAACAGCTCGACAAGGCTGCCAATATGCTCAAGGCTATAGCCCACCCTGTACGAATCGCCATCCTCAACCTGCTTGAAGACGGTCAGAAACTAACAGTTACAGAAATCCACGAAAAGCTCGAAATCGAGCAGTCGACTACCAGCCACCACCTCGGTATCCTGAAAGACAAGGATATCCTGGCGAGCAAGCGCAGCGGGAAGAACACTTACTATTTTCTAAAGCACGACCAGCTGAGCAAGGTGGTCGACTGCATCAGTAAATGCTCATGCGGAGATTAATGATGGCAACAGTAAGAGTCACAAAGATTTTCCGGTTCGAGATGGCCCATGCCCTTTGGGGATACGACGGCCTTTGCAAGAACATCCACGGCCACTCCTACGTACTGAAGGTTACGGTAGCCGGCACGCCGATTGCGGACACCGGCGACAAGAAGCTGGGCATGGTGATTGATTTTGGCGATCTCAAACGCGTGGTAAACAAGCAGATCGTCGACGTTTTCGACCACAGCCTCATCCTCAACGAGAAGGCTCCGGTGGAGCATTTCACCGACATTCAGGATATGTTCGACCGGCGTACCTGGTTCGATTTCCAGCCTACCGCCGAAAATCTGGTCGTCCATTTTGCCGAACTGCTTAAGGGCCAGTTCCCCGCCGGCGTAAAGCTGCACTCCATACGGCTGTATGAGACGGTGAACAGCTATGCCGAGTGGTTTGCGGAAGATCAGGAGTAGGTTAGGAGGTTAG
>CAYWHP010000009.1:28659-34824 GCA_964457845.1 uncultured Porphyromonadaceae bacterium | reverse complement strand
GGTTAGAGGGTTAGAGGGTTAGAGGACCAGGTCGGAAATTCGAAGGCCAGTTTTGAATTTTGAAGAAGAAGTATCAAGATGGCTGCGGATCGCAAACAAAAATCATTCCCATTGGTTAACTTTGGATAAGGACAAACGGTTGCCCCGTTCCTTTGTATTGATACTTCAAAATTCAAAATTGGCCTTCGAATCTCCGACTTCAGCATTCTTCACTCAAACATCAGAACCTCCTTATGTCAGATAGCCGGTTATACCTCCTCGACGCTTATGCGCTGATCTACAGGTCGTATTATGCATTCATGAAAAATCCGCGTATCAATTCGAAAGGGTTGAATACATCGGCGGTATTCGGATTCACGCTCACGCTTGAGGAGCTCATTCGCAGTCAGAACCCCACGCACATTGCAGTGGTTTTTGATACCCCTGCGCCCACCTTCCGTCACGAGATGTACGGTGAGTACAAGGCCAACCGGCCGCCCACGCCGGAGGGGATACGCGTGGCGGTGCCCTATATCCGCAAACTCATCAGCGCCTTCAACATCCCGGTGCTCGAGCTCGACGGTTACGAGGCCGACGACGTGATTGGCACGCTGGCCAAACAGGCCGGTGAGCAGGGGTATCAGGTTTTCATGATGACCCCCGACAAGGATTATACGCAACTCGTATCGGATAGTATCAGGATACTCAAGCCGCGCCGCACCGGCAACGATGTAGAGATCTGGGGCCCGGAGGAGGTTTGCCGCGAGTTCGGGGTCGACCGGCCGGAGCAGGTAATTGATGTGCTGGCACTCTGGGGCGACGCTTCCGACAATGTACCGGGTGCACCGGGTATCGGCGAGAAATCGGCCAAGGAGCTGATCGGCCGTTACGGGTCGCTCGAAAATCTGTATGCGAACCTGGCAAAGGTGAAGCCGAAGCAGAAGGAGTCGCTGGAAACCAACAGGGAACAGGTGTTCCGGGCCAGGGCGCTGGTGACCATCTGCATCGATGCACCGATAAAATTCGAGCACGACACCACGGAACGGAAAGCGCCCGACGAGCGGGCCATTCGTGCGCTGTTTGAGGAGCTTGAGTTCAGGAACCTCCTCAGCAAGGTGCTTGTACCCGCCGGCCAGGCCGACCTGTTTACGCCGGCCCCGCCGCCACCGTCGCAGGGGTCGCTGTTTGCCCCCCAGGAGATCGAGGCCCCGGCCACACAATTATCCGATATACAGGCTGCCGGACACAACTATAAGCTGATCACTGAAATTGCTGATATCAAATTGATTGCAGCTGAATTAGCCAAACAAACCTCCTTCTGTTTCGATACCGAAACCACCGGGCTGGATGCACGTAACGCCGGGCTGGTGGGCCTGGCGCTCTCCTGCCGCGAAAAGGAAGCCTGGTATATCCTCTTCCCCGACGACCGCAACGAAACCATCCGAATGCTCGCCCCGCTCAAGCCGCTGCTGGAGGGCAGCGGGATCCTGAAGATCGGGCAAAACATCAAGTACGACCTGCAGGTGCTGGCCAGCTACGACATTACGTTAGGCGGCCCGCTGTTCGACACCATGATTGCCCATTTCCTCCTGCACAGCGATGAGCGGCACAACCTGAACTTCCTGGCCGAAAAGTACCTTCAGTACCGGATGGTCCCGATCGAGAATCTCATCGGGGAGAAGGGGGCCGGACAGCTGAGCATGCGCTCGGTTGATCCGGAATTGCAGAAGGAGTATGCCGGCGAGGATGCCGACATCACTTTCCGGCTGCGGCCGATTCTGGAGGAGGCGCTGCTGGAGAATGGCATGATGAAGCTTTTCAGCGAGGTGGAGATGCCGCTCATCCCCGTGCTGGCCGGCATGGAACGCGCCGGTATCCGGATGGACACCCTTACGCTTGCCGACATCTCCATCGGCCTTTCCGAAGAGATTACGGCACTGGAGGCGGAGATAATCGCTCTGGCGGGGATCAAGTTCAATGTGGCCTCCCCCAAACAGCTCGGCGAGGTGCTCTTCGTGCATCTCAAGATCGACGACCAGGCACGGATGACAAAAACCAAGCAGTATTCAACCAGTGAAGATACGCTGCAGCGCCTATCCGGCCGTCACCCAATTATTGAGAAAGTATTGGAATTCAGGGGACTGAGCAAGCTGCTGAACACGTATATTGAAACGCTTCCCGACCTGCTTGATCCGGTAACCGGCAAGATCCATTCGCACTTCAACCAGGCTATAGCCGCCACGGGCCGGCTGAGCTCCATCAACCCCAACCTACAGAACATTCCGATCCGTGAGGCGCGCGGGAGGGAAATCCGCAGGGCCTTTACGGCTTCCGGCAATGATTTCACGCTCCTTTCGGCCGACTATTCGCAGATCGAGCTGCGGATCATGGCTCATTTCAGTCACGACGAAAATATGATTGCGGCTTTCAACCGCAACGAAGATATCCATACTGCCACAGCGGCGCTCATCTACCATGTGAATCCCGACCAGGTGACGCGGGAGATGCGCTCGAAGGCCAAGGTGGCCAATTTCGGCATCATATACGGGATATCGGGTTTCGGACTGGCACAGCGGCTCAACATACCCCGTGCCGAAGCCCGGGAGCTGATCGACGGATACTTCCGCTCATACCCGGGCATCAGGGCCTATATGGACGAATGCATACGGCAGGCCCGTGACCAGGGTTTCGTTACCACCATAATGGGTCGCAAGAGGCAGCTCCCGGAAATCCGGTCGGAAAACCCCGTAGTGAGGGGCAATGCCGAGCGCAACGCCATCAACTCGCCCATTCAGGGTTCAGCGGCCGACATCATCAAGATCGCGATGATCCGCATCGAACACGAGCTCCGGCGCAACAAGCTGCAGAGCCGGCTGGTACTTCAGGTGCATGACGAATTGAACTTCGATGTTTACCTTCCCGAGGTCAGGCAGGTTAAGGAGATCATCCGGCACGAGATGGAGCACGCCATGCAGCTGCGGGTGCCGCTGGTTATTGACCTTGGTGAGGGCAAAAACTGGCTGGAGGCACATGGATAAGGTTCGGGCCGTTAGCGGAATCATTCTTGCCGGCGGCCAAAGCCGGCGCATGGGCGCCCCCAAGGCCCTGATCCCGTATCGTGGCAAACCGCTGATTAGCTGGGTTTATGAGGCTTTGAGACCGATCTGCTCCGAAATCCTGATAATTTCCAATTCGGGAGATTTCCGGTTACCGGATGCACGGGTAATTCCCGACAACTATCCCGGCAACGGACCCGCAGGCGGCATCGAGGCCGGGCTGGCCGCGATGCGGTACCCGGTTGCGTTATTGAGCTCGTGCGACACGCCGAACCTGACCACCGGTTTGTTTGAATATTTGATTGACAATCATTTGGATTACGAAATATCGATTGCCTCGCACGAAGGGATCACCGAACCGCTGATCGGTGCCTACAGCCTGTCGGCCCTCGCCGCCTTCCGCCGCGCCATACTGGCCGGCGACCCGCATCCGCCAAGGATCATCTCCGGATGCCACTGGCAGGCGCTAGAGGTTCCGGCGGAGCCTGGTGCCCGGGCCAGCGAAATGTTTTTAAATTTGAACACGCCAGATGACCTGAGAAAATAGCTATGCCAAAAATAAACCTGATCTATTTCGGCTCGGTAAAGGATGCCACCGGCCTCACTGCCGAAACCGTCGAATCACCGCCGGCTCTTGAGGCACTGAAATCCCTCCTTGAACAACGGTACCCCTTGCTCACCAGCCTGCGCTACCGCTTTTCGGTAAACCGGCAGCTTGTGAACGGCGACCGGCAGCTGGCCGAAGGTGACGAAATTGCCCTGATGCCACCCTTTGCCGGAGGATAACCCATGACAGAACAGGATCACCTTGTTGAAGGGCCGATACCGGCCTCCCTGGCCGCCGGTATTGCGGCTGAATGCGAATTCCCCAACAGCGCAGGCGCCGGTGCCATGTTTCTCGGAAAGGTGCGCAGCGATACCATCGACGGGAAAACGGTTGAAGCCATCGAATACTCGGCCTATGAGGCGATGGTGGGCAGTGTGGCCCGCCAGATCCGGGAAGAGCTTTTTAATGAGTTTTCCGACCTTATCTCGGTTCGGATGTGGCACAGCACCGGTATCGTAAAATGCGGCGAAATTTCACTTCTCGTTGCGGTCACATCGGGTCACCGGAAGCATTGCTTCGGGGCGCTCGAAAAATGTGTTGAACTGATCAAGGAGAAGCTGCCGGTGTGGAAGAAGGAGCTCTTCACCGACGGCAGCAGCCGCTGGATCGAATAACCGCTATCTGTTCAGCAACTTGCGGTAATCTTCCGCATTGGCCAGGAGGGTCTGTGCACGTGCCAGGCCATTGTCGTCACGCAGCATGAACTGGATCCTTCCCTTCTGAAAAAAGTATCTTCCTACGATCTCATCTGCCAGCAGGGCGCGGATCTCGGGTTTGAAGGTTTCCAGGTCTTTGGTAAGCTCGTGTGACAGGTTGACCTTAAGCTTTTCGATCAGTTCGCGCGAGGAATCGAAGTATTTTTCCTTCTGGGCCGATTTCACCAATACATCCAGGGCTCGTTCGCTGGCGGTTTCGTAGGTGAATTTCCGGTCGATCAGGAACTGCCTGAAATCGTCGTAATCCGCCTCCTTCAGTTGAAAAGCATCCGGCTGGGCGATCTCGTCACGGGTATTGCGGTAACGGGTTACATAATCGAAAATCAGGTTCCGGTAGGCCAGATTAGTTGTCATTCCGCTCAGCGTCTGGGGATCTACGACGATATCCGGCAGCACTCCGCCGCCATCCTTCACCACCCTGCCCCGGCTGGTTCGAAACTCCGATACGATGGAATCGGGCACATGGCCAACGCTGCCATCGGGGCGCCGGTTGGTATAGTCGAGCGCCTGAATGCACCGGCCGCTGGGGATATAGTATTTGGCTGTCGTGAGCTTGATCTTCGTGTTATAGCTGAGGTCGCGGGTGGTTTGCACCAGGCCTTTCCCATACGTGCGCTGCCCGATGATCACGCCTCGGTCGAGGTCCTGAATGGCTCCGGCAACGATTTCGGAAGCGGAGGCAGAACCCGAATTCACGAGAACGGTTATCGGAATAAGAGTATCAACGGGTTGAAAACGGCAGGAGTAGGTAGCTTCCCACATTTTCGATTTTCCGCGTGTGCTCACAATCTCCTTGCCCATAGGCACAAAGAGGTTCACGATGTCGACCGCCTCGATAAGAAGGCCGCCCGGGTTGTTCCGGAGGTCGAGGATAAGGCCGCTGGCTCCCTGCTCCTTAAGGCTCATCAGGGCACGCTTCACTTCACCTGCAGCACCTTCGGTAAAGCCCGAAAGGCGGATGTAGCCGCTGCCATCGGCCATTTTTGCCGAATAGGGCACATTCTGGAACCGGATCTTGTCGCGCACCAGATTAAAGTCGATGCGACCCTTCACATGCGGGCGTTCCACAGTCAGTTTAACGGTGGTTCCGATGTTGCCTTTCATCAGGGGACTGATCTCCTCAGAGGTCTTGCCGCTCACATCGCGGTCGTCCACCTCAACGATGCGGTCGCCTGCACGCAGACCCGCCTTCTGCGCGGGAGAACCTTCGTACGGATCGGTGACATACGCGCCGAGTGAGTCCTGGCCGATCAGTGCACCCACCCCGCCATACTCGCCGGTTGTCATGAGCCGGATATCCTCGATCTGCGATTCGGGAACGAAAATGGTATAGGGGTCGAGTGATTTCATGATCTGGTCGATGCCCGTCCGGATCATTTTGGCCGGATCGGTTTCATCCACATAATACAGTTCGAGTTCCCTCACCAGCGAATGGAAAATATCCAGATTCTTCGACCATTCGAACTCCTTGTCGTACGAAGCGGTAAACAGTGCCGGCGACAGCAGCAGCAGGCCGGTAAGAATGAAAGTCCTTATTCTTGTTTTCATAATTCTGATGTTACGGTACCGGATCGAGGCCATGCCCGCCCCACGGGTGACAGCGGCCGATCCTGCGTATACCTAGATAACTCCCTTTCAGGGGTCCGTGTTTTCTGACTGCCTCAATAAAATACTGCGAACAGGTTGGCGTGTACCGGCAGGAGGGCCGGAGATAGGGGGAAATGGCCACCTGGTAAAACCGCACCAGCATGATGAGGATCCATTCGGCGGCCTTCCGCACGGGTGCAAATAATCGTTTCATGATTCG
>CAYWHP010000009.1:8184-28559 GCA_964457845.1 uncultured Porphyromonadaceae bacterium | reverse complement strand
ATAACCCGGAACGGATAGATGAAAAAACTCTTTCCCTGCGCCAAAAGGGTTTCGAACCTCCGCTTAAGGCAAAGGTGCTCCTTCTTCGGGAAAGTGTTGTTCATGAACTATTTCGCCGTCTTCTTAACCTGCTCGGCGAGGAATTTGTCCAGGGCCATTGTCATCGAAGGGAACTCGGGAGACGGAACTTTCAGGTCGATGCGCAGGCCGGCCTTTTCTCCGGCTTTGGCCGTATTGGGGCCGAAGGTTCCGATGAAGGTTTCATCCTGGACAAACCCGGGGAAATTGGTGAAAAGCGAATCAATACCTGCCGGACTGTAAAAAACCAGCATGTCGAAATCTTTCAGCTTCAGATGGGATAACTCCGAACTGAGTGTCTTGTAGAAAAAGGCTTTCGTGAATGTCAGGCTATACTGGGTGAGCAAAACGGGTATCTCATCATTGTGCACCGTTGACGTTGGCACCAGGTATTTTTCATCCCTATGCTTAACCAGGATATCAACCAGATCTTCCATGGTTTTGGTGCCGAAAAAGATTTTGCGTTTGCGGTAAACAATGTATTTCTGCAGATAAACGGCAATCGACTCCGAGGTGCAGAAGTACTTCATGGTATCGGGAACCGGTACCCTGAGCTCTTCACAGATCCTGAAGAAATGATCGATGGCCGTACGGCTGTTAAAAATTACCGCGGTATACTCGAGGATGTTTATCCTGCTTGCCCTGAATTCTTTCGCCGAAACCCCTTCAATACGGATAAACTGGAAGAAGTCCAGTATAACCTTGTATTTGTCCGCAACCTCAAAATAGGGAGACTTTTCAGTGGTCGGCTGCGGCTGGGAGATAAGTATTCTCTTAATCTTCAAGTTTTTATGACTTTAGTTACGATCGAATAATTTTTTTCTCACCATCCTTCCGTTATGGCCTGAACTGCCCACCACAAGGGAAGAATTTCAAGGGTACAAAGGTATAAAAACATATAAAACAATGATACACGGTATGATTGTAACAATTCGAGCTCCCGGATGATCGTATAAAACAGCCAGCTAACAATCCCTGACCACAGGGTTATAAGGAACACCAGATGAACGGTTCCATGTGTGAAAGGCAGCATCAGTGCGGGTATCAGCAGAAACGTCCCCAGGTTTTCAAACTGCAGGATCCATACCTGATTGAACCGCAAGGAGACTTCGCGCTGCTCGAAAGAAAAGCCGAACAGGGAGATTGACACCACGCGTCCGCCGAAATAGAGCATGGTAAAACCCAGGATTATGGCATACTGAATGAATGGTTTGCCGAGCAGCAGCTCCGGCCGGAAGTACCCCATCTGCTGATGAACAATCATGGCGATGGAGAATAGCGGCAGAATATTGAGGATATAGCCTCCGCGGTGGAAAAGAACGTTCTTCTCCTCGATCAGTTTGTTGGCTTCGTACCGGTTGAAGAAGGCATGTGCAATGCGGGCATGGTAGCGCGGGAAAAGGAGCCTGTTAAGGACATAGGCGAGGGCCACACCGATGATCAGGGGGATAACCCAGTCTGTATCGGGGACTGTTCGAAGCTGTGTCAACAGAAAGGGATCCTTCATAGTCTGCAAAAGTACGTCTTTTTATACTTTTACAGAAAAAGAGGCCATGCCGCAAAACCCTGTCAGCACCGCACACCTTGAAAGCCCGGCCGGCTGGATCCGGATTGAAGCAAACGGTGCCGGCCTGTCCGGGCTGGTCTTTTGCGAAAAGCCTTCCGAACCCCTGCCGGCGGAAGGGATTCTGCTTGAGTGTGCAGCTGAGCTGGGCGAATACTTTTCGGGAAAGTTGAAAACCTTTACGGTTCCGGTAGCTCCTGAAGGATCCGCCTTTCAGCTCAAGGTTTGGGCGGAACTGATTAAAATCCCCTATGGTCATGTAGTTACATACCGCGACCTCGCCGTGCGGCTCGGGGGTCCCACCTATACACGGATTGTTGGTCAGGCCAATGGAAGGAATCCGGTTTCGATCATCATCCCCTGCCACAGGGTGATCGGGATGAACGGTGCACTCACCGGCTATGCCGGCGGTCTTTGGCGAAAGCGTTTTCTGCTCGATCTGGAGCAGAAGGGGTTACGTCCGGATTTCAGGACTTCGCTTTTTGAAAATAATCACTGATTATTTTGGCTTTCGCCTTCCCCACCACAGCGGCCAGTTCAGTTTGCCCGGTCGCCCGTATGGCTTCAACAGAATCGAAATGGGTAAGCAGGCGTGTCCGGGTTTGCTCACCGATCCCCTCGATTTGATCAAGTTCCGATATGGCCATGCTTTTTTCCCGGCGTTTGCGGTGGTGGGTGATGCCGAACCGGTGCGCCTCATCTCGCATCCGCTGGATCAGCCGGAGGCTCTCCGATTTCTTGTCGAGATAAAGCGGTATCGAATCCTCGGGAAAATAGATTTCTTCGAGTCGTTTGGCGATGCCAACGATAGCGACGCGGCCGCGGAGGCCCAGCCGTTCGATGCTGTTCATAGCCGAATGAAGCTGACCCTTTCCTCCGTCGACGATCACCAGCTGCGGAAGCTCCGTACCTTCATCCAGCATCCGCCGGTAACGCCGGTAAACAACCTCTTCCATTGAGGCAAAGTCATCGGGTCCCGTAACGGTTTTAATGTTGAAATGACGGTAATCGCTTTTGCTCGGGACGGCGTTCCGGAACACCACACAGGCTGCTACCGGATTGGTTCCCTGAATGTTGGAGTTATCAAAGCATTCGATATGCACCGGCAGATCCTTTAGTCGGAGGTCGTTCTGGAGGGTTTCGAGTTTACGGGTTACCCCGGTAAGGTTCACATGCTTAACCTGCTGCTTCTGCCTATCGAGCTTAAAGTAGCGTGCATTCCGGGTTGACAGTTCCAAAAGAGTCTTTTTGTCGCCCTTCTGCGGAACAGTAATCGTCACTT
Source organism: uncultured Porphyromonadaceae bacterium (assembly GCA_964457845.1). GTDB lineage: Bacteria > Bacteroidota > Bacteroidia > Bacteroidales > UBA12481 > UBA12481. The sequence continues at coordinate 25,635 of CAYWHP010000009.1, read as the reverse complement.
TTTCAAGCGGATAATCCAGAACAAGGGGTACCAGGATTTCCGGTGCATCGCTCTGGAGGCGCTCGCGGATCTCGATGATGGCATACTGCAGCAGCTCCTCATCGGTTTCGTCGAGCCGCTTTTTCAGTTCGAGCGAATGAGTCTGCACGAGTGCCCCGTCAACAACCTTCATGTAATTGACATAACCGGCACGCTCATCGGACACAATGGAAAAAACATCCACATGCCGGATTTTGGTATTGGCGATGGTCGACTTGCTCTGGAACTGCTCGAGCAGCCCGATCTTTTCCTTGAGTTCGGCCGCCCTTTCGAATTCATAGTCTTCTGCAAATGCTTTCATGTCGGCGGTGAGCTGCCTCAGAACTCCCTGTGTGTTTCCCCTGAGGATTTTCCCGATCTGATCGATCTGCACCAGGTAATCCTCTTCAGTTTGTTTCCCGATGCAGGGAGCCAGGCAGTTGCCGATGTGGTATTCGAGACAGACGCTGTATTTGCCGGAGCTGATATTCTCCCGGGTAAGGCTGAGCTTGCAGGTTCGGATCCGGTAAAGGCTCCGCACCAGATCGATCAGGTTTTTCCAGATCTTTCCTGAAGTATAGGGACCAAAGTAGAGGGAGCCATCGCGAACCACCTTCCGTGTGGTATATATCCGTGGAAAGGGTTCATTGGAAATGCATATCCAGGGAAAGGTCTTATCATCCTTAAGCAGAACGTTATACCGAGGAAGATGGGTCTTAATAAGGTTATTCTCAAGCAGTAAGGCGTCACTTTCGGTATCCACCACCACATGATTGAGCCGGCTGATCCGGCGCACCAGCACGGCAAGCTTGGCATTGTCGGGGGCTTTCATGAAATAGCTCGAAACCCTCTTTCTCAGGTTCTTTGCCTTTCCGATATAAATGATCACCCCATCATCGTTCATAAACTGATAGATGCCGGGCTTTTCGGGCAACGTACGCACCTGTTCGAGCAGGGCATCAGGGGCGCTGTATGCTTCGAAGCGGGTGGCCATTTCAGTTTACCTTCAGGGTTGTAAGGCGGAATGCATCACAATCGAACAGTCCGAGATCGCTTAACTTGAGGTGCGGGATAACGAGAAGCGCCATAAACGAGAGTGTCATAAACGGCGCCTTCATCGGGGATCCCAAGGTACCCGCCAACCGGGAAAGTTCTGCATATTTTTCCCCCACCTCCCGGGCGGGCATGGTGCTCATCAGGCCGGCCACCGGCAGCGAAAGCGCCGTTGTGCCATCGGCACCGGTAACGGCGATACCGCCGTTGCCGGCTATCACGGCATTAATGGCGGCTGCCAGCTCCTCGTCGCTTGTGCCGACAGCAATGATGTTGTGGCTGTCATGAGCAATACTGGATGCCAGTGCTCCCTGCTGAAGCCCGAAGCCGGTTATCCATGCAATTGCCGGCGGTGACTGCGCATATCTGTTTATTACTGCAAGCTTGAGGATATCATCGCTAATATTACTATAAACTAAACCATTGCGCGAACCCATGCGCTTAATCAACGCCTCGGTGAGCAACTCCCCGTCGGTTGCCCCGATTACGCGGTAATCCCCTGATTCGCCTCTTACTTCCAGCTCCCCGGCCGTCACCGGTTTGGCCCGGAAAACATTTTGCGGAACAACCTCGTAAAGTTCAGGGAAAGCGGCGCCTTCGCGAAAAACTTCCACTCCGTTTATCCATGTTGCGCAAACCTTGAAGGGATCTGTTTCTACCACCACAAAATCAGCCGGATCACCGGGACAAAGTGTTCCCGACCTCAGCCCGAAATGACTGCTGGGATTGAGTGAAGCGGCACGGTAAAGGTTGAAAAAATCAAGTCCCTTCCCGAGGCCCTGCCTGATCAGGCGATCGATGTGCCCTTGGAGCAGGTCGTCGGGATGAAAGTCATCGGTACAGAGCATAACCAGATCGGGGAATTCATCGATGAGCGGCGCCAATGCGTCGAAATTCCTGGCTGAGCTGCCCTCACGGATCAGGATCTTCATGCCGAGTGCTATCTTTTCCCGGGCTTCTTCTATGGTGGAACACTCGTGGTCGGTTGCGATACCCGCCGCCGCATAGGTTTCAAGAGAGCTGCCGGTAAGCCCGGGGGCATGACCGTCGACGCTCCGGCCATACCGCTGCGCCATCGCGATCTTCTTCATTACTTCGGGATCCCCGTAAACCACACCGGGGTAATTCATCATTTCACCCAACGCAACAACTTCATTGGCGGCAAACAGCGGCTCCAGTTCATCGGCGCCGAGCGTTGCCCCGGATGTCTCCAGACTTGTTGCCGGCACGCACGATGGCGCGGTAAAGTGGATCCGGATACAGGCATGCTCAGCATCCGACAGCATCAGCCGGATTCCGTCGAGACCCAGCACATTGGCAATTTCGTGCGGATCGGATACCGTAGCCACCGTTCCGAACCTGACTGCCTGGGCAGCGAACCTGGATGGCATAAGCATTGAGCTTTCAATATGCACATGGGCATCCACCAATCCGGGCAGTATAAGACGGTCGATGAGATGGCGATCGTTCCAGCCGATCCGTAATTGTCCGGTTTCCTCCACCGATCCTATCCTTCCATCTACCACCCTCAGCTGGCCCTGGTAGAATTCCCTTCTACCAAAATCGGCAAACCAGCCTTCCAATTCAACTGAATTCATGCTATAAAGTATTGATTTTGTAGATCTTTACAAAGCCTGAGAAGAATCTTAGCTTAATGTTCCACGTGGAACATCATCTATCTTCCCAGCAAAACCAGCAAAACACTGATATCGGCCGGACTGACTCCTGGAATACGGCTGGCTTGTGCAATGGTGTCCGGCCTGATAGCCGCAAGCTTTTGTCGAGCTTCCATGGTCAAACCCTTTATTTCATCGTACTTTACCCAATCGGGAAGCTTCACATATTCGAGCCTCTTTATCTTGTCGGCTATGGTCCTTTCCCGATCAATATACCCACTGTACTTGATCATGATTTCGGCACCTTCCACTATCTCGGCCCGCCACTCCCCGATACCGGAAATCATCTCGTCAAGGGCCGGTACTTCTGCTGCCAGATCATAAACCGACACTTGCGGACGGGCAACAAGCTCGCGCAGTTTCACCTTCTGCCGTATCGGCGACGAGCCGAGCTTCTCCAGCTTTGGATTAATATCATCGGGCAATACCGATTGATTTTCAAGAAAACCGGTAACCATTTTCGAACCCTCCTGCTTGGCTTCGAGCACCCTCAACCGCTCCGCTCCAGCCAGCCCCATCTCGTACGAAACGGGTGTTAACCGCTCATCGGCATTGTCCTGCCTGAGCAATATCCGGTATTCCGCCCTTGATGTAAACATCCTGTAGGGCTCGTCAACTCCCTTCGTTACCAGGTCGTCGATCAGAACTCCGATATAGGCCTGGTCGCGGTTTAACACAAATTCCGGCTTTTCATGAACCTTCAGGTGCGCATTGATGCCCGCCATCAGGCCCTGAGCACCCGCTTCCTCGTATCCTGTTGTGCCATTTATCTGACCGGCAAAGAACAACCCGCTCACAAGCTTCGTTTCAAGTGCAAGCGTTAACTGGGTGGGATCAAAAAAGTCATACTCAATAGCATAGCCAGGGCGAAACATCTCAACCTTTTCGAAACCTTCAATACTTCGCAGTGCCAGAAGCTGAACATCCCAAGGCAGCGATGAGGAGAATCCGTTGAGGTAAAACTCAACCGTATCGCGCCCTTCCGGCTCTACGAAAAGCTGATGTTTCTCCTTTTCCGCAAAGGTGATAAGCTTTGATTCGATGCTCGGGCAATATCTCGGACCCACACCGGTGATGGTTCCGTCGAACATCGGTGATTCATCAAATCCGGTTTCCAGTATCCTGTGGACTTCGGCCGATGTCCAGGCAATGAAACAGGACATGGAGTTAACCGCCCTTCGCGAAGGATTAAGGTAGCTGAACGGTACAACCCAATCGTCGCCGGGCTGTTCGCCCAACCGGGTGAAATCAATGGAACGGCCGTCAAGCCGCGCCGGAGTACCGGTTTTCATACGACCGGTTATAAAACCCAACTCCCCCATCTTGTCCGATAAACCATATACCCCAGGCTCAGATGCCCTGCCCCCCTGCTGCTGGTTTCTGCCGATGTGCATCAACCCATTAAGAAAGGTTCCGTTTGTAAGCACAACACTCTTCGCCCGAAACACCACACCCAGGTTTGTCTCCACTCCTTCGATCCGGCCCTCCCTGATAATAATGTCACGAACCGTGTCCTGCCAGAAATCAAGATTAGGGATCGCCTCCATCCGCTTCCGCCATTCGAGGCTGAACTGAACCCTGTCGCACTGGGCACGCGGACTCCACATAGCGGGTCCCTTACTTTTGTTCAGCATCCGGAACTGGATGGTGGAGGCATCGGTTACCAAACCGCACAATCCCCCGAGCGCATCAATCTCCCGGACGATCTGCCCCTTGGCAATTCCTCCGATCGCCGGATTGCATGACATGAACGCCATTTTGTTCATGTCCATCGTGATCAGCAAAGTTCGGGAACCCAATTTCGCTGAAGCCGACGCCGCCTCACACCCGGCATGCCCGGCACCCACCACAATCACGTCATATTCCTTCAGCATATCGCGTTTTCCTTTGCTTATTTGACCTATTCCCGGCCCAGGGCCAGGTACATGTCTTCCATTCTGCTCATTTCGACCTTTGATTCCGGTGTACCGTCATCATAACCAATCAAATGGAGCATTCCATGCACCATTATCCTTTTCAGCTCATCCAGATACGGTACACCCACATTTGAAGCATTTTCTGCCACACGGTCCAAACTGATCATGACATCGCCGCTTATGACATCCCCCTCCGTATAATCGAACGAAATGACATCGGTGAAATAGTCACGCTTCAAAAACTCCATGTTCACCTTAACCAGAAACTCATCGCTGCAGAAAACGTAATTCACAACCCCAAGCTTTTTACCCTCCCGCTCAACAACCTCCTTCAGCCAGCGGTTGGCGGCCGAACGTTTCAATGACTTTTCCTGACGGTCCTCTTCGATGTAATGTATCATGGCTGCTTCTTTGTTGATTCGATATACTTCCGGTATTTCTCCTGATAAAAGCTTTTCAGCTTAAGCTCATTGTATTTCAACAGCTGATCCGTCGGTTTGTTCTTCCCCGACTTCAGGTCGAGCTCCTTACGGTTCGGCGCAAAGGTGCCCGTAAACTCTTTGGATTCCCTCCGGTTATCATTCTCCCTCTCCTTCTCGGCATTCTCGGCCTCCAGCAACCGCGTCCGGATCAGGTTGTCCTTCTGGAGGGTTTGATCGTTCAGCCGGTTGTAAATGATATCCTTCTCAACCTCCTTCATCATGTTGAGCGCCTGGTTGGCCTTCTCACGAGCATCCATTCCCAATCCTCCGTCCTGAACCGCCTTCTCCAGCGCCTTCCTCATCATCTCGCGTTCACCAAGCATTTTAGCCAAACCCTGCCGATCCGATTTTCCGGTGGCTCCATCCTTCATTTTCTGAATCGCACTCTTGAGCTGATCCTTCAGCGATTCCTGCTGCGACCTCGACTGGCCCATTTTTTCAGAACCTTTCGAATCACCCTGCTTTGGCTTTTTCCTGTCCATGAAACCCTTCTCTCCCTTGCCCGAGCCCTTAGCATTTTTCATGGATTCCACCAACTCATCGAGCTTCACAGCCATACTGTTAACTTCCGACATGATCTTGTTCTGCTCCACGCGCACCACACTGATCCGGTTACCGGAATAACTTTCAAACAAATTCTTCATCGATGTTTCCACGTGGAACAATTCACTTCCAATCATCCGTGTGATAACCGGCTGTTTGTATGCCATGCTTTTCAGGCTGTCGCGTATGCCGCCGAACTTCTCCTGCAGCGCCTTCTGCTCGCGGATAACCTGATTATACGCCGGATTTATCGTATTGGTATTCAATATTCTGCCATTAAGCTCCTCTTGCTTCTTACTGAAATCATTCAACGAATTACGGATCTGCCGGATATCCTCCAGATCAACAAACTCGCCTTCCCCACCCTCGTTCCCCATCATCTCATTCATCTTTTTGGCGAGCTTCTTCAAACTTGCTGCTGCCTTGCTTTTCTGGCCGCCGCTGTTTCCCGATCGCTCCTTCTTATCCAGTTCCTCGGCATCATCGCGAACCTCTTCACGCTCCTTTACCAGCGAATCCAGGCTCATGGGCTTCTTTAACTCCTTGTTATCCTGCAAGTTCTTTTCAAACTTCTTTTCCCACTTGCTGAACTCGTCCTTTAATACGGAACTGGAATCCCTGCGCTCCTCAGTTGCATTACTGAGGCTGTCGGCCATCTTGTTCAGTTCATCCACCTGCTTCATCAGGTCCTTTTCCATGTCATATTTTCGAAACAGCTCAAGGCTCATATCCATTTGCTCTTTAAGCTTTTCAAGATTCATTTCCATCTTATCCGTCAGCTCCTCTGCCTTGCGGGCATTAAACTCCTTTGCAAGTTCTTCAAGCTGCTTGATAAGCTCCTTCATTTCATCATCGAGCAGGCTCTCCATCAGCTCCTGTATCTCCTTTGCCTTTTCCGTGAGATCTTCATCGAAATTGAGCATCTGCTCATTTTCAGTAAATTCCTTATTTACCTTCGAAATATTATTTAAATAATCAACAACCTGATTTTTCAGCTGATTTAATTCCTTAATTTTTTCTTCAATCTCCCAGGGCTTCAGCTCGCCAACCACCTGCTCCATACGAAACTCACTAATCTTTTTTTCCAGTTTCTCAATGGCATCCATTCCCTTATTCATATCGCCTTTCAAACTGTCGCTCAACTGGTTATTAACAGAATCCAGTTCCGCCCGCGAAATGGTTTTCAACATAATTTTCCGACTGTCGGTATACTTGGGACCCGAAATACGGTCGTTATCCCATACCCTGAAAAAGTATGCGGTATTTATGCTGTCCGGAATTAAATTGTAATAAAATTCCTCATAAACACCCTTTCCGCTAATTTTTATATCCTTATTAAATTCTTTTCCCTCTTTTTCGGCAATTAATTCCAGCCTGCTGAAACCATAATCATCCTGGATCACACCCTGAACATATATTTCCGAAGAAACCGTACTGTCGCTGCTTTCAGCAATATCCACCGTTGGCATAAGGTCTTTTACGGTAGTAATCCTGTATGGATATGCGGTAAATAATCCGTTGGAATTTTTACACAGGATTTCATATTCCACATTTTTTGAAATGATTTCCGTATGATTCCAGCTATTCGATTTTCCCGTCAGCGCCTTTTCACTTTCTCCGCTAACAAAACTTACGCTGTCGGCATAAACGGTACGGATGGTCCAGGTAACAGCAGTTCCCGCAGGCACCTCAACATTGCCATCGCCCTCCACAACCGTGCTTTCCACTCCGGTATATCCCGGCGGTGCAAGCTTCATCCGGATACCGGCAACTTCGGGCTTTCTAAGCGTTTTAAGAACATATTCCCCCGATAGTATGTCATTTGCCGCAAGCCGGAAGGTAACGTCGGAATTGACGGCCCTAAAACGGTATTCGAAGCATTCTTCCCCTCTTTCCGCCGCCTCCGTGCTGCTTCCCAGCCGAACACCCGCACCGTCTGCACCAAATGTTGACACCACCTCGAAACGCAGCAGGAAATCCTTGCCCGATTCCACCACCAGCGAATCGTTGAGTACCTCAAAAGTCACGAGGCGCGCATTGGCAGTCTCACTTCCCGACATCCAAACCTGACCGATACCCCTCTTTACAAAATCAGGCCACAGCAGTATGGTAAGCAGGCATACGACAAACAGCACGCCCATGCGGAGGAGGAATACCCCAAGTTTCCGCAGCGATACAGCCTCGCCGAAATTGAATTCACGGATATCGCCTGCCTTCTGAGCGATGGCATGATCATACAGCAGATTACCGGTTTCCTTCCCTTCGTGGGCGAGTTCAATGATGTTGATAATGCGATCCTCGATGCTCTTGTGCCGCTCCTGAATGATCCGGCTGGCATCCCTGAAGTTGAGCCCACGGATAATACCCAGCCGCTGTGCAAGGGGCCTGAATACAAACCATACGGCAGCGAGGGCAGTTAATGTGATCCCCGCAATCGAAACAACACTTCCCCACCCTTTGCCTACCGAGAAAATATTCCCGGTGAGAAACATTCCGATAAATACCGCCAGCGCAACCGTTACCGTTAAGGCAGATCCCTGCAGCAGCTTAACCCTGTAATGCTTATTGATAAAACGGCGAAGCCTCTTTTCAACCAGCTCCTCTTCGCCAAACCGTATTTCGTTGTTCATCTTGACAGCCATTTTTCGGGATCCAGGTTCTCCCGGCCTTTCCAGATCTGGAAAATCAGCTCCGGGTTGCCCTCTTTTCCACCGCGCATTGCCCTGCCAATTTCCTGCTTGATCTTCACCTGGTCGCCCTCCTTCACCTTCAGATCACCGATATTTACATACACCGAGAAATATTCACCGTGCTTCACCAGAACGCACAGGTTCCCGCCCGCCATAAGCATAACCCTGGATACCTTGCCTTCAAATACCGCCTGAACAACAGCTTTGTCCTCGGTAACTATGCTGATTCCGGGGTTTTCGATCTCCACATCTCTAAGCCCGGGCACATCCTGCCTGCCATGCGCCATCGAAATTACTCCGCGGCTTACCGGCCATGGCAGCCGGCCACGGTTCTGACTGAACTCGTTTGAAATGATTTTTTCCTCGGGCGTCATCCGCATCCCCGAACTGCTCACTTCGGAACCTGTGGCACCGGCAACCAGTTTGGAAATCTCATTTTCGAGCTTCCTGTAGCTGGCCTTTAGGGCTTCCAGATCCCTCTTCACCTGCTTCTCCTGCCGCTGAAGATCCTTTATGTACACCTCCCGCGCCTTCTTGTCATTGCTCAGTCCGGCCATCTCACGCTTCTCATCCAGCAGCAATTCCTTCCTTGCGTTCTTATCGGCCTCCTGCCGGATGTTCGCCTGCCTGAGCTCCTCCGACTTCAACTCAATCCGTTCAGCCTGGGCCTTGCGGAACCGCGCGTACTGCTGCATGTACTTCAACCTCTTAAAAGCCTGATTGAAATCCGTTGCGGCCAGAATATACTGCGACCTGTGGTAAGCATTCCTATTCCTGTAGGTGCGTTCGATTACCTTGGCATAATCCTTCTTCAGCACACCAAGCTCCCCCTGCAATGTATCTATCGCATCTGCGTTGGCCCGTATCTGCCTGTCGAGCAAAGAAATCTCGTTGCTGATTCCGCCGATCACCTTGTTTCGGATCCCAATGTTGCGGTTGATCAGTTTCAGGTTTTGAAGCTCATTCTTCTTGATCGAATCGGTTTGCTTCAGCAGCTCTTCCGCCCGGGAGATCTCCTCCTTGTTCTTTTCCCGCTGCGAACGCAGCTTGTTAATGTCCTGCGAATAGCCATTCGCAATAACCAGAAACCCGGCAATCAATCCGATAAGTAGCCGCTTATTCATCAGAATTTATCAAAATTTATTTCGATATACTCCTTAATCTCTTTCTTAACTACGTTCATTTCAACCGAAACCGTGTGTTCGGAATCGATTCCCTTCATGTCGATCTTCCGGATAATATTGTCCTTGTTATAGGTATACCTGACATCCGCGATCCACTGCCCCCTGATGTCACGGATCTTCGCTCCTTCAATCAGATTGCTCTCCCTGCCTATCGAAAAATCATTCAGGTAGCGGAGCGGCATATCACCGGTTTCGCTTTTGTTTTCGGTTATCAGATGAATGAACTCCGTTTCATTCTTTACCACCAATCCCGAAATCAGGTTTTCCAGCTTATCCCCGGATGAAGTGAAGAGCGATTGAACAAGAATACCCTGAAGGGCATAGAAATCAACAGGATACCCCACCTTCGCACCCACCAGTTTCCAGTTGCCCTTCTCCTTTATATCAAGCATCTTCGACAGGATCCATACGCTGTCCATGTCGGCATAGAACCGGGCTACCTCAAAACCGAGCGTCGACCGCAAAATAATGAAAATCTTGCTGTTGTGATGAATCTTTACCGAACCCATGAAGGCAAACCGCGTTTTGTCCTCCTCTGCCTTTCCGGTAACACGCAGCTCGATGAAGTTCCAGTCGGGCTGGCTGCCTGTGACCTTTCTTACCAGGCTCTCGCCTTCCGCCATGCTGCCCTTTCGTGTAACCGTTTTGCGTATGATGTTGCACCCATCAAGCAGCAAAAGGCTCATCAGAACCATCACCACAATGCCCGGCCTCACATATTTTGCTGACCTCATTTCAAACCGTTTTTTATTTTATCGTCGATCCTGTCTGAAGCTTCCGGCTTCCCTTTCGCCATCTCCCACGCTTTACGGGCATCTTCGGGCCTGTTGTTCATGAACAGGATATCACCATAATGTTCAAGCACTTCCCCACTGGGATCCTTTGAAAGCCGGATGGTTTTTTCCATCGGCTCCAGTGCCTTGCTGTACTCTTTCCGCTTAAACAGCACCCATGCAAAGGTATCAAGGTAGGTTGTATTATCGGGTTCTTTCCGGATACAAACCGAGATCATTTCCAATGCCTTATCGAGCTGCTCCCCGCCCAGGGAAAGATAATAGCTGTAGTTGTTCAGCACCATAACGTTTTCAGGTTCCAGTACCAGCATACGGTCATAATTCCGGAAAGCCTCGGTGCTATTGCCGCTGCGGAAAAGCGCCTCGGCCAGCGACATATAAAACTGCTTCACAATGTCGGCGTTCTGACCGGGAATGCTGAGCCCCTTGTTGAGTGCGGCGATCGCAACCGGATAGTCCTTCTTCTCTATGGCCGCCATTCCCTTGAAAAGGTGGAAGAGTCCCTGGCCGGGAAAGTAAACAAGCGCGCTGTCGCTCACCGACAGTATTTCATTGAACCTCCGTCCCTCATTCAGAATGAACAGGAGGTTCTGCCACACGATAAAGTTGCCAGGATCGGTGCGGGTAAGCTGCCTGTACAGGGGTTCCGCCTCTTTCAGTTTTTCATCGGAATACAGGTAGTTGGCATACAGCTCGTCGACTGCCGGATTACCTTTATCAACCTGATAAACAAGCCTGATGAGCTTTACCACGCTTTCATCGAGTTTCTGCTGTTGTTGCTGCCCGGTGATAAACGACTTGATGATCTCTATCTTGATCAGCGGGTTGATATCGGGCGAGCGGAAACCCTGCATAAACTCTTCCAGTGCCAGCTCTTTGCGACCGGTCTGGAAATAAAACTGCCCCAGTGAAAAACTGACTGCCGGGTTTTCGGGGTCCTGTTTTTTAAGAATGGCATACTGCTCTTCCGCTTCCGTCTTCATACCCTTCGAAGCAAAAGCCTCCGCCAGTATTCCGCGTATCTCGTAATCCTCCGTATGGTCCTTCAGCCAATCCAGCAGGGTTTTTGTCCCTTTATCAAACTGGTTATCTGCCAGATAAATGTCCTTTTGCCTGACTACGCCCCACCGCTGGATCTCCTCTTCATCGGGCAGTTTAGCTATTCGCTTCAGCGCCTCCTTTTCCTGTTTGGCCAGTATCAGCGCCTCGATTTCGCCGGTAAGGAAATCCTCCGAACCAGGTTCGAGCTTCTGGAGTTCCCGGTACACCGGAACACAATCGCCGGGGTTACCCTGCATCATAAGGGCCTGGATCAGCAGCAACCCGTACCATTTGTTTGAAGGATCACGTTTCCAGGCATTTCTGGCATATCCTGCCGCGGCCGAATAGTCTTTCTTATCGGAATAGAGCAGTCCCAGTTCGTAAAATGAGGAACCCGATACCTGCTCAATATCGATGCACCGCTGGAAGTTTTGTATGGCCAGATCAGGGTTGCCCAGCATCTTCTGCCGCAACCCCTCCGAGTAGTAATATTTGTATTTCACCGCCACCGGCGTGCTATCGGGAAAGTTCATCAGCTGCGCCCTGCCCGTTGTGTAAAATCCGGATAAAAACAGCAGCAACACGGCCACCCTAAACCCTCTTATTTCTATTATCTTCTTCATTATTAATGCTTTCCGTATGCCTTAAAACGGGAGGACACGTGGGTCCTCCCCTACAAACGGGAGGACGCGTGGGTCCTCCCAAACCAACGGGAGGACACGTGGGTCCTCCCCTACGCATGTCCCGTATGTCCGAATCCACCGGCGCCCCGCACCGTCTCCTGCAGGCTCTCCACCTGTTCCCACGCAATGGTTTCGTGCCGGCTGATCACCATCTGGCAGATACGCTCGCCGTCCTCGATCACCACGTCGCCTCCCGAGAGGTTGATCACGATGATCCCCACCTCGCCCCGGTAGTCCGCATCGATGGTTCCCGGGGTATTGAGCAGGGTGATCCCCTTCTTGAGGGCCATTCCGCTCCGTGGGCGCACCTGCGCCTCAAACCCCTGCGGTAACTCAATAAAGAGCCCTGTGGGGATGAGTTTGCGCTCCATGTGCGCCAGGGTTACCGGTGCCTCGAGGTTTGCGCGTATATCCATGCCGGCCGACAGCTCGGTGCTGTACCCGGGAAGCTCGTGTTTGGAACGGTTAACTATTTTCACTTTCATAAAACGCTCATTTTGAACATTAGTTATTTTTTGCGCAGATTTCTGACCTGCTGCCAGACCGATTTCACCATTGATTTTTCCTTCATCCCCACAACCACTAAAAAAACCATCAACAGCAGTGCATCCCAAGCAAACCGGATGAAGAAATTTTCGGGTTTTACCAGTGCAGAAACGACATAAAGGGCGATGGCCAGGGCAGTCCAGCCCAGCAGAAGGCCTGTCTCGTAAGGGACCCTGTAAAACCGGCGCCCCCAGAAAAAGGAGATCACCATCATGGTTCCGTAGCAGGCAATATGTCCCCAGGCTGCGCCGATGTAACCTATTTTGGGTACAAGCAGCCAATTCATGCCAATGGTTATGCCGGCACCGAGAGAAGCCATAATGGCGGCATACCGTGTAAGGTCCTTGAGTTTATACCATACCGAAAGGTTATAGTAAACCCCAAGAAAGAAATTGCCGATCAATACAACCGGAACCACCGCCTGACCCGCCCAGTATTCCTTTTGTCGGAGCAGCAAAACCTTGAATATGTCGATGTTAAGAGTGGTGATGAGAAAAAGCACCAACCCTGTGATAACGAAATACTTCATCACCAGCGCATACGTTTCTTCAGCATTCCTTTCGCCCGATACCTTAAAAAGAAAGGGCTCAAAAGCGTACCGGAACATCTGAATAAACAGCGTCATCAGCACGGCAATGCGAAAGTTCGAAGAATAAATGCCCACCTGGCTCAGATCTCCCGTGAGTATCTTCACAAAAATCTTGTCGCCCGAATCGTTGATCGATCCGGCGAGGCCCACCAGCACCAGTGGTGCCGAGTATTTCAGCAGCTTTCCCATAAACTTCCTGTCGAACTTCCACTGGAAACTCCGCATTTCCGGTATCAGAAGCAGGAACATGAGGGCGCTGGTCATCAGGTTCGAGAGGAATACGTATCCGACGCCAAGGTTTGGATCATACAGCCAGCCCGGTAACTTACCCACATTCTTTGCATACCAGGGAAAAACGAGCAGAAAAACAAGCACCAGTGCTATGTTAATCAACACATTGGCCATTTTAAGCAGCGCAAATCTGCGGGGTCTTCCATCCTGCCTTATTTTGGCAAAAGGGATAAGCGCAAGTGCGTCGATAGCAACGATCCAGGCCATCCAGATAATGTAATTCTGGTTATTCCGGTATTGTATGGCTTCGGAGATGGGGTCGAGGTAAAGGTACACCATCCCCATCCAGAGGAGCGACAGCAGAGCGATGAGGCCTATGGCATGGCTGAAGGCCTTTCGTTCGGAACCCTTGTCCTTAGCAAACCGGAAAAAGCCCGATTCCATCCCGAATTCAATGATTACGAGTGCAATTGCCAGCCAGGCATACAGCTCGCTCAGGATCCCGTACGGATTGGTGCCGAAAATCCAGGTATAGAAACTGGTAAGGATCAGGAAATTGAGCACCCTTGGCAGAATGCTCCCCAATCCGTAAACCAGTGTCTGGCCCGCAAGTTTTTTAACCTGATTCAATTAACCCTTTTTTTAACCGGGTCAAATTTAGGAAGAATCTACTGAGAATCACTGAGCATATCGTCGATCGACCGGCAGGGCATGCCGCCGAGAACCATATGGCCATTGTCGGTTACCACCAGTGAATCCTCGATCCGCACGCCGAACTTGCCGTACAGGTAGAGGCCGGGCTCATTGGTAAATGTCATTCCGGTAGTCATTTCGATCTTGCTTCCACGCACCAGGTAAGGGAATTCGTGTACTTCGGTACCAATGCCGTGACCCAGCCGGTGGGTGAAATATTCATAATCTGCGCCATAACCGCCCTTTGCCATTTCCTTTCGGGCAGCATCGTCAACCGCACCGCACACCGCGCCGTTACGGATGGCGTTGAATGCGGCCTGCTGGGCGTTCCAAACGGTTTCCCACACCTTGCGGAGCTCATCCGATGGTTTTCCGAGAATGGCCGTACGGGTAACATCCGCTCTATACCCTTTTACCCCACATCCCCCATCAACAAGTACCACATCGCCCTGCTGCAGGTTGCGCACGTTTTTGGTGCCGTGCGGGAAGGCGGCATTGGGACCGAACAACACCGAACCGCCGCCGCTGGCGCCCATTTCGGTATGCGCCTTCGAAATCAGCTGGCTCAGTTCGCCGGTAGTCATGCCCTCGCGAAGCTGCGAGAAGCTCTTTTTAAAGGCGAGCTTCGTAATCTTATTGGCCCTGTCCAACAGCTGGATTTCCTTGTCGGTTTTAACAGCCCGTGTACTTTCGGTGATCACGCTGCCATCCACCACCTGGGCGCCGAGTACCCGCCGCATACCCTCATTGACGAAGCTGCGGGCGTTGGGATCGATGCCGATTTTGCCCGACGGGCGGCCGATTTTTTTCATATAATCGGCGAAAAGCGGGTAGGGGCTCTCGTGTTCGTGCCATGCGCGGATGTCGTTGCCGTATTCGATCACCTCCGACGCGCGCTTCTCCTCGAAGGCCGGGCAGATCCATGCCATCGGGGCATGCGGGCTAAGCAGGAAGCCAAAAACGCGCTCGCTGCTCCACCACGAAACGTTGGTAAAATACCCAAGGTTGGCGCCCCCTTCCACAAAAAGGGCATCGATACCGTGCTTCTCCATCCAGCCGATGGCCTTCTGCTGCCGGGCAAGGAAGTCCTCACGCGTGAAATCAGGCAATCCGGCCATCTGGTCGTCGGTTACCGGTACCGCTGTCGTCCGGCCGCCGGCATGAAGGGCCGAAGCCCCCGCAGCCATTCCGATGGCCGATACAGCCGCTGTTTTTAGAAAATCCCGCCGGTTGTTCATGGTGTGAAATTTTGGGTTAAGGTAAAAATTAATTCAAACCCGCTGCCTGTTTAACAGCCCATGCAGTTTTGGTGCTGTTTAGGTACTTTTGCGCGGCTTAACACCATCCGGATGACCCGTCGACTCCTGCTGCCGTTTCTACTTGCATTCGCCGTTTCCGGGATGGCCCAGAACCAGTCTTTCGTGCTGAAAGGCAAGGTGTTTGATGCCCTCACAAAGGCACCCGTGGCGCAGGCCAGCATCTATGTGAACGAAACGGTGAACGGCACCACTTCGGGCAGCGACGGGTCGTACTCCCTCAAAATCATGAGCACACCCGCCGTCCTGGTGATCTCCTGCATCGGTTACACACGGCGATATTTTACCTTTATGGCGCCGCAAACATCGGATTTCAATGTGCCGCTCGATCCATCCCTTTACGAAATCCCTGAGGTGCTGGTTACTGCAAAACGAACGCCTGTCAGCATTTCCGACGATCAGGACATCTTTGTAACCGACTACGACTTCTACGACAACCATATCCTCCTGCTGGGAAACCCCGGCAAGCGCAGCACCGAAACCCTGCTGGTGATGATGGACCGCATGGGCAAACGTATCCTGAAAAAGGAGGTCAAACAGGGGATAAACCTTTACCGCGACCCGTTCAACAACGTCCATTTACTGACTCCCGACACGGCATACCAGGTATTTTTCGACGGCAAGGAGCTTAGCCTCCTCTATCCCTGCAATAAGGAACGGTTTATGAAGTCGTTCCCGGAGTTTCTCGAAATCTACCAGGGAAAGATCATTCTCAGGCAGTATGCTTTTGATGACCAGGCTCTTCTTTATTATTTCTACAATCCGTCCGACACGTCGGTCCAGCGCTTCTGGGCCGAGGCCACGCAGCCCATCTACAACCGTATCGACGGCCTGGTGAATTCGATACCGATCACCCGCGAAGGCAAAACCACCAGCCAGTTCAACCTCTTCAACGCCGACGAACGATTTATCAAGATGGCCTTCTACGCGCCCATATTCTGTCCGCTCCTGATTATCCGCGACAGCATATATATTTTCAATTTCACCAACGGGGTGATCCAAACGTACGGAGCCCGCGGAATGCCTATCGACACACCCACGGCAATTACCTTCCACACCGCCGACGGGTGGCAGAAGAAACTCTTCAACGATAAAGTAACAGGTAAGGTGTACACCCAGTTTATCCGCAACGGCATCTCGGAACTGCGCGAGATAAACATAAAAACCGGCCAGCTTAACGAGCAGGTAATCAAGATCCCCGAATTCCCTTTTATATCGAAACTGCTGGTGAACGACGGGTATCTCTTCTTCCTCTATCAGGAGAAACAATATCCCAATTTCATGCGGCTCTATCGCATGGTTATCTAAACGAACAGGGCGGAAAGAATACCGTCGCTCCGGAACCAGGCTTCCGGATCAAACCAGAGCCTGTTGTTACGAAAAACCAACTCACCGATTCGCAAATAACTATCTGCCAATACCATAAGCTCGTTCCATGCGGACTCGCCGAACCGCCGCCTGAAATCCTCCTTTTCAATGCCGGCCGACGTGCGCAGACGGGTCATCACATATTCGTTCCGTTGCATGAGCGGGGTAACGGTTTCCCCTTTGGGCTCCGTTCCGCCGGACGTTTGCTGCATCCAAAGCTTTATGCTTGACGGGTTCCAGTGCCGCTGCGTGCCGCTGAACGAGTGGGCCGACGGACCGAAACCGATATAGCCTTCGCCGGTCCAGTATTTCGAATTGTGCCTGCTATACAGCTTGTTGCGCGCAAAATTGGATATCTCGTACTGCTCATACCCTCCGGCTTCGGTAAGCTCCCGCAGCAATGAATACTGCCGGATACTGTCGGCATCATCGGCCTCGGTAAAGAGGCCCGCCTTGCGCATCCTGCCGAAACGGGTTCCGGGCTCGATGGTGAGATGATAAGCCGAAAGATGAACAGCAGGCAATTCATTCGCCTTATGAAGATTGTACGCCCATTGCTCCATGGTCATGCCCGGGATCCCATAGATCAGGTCGATGCTGATGTTGCTGAACCCTGCTTCCGCAGCCA
>CAYWHP010000009.1:0-8084 GCA_964457845.1 uncultured Porphyromonadaceae bacterium | reverse complement strand
TCTAAAATACTTTCTTCTTCCACATCGCACTGAACGACTCTTTCGCAAAAACCAAAGGTTCGCGTCGCGGTCCCCACACCTTCATGCCCACGGTGGTCATTGCCTTGTTTTTCCACTTCATTTTCACCTTCTCGAGCCGCTTTCGCCTGAGCATCAGGTTTCTGTAATTATTGAAAAAGAAACGCTCCACGCCCACATTGTCGGTAGCCTCCACAATCTTGCGGCGGTTTTCGAGCAACAGGTTATGGAGGGGCACCTTCACCGGGCATACATCGGTACAGCGGCCGCAGAGGCTCGAGGCAAAATTGAGGAACCCTGCATCCTGACTGGCATCCATATACATCGATATTACTGATCCGATGGGCCCCGTGTAGGTGGTCTGATACGTATAGCCGCCGATATTCTTATAAATGGGGCATGCATTCAGGCAGGCACCGCAGCGTATGCACTTGAGTGCGGGATTCATGTCTTTATCGCGGAACAGTTTTGTACGGCCGCCGTCATACAGGATGATCACCATTCGGGTGGGTCCGTCGCCTTCGGTTTCTTTGGAGGGCCCCGAAAGGATACTGTTGTATGCCGTAACGTACTGACCTGTTCCGTGTACGGCAAGCAGCGGCCAGAACAGGTCGAGATCGGTAAGCTCGGGGAGCATCCTTTCGATACCGGCAATCACCACCAGTGTTTTTGGCCACGAGAAGGTCATCATACCGTTTCCCTCATTTTCGGTGAGGCATACCGAGCCGGTTTCGGCAATAAGAAAGTTTGCCCCTGTGATCCCAAGCTGGGCATTCATGAACTTTTCGCGCAGAAATTTCCGCACAAAGGCGGTAATGATCTCCGGTTTTGAACCCGGCTCGAGTCCATACTTTTCGGTAAACAGCTCTGCCACACTCTCCTTCGACTTATGCATGGCAGGGGTGAGAATATGATACGGCCTTTCGCCGGCCAGCTGAACGATGAATTCGCCCAGGTCGGTTTCGAACGACTCCACCCTGTTTTTCTCAAGAAAACTGTTCAGATGAATCTCTTCGGAAATCATGGATTTCATCTTCACCACCGTACGCACATCCTCCGAAGCCACTATCCTTCCGATCACCTTCAGCACATCTTCGGCCGTTGAGGCCCACTCCACCTCGGCGCCATTGCCGCGGGCATTCTTTTCGAACTTAACCAGCAGCTGCTCAAACTCCTGCAAACAGTACTCCTTCACTTTCGAGGCCTGTTCGCGGGCATTATCCAGATCGCTGAAATAGTGCCTGCCGCGGGCCACGGCCTTATCGTACTGACCTATGTTATGATTCAGAATACGCCGGTGATCGCGGTTGAACGCCACCTTTTCCGATTCCGCATGGAAGGTTTTAATCTTATTTTCCATCCCGCATCAATAGTCGACGGGGATCTTACGAATACGAATGCTGTGCCGGCCAGCCTCAAAGTCGGTATTCATGAACTCGGCTATAATAGCCTGTGCATCAGAAGGAACCAAAAACCGGGCAGGCAGGGCGCAAATGTTGGCATCGTTATGTCTGCGGGCCAGACTGGCAATTTCCCGGTTCCAGCAGAGGGCCGACCGGATTTTTTGGTGTTTGTTCACCACCATATTGATACCGTTTCCGCTTCCGCACAGGCTTATCCCAAAAACGCATGAACCATCGGATACGGCAGCTGCCAGCGGATGAGCAAAATCAGGATAATCACAACTTTCGGCCGTATGGCATCCGAAATCCTTCACCGAATACCCCTCATCGATGAGCCAGGCCTTCAGATACTCCTTCATTTTGTAGCCGGCATGGTCGGATGCCATACCTATATTTCCGAATATCTTTTTTTCCACAATGTTATCCCTTTTTTTAACAATCAATCTAAAGCACTATCAATCAATATGTTGATTTCTGTCTGTGGCCGGAATCATCTTCTACGAAATTGCCTTTAATCCCGCAAAGTTCAAAGAATCAACCGATAAAATATACCTGAGGTTATTAACAGACCCGGTTTCATATCTGTCAAAAAACTTCAACGTTTTCCCCTTGCATGAAACAGAACGGGCCCGGTATAAAAATCGGTTCCAAAAAAGCAAGCAGAATCTTTCATCCGCTCTCCTCAAAAAATCAACACCGCTATTCACAGTTGAAAACCATCGCCACTTTTCTCTGCAGAAATCAACAAGCTGTTAATTTCTGTAATACTTCTCTGGAGTTTAACTCTTTCCCTATTTTTGCACTGTTAATAAGTTGTTATCCCACTTATTGAAAAAACGGCCCTTATCTTGATAGCCGGGTTATCAACAATATTAACAGCATAACAGTATTATCATTAAGTTTTATATTAAACCATATAATGATTATAAAGAAGGTTTCGGTTGCTGCTCTAACGGGTTTTCTTCTCCTGGCCGTACTTCCCCTCGTTGCACAGGAGGGGCTTAAAGACGGGTACAACAAGATCTACTACGGAAACAACCAGATTTCCAGCGAGGGCATGATACGCGACGGCAAACCCGACGGGCGGTGGATCTCCTACCATCCGAACGGCAAAATGAAATCAGACGGTTTCCGCCGGAACTTTCAGCTCGATTCGGTTTGGAAATTTTACGACGAGCAGGGATTGATCAACGATGAGATCAGCTATCTCGACGGCAAGCGGAGCGGTTATCATATAAAATATCAGACCATCACGCGTGCCGGCACCCCGGAGACGATTCCACTGTTCAAAGAACTCTATCTGAATAACGTTCGGCAGGGCCTTTCGGTATATTACAACAACAAGGGTGAAACCGACCGCATCGTACGCTACAAAGATGGCAAGAAACAGGGGCTTACCCGCGAATTCATCAACGGGATCGTTCAGGTTGTTTATAAGTATCACAACGATTTTCTCATCGACCGCGAATTCATTAATCAAACCGACACGAAGGGTTTGAAACAGGGAGTCTGGCGGGAATATTACGAAAACGACAATATCAAAACCGAATCGAATTACAAGAACGGTGAATTGAACGGGTACTACCGGGAGTATGCCCAATCGGGTAAACTGCTGGTTTCCAGGTTCTATGAAAACGGCCGCGAGGTTCAGAACAATTCGGGCGAAGAGATCGTTGCCGAGATCCGCAACGAGTACGACAGTTTAGGCAATGTATCGGCCAGCGGAAGTTTTCTCAACAACATCCCCGTGGGAACACACCGCAAATACTCGCCCGACCGGGCCAAGGTAAAGGTTGAGGAATACAGCAACAGCGGACAGGTGGTATCGGCAGGCGTTACCAGCGACAAGGGCATCAAAGAGGAGTACTGGCAGTTCTTTTACCCTGGCGGCCAGGTGCGGCTCGAGGGCAACTACCGCAACGACAAGCGTGCCGGCAAGTGGAAATTCTATTACCCTGATGGAAAGCTGGAGCAGGCCGGGGAGTATGTTAACGGGCTCGAGGATGGATTGTGGATCTGGTACTGGTCCGATCAGACCGTGCGCCGGGAGGAGAATTACCTGCGCGGCAAAGAGGACGGATCGTCGGTGGAATACAGCGAAACCGGCGAGGTGGTGGCCAAAGGCGACTATATCGAGGGATTGGAAGAGGGTACCTGGTTCTATAAAACAGGTGAGATAACCGAGCAGGGCGCTTACAAGGCCGGACTGAAGGACGGGGTGTGGAAGGAGTTCTATACCGACGGGACACTTAAATTTGAAGGCGGTTTTGTACAGGGTTCACCAAACGGCAAGCACAAATTTTTCTTCGAAAACGGTAAACTCAAAGAAGAACAGAACTACCGGATGGGCCTCCGCGACAAGAGCTGGTGGATTTTCGACACGGAGGGCAACGTGGTGATTTCCTATGTGTATGCTAATGATGCCCTCGTACGGATCAATGGTACCCGCGTGAATCTGGAAAATGATCTTCGGGATTGAATACTAAAATGATTTTGGATTTGTTAGTATTTAAAGAATATTCCTAAATTTACAAAAAGCAGACAGAGGATCTATGGAAAATAGTGGCACAGCCGCCGGAGTTAGAAAAGCAATTTTGCTTGTTGAGGATAATAAGCTCAACCAAAGGCTTATGGAGTCCAGTCTGCGCCGTTTTGGTTTCGTTATCGATCTGGCAAGCAACGGGTTGGAAGCCGTTGAAAAGTACCAGGCGGATCCCGGACGGTATTCCCTGATTATCATGGACATCATGATGCCGGTGATGGACGGTCTGGAAGCCACACGGCAGATCCGCATTTACGAACAGCCGCTCAACCTGCGGATTCCCATCATTGCCCTCACGGCAAACACCTTCAATGCCGACCGTGAGCGGTGCCTCTCCTATGGTATGGACGATTACCTGGCCAAACCGCTCAACATGGAGCTGCTGGCGCAGTCGTTCCGGAGCCTGGGGATAATAGAATAACCATGTCGGAAGACTACGATTTCAGGGATACCGGGCATAATGCCGAGGATCAGGAAATTGAACGCCAGCTGCGGCCCATCGTCTTTTCTGATTTTTCGGGTCAGGAGAAGGTGGTCAGCAACCTGCGGGTGTTCGTTCAGGCGGCCACCATGCGCGGCGAGGCGCTCGATCATGTGCTGCTTCACGGTCCCCCC
The DNA here is from genome assembly GCA_964457845.1 of uncultured Porphyromonadaceae bacterium. GTDB lineage: Bacteria > Bacteroidota > Bacteroidia > Bacteroidales > UBA12481 > UBA12481. The sequence goes on along the minus strand of CAYWHP010000009.1, from coordinate 3,506 downwards.
GGATTAGGCAAAACCACCCTGTCGCATATCATTTCCAAGGAGATGAAGGTGGATATGAAGATGACTTCCGGTCCGGTGCTCGATAAGCCCGGCGACCTGGCTGGTTTGCTCACATCGCTGGAAAAGGGCGATGTGCTCTTCATCGACGAGATACACCGCCTCAGTCCGGTGGTGGAGGAGTATCTCTATTCGGCCATGGAAGATTACCGGATCGACATCATGATCGACCGCGGGCCTGGGGCACGATCCATCCAGCTCGACCTCAACCCCTTCACGCTCATCGGCGCCACCACCCGGGCGGGACTGCTTACGAGCCCGCTGAGGGCGCGGTTCGGCATCACCTGCTACCTCGAATATTACGATAAGGCGGTACTAAACCTCATCATCAAGCGTTCGGCCACCATCCTCAATGTGGCCATCAGCGGGGAGGCCGCCTTCGAGATCGCCACCCGCAGCCGCGGAACCCCCCGTATTGCCAATGCCCTGCTGCGCCGTGTGCGCGACTTTGCCCAGGTGCAGGGCGACGGGCGCATCGGGATTGAGATCACCAAACATGCCCTTCACGCACTCAACATCGATGCCCACGGCCTCGATGAGATGGATAACCGCATTCTCAATGCCCTGGTGAACAAGTTCAACGGCGGTCCCGTCGGTCTGAGCACCATCGCCGTATCGGTAGGGGAGGAGCCCGGTACGATTGAGGAGGTATATGAACCGTTTCTCATCCAGGAGGGATACCTCAAGCGGACCCCCCGCGGGCGCGAAGCCACGGAAAAGTCGTATCTTCACCTCGGGAAGATAAGCCCTGAATCACAGGCACGGCTATTTTGACATACTAGTACTTACCAACATGAAACGTATTGTTTTGCCGGCTGCCTTGCTGCTGCTGGCGGGTCTGGCCGTCGTCACGGGCAGGCTCATTACCGGCGGGTCCGAAAGGCCGCGACCGGTGGAGATCGTATCCGAAGAGTCGGATCAGCACCTGAAGCGCCAGGAGTGGATCAACGCCATGCACCGGGCAGCGCCCGGCACCGACTGGCGCGCCATGGACGAGCAGGCCCGGCAGGAGATGTATGAGGAGCGGCTGCCGCAGCTGCAGGAGGCCGTGCGCAGCGGGCGCCTCAAGGGCTCACCCGTGGAGAGCATCGCCGACGGCTACCTCACCGGCCAGTGGCTCGAGAAAGGCAGCGCCAACCAGTCGGGACGCGTGCACTGCGTGGATGCCGACTTTGTCAACAACCGCCTGTATGCCGCCGCCGACGGGGGTCAGGTGTATGTTGGAACACTCGACGGCAAGGAGTGGAAATCCCTTTCCGATCCGTACCGCATCGCCAATATCCAGTTCATCAGGGCATTCCAGACAGCCGGTACCACCCGCGTGCTGGCCGCCAGCGACCGGGTGCGCATGAACTACACCGACGATATGGGCACCACGTGGCTTACCGCCGCGGGCCTGGCCTCCTATTACACCGACTACAGCCTCCTGCGCGCTGTGAGCCAGCCCAATGGCACCATCTGGCTGCTGGTATACCGGGCAAACTTTCACTATCTCTTCCGCTCGAAGGATCACGGGGCCACCTTTACCCGCCTCTTCCGCAGCGCCGGGTCGGACAAGGCCGATCTGTGGACCGACCGCTTCGGAACCGACTCGTTATGGCTGCTCGACCAGAATCATGTGTACAGTCTGCAGGATTCAACAGCCTGGGCTAAATCGGCCGATATAAACATCAATTTCGCCCCGGGTGAGATCGAACAGGTGCAGCTGGCCGGATCGCTGATCGGCGGCACCACACGGCTCCATGCGATGTACCGCCTCGCCAAGTCGAGCCGCTTCTTCGCTTCCGCACCCGGCGCCGGCTGGACCTACCGCGGCTCCATCGAATCGGGCCCATTCATGTCGAACAGCTTCGGTGCATCCGTCGCCACTCCCGACCTCATCGGATTCGGCGGCATCGAGGCCCAGTACAGCACCAACGGGGGCGCCACATGGACCAAAACCAACGGCTGGGGCGAATACTACGGGGATGTGAAAAACAGGCTGCATGCCGACATACCCGAAATCGAATTTTTTAAGAAACCCGATGGCACGGAACTGGTGTTCATCAGCACCGACGGAGGAACGTATTTCTCCGACAGCCAGATGATAACCGTTTTGAATGTATCATTGAAAGACTTGAATATCAGTCAGTACTATTCAACCTACACCCATCGTACGAAGACCGACGTCATCTATGCCGGCTCGCAGGACCAGGGCTTTCAGAAGAGCTGGCAAACCGGCGGCGGGATCGTCGATTTCGATCAGGTGATCAGCGGCGATTATGGCCACATCGTCTCTTCCGACGGCGGAAACAGCATCTGGACCGACTACCCCGGCTTTGCCATGTACTACCCCGAGGCATCCACCAGCAACAGCATGGCGAGTCTCGACTGGGACGGCATGGGCATGAAAAACAGTTTCTGGATGCCGCCGCTCATGGCGGATCCCTACTTCCCCGAACGGGTTTATGTGGGCGGCGGCACCTCCGATGCAGGATGTCATCTGTGGCAGCTCACGCATGAGCGGGGCACCGTTACCTCCATGGAATTCCCGTTCGATTTCAGCAACGGCGACCAGAATGCCCGGATTGCCTCGATGGCGTATTCGCCCATCAACAAGGATTACCGGTACGTGCTCAATTCGAACGGCAAATTCTTCGCTTCAACCGATCGCGGCACCACCTGGACCATGTCGACCAACCGCGGCCCCGACAGCCACTATTTTTACGGCAACAGCATTGTGCCCTCCCCGCGCGACATCAACACCATCTGGCTGGCCGGCAGCGGCTATTCGGGCTCTCCGGTATGGGTTTCCCGCGACGGTGGTCTCAACTTCGTGCCGATGTCGAAAGGGATGAAAAACACCCTGATCTTCGAGATGACCTGCAACACCGACGGCAGCATGCTCTTTGCTGCCTCGGAGCTTGGCCCGTGGGTATATATCGCCGCCAAAGGGCAGTGGTACAACCTCTCCGGCTTAACCGCCCCGCAGCAGACCTGGTGGTCGGTGGATTACGTGCCCGCCCTCCGCACGGCCCGCTTCGGCACCTACGGCCGCGGCATCTGGGACTTTAAGATCGCCACCTTCAGCGGAGTGGAAGATATTATTGCCGGCGCCGGACTGAGCGTCACCGCGTATCCGAACCCCTGCGGCGACTGGTTGAATGTACGTTCACCGTCGCTTGCGGAAGGCAAATCAACCATCAGCCTGCTCACCCTTGACGGTCGCCTGGTGCAAACGGTGCGGCCCGCCGCAGCCGAAACGGCGCGCATCAGCATGGCGGGCATTCCGGCGGGGGTGTATCTGGTTGTGGTGAGCGATGGCGTGGCAAGGGAAGTGGTTAAGGTGGTGAGGGAGTAGGAACTCCGCCCCCGGGACCTCCCCCTGCCACCGGGACTTCCCCCTCCTTGGACCACCCCCTCCTTGGACCACCCCCTACCCCCTCCTTGGACCACCCCCTACCCCCTCC
>CAYWHP010000008.1:52224-67717 GCA_964457845.1 uncultured Porphyromonadaceae bacterium | reverse complement strand
TCGAGATCCTTTTCATAGATCTTTATCGAAAGCATCCTGGTAACGCGTTCAATAACCTCCAACGGGTTGAATGGTATCGATTCCATCTCGATCCGCTCGGCTTCAATCTTGGATATGTCCAGGATATCATTGAGTATTTCCAGCAGTGATTCTCCGGATTGCCTGATCGACTCTATCCGTTCCCTTACCGTTGGGGTGCAGGTTTCAAGCAGGGCCAGCTCAGCCATTCCGATAATGCCGTTGAGCGGTGTTCGTATCTCGTGGCTCATGTTTGCGAGGAAGGCACTTTTGGCCTTGTTGGCTTCTTCTGCCGAATTCTTCTCTTTTTCAGCGACTTGCCAGGCTTCCCGGATAGTCTCCTCGCTTTGGGAAAGCTTCTTCTTGGATTCGATCAGTTCGGATATGGTGGTTTCCAGCTTTCGGGTTATATTTTCCAATGTCTGCTTCTGCTGATGAAGCTCGATAAACACCCTGACCTTGGATTTCAGAATATCCGGCTCAACAGGCTTGAAAAGGTAATCTACCGCACCCGACTCGTAACCCTGGAAAATATTGCGTCGTTCCTTGCTGATTGCCGTGACAAAGATTATGGGTATATGCTTGGTGCGTGAGCTGCCCCTGATGAGTTCTGCGGTTTCAAAGCCGTTCATCACCGGCATCTGGACATCCATCAGGATCAGTGCCACTTCCTGGTCGAGCAGGACTCCCAGTGCCTCATTGCCTGATTTGGCAGTAATAATTGTTAAATCACGACTTTCCAGGAGGGCTTCCATGGCAAACAGGTTCTCTTCACGATCATCTACGATCAGGATTTTCACCGGTTCAAGTTCTGCCATTTTTCAATTGTGTATCAAAAGGAATGTGAGCACCGAAATTAGCAAAATGGTTTGAAAAGGCTACTTTCGCAGGGCAAAAATCCAAAAAGGCATGCGGTCTGTGATTATTTGGCTGGGGGGGCACTGGGTTGAGGTTTTGGCCGCTTTGGTCAGCATCACTTATGTTATTCTCACGATCAGACAGATCATCTGGCTTTGGCTGTTCGGGATCCTCTCGGCAATACTGTATGCATGGGTTTATGCTCATTCTGGATTTTACGCAGGAATGGCACTGCAAGCCTATTATGCCATCATCAGCATTTATGGCTGGATTCACTGGACAGCCGGCAGCAAAGCCACCAATGCCTCCGGCTACGACAAGCCTGGTCTTCCTGTGGCGGGAATAACACGAACCCAGCTTGTTGTCCTGCTCTCGGTCTGGCTTTTGCTTTGGATAGGTATAGGGCTGATTCTTGACAAGTATACCGATTCAAAAATTCCCTACCCGGACGCCTTTACGGCAGCGGGGGGGATAGTCGCCACCTGGATGCTGGCACGGAAGATCCTTGAGCAATGGCTTTTCTGGATCGTTATTGACCTGGTGTCGATAGGCCTTTATGTATGGCAGGGATTATATCCAACCGCGATACTTTTTGTTGTTTATGTTATAATGGCCATACTCGGCTACATCGAATGGAAAAGGGCATGGAAGAAAGGAAATTAGGCAGGGCATTTTTTATAACCGGTGCCGAATCCACAGGAAAGAGCACGCTTACCGGGCAACTGGCAGCGGAGTTCAGTGGCATCGGCGTTCCGGAATATGCCCGTACCTACCTGGAGTTGCACGGCCGAAACTATGATTATCATGATCTGGAAGAGATAGCAAGGTACCAGCTCCGGCTGATCACACAGAATTCTTCGGCTGAAACAGTGTTTTATGATACCTGCCTGATTAACCTGAAGGTGTGGTTCAACGAGGTTTTTCAGCGTACCCCGGAGTGGCTCACTGAGGCCATCCCTGTTGCCGGGAGAGGAATCTATCTGGTGTGCCAGCCTGACCTTCCCTGGCAGTTTGATCCGCTCCGGGAAAACCCGCACAGGAGGGATTACCTGAATGAACTGTACGAAAAAGATATAAATGAAGCAGGATTTGAGTACTTTAGAGTTTTCGGCACCGGAAACGAACGATTGACCAATGCCATCCGTATAGTGAAGAAATGCATCGAATTTGAACCCCGACACCAATAATATTATGTTAGAAGAGAACTTTTTCATGGTCGCCAAAACCCTGCAGGGCCTCGAGGAAACCCTTTCAAAGGAAATCCGGGGACTCGGCGTCCAGGATATTGAGATACTTAATCGCGCGGTCCGGTTTAAAGGCGGCCTTAAAGACCTTTATGCCGCTAATTACCGACTTCGTACCGCTCTTAAAGTGTTGGTTGAAGTTGAAACCTTTCCCGCCAAAAATGATTTCGAACTTTATCAGGGAATCCAGAAAATCGACTGGATCCGCTTCCTGGATCCCGGAATGTCGCTGGCAGTGGAGTGTGTTCTCTTTTCCGACCACTTCTCACACAGCCAGTTTATCGCCCAGCGCACCAAGGACGCCGTGGTTGACCAGTTTCGCGATCGCCTTCACAAACGGCCAAGCGTCGACAGGGAAAATCCCGACCTGAGGATCTCGATTCACATACAGGATACCAAAGTAAACGTCCTGCTCGATAGTTCCGGAACCTCGTTGCACCGCAGGGGCTACAGGTCGCAGATGCATCAGGCCCCGGTTAATGAGGTGCTTGCAGCGGGTCTTCTTATGATGGCGGGGTGGACAGGGCAGGGGAATCTCATCGATCCGATGTGCGGCTCCGGAACCTTTCTTATCGAGGGAGCCATGATCGCCATGAACATTCAGCCAGGCACTTTCCGACAGAATTTCGGGTTTGAGAAGTGGAAGAATTTTGATCCGGATCTGTTTACCGAAGTTGCCGACCAGATTGAGCAGAACTCCAGATTCAGTCACCGCATTATCGGTTCCGATAAGGCGGTCTCCTCACTACAGCTTGCCAGGGAATCCCTTAACAGAACCTTTCTCGACAAAAAGGTGGAGCTGGTGCATTCACCGATCGAAAAGTTTATTCCTCCCCCTGGTCCGGGTATGCTGATAACCAACCCTCCATACGATGAGAGACTTAAAATCGAAAATATAAACAACTTGTACCGTATGATTGGTGACCGGATGAAGCAGCATTACAAGGGATACCAGGTATGGATCTTCAGTGGAAATCCAGATGCCATGAAGTCGATCGGTCTTCACCCTGCCCGGCGGATTTCAATGCTCAACGGTTCAATCGAATGTACCTTCCGCAAATACGATATGTACGAAGGGAGCAAAAAGGCGAAGTACCAGAACCCACAATAAGCCAGTCATGAAAGGTGCGATACTATGCAGCCTTGTTCTGGCTGCCGTTCTCTCATTTCAGTCGCCCGCCCAGGAGCTTTCGATAGGGCAGGCTGTCCTCCAGACCGGTCTCCATCCGGTGAAACCGGCTTATGTATGGGGCGGTCCCGCAGGAGGGTATCTGCTGGTCAGGAATGATGACCTGCTATCCGTGCAGGCCCGTAGCGGAAAGGAAACGGTTCTGCTCACCGGAAGCGACCTCGTCAAAATGCTGGCCGGTGCGGGATTGAAGCCTGTGGCAACAATGCCCCTGCCGACAGTCCTTCCCGATGGCAGCCTGCGGTTCCAGTATGGCAATGCCTTCGCTGACTATAGTTTCAGCCTGAACAGGATTGCCGGTTCCCTGGCCTGCCCCGAACCGGCTGAGAATTTTTGTCCGGCACCCTCTGCCACCTTGGCGGCTTACACCCTTGGTCAGAATATCTATCTGACCATTCCCGGTACGGGCACAAAAACAGTTACCCGCGATCGTGAAGCCGGAATCGTCAATGGTCAGACTGTTTCAAGAAGCGAATTCGGCATTAGTTCCGGTCTCTTTTGGTCATCCAACAGCTCCAGTCTTGCCTTTTTCCAAAAGGATGAGAGACGGGTTACAGAATACCCGCTGGTGAACATCTCCGCTACCCCTGCCACGGCCGAGATGATCCGATACCCTATGGCTGGCGGACCCGGTGAGATCATCCGTGTCGGTATTTACAGGATCGCCGACAGTACCACTGTTTTCCTTGATGAACAGGCATTTGGCGACGACAGGTACATGACAAACGTTACCTGGGATCCGTCCGGTGCATCCCTTTATGTTGCCGTGCTGAACCGTGAACAGAATCACATGATGCTGAATCAGTACGATGCAGCGACGGGTAAAAAGATACGGACACTGTTCGAGGAGACTTCTCCGAAATATGTGGAGCCGCTGAACGGGCCGGTATTCAACCCTGCCGATCCCACTCAGTTCATCTGGATAAGCCGGCGGGATGGTTTTGATCATCTTAATCTGTACAGGACTGACGGAACCTTTCTTCGCCAGCTCACGCGTGGAGAATGGTGCGTTACCGATTTTCTCGGCTGGGACAGCAGGGGGAGGTTCATCTTTTTCAGGGCAACCGATCCGAGTCCGCTTGAGCGGCACATCTACCGTCTCGATATGAATTCCGGAACACGGCTTCGCCTTACGCCGGATCCGGGTACACATGAGGCCTGGGTGAGCCCCGATGGAAAGTATCTCATTGATTCATGGTCATCCTATATGGTGCCGAGACGGGTGCAGGTTCGTGAATCAGGCGCCGGAGCACTGCGAACCATCCTCGATGCACCTAATCCCGCGGCAGGGCTTAAAATGGGTACTTACAAGCCTTTCACCATCAAGGCTGCCGATAAAAAGACCGACCTGTACGGTTATCTCGTGCTGCCTCCGGCAATGGACTCAACAAAGAAACACCCCATAATCCTTTATGTGTACGGTGGGCCTCATGCCCAGCTTGTGCTGAACACCTGGATGGGAGGAGCTTCCGGCTGGCAGCATTATATGGCCTGTCAGGGTTATATATGCATGACACTTGATAACAGGGGCTCCGACGGCCGGGGCCGGGACTTTGAACAGGTAATCCACCGGCATCTCGGTCAGGCAGAGATGGCAGACCAGATGGAGGGGATTCACTACCTCAGCACACTGCCGTATGCCGATGCCGGACGGATCGGTGTTCACGGCTGGAGTTATGGTGGTTTTATGACCACCTCCCTCATGTTAAACTACCCCGACGTTTTTAAAACCGGTGTTGCCGGCGGGCCGGTTACCGACTGGCGTTACTATGAAGTGATGTACGGAGAACGTTACATGGACATGCCGTCGGAAAATCAGGAGGGATATGATCTTACCAGTACGCTTCCGAAAGTGAAGAACCTCAGGGGCCGTCTGATGCTGATCCATGGCGATGTTGATCCGACCGTCGTCTGGCAGAATTCAACTATGTTTCTGCGGATGTGCATCGACGAAGGCAAACTGGTGGATTACATGGTTTACCCGCGCCACCCGCATAATGTGAGGGGAAAGGACCGCGTCCACCTGATGAGGACTGTCACCAGGTACTTTCAGGAAAATCTCTGATTCAACCCAACGAGGCGGCGTAAATTGTAAGTTCGTCCGCTGTAAGGGTTACCTGCTCAATAAATCGCTCAACCAGCCCGGGATAAGCTTCCTGCTCGGTTCCCGCCTTTGCTGTAAGCTCCAGCTTTTTCAGGTCGGCAGTCAATGCCTCCATGCCCATGACAGCAACTGAAGATTTTGCTTTATGAGCCAGTGCTCCAAGAGCCACAAAATCGCCATTGGCAAGGTGTTCGGCTAATCCACCGGTAAACTCCGGGAGTTGTTCAACAAATATCTGGATCATCTCCTTTATCAGGTCATCGCTGCCCATTGCCATGCTTTCCAGGTAGCTGAGGTTGGCGTAGGTAAATTTTCCGGCCATGTGATCACTTTTTGGGTTGTGCCGCTAAGGTAATCAACAATTGTGGAGTTCCTTTCCAAACATGCTGAAATGAGATATTAGTCATGAATATTCTCTTCCGAAAGGCCTATATTTGTAAAAAAACGTCCGTAATCCCCTAAATTGATATGAGCGTAAAAACCACACCTTTTACCCGTTTTCACCAGGATCTTGGTGCCAGAATGGAACCTTTTGCCGGTTACCTGATGCCGATCGAATATTCGGGTATAACAGCCGAACACATGCAGGTTCGCGAAAAACTCGGAGTGTTTGATGTCTCCCATATGGGTGAATTCTGGGTTAAGGGGCCAAAGGCATTCGGATTTGTGCAGCGGGTAACAACCAACGATGTTGCTGCACTGTTCGACGGCAAGGTTCAATACAGCTGCTTTCCCAACGGAAAAGGCGGAATTGTGGACGACCTTCTCGTTTACCGCGTTAACGCAGAAACGTACCTGCTGGTGGTTAATGCCGCCAACATAGAAAAGGACTGGAACTGGTGCGCAGAGCATGCTGCAGCCATGGGGCTCGAAATCGGCAGCGAGATTTATAATGCTTCGGACGAAATCGCACAACTGGCCGTTCAGGGACCGCTGGCGCTGAAGGCGATGCAAAAGCTTACGCCGGACAGCGTGGAGGATATGGAGTATTATACGTTCAAGAAGATCACATTCGCAGGAATCAAAGATGTAATCTTTGCCACCACCGGCTACACGGGCTCAGGCGGCTGCGAAATATATTGTGCCAATGAGGATGCTGAAAAGATCTGGCATGCCGTGTTCGAGGCCGGTGAAGAGTTTGGAATCAAGCCTATCGGACTTGGTGCCCGCGATACACTCAGGCTCGAAATGGGCTATAATCTCTACGGCCATGATATCGATGACACCACTTCACCAATGGAGGCCGGGCTGGCCTGGATAACCAAGTTCGTGGAAGGCAACGACTTCATCGACCGGCCACTGCTCGAGACACAGCGTGGCGGGAAAACCGTAAGGTGTTTGCGCGGGTTTGTCATGAGGGAAAGAGGAATTCCCCGCCAGCACTACACCATTGTTAACGCCGCCGGAGAGCCGATTGGTGAGGTTACCTCCGGTACGCAGTCACCCATCCTGAAGAACGGGATCGGGATGGGCTATGTGAAGCCGGAATATTCGAAGCCCGGATCCGAAGTGTTCATCCGGATCCGTGATAAGAACCTGAAAGCAGAAATTGTTAAGACTCCCTTTATCAACGTAAATAATTAATCAGCAAAAAGTTATACCATGAGAAAACATATTTTTAATGCGGGTCCGTGCATCCTTCCTGATGTAGTTCGTGAGAATACGGCTAAGGCAGTAATCGAGTTGGGTACCAGCGGACAATCAATCATGGAGGTTTCCCATCGTAGTAAAGATTTTGAAGCCATCATGAAGGATACGGTAGACCTTTTCAAGGAGATCCTCGAAATTCCGGAAGGTTATTCTGTTTTATTCCTCGGCGGCGGGGCCAGCCTGCAGTTCGCAATGGTTCCGTTTAATTTCCTCAATAGCAAAGCTGCCTACCTGAACACGGGAACATGGGCCAGCGGCGCCATCAAGGAAGCACGCCTGTTTGGGGAGGTAAATGTTCTTGCTTCTTCGGAAGACAAGAATTTCAGTTACTATCCAAAGGACTACACCATTCCGGCCGATGCCGACTATTTTCACATTACCACCAACAATACCATTTTTGGTACGGAAATCCTGAAGGACCTTGATTCGCCGGTTCCCCTTATTGCGGATATGTCATCCGACATTCTTAGCCGGCCAGTTGACGTTTCCAAATATGCACTCATCTATGGCGGAGCCCAGAAGAATATGGGACCCGCAGGCGTGACTGTTGTGATTATTAAAAATGAGATGCTTGAAAAGGTCACCAGGACCCCGATCCCGACCATGTTGAAATACCGCGTGCATGTGGAAAATGATTCCATGAAAAATACGCCTCCGTGCACGGCCATTTTTACCATGCGCGAAGTCCTGAAGTGGGTCAAGTCGCTCGGCGGTTTGAAAGAGATGGACCGCAGGGCTCAGGAAAAGGCTGATCTGCTTTATAACGCTATCGATTCAAGCAAGGTGTTCGTTGGTACCGCTGCAAAAGAGGACCGCTCCAGAATGAACATTTGTTTTGTCATGAAGGAAGGATACCAGGATAAGGAAGCTGATTTCATAACCCTCTGCTCATCAAAGGGTATCGTAGGCATCAAGGGCCACCGTTCTGTCGGCGGCTTCCGCGCATCCTGTTACAATGCGCTTGAGTTGTCGAGTGTTCAGGTTATGGTTGATGCCATGAAGGAATTCGAAGAAACAATCCTGAAATAACTGCTGGCCATGAAAAAAGTATTGATTGCCACCGATAAGCCCTTTGCGCCGATTGCCGTGAAGGGCATCCGTGAAGTGGTTGAAAAGGCAGGATACACCTTACTCCTGCTCGAGAAGTATACGGCCCCGGAGCAGCTATATGAGGCTGTTGCACAGGCAGATGCTGTGATTATCAGAAGCGATCTGATAACCCGGGAGGTTCTGGATGCCGGGAAAAACCTGAAAATCGTAGTCCGTGCCGGTGCCGGATATGACAACGTCGATCTGGCTGCAGCAACCGAAAAAGGCGTTGTGGTGATGAACACCCCCGGTCAGAATTCCAACGCCGTAGCTGAACTTGCCCTGGGCATGATGGTTTACGGTGCTCGCGGCCTTTTTAGTGGAAAATCAGGTACGGAGCTGAAGGGAAAAACGATAGGTATTCATGCGTTCGGAAATGTCGGCAAGTATGTCGCATCCATTGCCAAAGGCTTCGGAATGCAGGTCTGTGCCTATGATCCGTTTGTGCCGAAAGCGGATATCGAAGCTCATGGCGTCAAGGCTCTTGACAGCGTTGAGGAGCTATATAAGGCGTGTCAGTACATTTCGCTTCACATGCCGGCCAACGACAAAACGAAAAAGTCAATCAATGCCGCTTTGCTGGGATTGATGCCGAATGACGGGGTTCTCGTAAATACGGCACGCAAGGAGGTGATCGATGAGGAGGGACTTATTCAGGTCATGGAAACGAAATCAAAATTCCAGTACCTCACCGATGTTACCCCTGATGCAGCCGAAGCTTTTCAGACAAAATTCGCCGGCCGCTATTTCACTACTCCCAAGAAGATGGGTGCGCAGACCGAGGAGGCCAATATCAATGCGGGTATTGCCGCCGCTGAGCAGATTCGCGATTTCTTCGAAAAGGGCGATGTGAGGTTTAAGGTGAATAAGTAGGATAAATCGTGATGCGTGACGCGTGACGCGTGACGCGGAGAAGTGAGAAGTGACAAGTGACGAGTGACAAGTGAGAAGTGACAAGTGACGAGTGACGAGTGATGAGTGACGAGTGACGAGTGACCCGACGACCTGGGTCCGGAATACGCCTGAGGTCAGTCAGCTGAAGTAACCGTCAAAAACAGCATAACGTATTATGAATAACCCCGGGTTTCAACCCGGGGCTGCCAAAACAACAACTAACCTCCCAACAGAGACCTATGGCCATTTTGAAACCATTCCGGGGCGTACGCCCGCCAAAGGGGATCGCACATCTGGTGGCATCCCGTCCGTATGATGTGCTGAATTCCGATGAGGCGCGTGCCGAAGCCGGTACAAATGAAAAATCGCTGCTACATCTTATTAAGCCCGAGATAAATTTTACCCCGGCAATAGATGAGCACGAACCGGCCGTTTACGCCAAGGCGGCTGAGATGTTTGGCAGCTTTCAGGCGAAAGGCTGGCTGGTGGACGACGAGAAGGAGTGCTACTATATTTATGCCCAAACAATGAACGGAATCCGGCAATATGGCCTGGTAGGCTGTGCCGGCGTGCAGGATTATCTCGACGGCATCATCCGGAAACATGAGCTTACCCGTCCCGATAAGGAAGAGGACCGCATGAAGCATGTGAGAATTACGAGTGCTAATCTGGAACCGGTATTCTTTACCTATCGTGCCGATGCTGAACTCGATGGCATTGTAGCTGACTGGGTGGCCAGCCATGCTGCGGAGTACGATTTTACTTCGGTTGATGGAATCGGACACCATTTCTGGGTGATCGACAACGACGCAACCATTTCACGCATAACAAAACTCTTTGCAGCTATACCTTACACGTATGTGGCTGATGGACACCACCGGACAGCGGCGGCTGCCCTCGTGGGAAATGAAAGGATGCAGGCCAATCCCACCCATACCGGAGCCGAGGAATACAACTATTTTCTGGCGGTTCATTTTCCCGACAATCAGTTAAGGATCATCGATTATAACCGCGTGGTTAAAGACCTCAACGGCCTGACCCCTGAAGAGCTTCTCGGAAAACTGGAGACGAACTTTGCGGTTGAAAAAACCGGCACTGCCATTCATAAACCCGACCGCCTTCATAATTTCGGACTCTACATGGCCGGAAACTGGTATAGCCTCACCGCTTTGCCCGGAACCTGCAACGACAACGATCCGATAGGTGTTCTTGATGTTACCATAAGTTCTGATCTGATCCTGCGGGACATTCTTGGAATTCACAATCTTCGGACCGACAGGCGCATCGATTTTGTTGGTGGCATACGCGGACTTGGCGAACTGCAAAAAAGGGTTGATTCGGGCGAGATGGCCCTGGCGCTCGCTTTATATCCCGTATCAATGAAACAACTTATGGATATCGCCGATACCGGGAACATCATGCCGCCGAAAACCACCTGGTTCGAGCCGAAACTGAGAAGCGGCCTGGTGATTCATAAAATTTAAGGCAAAAGGGCAAATGGGCAAGAAGGCAGGAAGGCAAGAAGGCAAGAGGGCAAGAGGGCAAAAGGGAAGTGCCTAAGATTATAAATGAAAAGACCAAAGTCCGCTTGTGGCGAACTTTGGTCTTATTCCCTTAATTATTCGGTACTTTACTTTTTGCCCTCTTGCCCTCTTGCCCTTTTGCCTTACTTCTGCCCGGCTATCTTCCCCTCTGTATTGGCCAGTTCCCAGAGACTGACAAAACCGGCCTTGATGATTTTCTGCATCAGGTCGAAGTTGGCCTTGTCGGAATGATCCATCGGGCCATGATAATCAGATGTAAAGGCTGCATCGAAACTGTAAATGGGAACTTTCTTCATGGAGAAAGGAGTGAAATCCGTTCCGCCCATAGGTTGCTTCGACGGTTGGAACTTTATTTCAAGTCCGAGCTCGTACTTCGTGTTTGCCTGTTCCACCAGGTCCCGGATCACCGGGTAATCTTCGGTGTAGGTCATTCCGGCCTTGAAACCCGAAGTGTCCTTTTCCGGCCTCCGCGAAATCATGTCAAAGTTGAGGTTTAACACCAGGTTCTCCTTTTTCGCATACTTATCCACCCAGTAATGCGATCCGAGAAGTCCTTTTTCCTCGCCGGTCCATGCGGCAAAAATGATGGTTTTCTTCGGTTTGACCCCGGTTGCCATGAATGCCTTGGCGATCGTCATAACGCCCACTGTACCCGAGGCATTGTCGTCGGCACCATTCCAAATGTATCCGCCGGAGATGCCAAGATGGTCATAATGTGCGCCAACCACGATCACCTGGTCGGGATTTTCTCCTTCGATCATGGCAACGACATTCCGGCCCCGTACGGTCTGCGTTTTTACCTCATTCCTGAAGTAAATGGCTTTCCCGGTAATGTCGCGTGAACCGGTTTTTAATTTGGCTGCATTTTCTTCAAATTCTTTAAGATTGATACCGGTGCCTTCCAGAATCTCAATACCGATTTTTGGTGAGACAGAGATGTTGCTGATCGAATTCTTGAGCGTATCAACGGGAAGGCTGATATTCAGCGATCCGGAGGAGAGCCTTTTTTCGCCTTCATAGGTGCGGGTATTTACCCGAAACGGTATGTTTACCGGAGATCCCATGGGGTAGCCGGGCAGATCAATAACACCGACAGCACCCTTCGCGGTAAGCAGCTTATCCTTAATTTCATACGCTTTCGATTGGACGCTCCTGTCCTTGAGGTTCAGCTTCTTGTATGCAACTGACAGGGTATCCTTGAAACCGGGCAGGCCGCCGAACCGTACAACGATTTTCCCTTTAACATCGATCCCCTTGAAGTCATCGTAACCTGCGGTTTCATCCTGATAACCATATCCGACAAAAACGAGGGGTGCGGTTATCTCCCTCCCGCCGGCGCCTCCCCAGATTGAATAGTCGCTTCCCTGACTGAGCAGATACCTGTTTTCGGCTGCCCCGGTCTTCGAGATAAGCTCCATCCTGGATTCACTGCTGAGTGTCTGTACGAACGGGATATTCTGGAAGAATGAATTTGCTGGTGCCGACATCTTCGGCCTTTCGCCCGACATGTACAAGTATATCTGATCCATACTGAAGCCCTGAGCGGCTGACGGATCTCCCGCCGGCTTCAGCCCGTATATCTGAAATACCGAAGCGATATAATCTCCGGCCATAAACTCCCCTTTGGTTGAAGTTTCACGGCCCTCCGTCCAGTCGGATGCGAGAAAATCAAGCTGTCCCTTAAGCGCTTCTTTTGTAATGGCGTTCAATCCGCGTTCCAGCGGATCATGCTGGGCGTAACCGGTTGTGCAGGCGAGAACTACCGCTGCTGCTGCAGCAATCAATCGAATTGATTTCATGAAATGGTTTGTTTTGTTTGTGGCGTAAATATCGGAATTTTAACCACGATCACCTAAAACGCGCATAGACGGATTATTATCCGTCTATGCATACCATTCCGCAATATTCCGTTATGGAATCCCGGTAATTATCTCGAATTGACCTGCACTTTATAGTTACCGTTCGCCTTGGCTGCCGAGATCGATATGATCCATTTCCCGATGTACTCTTCCGAATCCTCCTCCTCCCAGCGGAACGACTGGTTCCAGTTTACATCGGCCAGCGGTGAGATGTTGATCTCCTGAAAGGCAGTTTTGTCGGGCCTTTTAAGTGTTATTTGCAACTCGCCTGCCTTGAGTGTCCCCGTGACAAAGAAACTTATGCTGGACGACTCCGCTTTTACATCATAGGAGAAATCGAGGGAGAGCGTTACATCTTCGAGTGTCTTGCTGATGCTTATTGATGTGTTTTCGCGACGGCCGTCATAAGGCATATATAGGTTGCCCAGACTTTCCGCATCGAATTTGTACCGCATGGAAGGCGCCGCAATCGCAAAACCGCTATTCGGTCCCCAGAAGTCGCCGTGATACAGGCTTTCGAGATCTTTCAGCTTTTTTTGGCGTTCCATCAGCGTTTCCAGATCTTTCTGGTAGGTTTTGTTATCCATGTAACCTTCCTTGAACTTTAATTCCAGTGCCTCCTGTTCGGCTTCGATGGATTCCTGCAAGGCTTGCTGGAGTTCAAACTGAGCATCCTTTTTAGCATCAATTATGATTGATACTTGTTCCTTCTTCTTCATAAGTTCCTGCTCCTGCTTCTTCTTATCTGTTTTTTCCTGCCCCATCACCGTCATAAGGGAGGTAAGCAGGACGATTAACAGTACCGAGATTGAAATTTTTGCTCTCATGTTATTTTATCATTGATATCCGGAACAAATTTACGATGCGGTTCACCGACACCGCGTTAATGCCGGGTTAATGTGGCGTTAATCCCGCTTTTGCGGCAGAAATATGATTAATTTCATCCCGGAATCATGAAAAGGAATATATCCATACTGTTGTTTTCGTCGGCAGCCATAGCAATAGTGGTGTTGATCGAAATCGTTCTGGTTTCAAGGATCTACCGGCTGGAGACGGAAAAATTCGATTACAGGTACCGTGAAATCCTGCAGAAGGGCCTTGGACTGATGGAAAGGCGGGGCTCCAATATCGGCCTTAACTCAGCCTATTTTAAGATGGAAATACCGGCGATGAAGGCAGTTCCTTTTTATCATGAAGATCAACCCGATACAACCTCCGTGCGGGAGGTTATTCTTCGGAACTTTCAGAAAACAATCGAACAGAAGCAGGTTGTCGACAGTCTGCTAAGGGTTTACCTCAAAAAGATGAAGGTTGAATCGGATTTTCATTCGGTTTTTGCCATAACGAATCTTGTCATATTCAATGAAGAACAGGAAGTTAAGGTTTTTGATCAGGTGAGGGATTCCCTTTGGCTCTATCCTGATACCCTTGGCGTATCGGCCAAACAGTTGCCTGTTTACCGTTATTCCTACTATGGCGATCATTTTTCTATCGGGATAAACTATTACGTTGATTTTGATAATAAAAAACAGCTGGTGCTGGGCGAAATTGCCGGCAGCCTGGGTATAGCACTTCTGGCTTTGGCAATGGTCTGCATGGTTTTTCTTATGACAATGCGCAACCTGATGGAGGAACGCCGCCTGTCTCAGCTTAAAACCGATTTCATCAACAATATGACGCATGAACTGAAGACACCGCTTTCGACCATTTCGGTTGCCTCCAGGACATTGGAAAATGAAACGATTCTTGACGACCGGCAAAGGACACTCGAAACAGTTTCGATTATCCGGCGGCAGAACCGACAGCTAACCAAACAGATAAATCATCTGCTGGAAATCTCCATGTGGGAGAGGAAGCAGTTTTCGCTCGACCGCAAACAGGTGGAGCTGGAACCGTTCCTAGCGGGTATAGCCGAGGCTTTCCGCTGGGAATGCCAGGAAAAAGCTTGCAAGCTTGATGTTCGCTTCAATCTTGGCGGTACGACTTTTCTGCTCGACGACGTACAGCTGACGGTTGCACTTCACAATTTGCTCGTTAATGCTGTTAAATACAATACGGGTGATCCGGAGGTGATTTTCGAGGCTGTTTTTGATGATAAACTGCGGATCTCAATTACCGATAATGGCATCGGGATCAGCCGTGAGGACCAGAAGCATATTTTCGACAAATTTTACCGGGTTTCAACCGGTAATGTGCATAAAGTGAAAGGCCTCGGCCTTGGCCTGTTTTACGTAAAGCAAATCGCAGAGGCCCATGGCGGCACCATCGAGGTATCGAGCCGCCCGGGCAAGGGAAGTACATTTACACTAACGCTGCCGTTACATGGAAAAAATCAGAATTCTCCTTGCTGAAGATGATCCTGATCTCGGGAATATTCTTGCGCAATATCTGGAAATGCAGGGGTTTACAGTTTCTCTTGCCCGTGATGGGGAAGAGGCCTGGCAGCATTTTCAGAAAGTTCTGCCAACCATCTGCATTCTTGACGTGATGATGCCGAAAATGGATGGCTTCGAGCTGGCTGAAAAAATCTCACGCCACAGCCCCGACCTCCCTTTCATTTTTCTTACCGCCAAAAGCCTTAAGGAGGATCGCATCCGGGGTTTAAAAATCGGGGCCGATGATTACATCACCAAGCCGTTCGAGGTTGATGAATTAGTGCTCCGGGTGAATAATATCCTGAAGAGGTCGGGCATACATGAGTCGGATGAGTTCCAGATCGGACAAGTGAATTTCAATTTTCAGGAGCTGGAACTCCGCACGCCGGAGGGGACGCACAAGCTCACCCTCAAGGAGGGAATGTTGTTGCGCTATCTCCTCCAGCACGAGAACAAGCTCGTTAAGCGTGAAGAGGTGCTGACTGAAGTCTGGGGCGAAAACGACTATTTCCTTGGCCGCAGCATGGATGTTTTTGTCAGCAGAATCCGGAAATACCTGTCCGCCGAAGAAACAATTTCCATTGAAACGGTTCGTGGAACCGGTTTTATTTTCCGCATCCGGCGATCGTAGAGACGTTTAAAAACGTCTCTTTCCCGCATTTCCGGATT
>CAYWHP010000008.1:40909-52124 GCA_964457845.1 uncultured Porphyromonadaceae bacterium | reverse complement strand
CGTTGTTAAATTTCGATCGCGGAAATCAATTTGCCCGAATTCAGCATCATATCGATGTATTGCGCCCGCTTGTAGATGATCGGGTTGGCTGTATTCCTGCGGCTGAGCTTGCCCCTGAAATCATCGATTGAGCTAAACCGGTTCTGCACCATCCATGATTCTATCGTTCCGTTCATCTCTGAAATCTGATCGATACCGTTCCGATAAAGTGTACTTACCACCTGTACTGCCTGTGCGCCGGCAAGGAGCAGTTTCACGGCGTCGTCGCCGTTCATGATTCCTGTGGCGGCAATTACTTCCCCATGGCCTTCACCAAACAGCAGGCCGCTGTAACGCAACGCCAGACGGTATTCCTTCTCGTGACTCAGGTTCCATGGTGATGCGTGCCGGAGTTCGGCGGTGTCAATATCAGGCTGGAATAAACGGTTAAAAAGGACAACTCCCTTAATGCCGGTCTTGTTGAGGCGGCTTACAAAGTTGAGAATGTTCGAATAATTCGGGCCGAGCTTCACACTCACTGGAATATTTACCGACTTTACGATCCTTTCTACGATCAGGAGCTGTTCCTCCTCGATCTCCTGCCCGGTTTTTTCGGCCGAAAAGGGCACGTTGTAAAAGTTAAGCTCCAGCCCGTCAACTCCCGTTTGGGCTATGCCTTTGGCATATTCCACCCATGTGGCTTCGTATACCGCATTCAGGCTTCCGATCACCGGTATGCCAATTTCTTTCTTTGCCTTTCGGAGTTTTTCGAGAAACGCCTCAGGACCGGCATAACTGGTTGAGGGGAAAACATGTGTCATCTCTGCATTTCGCTCATTATAAGCACCAAGCAGATTTGACAGCCTGAAATCTTCAAGCTGCACCTGCTCTTCGAAGAGGGATTTGTAAACCAGGGCACCGGCCCCGGCCTTTTCAATGTTCTTTAGGTTTGCCGGATTCTCGACGAGATCACTTGCACCTACCACGACCGGACTCTCCAGTTCCAGGCCCATGTACGAAGTTTTCAGTTTGCCCATTTGATTTTGTGTTTACAATAGAAACAACACGATCTGAAAATGGTTCAGGAAAACCCGGTATAAATATTTACAACCCCATGGACGGGTCCTGTACGGGTGTGAAGAACGATTCCGGCGACGCTACAGTTTGCCTCACAACACCTAAAACTACCAGATTGGCCAGCGTTTCAATTGCTTCTTTTGTTGGAATCCTTGCACTTCGCCGGAAATCATTGACAGTTATCCTCTCCTGGCTGGCAAATAGCCGGAAAAGCGCCTGCTCAATGGTGGTGTACCGTATCAGTGCCCCCTTTTTCTGTTTAAGCTTTTGCCAGACTGCTACCAGAACCTCATCGGCCTGAATGTTCTCGTCGCGCGATCGCACATAAGCCTGCCAGATGCCGCCCTCTTCCTTAACAAAATGCGGGCGAAGCGGGCTGGGCGCGACCCACACTTCCATCACCGTTTTGCCCTCCTCCTTCCATATCTTCGATTCGAAACGGATTTCGGGTTTGGAATAGAGTTCTGCGGCGGATTCGATCATGTAGTATTCTTCGTCCGACCGCACGCCGGCAATAACCCCGTTGTCCTTAACACCGATCAGCAGCCTGCCCCCATCGGTGTTGGCAAAGGCCACAAGCGACCGGGCAATCTTTCTCGAATCGGTGATGCCGAACTTAAAATCCTGCTGCTGGTGCTCGCCTTCACCGATCAGGGCTTGTATATAGGAGACTTTCTTCATGTTTTTGCTCCGCAAAATTGTTTAAAATTGACGAAATTTTAGGTATTTGGAGGTTCTGTCAGGATGACCGAAAACGTTATTGGTTCAGAAATACCGGTTTACGAAGAAACATATCCGGTTTTTTCATTTCTCCTCGATCCCGGAAAACGGCTTGGGATTCCGGCCGCTTTCGGCATACTCGGTGATGCCGCCGGACGGGACGCCAGGCGGAGAGGGTGGGGGTTCGACGAGATGCTTCGCCGTAACCAGGCCTGGGTGCTTCTTCGCGCAAAAATGGATGTCGGCAGGCAGCCTGCATGGGGCGAGATGATCACCCTGCGTACCTGGCCAAAGCTGATGGAAGGTGTTGTGGCCTACCGTGATTTTCAGGTGCTCGACAGCAACCGCTCGGTTCTGATGGCGGGGTCAACGGCCTGGACAATGATGGACATCACAACAAGGAAACCGGTAAGGATGATTGGCAAGGAGTATGACACCGGCGAACTGGCGAACCTACATGCCATTACCGGAAAACCTTCCAAAATCAGCTGGCCTTCCAGTCTGGTTGTTTCCCGCCGGTTGATTGCCGAATACGGCCATCTCGACATGAATAACCACGTCAACAACAGCCGCTATATCGAGTGGGTTATGAACACCGTACCTGTGGATGTCCTTCTTACAAGAAACCTTCGGTCTGTGGAGGTGAATTTCATAGCCGAAGTAAAACAGATGGATGAACTGGACATCATGGTTCCGGCTGCCAGCCCCGATCCGGATATTTTTGAAGGGTTCGTTAAATTCAGCTCCGGAAACAGCCCGGCTTTCGCGGCACGGTTTACCTTTGAATCATGAAGAATTACCATAGAGTACATGGAGTACACGGAGATACACGGAGAAATACTGAAAACAGGTTGCTGCGTTCTTTCCTTTTTACTCCGTGTATCTCCGTGTACTCCATGTACTCCGTGTTTAAAAAAACTCCCTGCCGATGACAATAGCCGCTAGTTTGGAAGCCCTCCGCCGGGAAATCGGTGACCGCGTCACCCTGGTGGCGGTCTCAAAGACCCATCCGCCGGAGCTCATCATGGAGGCATACCAGGCCGGACAGCGTGTTTTCGGCGAGAACCGCGTGCAGGAGCTGACCGCCAAGCAGCCCCTCCTGCCAGCCGATATCGAATGGCACCTGATCGGGCACCTTCAGACCAACAAAGTGAAGTATATAGCTCCCTTTGTCGGCATGATTCAGTCGGTTGATTCTTGGAAACTGCTGGAAGAGATATCCGCATCTGCATTGCGCCACAATCGGGTGATCGATTGCCTGCTCCAGATTTACATCGCCACCGAGGAGTCGAAATTTGGTCTTGATGAAGCTGAGGCAGAAGAAATTCTTAAGCAGCTTGAGGCTAATCCCCTTCCGGGTGTGCGCATCCGGGGCGTGATGGGCCTGGCCACATTTACGGATGATGAGGAACGCATTCGAAATGAATTCCGGGGGCTGAAATCCCTTTTTGAAAGGCTGAAGGATGTGTATTACAATGAATATGAGGCATTTGACCAGCTATCTTTCGGCATGTCGTCGGATTACCGGATTGCCGTGGAGGAAGGGTCAACAATGGTTCGGATTGGTACGCGGATTTTTGGTACGAGATAAGGTAAAATCTAAAATATTCTCACATGGCTGATCTTAAAACAAACTATGTCGGATTAAAGCTTGATAATCCGTTAATTGTCAGCAGTTCAGGTCTGACGGATCATGTCGATAAAGTAGTCAGGCTGGCCGCTCAGGGGCCTGGTGCAATCGTGCTTAAGTCGCTTTTCGAGGAGCAGATCCTGTTCGAGTCGCGGCAGCTTACCGGTGAATACGCCTATCCCGAAGCAGCCGATTACATTCGCGGATATTCGAAGTCGCATTCCGTTGGCGAGTACCTTGATTTGATCAGTGAGTCGCGCAAGCGGATCTCCCAGCCGGTTTTTGCCAGCATCAACTGCATTTCGGGAGCCGACTGGACCGATTTTGCCCGGCAGACTGAAGAGGCAGGGGCAAATGCCATCGAGCTTAATATGTTTCTGCTGCCCCTCGATGCCGGAGACCCTGTCCGTATCGAGGAGTCCTATCTGGAAATTGTCAGGAAAGTGAGGCAGGCGGTTTCCATTCCGCTGGTCGTAAAAATCAGTCCCCACTTTACCAACCTGCTGTACATGGTCAGCCGCTTTTATGCGATGGGCGTTCAGGGCGTGGTATTGTTCAATCGCCTCTATGAGCCGGATATCGATCTGAAAAATATGAAGATAACATCATCGGAAGTGTTTAGTTCACCATCCGATCTGCGCCACTCGCTTCGATGGATCAGCCTGATTAGTGACCGGTTCCGCAAGATCGATATCTCGGGTTCAACCGGCATCCACGATGGAGAAGCAGCCATCAAGGTGCTGCTTGCCGGTGCGAAGACCGCGCAGGTATGCTCAGCCATTTACATGCATGGGCCTGAACACATAGGAACCATGCTTGGTGATATTTCCAAATGGATGGATGCGCAGGAATATCAGGAAGTTGATGATTTCTGCGGCATGATGAGCTACCGAAATTACGATGATCCGGCAACGTGGGAACGCGCGCAGTTTATGCGATATTTCTCGTCACGGCACTGACGGCAGCTAAACGTAAACCTTCAACGCGCGGATCAGCTCAACAGCCAAACGCTTCTTTTCCTCGGTCTGGTCGGGGATGCTGTTGCTAACCAGTGCGATGATTTCAATGATCACCGGTTTAGCTACTTCCTGGTCGAGGCAGGTGCTTTCGATAACCGAGAACGCCTCCAGCGCTTCCATGAAGTCCCCGGTGATAAACAACCGGGCAAAGAGCATCAGGAAAGGAGAATAGTCGAGCTGAGATTCCCAGCAAGAGCGTGTCAGTTCGGTACGTATAGCTGCACACTCCGGATCGATAAGAAAGCCGGCAAGGATTTCAGGTGCCTTTTTGGATTTGAGGTTCGACAAAAACAGGGTAAATTGCTCAATCAGCGACGGATCGGTCGTTTTCGCCATCGCCCGGATGATTCCGGGAAGGTCATTTGGGGAGCCTGACCGGGCAAGCTTGCCCAACGCTTTTATTACGGTTGACGGGTCTTTTGACTCCAGCTGTGCGATCAGTTCGGCAGCGGCGGGTTTTTCCTGGTTCATTACTTTTTCAGTTTTTCCTTGACGTACTTCGTTGTATAGGATCCCTTGCAAACGGCAAGGTCTTCAGGCGTTCCGGCAAACACCAGGTTGCCACCTTCCGAGCCGCCTTCAGGTCCGAGATCGATGATCCAGTCGGCGTTCTTGATCACCTCGGGGTTGTGTTCGATGATGATCAGCGTATGGCCGCGGTCGAGCAACGCCTCAAAAGCTTTGAGCAGTGTTTTTATGTCATCAAAATGGAGCCCGGTGGTGGGCTCGTCGAATATAAACAGGGTATGGCCGGCATCGTGACCGCGGGTGAGGAAGGATGCCAGCTTTATCCGCTGACTCTCGCCTCCCGACAGGGTAGAGGAGGATTGCCCCAGCTTTACATAGCCCAGGCCGACATCCGCCAGCGGCTGCAGGCGCTGGGCTATCTTTTTGGCGCTGTTGTCTCTGTGGGAAGAGAAAAACTCCAGTGATTCCGAGACCGACATTTCCAGCATGTCGTGGACGTTCTTTCCCTCATACTTCACTTCCAGGATTTCCTCGCGGAAGCGGGTTCCGTGACAGTGCTCACAGGTGAGATAAACATCGGCCATGAACTGCATCTCCACCTTGATGACCCCTTCACCCTGGCATTCTTCACATCGGCCGCCGTCGACATTGAATGAGAAGTGCGATGCCTTATAGCCATTCAGGTCCGACAAGGGGAGCTCGGCCATCAGCTTGCGCACTTCGTCCCAGGCCTTGATATAGGTAACCGGGTTCGAGCGGGAGCTTTTGCCGATCGGGTTCTGGTCGATCATTTCCACTTGCTTGATTCGCTGCAGGTCACCTGTAAGTGTTCCGAAACGGCCTGTTCGTTCGCCGGTTCCGTTGATACGCTTGTTGAGTGCAGTATACAGTGTTTTGTTTATCAGTGTTGATTTTCCTGAACCGCTCACACCGGTTACCACTGTCATCACTTCGAGCGGAAACCGGACATCGATTCCTTTCAGGTTGTTCTCGCTGGCGCCCTGAATGTCGAGAAAGTTGTTCCATTTGCGGCGAATCGCAGGCACGGGGATCTTTTCGGTACCCGAAAGGTAGGCTGCCGTGAGGCTTTTAGTGTCTTTGGTCAGTTCGTTCATGGTGCCCGTGAAAACGACCTCGCCACCGAAGCGTCCGGCGCCCGGACCTATGTCTATTATGTAGTCCGCGGCGCGGATGATTTCCTCGTCGTGTTCAACCACAAGCACGGTGTTGCCCAGGTCGCGAAGGCGCTTCAGCACGCCGATCAGGCGGCTGGTGTCGCGCGGATGCAGTCCGATGCTGGGCTCATCGAGGATGTAAAGTGAGCCGACCAGGCTGCTGCCGAGTGATCCGGCAAGGTTAATGCGCTGGGATTCTCCGCCCGAGAGGGTGTTGGATGTTCGGTTCAGTGTCAGGTAGCCTAAACCAACATCGGCGAGGTAGGTGAGCCGGTTTCTGATCTCAGTCAGCAGCCGCCCGGCAATATGCTGATGGTGAGCACCCAGTTCAAGCTGATCGAAAAATGCGATCAGGTCCGTTACCGGCAGCCTGACGAGATCGGAGATCGACTTGCCGCCGACTTTAACCCATCGGGCCTCCTTGCGCAAACGGGCGCCCAGGCAATCGGGACAGATCGTTTTACCACGGTAACGGGCCAGCATCACCCGATACTGGATCTTGTACGCTTTTTCTTCGAGATGGGTAAAAAAGGCGTGCAATCCCTCAAACCAACTGTTTCCGGTCCACAGTAATTGACGCTGCTCCGCAGTAAGCTGATAAAACGGCCGGTGGGTCGGGAAATCGAACTTTTCAGCCGAATGGATGAGTTGGTCCTTCCATTTCGACATTTTTTCTCCTTTCCAGCACACAATCGCCTCTTCATAGATAGAAAGGTTGGTGTTCGGAACCACCAGGTCTTCATCAATGCCAATGGTAGTGCCGAATCCTTCGCACCGTGGGCACGCCCCGAGCGGGTTGTTGAAACTGAAGAGGTGGACGCTTGGCTCCTCGAAGAGGATGCCGTCCATTTCAAAGCGGTTGGAGTAAGCTTCAGCTATATAATCACTTCCGTTGAAAATCTTTAGGGTACAATCACCCTTGCCTTCAAAGAAGGCTGTTTCCACCGAATCGCCTACACGTGCCTGCAGATCCTCCTCCTGACCGATAAATATACGGTCGATGAGGATATCGAAGGCACAGGTTTCGCAAAGTGGGTATTCAGGATCGAGTACTTCCGAGATCCTGCGGATTTGGCCGTTCTCCTCGACCCGGCTGTATCCTTGCTGCACGAGCAGATCCAGCTGCATGCGCAAAGACCGGTCGTCAGGCTTGTGCAGAGGCGCCAATATCATCACCTGTGTACCCTCGGCCAGTGTCATGATACTTTCCACAACATCCTGAACCTGATGCTTGTTTACCTTGCTGCCGCTGACCGGTGAATAGGTTTCGCCGATGCGGGCAAACAGCAGTTTCATGTAGTCGTATATCTCGGTAGATGTTCCTACGGTAGACCGTGGATTCCGGGTGTTCACGCGCTGCTCGATGGCTATGGCCGGTGGTATCCCGGTTATCAGGTCAACATCCGGCTTGTCGAGGCGGCCCAGAAACTGCCGCGCATAGGAGGAGAGACTCTCCACATAACGGCGCTGGCCTTCCGCATAAAGCGTATCAAAGGCAAGCGACGATTTGCCGGACCCGGAAAGACCGGTTATAACAACCAGTTTGTCGCGCGGAATCGACAGATCAATGTTTTTCAGGTTGTGTACCCTGGCTCCTTTAATCAGTATGTGGTTTTCAGGATCAGTCCTGTTTTCGGGCATGATTTTTGATAAATTTCGGAGTGCAAAGTTAGGTCATTTTTATCAGGACGGAAAATAATGTGATCTTGTATAATAATATCCGTATATTTGCGTTCTGATTCTAGAAACGTTAAACAAAACTAATAGGAGGACTGTTATCGGGGCAACTCTACTTCTGTGTTAATCTTTTAAAAGGAGGTAGTTTTGAAATATCATAATCTTGATGATTATGCCCTCGTTGAACAGTACATTGCAGGTGATCAGACCTGCATAGAGGAATTAATCAAAAGGCACAAGAACAGGGTTTATACGTATATCCTGTTGATTGTTAAGAATCAGCAACTCGCTGAAGACATTTTCCAGGACACATTCATTAAGGTTATAAAGTCGCTCAACAAAGGACGTTACTACGATAAGGGCAAGTTCCTTTCGTGGGTGCTGCGCATTGCGCATAACCTGATCATCGATCATTACCGGAAGCAGAAGCTGCTCAGCACGGTTCCGAATGATACCGGTGATATGGATCTGTTCAACAACCGCAAACTGGCTGAGCTGAATGTAGAGGAATCAATCGTTCAGAACCAGGTGATGAAGGAAGTCAGGATGCTTGTCGACCTGCTCCCCGAAGACCAGCGCCAGGTTGTATACCTCCGGCACTATTGCGAGATGAGTTTCAAGGAGATCGCCGACCATACCGGGGTGAGCATCAATACTGCGCTTGGCCGTATGAGATATGCGCTGATCAATATGCGCAAGATGATGAAGGAAAAGCAGATGACGCTTACGTTGTCGTGATGTGAATTCCGGCAAATACGTGTGCAACATGCATAAATTCCGGCATTGGCGGGTAGAGACGTTTATAAACGTCTCTACAACGCACCCGGGCAAATACAATTCAGGGACGCAAATTTGCGTCCCTGAATTATTTTATGACCAACATACTATACCCAAAACAGCGTCGTTTTACAATCAAAATAACACGAATAAAAAGTTAAATGCGCCTATGACAAACTTATCTACTCTTTTAATGATGGTGAACCTGGATTCGGAAATTGAAGAGAACGGAAGCAATACGGAAGAGATCAGCATGATGGAAGAACTCGAATCATCCATGCTTGTTTGCGCACCTGAGGCTGCCGTAAGCAACATCCTCGGATTTGCAAGTTCCTATACCTGTTTACCATCGGTTCTCCTCGAGGAAATCGAGATTTACAAGAATTAACTACCTCTGGTTCAATTGAAAAGCTGTTCGGGGAAACCCGGGCAGCTTTTTTTTTGAAATTTATTTGGCGGATATTGAAATCTGTTTTACATTTGTGATATCAAAACGATATCAAAATGAAAACCGAATCTGAATTTAAGGGACTGAATGGCTTTGTAATGCTGGCCATCTTTTTGATCCTGGCAGGTGTTGCCGTTTGGGGTATGGTCAAGCTCCCCGACCTGATGTATGTTTATATTCCTGTTATTCTCATCAGCACATTTGGCATGGTGGGTTTGGCGGTCGTTAACCCGAATGAAGCCCTGGTGCTTGTCCTGTTCGGGAAGTACGTAGGCTCTATCAAGGACAACGGTTTCTTCTGGTTCAATCCGTTTATTGTACGGAAGAAGCTTTCCCTTCGTGCCAGGAATTTCGACGGAGCGCCGATTAAAGTCAACGACAGCGTGGGGAATCCCATCATGATCGGGCTGGTGCTGGTGTGGAAGGTAGAAAACACCTTCAAGGCCGCTTTCGAGGTAGATGAGTTTGAGCATTTTGTTACCGTACAGAGCGATGCCGCGCTCCGGAAGCTGGCCGGCATCTATCCGTACGACAATTTCGAGGACCAGAAAGCCGAAATCACCCTTCGTTCAGGCGTTGATGAGGTGAATGAGCAGCTGGCACATGAACTGCGGGAGCGGCTCGAGATCGCCGGAATCCGGGTTATCGAAGCCAGGATCAACTCCCTTGCTTACGCTGCCGAGATTGCGGGAGCCATGCTCCGCCGCCAGCAGGCCCAGGCCGTGGTTGCCGCCCGTTCGAAGATCGTGGAAGGCGCCGTTGGCATGGTTCAGATGGCACTCACACAATTATCCGAAAAGGGAATCATCGATCTCGATGAGGAGCGCAAAGCCGCAATGGTTTCCAACCTGATGGTGGTACTCTGCTCGGATGTATCGGCCCAGCCGATCGTGAATGCCGGTACCCTCCACAATTAAAACGTTATGACCAAGAAGAAGTCCTTCGTGCTGCGGCTCAACGCCGAAACTTACGATGCACTCGAAAAGTGGTCGGCGGATGAATTCCGCAGCACGAACGGGCAGCTTGAGTGGTTAATCAACGAAGCCCTGAAGAAGGCGGGGAGACTGCCGAAAAGAGACCTGAGACGTGAGACGGAAGACATGAGACAGAAGACAGAAGAGGGCTCAGGCAAAGCTCCGGTGTAGTTACGAGGTCCCGGCTTTCGCCGGGATGACAAAGAGGACAGATTGATTTTTGATTGTGCCAGCCCCGTAGGGGCGAAATTATTGTAGCCACGGCGATGTTGTGGTTTCCGGAAGCCCCGTAGGGGCGACATTATTATTATGCCGCCCCTATGGGGCTTTCCAAATTTTCCGGATCCGGTGCTACAATAATTTCGCCCCTCCGGGGCTGGGCTACAATAATATCGCCCCTCCGGGGCTAAGCTTCGATAATGCCGCCCAAAGGGCTTCTACTTTTCCGTGAATACGTAATTGATCAGATTCGCCCCCATTTTCAGTGCCTTCAGGCGTGTTTCCTGCGAATCGTTATGAACGGCCTGGTCTTCCCAGCCATCGCCGAGGTCACTCTCATAGGTGTAAAGGCACACCAGCCGGCCGGCGAGGAAGATGCCGAATGCCTGCGGCCTTTTTGCATCGTGCTCATGGATCTTCGGAAGACCGTCGGGAAAAGGATTTGGTTTTTGGAAGATGGGGTGGGTGGCCGGCAGTTCAACAAAATCAAGATCAGGAAACACTTTTTTCATTTCGCGGCGGGCAAACAGGTCGATGCCGTAGTTGTCGTCGATATGAAGAAATCCGCCGGAGGTAAGGTATAGCCGCAGGTTTTCAGCCTCCTGATCGGAAAGAAGGAAATTGCCGTGACCCGTCATGTGAACGAAAGGCAGGTTGAAAATATCGCGGCTGCCAGGTTCGATGGTTACCGGATCTTTTTCAATTGACGTGTTCATCGTTTCGTTGCAGTACCGGATGAGGTTGGGCAGGGAGGTGGGGTTAACGTACCAGTCGCCGCCGCCGGAGTATTTGAGGAGGCCGAGCTTTACGGATTGGGATTGGAGATTCGCGGAGAGGAGAATCATAGCCAGGAGGACTACCCCCTGCCCCCTCCTTATGAAGGAGGGGGTGCCTCTCCATGCGAATTTCTTGAAAAGTTCGCTAGTATTGTCTATGCCAAAGCCTTTTCTGTCATCCCCGCGAAGGCGGGGACCGCTACCCATACACGGACTGTCTTTGTCATCCCCGCGAAGGCGGGGACCGCTACCCATACACGGACTGTCTTTGTCATC
>CAYWHP010000008.1:0-40809 GCA_964457845.1 uncultured Porphyromonadaceae bacterium | reverse complement strand
GGGACCGCTACCCATACACGGACTGTCTTTGTCATCCCCGCGAAGGCGGGGACCGGTACCCATACACGGACTGTCTTTGTCATCCCCGCGAAGGCGGGGACCCCTTCCCCTATCTGTATCTATAATCATAAGCGCAAATTTGCGTTAAATGCCTGAAACCACATTCACGAGTTTCGGTTTATCGAAAAATTCTTACTTTTGCTGGCGATCGGAGAAATGCCAGAGTGGTCGATCGGGGCGGTCTCGAAAACCGCTGTACCCTTACGGGTACCGGGGGTTCGAATCCCTCTTTCTCCGCGAAAAACGAGGCCCGGTTTGGAAACAAGCCGGGCTTTTTTGTTTGCCGGTTTTTGTGATAAATTGCGGAATGAAGATTCTCGAACGTTCGGTTGGCGACCGGAAGATCATCTGGTTTGAAGGGAGCAACCGGTACTCCATAGTCGAAATGCCCGCTTATGAGGTTATTGTCAGACTGGCGCGTGATGAGGAACCAGCATCAATCATTTCATGGGTTTCAGAAAATTATGAGCTTCCTGAGTCAGAGAGCAGCCGGTTTGTAGAAGAGATCCGGCAGATGGCTGAGAAGCAGTCGAAGCCCGACGAGCCGGATCCGGGGGCTGTTACCATGGCTGTTCCGGATGAGATGCCTGAGACGTTTAATGCCCGCAGGATCTACCGCATCAATCAATGTTCTATCGCAGCCGATTACGGTGATGATGTTACCGAGCACCTGATCCACCCGAAACTGGCCCATCTGGAGCCCGGGCCAGGCAATGAGCCGGATCACTGTTTCCAGGTATTCCGTTATCTCGGGAAATATGTTCTGCGCATAAACGGAACCGTTATCGGAACATGGATGCCTGAGGATTCGCATTACCTCACCGGGAAATTCTCGATGGAGCTGCTTAACAGGATGTATGGCAGACATAAGAACGATTGGATGGGGGTGTTCCATGCTTCGGCAATCAGCAAGGGCAGGGAATCCGTTCTGTTTTTGGGTGATTCGGGATCCGGCAAAAGTACAGCATGCAGTATATTGATGGCCAGTGGGTTCGGCCTGGTTGCAGATGACTTTGTGGCGGTGGATGCCCTTACCTGGGAAGCCTGCTATTTTCCTGCGGCTGTATCCGTGAAGAAGACTGCGCTGGATCATCTTTTGCCAATCTACCCGCAGTTGGGATCGGCGGTGGAATTTTACTATCCGGGCCTGGATAAAACTGTACGTTATTTAGCACCCAATATACAACGAGAAACAAATGGCTCCGGTTTCCCTTGTAAAGCCCTTGTTTTCGTAAAATACCGGCCTGGCAGCGGCATGGTAATGGAGAAATTGTCTCAAGATATTGCATTTCAGTACCTTGTACCCGATTCTTGGATATCCCCTGTGGCAGAAAACGCCCAACGGTTCCTGGACTGGTTTTTAGGTTTGCCGTGCTACCGGCTCACCTACGATGATAATGAAAAGATGGTGGGTGCGGTTGGTGATCTGTTTTAGAGGCGGGGTGGTTGGGGAAGAGACGCATATATGCGTCTCTACAACGCACCTGCCGGCATTTTCCCATCGCGTCACGTGTCACGCGTCACGAATCCCCCGCGTCACGTGTCACGCGTCACGAATCCCCCGCGTCACGTGTCACGCGTCACGCGTCACGAATCAAAATGCACCGACTTCACCGCCCTTCCGCTCGGATCGGCATTCCCCTTAAAACTGGCATCCCACTCGAGCGCCTCGGCCGTGCTGCAGGCTATGGAGGGCACCGAAGGAACACAGGCTGCCGCCTGCTCCGACGGGAAATGCTCTTCGAAAATCGTCCGGTAGAGGTACTCCTCCTTCGACATCGGCGGGTTCACATGGAACCGGAAACTGGCCGAGGCCATCTGTTCATCGGTTACTTTTTCTGAAGCCACCTTTTTCAGCGTATCGATCCAGCTGTATCCGACGCCGTCGGAGAACTGTTCCTTCTGCCTCCAGACAATGCTTTCGGGCAGGTAACTTTCGAATGCCTTGCGTATCACCCATTTCTCGATGCGCCCGTTACGGATCAGCTTGTCGGCCGGGTTGATGCGCATAGCCACATCCAGGAACTCCTTGTCGAGGAAGGGTACCCGCCCTTCAACACCCCAGGCCGACAACGACTTGTTGGCCCTCAGGCAGTCGTAGAGGTGTAGTTTCGAAAGCTTGCGGACGGTCTCCTTGTGAAAAGCCTCCGCTGACGGAGCTTTGTGGAAATAGAGGTAGCCGCCGAAAATCTCATCTGCCCCCTCACCGGAGAGGACCATCTTGATACCCATTGATTTTATTACCCTGGCCATCAGGTACATGGGGGTTGAGGCCCTGACGGATGTTACGTCGTAGGTCTCGATGTGATAGATTACATCGCGGATGGCATCCAATCCCTCTTCAATGGTGAAATGTATTTCGTGATGAACGGTATCGAGATGCTCGGCAACCTTCCGTGCGGCAGCGAGGTCGGGCGATCCCGGGAGGCCGACGGCGAAGGAGTGCAGTCGCGGCCACCAGGCCTCCTGCTCGTCGCCGGATTCGATGCGCCTACGGGCATATTTTGCCGCGATGGCAGATATGACAGATGAATCGAGGCCTCCTGACAGTAGAACGCCGTAAGGGACATCCGACATCAGCTGGCGGTGAACAGCCTTTTCAAGGGCATCATGCAAATCTTCAATGCTTGTGGAGTTGTCTTTTACCGCTTCATATTCGGTCCAGTCGCGCTTGTACCAGCGCTTCATCTCGCCTTCGGGACTGTAATAGTAGTGGCCGGGAAGGAATTCCTGGATCTTGTTGCAAACACCTTCGAGCGCCTTGAGCTCGGAGGCCACATAAAGCTGGCCGCTCCGGTCCCAACCCATGTAGAGCGGATTAATGCCGATAGGATCCCGTGCAATCAGATAACAGTCTTTCTCCTCATCGTACAGGGCAAAGGCGAAAATCCCGCTCAGGTCCTCGAGAAAATCCTTGCCTTTCTGGCGGTAGAGGGCGAGAATAACTTCGCAGTCGGAGTGTGTGGTGAATTCGTATTTGTCCTTCAGTGAGGCCCGTATCTCCTGGTGGTTATAGATTTCCCCGTTAACGGCCAGCACCAGCTTCCTGTCGGTGCTGTATAGCGGCTGCCTTCCGGATTCGGGATCCACGATGGAGAGGCGCTCATGGGCCAGTATCACCTTGTTGCCGCAATAGATGCCCGACCAGTCGGGACCGCGGTGACGAACCTTTTTCGACATGTCGAGGACCTGCGTCCTGAGTTCCGATGAGGGAACCTTCAATTCAAATGCGCCTACAATTCCACACATAATTTCTACTGATAGATTTGATGCAAAAATAGGTACACGATACCAATTATACTCTTAAAACCGGAAATTGCTTACAAATTGAATGCAAATCGTTGCATTGGCATTCATAATATTCACAAAGTAATAGGACAGAGGTCCCGATCTCTTAGAGATTGAAGTTTCATCTAATCGAGGGCGATTTTCATGTACCTGATCTGGGTCCGGTTGTGCGTATAGGTCAGATGAATCAGTCCGTCAGCGGATTGAATGATGGCCGGATAGCTGAATTCGCCCGAATCGCGGTTTTCGATTTCGAGGATGTCTTTCCATCCGATCCCGTCGGCTGACCAGGCCAGGTTGAGGAGGTTGCGTCCCTGAACCCATTCGGTACCTGCTTTGAGCGCGTTATAAACCAGCAGGTGTGTTCCGTTTGTCAGGGTAACGGCATCAATCCCCGAGTTGGGATTCGGCACGCCGGTGGCAACCAGTTGGCCCCAGGTGAGTCCTCTGTCAGCTGATTCCGAGCTTACCAATACATTGCTCTTGCTGCGGCAAAGGATCCGGTATGCGTTGCCGCCGTACGAGAGGATGGCGGGCTGTATTACCTGGAAGGAACTCTCATTGCCGACCGGTATCACTTCAGATGTTCCGTTAAAAGGGTCGAACAGCTCCATCTGAACTGTCCAGGCCATGTCGGTTTCCATACTGGAAGGGCAGAGGAGCCGGCCATCAGGAAGTTCAACCGGTTTGTTTTTTACCGGACCGATTGCACCTTCTGATAATGCTGCCGGGGCCGACCAGGATACTCCTTCATCGAAGGATGATTTCATGAAACCGAACCACTCGCGGGGGTTTTTGCCCGCCTTGTAAAACAAAAAGAGACGGCCGGCATTTGTCCGGAACAGGACGGGATTCCAGCATGGGTAGGCTAGGGAATCATTCTTTCGCCCGTCGGCCAGAAGAAACGGGACGGTCCAGGCTCCGGCATCCCGGAACGATCCCCAGATCCGTACATCGCCGGCGCCTTCGTATGATCCGCCGAACCAGGCCACCAGTACCTGCCCATCTTTTAATTCGACCAACGTTGAGGCATGGCAGGATTTGAAATTGTGATTGTGGAGGATCATTTCAGAAGTGATCAGCCGGGCGGCCGGAATGTGAGGCATTTGCTCCTGGCCGGAGAGCCCGGTTTGGAGGACTCCCGAGAAAAAAACAAGAACCAGAAGTGACTGTTTCATTCGTCAAAAATACAAAACGGCATGGGTGGTTTCGCTGCAAGGGAGCTCAAAGTATCCATTTGTCAAAACATTCAGCCATTTGGTTGTTTTATTTTTCACAGGATTGTAGCAAATCGGTATGTTCGCTCGTCTTATAAAAGAATAAACCCGAAATCTGACTTATGAGGATAAACATCCTGCTGGCGGCGCTTATGCTTTTCGCCACAACCGCACTCTTTGCACAGGAATCCGTTACCCCGAGAAGGCAGTACAATGCCGTTAAACTAACCTTACCGGCCCCGACAATCGACGGGCGCCTGGATGAGGGCTTCTGGCAATCCTCCGGAAAAGGCGGTGACTTTGTGCAGTTCGAACCCTATGAGGGAAAGCAGCCGTCGCAAAAAACCGAGTTTGTAATTACCTATGACGACAATAACCTCTACGTGGGGATATGGGCTTTCGACACGAGTCCTGACAGCATTTCGCGGCGGCTTTCACGCCGTGACAATATCGATGGTGACATGGTCGGCATCGATATCGACAGTTATTACGACAAGCGCACTTCGTTCGGCTTTTTCGTAAATGCCGCCGGGGTTAAACTGGATGTACTTACATCAAACAACGGAATGTCGGAAGACGAGACATGGGATCCGAACTGGTATGTTGGCACCACGGTTACCGCTGACGGATGGACCGCTGAAATGCGAATTCCGCTGAGTCAGCTGCGTTTCAGCGAGAAGGAGAACCGTATATGGGGTATCGAGGTGATGAGGGAGATCTTCAGGAAAGGGGAAAAGTCGTTGTGGCAGATCATCCCGCGCAATGCGCCGGGTTCGGTGTACCTGTATGGCGAATTGACCGGAATCAGTGACATTAAGCCGCGCAGGCAGATCGATCTGACGCCTTACCTGGTTGGTTCGGGTGAAAAATTTGAGAAAGTGGAGGGTGACCCTTACGCTACCGGCAAGGACTTTAACTATTCGGGCGGCCTTGATGCCAAAATTGGGGTGACGAACAACTTTACCGTTGACCTTACGGTAAACCCGGATTTCGGACAGGTGGAAGCGGATCCTTCTGAGGTGAATCTCACCGCGTTTGAAACATTTTTTGAAGAAAAAAGACCCTTTTTCGTGGAGGGGCGCAACATCCTGACCATGCCACTCATGCTCGGCGACGGGGATATGGCAAATGAAAATCTTTTTTATACCCGGCGTGTAGGCCGCCAGCCGCAGCGATATCCCTCGCTGAAGGATGGTGAATATGCCGATATGCCGGAATTCAGCCGTATCATCGGCGCCGCGAAGGTGTCGGGTCGTACGGAGAATGGCTGGTCGATGGGGCTCATGGAGAGCGTCACGCAGCGGGAAACAGCCGAAATCGACCTCAATGGCACCAAACGGAATGAAACCGTGGAACCCCTTACCAACTACCTGGTGGGGACCCTGCGCAAGGACCTGAACGGCGGGAAAACCGTAATTTCCGGCATGGTAACGGCCACAAACCGGAAACTGGATGAATTAACCCTGAATGACCTGCATTCAGGTGCCTACTCAGCCGGCATCGACTTTACACAGTATTTCAAGGACCAGTCGTACATGCTGATGGCAAAGACATATGTCAGTCAGGTTAACGGAACCCCTGAGGTGATGCGGCAAACACAGCTTTCATCCGCCCGGTATTACCAGCGCCCGGATGTGACACACATACACCTTGATACGACGAGAACTTCGCTGGCCGGCAATGGCGGAACGCTGTTTTTCGGCAGGATAGGCGGCTCGCCCCTGCAGTGGGGATGGTTCCTCACCTGGAAAACACCCGGAGTTGAACTGAACGACATCGGATACATGCGGTCGGCCGATAACATCACGCCCATTTTTTGGGCAGGCTACCGAATAACGAAACCTTTCTGGGTTTTCCGGTCGGTTAACTTCAATACCAATCACTGGTCATCGATGGATTTCGGGCTTACCTATCAGGGATACGGAGGTAACATCAACATGAATGCCGATTTCAAGAACATGTGGGAATTCGGCTTCGGTCTGAACTGGGATACGCCAACCATCGAAACCTCGTTGCTTCGCGGAGGACCTTCATTTAAAGTTCCCGGCAGGCTGCAGCCCTGGGTATCCATCGAAACCGATCAGCGAAAAAAAATAAGCCTGGATATTAACGGTTTTGCGAACCGGGGTTTTGATAACCATGGAGACATGTTGGGCGTAAACATTTCTCTCAATTACAAACCCATTAATGCATTATCAGTGAGCCTTTCGCCAAATTTCACCACAAGCCGGTCGAACATGCAGTATATTGAACAAACCTCATACGGGAGCCACGATCGGTATGTTTTCGGCACAATCAATCAGAAAATCCTTGGCGTTTCACTGCGTGTTAATCTGACCCTTTCGCCGACGCTCACCATTCAGTACTGGGGGCAGCCGTTCATGGCCGCCGGTCTGTTTTCCGACCTGAAGTATGTTACCGATCCGATGGCCGACCGGTATACCGACCGGTTCCATGTTTACACGGTCGATCAGCTTACCTGCTATCAGGAGGATGGTTATTGCGATGTGGATGAGAACCTCGATAACGTGACCGACTATTCCGTAAGTTATCCGGATTTCAATTTCAAGGAATTCAAATCAAACCTGGTTGTCAGGTGGGAATACCGGCCCGGTTCATCGGTTTACCTCGTCTGGTCGCAGGGCAGAAGCGGATACGATCCATACGGGGATTTTGCGCTTGGCAGAGACTTTGAAAACCTTACCGACATCAAGCCGCGCGATATTTTCCTTGTGAAATTGTCATACCGGTTCGGCCGGTAGATCATATGGCTTAATCAAACAGCGGAGTCGAAAGGATCCCGCTTTGAAAATCAAATAGCTTGCCGATTTGTTCGGTTGTATTCCTCGGGGTGGAAAGCGGAGGAAGCTCGTCGGGTCCGAAAAAGCCATGACCGGAGGTCTCCTTCAGGTCGGGATCGACCCAGCCCAGGAGCCTGCATTCAATGAATATTTTATAGATGTAATAGATATCCGGGGGGTGATTGTGGCATTTCTTGTCGAGAACGGCCAGTAAACGCACCGGTTCCACCAGCGCCCCTGCCTCTTCAGCCGATTCCTTAACAGCAACTTCGGATGGGGTGTAACCGATGTCGGCCCAGCCGCCGGGCAGCGACCAGCGGCCATCGACCATCTCCTTAACCAGCAGGATTTTGTGCTCTTCATTGAAAATCACGGCCCTGACATCAACTTTGGGCGTTTTGTAGCCGTGGTTCTCTTCGAGAGCGAACCGGAGATCAGCAACAAGGGTGTTCGTAAGGCCGGAGAGGATCTGCATGCAGTATTCGCTGATTTCCTTGTTGCGGTGAAGTTCGAAATCGTTGTGGGAGTAGTGGATTCCGGTTTCCGCCAGAGCCTGTATCTGTTTGATTTTGTTAAGGATATCCATGCTGAGTCTTGAGGGCTGTACCTTTAATTGTTCGATTAAAGGTTGCAATTTAATTGGTGTTTCCTTTATCTTTGGCCGGATACAATAAGAAAAATATGGTTTATCCCCTGCTTAACGAAAATGGGCTTTGCATGGCCGGGCCCGGCGGACCTGCTTATTGCGAAGACCTTCACGACGTTCACCATCGCTGGCGGATACTGGTTGACCGGTTCGGTGATGCCGGATTTGATATCAACCGGTTGACAGCGGGGCTGGGTGATCGTGACAATGGTTTCTATTTTCTCGAAGAGCTCATGGCCTTTCCAAGGAACTACGGTGTTGAAAAGGCACGAAGATGGGGGTTGCGGCTGCTGGAACAACGATTTTGCCAGGAAATGCTCCAACTGGAAAAACGGTATCCATTGGACAGGAATTACAAGGGTAAAGCAGCTGCAAGTCTGGCAAACTCCTACCGGCAGTATTACAAGGCCAGGAAGAGGGCGATGCGCCACTACATCAGGCTCTCCTACGGGGATGCCACACTGCTGACAGAACCGGATGGCCGGTTGTATCTCGGAGTGGTAAAAGAATGCCTGAATGCCATACACAACCTGGGCGACGATCTCGTGAGGCTCCGGGTGAGGTTGAATGAGGTTAAAAACACTACGATCCCGCATCGCGGAAAAACTGTAACTGCCACCGAACAGGTGACCAGCCTGGATGAGCGGTTCATCACCGCCAACCTGCGGTCCCACGAAGGTTTTACTCTTCACGAGGTTAACGACGAGCGGAGCCGGGATTTCTGGGAGGCCTATTGTTTGCTGGCGCGGGATTTTGGTACGGATGTTATGTACTCACCAAAGGTTATACGTGAGGTTACGCGCGAATGCCGGGTGCGGAAGGGGGCCTTAAATACGCTGCACGGCGAAAGTGACAAGCAGATCTGGAACTGGTGGATTACCGCGGTAATCAAGGATCCCGACGGAAAAATCGTATGTGCCGGCGACGGATCGCTTATCAGCGACGGATGGTCCGGCATTTTCTATGCCTCTCATATCGCCGTTAAAGACGAATACAGGTCGCACAACCTCGGGACGTTCCTGTCGGCAGGAATACTTCAGATAGCCCAGAATAAGCTGGAAAAGCACCTTCCTGCGGCCCTTGCCGGCAATAGCCCCGATGCCCGCCGGCTTACGGCGGAAGTTGGTGAGATTGAGTTTCCCGACCATTTTCTCCTTGATCCCGATTCACATAAGCGGCTGGTTTTTCACGGACGGCTGAACAGGAGTGTGATGTGGCCGGTGCTTTATGCCCAGCCGGATACCGATTACCGCGACGATGAGTTCAATGTGGAGAAGTGGAATTCAGTGCCGATGTTTATCTGCTACAGGCCGTTCGGTCAGCGGAATGGTGGAGTGGAATCCGTGGCGGGGGCCGTAGGCCTGTTGTTTGATTTCTATTCCGTTCTGTCATCGGGTGGGGCAGAGCACGACCGGACCTATATGATCTCCGGTTTCGATACCGGAGTGGAACCGCAGATGATCAGGCTGCCGGCCGACGAGGATGGCCTCGCGGGATTCCTCGACAGCATCGGCATGCGAAGGGAACTGCTGGAGCAATATTATCCGGGGCACCACTATACCAGGACCCGGACTAACTGACCTGTTTGGGATTCCCTTTGCAATATCCTCAACTGTTGCTATTTTTGCCGGGAATTTAAACCGGGGCAAATGAATTTCGGCGACATTGAAGAAAAGTACTGCGACTATGGGAAAGCACCCGTAGTGATCATTCCTGTTCCATTCGACGAAACGAGTTCCTGGGTGAAGGGCGCCGCCAAAGGCCCCGATGCAATTCTTGATGCATCTGCCAACATGTGGCTGTATGATATTGCCACCAAAAAGGAAGTTTATCTGCGGGGGCTTCATACGGCCGAACCAGTTGGCGACACCGACGATGTGGAACGTATGGTGGAGGAAGTTGAAGCCGAGGTGCGCAAGCACCTGCAGAACGGCAAACTTCCCGTTGTCGCCGGTGGCAACCATTCGGTAAGCATCGGCGCCATCCGCGCGGTGGCCGGTATTTATGAAAACCTTACCGTTGTTCAACTCGATGCGCATGCCGACTTGATGGATGAGTGGAATGGCTCACCCCTTAACCATGCCTGCGTAATGGCAAGGGCCCGCGAAGTTGCCGAAACCGTTCACATAGGCATCCGCACCCTCGGACCGGATGAACTGCCGGCCATACAGCCGGGCAGGCTCTTCTTCGCCCATGATATCGTTGGAAAAAAGGATTGGTACGACAGCGCAATCGAACATATCGAAGGTCCGGTTTACCTTACGGTCGACCTCGATGTTTTTGACCCGTCGATTATGCCCGCTACCGGCACACCGGTGCCTGCAGGGATGGTATACCAGGAAGTATATGACTTCATCAAATACCTCACCGAACGGAAAAATGTTGTTGCATTCGATGTGGTGGAACTCTGCCCGATCCCGAACATCCATGCCCCCAATTATCTTGCTGCACAGCTTATTTATCAGACAATCAGTTTATTAATAGATTAACCAGCCATGAATAAAAGCGACCTGCTGAAGGAAGTGATCGAGCACATCGACATCACCTCATTCGATTCAACCCCGATCATCGACGCCATGCGCAAGATGTCCTTTTCATCACGCGATACGGCCAATGCCACAGACATCCTGATGAGGATGGTGAATGACAAGGACTGCACGGTTATGCTTACGCTGGCCGGAAGCACGAGTGCCGGCGGCTGCATGCAGGTATATGTTGATATGGTCCGCAACAAGATGGTTGATGTCATCGTGGCAACCGGAGCATCCATTATCGATATGGATTTCTTTGAAGCCATCGGATTCCATCATTACCGCGGCCGCCAGGACATCCTCGACAGTGAGCTGAGGAGCCGTTATATTGACCGGATTTACGATACTTTCATTGATGAGGAGGAGCTCCAGAACTGCGATGCCGCCATCAAGGAGGTAGCCGATTCATTGGAGCCACGACCATATTCATCACGTGAGTTTATTTGGGAATTGGGTAAGTGGTTAAGCAAGAATTCGGTAAAGAAGAATTCACTTATCGAGACTGCCTATGAGATGGGGGTTCCGATTTTCTGCCCGGCTTTCTCCGACAGCAGCGCCGGTTTCGGTCTTGTAAAACATCAGTGGGAGCGTCCCGATAAGCACGTATCCATCGACAGCGTTCGCGATTTCCGCGAGCTCACGATGATCAAAATGGAAGCCGCCACTTCGGGGCTGTTCATGATCGGCGGAGGGGTGCCGAAAAACTTTGCGCAGGATACGGTGGTTTGCGCCGAAATCCTTGGAAAGGATGTGCCCATGCACCAATATGCCGTTCAGATCACCGTTGCCGATGTTCGCGACGGAGCCTGTTCTTCATCGACACTAAAAGAGGCCAGTTCATGGGGTAAAGTGGAGACGGTGTTTGAACAAATGGTTTACGCTGAGGCCACAACTGTTTTGCCACTAAGGGTTAGCTATACCTGGCACCATGCCGACTGGAGGAACCGTCCGGCGCGTCGCTGGGCTAAGCTTTTCGGTGGGGAATAGTAAAGAAGAAGCTCGTTCCTTTTCCCGGTTCCGACTGAACCCAGATAGTTCCCTGCATCAGGTCGACGAGCTTGCGGCTGATGGAAAGCCCGAGCCCCGTTCCGATATTTCCGCGGTTAAGTGAGTTTTCAACCTGCTTAAAATAGTTGAAGATGTCTTCCTGCTTTTCTTCCGGAATACCGATACCTGTATCCCTAACGAAGAAAAGCAGGGTGTCGCTGTCCTTAACCCTGTAACCGAACTGAATAAACCCCTTGGGCGTAAATTTAATCGCGTTTACGAGCAGGTTTGTCAGGATCTGCTTCAACCGGTACGGGTCAACCAAAAGCATTGCCTGATCATCCGGGAGGTCCTTGTCAACCAGAATCAGGAGGTGCTCTTTTTCCCGGAGCTTTTTTTCATTTTGTGTCACCATGTGCATATCCTCGATCACCTGGTTCAGATTGGTCGGCGTTTCGCGGATGATCAGCTGGTTGCTTTCGAGTTTTGAAAGGTCGATGATGTCATTCACAAGATTGATCAGCTGATTGGAATTTTGGTCGATGTAATCGTAAAACTTGTCCCGCTCCTCAATCGGCAGGTTTTCATCGAGTATTATTTGAGAAAACCCTACGATGGCGTTCAGCGGTGTTCTTATCTCATGCGACATATTGGCCAGGAAGGCCGATTTCAGCAGGTCACTGGCTTCTGCCTTCTGCTTGGCTCTCAGCATTCTGCGCTCTGCCTTTTTCCGCAGCGTGATATCTCTGATCAGCAACAGGATTTGTGGCTCCGGAAACATGACGGAAGGCTCCGGAAGGATGCGGATTTCAATGTTGCGGAAAGGACCCGTTGCCGGCTGAAGTTCACCTTCGGAAATCTCCGCCTGGCGCGTACTGAAAACCTGTTGAATCAATTCGATATTTAAGGGGGTTATTCCTTCGGCCCTGATCAGTTCCTCCACTTTGGTGCCAAGAAGCTGCTCGGGAGGTTTATTGAAAAAGATCACTGAAGCAGCATTGATGAAGGTTATACGTCCAAACAAGTCGAGGCGGACTATTAGGTCGGGTATATTGCCGACAATCTGCTCGAGTTCGGCGATCCTTTTTTCCAGTTCTTTTCCTTTTAGCCGCATGGGACAGTTTTATCTTACCCTGAATGTTACCGCATAGGGTAAAGCTGCCTGGTTAAGCAGAACTTTGGGTGTTTTGATAACGATCCCTTTACCGGCTGCCTGGTAGCTTACCTTAACTTTATAACCCAACATGTCTATTGACGGTTTCGAGCTGCCATCAATTCCGGTGACCTTGATTTCTGCAGGCATCTTTTCTCCTTCTTTAAGGCAATACATGACGTACCGGGCTGTACCATCCTTTTTCATTGTGTAATAAAGGGCCCCATCCAGATAGGGTGCGGTTTTTCGGGTTCCGTAAATGGCTTCGCCGTTGATGTTCATCCAGTTGCCTATTTCCGAGAGCCTGTTATAAGCATCTGCATCCCAGGTTCCCTGGGGGCTCGGGGCGATATTCA
The DNA here is from genome assembly GCA_964457845.1 of uncultured Porphyromonadaceae bacterium. GTDB lineage: Bacteria > Bacteroidota > Bacteroidia > Bacteroidales > UBA12481 > UBA12481. Next base: position 27,770 of record CAYWHP010000008.1, on the reverse strand, counting down.
GCAACAGGTTTCCGCCTTTGGCTACAATATCGATCAGCATGTGCACAAGCTCGCGGCCGCTCTTGTACTTGGCATCGAAGGCGTACGACCAGCCGCCGCCCATAATGATGCATGACTCCCAGGGATAGGCCAGCATCTCTTTGGGAACCGTATTTTCCGGTGTCAGATAATTCTGATTGGGGCCTTCCACGGCACGGTCAACAACGATCAGTCCGGGCTGCAGCTTCCTCGCTTTGGCCGCAAGCTCGTCCATTCGGATATCCTGATTCTGAACATGCATGAATTTGTAGCCGGGTGCGTTGATGTACTCCTTTACTCTTTCCGGGGAGAGTTTTTCCACCCAGCCCCCGTCGAGCCAAAGGATGTCCATCTTGCCGTAATCCGTCATCAGCTCCAGGATCTGGTTGTGCGTGAACTGAACAAAATTTTCCCACCGTTCCGGATATTTGGTAACATCGTAATTCACGTTCCTGTCGGGGGTTGAAAAGTTCGGCCACCAATAATACGGTGAGTGCCAGTCGGGTTTGCTGAAATAGGCGCCTGCCCACATACCCTCCGTGCGGAAGGCGTTGAAGATCTCCTTAGCCACATTGGCCTTCGGATTCGAACTGAACGGTGTCTTTGCACCGGTGATCTTGTAATCCGTGTATTTTGAGTCGAACATACAGAATCCGTCGTGATGCTTGGTGGTGAAAACCACATACTTCATTCCGGCACCGGCAGCTGCCTTTGCCCATTTTGCCGGATCAAACCCTGTCGGGTTGAATGTGTTCTGGAGGGCTTCATAGTTTTTTTTATAGGCGATATAATCTTCATTGTCCCTGCGGCACCAATCCTCATCTTCGGCGCATATCGACCAGGATTCCACGATGCCACGCTGGCTGTATGGGCCCCAGTGCATGAGAAGGCCGAACTTAAGGTCCTGCCACTGTTCGAGCCTCTGTACCACCAGCGGGTCGGTTGGAGGGTAATACTTTTTCGATACTTCGTGCTGAGCGCTTATGGCAAGGAAGTTAAAGAGGGTGAGGAAGGTGAGGAGTTGCGCTTTCATGATGTATTTAATTTTGTAAAGTGATGAGGGAGAAGAGGTTAAGAGAGGATTGTTACACAGAGATACACAGAGATGCACAAAGATACACAGAGAAAAAGCTTCTTAAACTCTGTGAAACTCTGTGCATCTCTGTGCATCTCTGTGTAACAATCTTAACTCCGTGCACTCTTTAACCTCCTGATTTATTCTACAGTTATTTCGTCGACAAAGAGCCATGCCTTGCTGCCTTTACCGGCATGCCAGTCGGGGCAGGTGTGAATGCTTCTGGCTATAACCATTACATAGCGAGCCTGTACCGGCTGCATTTCTGTTGTGAAATTCTGCACCTTTCTGGATCCGTCGCGGATGTCAACCTGGTTTTTTGCTTCACCGGCTCCGTCAAACTTGGTGCCATCGGTTCCGGTCCAGAAGTCAATTTGTGTTGGGAAGAAGATCCAGCTCCCGGTTGACTGCAACGTTCCGACAGTGATTTTTCGGATTGTTTGAATTGAGCCCAGATCGATTGTGGCAATAAGATCAGAACCTTCGAAGGCCTGCCAGCTGCCATCGGTCAGATTGATGGTGCCCCGGATGCCGTCAACCAGCGCGAAGTCGCCGCCGCCGGTGTATTTGTCGGAATAAGGTGTCTTATATGTCACTTTCTTCCCGGTGGCGAGGTGAATAAGCACCTTTTTTTCCGAGACTGCCGATAATGGCTTGCCGTTAAGAAATGCAACCGCCTTGACGTTGCCGGACTCTGCGAGGGCAAAGGGGCCTTCATATACCTTGCCGGTTTGTACAGGATCGGTTCCGTCGAGGGTGTAGCGGATTTCCGTTCCGGGGAAGCCTGATTTCAGGGTAAGTTCAACCAGATTTTTCTCCTTGTTGTAGCCAGTAATAACGTCGACAGCACTATAGCTTTTTGAGTAATTTATGCCCAGTGCTTCATAGCGTTTCGTTTGTACGGTCAGCCGCTGGCAGAAATCATCATAATTCTTTTGCCCGGGTGATGTCCAGCAGAGCTCGGCAAGGGCGGTGAGCCTGGGATAGGTCATGTAATCGGCATGCGAAGGATCGGCTACATACTCCGTCCACAGATTGGCCTGGGCTCCTAAAATCATTTTTGCCTCACCGGCTGATAATCCGGAAGGCACGGGGTCGAATGAATACACCTTTTCCAGCGGAAGGTAACCGCCGATAGCCAGTGGTTCCGATTCAGGATTGCCCTGGTAATAATCGAAATAGCAATTTGAGGTTGGTGTCATAACAACAGGATGACCGGATCTGGCAGCCGCGATACCGCCTTCGGTTCCGCGCCACGACATAACGGCTGCATTCGGTGCCAGACCGCCTTCAAGAATCTCGTCCCAGCCGATCAGCTGGCGGCCCTGGGCATTAAGGTACTTTTCGATGCGGCGGATGAAATAACTCTGGAGTTCTTTCTCGTCTTTCAACCCCTCAGTTTTCAACCGATTCTGGCACGATTTGCAGGTGAGCCACTCGGATTTGTCGGCTTCGTCACCACCGATGTGAATGTATTCAGATGGAAAGAGGCCAATAATCTCGCTGAGGATATCCTCAATAAAACCGAAGGTTTCCTCTTTGCCGGCGCAGAAAATATTATTGCACGGCCAGATGCCGCCGGGGAGCACGGTTAGTTGTTTGCCTGTGCAGGTGTACTCGGGATAGGCGGCAAGGGCTCCGGTGGAGTGGGCGGGCATTTCGATTTCGGGAATGATGGTTATGTGCCGTTCCGCGGCATAACTCACAAATTTCCGGATGTCATCCTGGGTATAGAATCCGCCGTAGGTTGCCTTTTCACCCGGCTTCTGCACTTCTCTTGAATTCCAGTGGGATGATTCCCGGTCGACCCTCCATGCACCGACTTCGGTAAGTTTAGGGTACTTTTTGATTTCAACGCGCCAGCCCTGGTCATCCGTCAGGTGCATCTGGAAACGGTTCAGCTTATGGACGGCCATGTTATCGAGTACCTCATAAATATACTCGGGCGAAAAAAAGTGCCTGGATACATCCAGCATAAAACCCCTCCAGGCGAATCTTGGCTTGTCGGTTATGCGTGCGCAGGGGAGTACCCACCTTACCGTTTCAGCCACCTTGTTGCCGTAAATCTCCGGCGGCAGCAGCTGGAACAGCGTCTGTATGCCATAAAAAAGCCCGGCCGGGGCAGATGCCCTGATTTCCACCTTTCCCGAGGCGATTGAAAGATCATAGCCTTCGCTTCCCAGTTCGCCTGCCAGAGCGCCATCCGTAAGCAGTGTGATGGTCTTGCCGCCGGATTCAGCAACAATTTCCGGGGTGAATCCGGTAGCTGCCACGATCCTGTTCTTAAGGAAATTTGCCTGAGCAATTGTTGCAGCATCATTGCCGGCAACAATTTTAACTTTATTGGTCAGGGTAAAGACTCCGCCGGTTTGCTCAATTTTGAGGGGCTGCGGCATGATGGAGATGACCGGATCAGGTTCCTTATTGCAGGAAGAAAAAGCAAGCATGGCTGCCATAACTGAGATTGGGATGAGCTTGAATTTCATTGATTTATGGATTTGTTAATTCAGCGATTTTATTTTTATGTTCCGGAAACTGACGATGTTTCCGTGGTCCTGAAGCAGGATGTGGCCCGAAGGAGATTCGCCGAAGGCCTTGTAGGAGGCGTACTTGCTTTTTTGCACCAGGGCTCGGTATAGCTGGGTATTACGCTCGTATTCCACCACCTTTTTGCCGTTCAACCAGTGCTCGATGTGGTTTTTATTCGAAAAGATCCTCGCCTGATTCCATTGTCCGACGGGATTTGCCACCTTATCGGAAAGTGCCGGGATCAGGTCGTAAAGCGATGCCATGGTGCGGTTACCACCTACGCCGTTTTTCGCATCCGGGTGGACGTCGTCATCGAGCAGCTGAAATTCAAGGCCGATGGCGGATCCGGTTCCGTTATTGAGTCCTTCAACAACATAATACTTTATGCCGCTGTTGGCCCCTTTAGTGAGCATAAAATCGAGGCTCAGTTCAAAGTCGCCGTATTTTTCCACTGTAACAATGTCTCCGCCATTGGTGCTTTCACCGCCATCGCTGCCCTTAACGGAAAGGATGCCATCTTTTATTTCCCATCCTTTCTCGGGGAAAGCCGGTTTATCCGCTCCGCGCCAACCGGCGGGGCTCGTACCGTTCCAGAGCAGTTTCCATCCTTCACGTATCTCCTTTTTTGTCAATGTATTGGGAATCGTGGAGAACTCTGCCACCGATTCCGGCATATTCCAGGCGTGTTCCTGAAGGCCGGTGGTCATGATTCTGATATTTCTCCATTGGACACTTATACCCGCTTTTGCGGCATCGGTGCCGATTCCGTGAACCTGCAAACCGATGAAACCCGTCGAATCCATGTCATCGGTGAGGTTGGAAGCGGGAACGCCGTTGATCCAGGTGCGCAGGGTGTGGCCGATTGCTTCCACACGGTACTTGTTCCAGCCGGTGCGAATGAAGGCTACTTGTGCGGCCGGGTTGTCGCCGAGTGGATTAAGCCAGCCTCTCCGCGACTCATCATAAATGCCGGCGCTCCACCCGCGGTCCGAAGGGTCGATCTCCACCTGGTATCCGTGCACGCGGCCGTTCTGGTAATCCTTCAGGCTGTGGCTGCGAATCTGTACTCCCGAGTTGAGCCGGGGGTCGACGAGGACTTCGAATTCGAGAATGAAATCGGCATAATCCTTTACCGTGCATAGGAAGCTATTGGGTGAGCCAAGTACAGTGGAACCTTTTATGGTGCCGTCTTTCACTTCGTACCGGGCCTGTCCGTTCAGCTGTGTCCAACCTTTCAGGTTTCTGCCGTTGAACAGGTCGGTCCATTTTTCCTGGGCGGAAACATACATTGAAGTCAGCAAAGCAAGGCTTAAGAGGAAGAACGTTTTTTTTGGCATTGTGGTGGGACGATTAAGCCCTAAAAATACGAATCCCTACCCATTTACCACCAATCCGGACAAGCCTGATAGCTACTTTTTGATTTCGTCCAGAATTCGCTTCAATTCCGCCACTTTTGAGGGATTATCGGTATACAGGTTGACGGCTTCGCCCGGATCGGCAGCAAGGTTATATAGCTGACCGGGAGGGTCATCGGGCTTACCCTTACCCGACCAGCCACCTGAACCTTTTCCATCGATGAACTTCCAGTCGCCTGATGTGATGGCGAACATACCGTTGACGGAATGATGGATGATGCTTGTCCTAAGCGGTGAAACGGGTTTGGTGCCAAGGAGTGCAGGCAGGAAGCTGAAGCTGTCGGGGCCATCGGCCGGGGTTCTTGAATAGCGGGTGAGTTCGGAACAGGTTGCGGATAAATCAGTCAGGCAAACCAGCTGATCGGATTTCGACCCGCCCTTGATCCTGGCCGGCCACTTAACCAGGAAGGGAATATGATGCCCGCCTTCCCAGATATCGGATTTCTGGCCACGGAATATCCAGTTGCTGCGGTGCGACCATTTTGCGATGTCTTCGGCGGTCCAGTCGGCCCCGTTGTCGCTTGTAACGATGACAATGGTATTTTCCGACAAGTGCATTCTTTCAAGGGTGCGGTTGATTTCACCCACACAACTGTCAACCTGCGTCACGAAATCCCCGTATGTTCCGGCTGCGGATTTATTTTTGAAGGTGCTTGCTGGCAGCCAGGGCTCATGCGGGGCCGAAAGCGGAAGGTAAAGGAAGAACGGATTCCGTTTACCGGCCCTGTCGCTGATGAACTTCACTGCTTCGCCGGTTATGGTTTGCAAAACCTGGTCGAGTTCAAATCCCTCCTGGATGTCGCCGGAGCGCCAGAAAGCTCCGCGGGGAGAAGAGCAGCCTGCGATTGTGTCCTTTACGGGTGCTATCAGCTTGCCATTTCGTATGTAACAATAGGGCACGATGTCGAGCGATGCCGGGATGATGAAGGAATAGTCGAAGCCGTGGTCATTCGGACCGCCGGTTATGCTGCCATCCCAATCGACGTTGCTGGTAACAGGAGCCCAGGGATCACCGGTGGCAAGCGGCAGCGTTGTGTCGTTTCTGGACCAGTCGAGCCCCAGGTGCCACTTGCCGATGCAGGCACTCTCGTAACCTGCTGTCCGGAGCACCTCGGCGGATGTGATCTTGCGAGGGTCGACGAGGGCAGGGGAGAGACCGGTAAGTACACCGGTTTTAAGGGATGTACGGAAGCAATACTCGCCGGTGAGTATTCCGTAACGGGTTGGAGATGAAACCGCCGAAGGGGAATGAGCCCTTGAGAAGGTCATGCCTTCCCGGGCGATCCTGTCCATTTCCGGGGTGGTGATGCGGGACCCGGGATTCAGACAGGATAGATCGCCGTAACCCAGATCATCGGCCAGGATGAACACGATATTCGGAAGGGGATTCTCCTTTTCAGGCTTGCAGGCAGGCTGCAGAAGCAATGCAACAGCGGGAATCCCAAAGTAATAGCTTGATGATTTCACGGCAACAGGAGATTTATTCAGGCACAGGTTATATACTTTCTAAAGTTCCTGTTTTTCGGGTTCTTTCCAACGCAAAAAGCCTAATTTTACAATCATTATTCAAACGGGTAGGATCAATCAAGATGAAGAATTTCGAATATTTTAATCCTGTCCGGATCATTTTCGGAAAGGGTACGATTTCAAAGATCAGGCAGCATATCCCGCAGGATGTACCGGTCCTGCTGGTTTATGGCCAGGGCAGCATCCGCAGCAACGGTGTTTATGATCAGGTGCTCAGTGCACTCGGGGATACGGAGTATTACGAGTTTCCCGGGGTTCAGCCAAATCCGGTATATGAGCAACTGATGGCTGCGCTTGACATCATCCGTGAGAGGAAGATCGGGTTCATTCTTGCTGTAGGTGGTGGGTCGGTTATCGACGGAGCAAAATTTATTGCCGCGGCGGCCTGTTATCAGGGTGGAGATCCCTGGGATATGCTCAGCCATCATGCCAAAATTAAGGATGCGCTGCCTCTCGGTACCGTGCTGACGCTGCCGGCTACCGGAACGGAAATGAATGGTAATTCGGTCATCACCAGGCTTTCGGTGAATCATAAACTTGCTTTCGGCTCTTCATGGATGATGCCCAAATTTTCGGTGCTGGATCCGGAGGTCACTTTTTCGCTGCCGAAAAACCAGATTGCCAATGGTATTATTGATGCCTATGTTCATGTTATGGAGCAGTACATTACCTACCCTTCAAAAGCAGAGGTTCAGGACAGGTTCGCGGAGAGTCTTTTGCAGATACTGAAGCATCTTGGGGGAAAAGTTTATTCCGATGCTGTTCCTGATTATGCCGACAGGGCGAATTTTATGTGGACCGCCACCAATGCCCTGAATTCTGCCATCTCCATGGGGGTTACCAGCGATTGGGCAACGCATACAATCGGCCACGAACTCACCGCCCTTTACGGCCTTGATCATGCCGTATCGCTCGCCATCGTTATGCCGGGGGTGATGATTTATACAATGGACAAGCGCCGCGATAAAATGATGCAATATGCTGAACGCATCTGGGGGCTTTCAAGTTCCGACCATCGGGCTGCAATAACTGAAGCTGTCCGGTATACCGAAACGTTTTTTCATTGCCTTGGAGTGAAAACCAGATTGTCGGATTACGGGATAGGAGAAGATGCCATCGATAAAGTTGTTAAGCAGCTCCAGAGCCATGATGTAAAAGTCCTCAGCGGCGCAGGAGACATTACGGTGGAGGATGTTCCGGCAATTTTAACCCTGCGCCTGTAATTAAGTTTTCCGATTTTCCTTTTGCAGCCGTTTTCCTGATGTTTTTTTTTAGTTTTGACAGGCTGAAGCCGATAACAAACCAAAAACAAGCATTATGGCACAAGGGAGCACTTCACTGGTAAAGGTCGATGGTAAGAACTACCTGATACCCTTTATCCTGGTAACAAGCCTATTTTTTCTGTGGGGTTTTGCGCACAGTTTGCTGGACGTGCTGAACAAGCATTTTCAGGATATATTGGGAATAACCAAGGCTAAATCGGGTTGGATACAGGCTGCCTTGTACGGTGGGTACTTCCTGATCGGGATACCGGCAGGTTTATTCATGAAGCGTTTTGGATACCGGAAGGGTATTATCACGGGGCTGCTGCTCTATGTTTTCGGAGCCTATATGTTCCTTCCAGCGACCTATGTGCAGACTTTTGAATTCACCCTTCTGTGCCTTTTTATTATTGCATGCGGGCTCACTTTCCTCGAGACAGCCGCGAATCCATATACGACAGTGCTCGGGCCTCACAAAAGTGCAGCCCAGCGTATCAATCTCTCGCAGTCGTTTAACGGCCTGGGCTGGATGATCGGACCAACCGTGGGCGGGCTGTTGATTTTGGGTAATGACGGAGGCGACGGCGGAAACAAGTTCTCTTCGATGGCCCTTCCGTATATGGTTGTCGGTTCATTTGTTCTGCTTGTAGCATTTCTGTTTATTTTCACCAGGCTTCCTGAAATTAATGAGGAAGTTTCTGAACATCAGGGTGAAGGCGATATAGCCAAGCCATTCTGGAAGCACAGTCATTTCCGCTTTGCGGTATTGGCACAGTTCTTTTATGTGGCTGCCCAAACCGGCATCAACAGCTTTTTTATAAACTATGTTACGGAAACAATGCCACAATTTACCGCTGAGAAGGCTGCCTATCTTCTTTCACTGGGGTTCCTGTTTTTCTGGTTCGGCAGAATTTCCGGCAGCGTAGTGATGAAATGGATTAAGCCCAACCGTATGATTGCCACATATGCTCTTGTTAATATTGTGATGATGGCAGTAGTGGTAGCTAACCTTGGCTGGATTTCCATTATCGCCCTGTTTGTTGCCTATTTCTGTATGTCTATCATGTTTCCAACCATTTTTGCTTTGGGTATCAAGGGGCTTGGAAACCAAACCAAGCAGGCATCGTCCTACCTGGTTATGGCGATTGTCGGTGGTGCCATTTGCCCGGTATTCATGGGCGCAATCGCAGATAAATGGAACATGCAAATCGGGTTTGTTGTTCCGCTTGTCTGCTTTGCCATCATATTCTTTTTCGGTTTCCGGGGTTACCGGATGCGGCATTCGGATCCGGCAAGGGCTTAGAGTCCCATGGCCGGAACGTGCTGGACATAGAACAGGAACCTGTCGATAATGATTGCCGCCATTCCGCCAAGGAATGCGGTAAGTGAAGGTATGAAAAGCCTGCTGGGCTTTAGCGTATCCGATTTTATGGAGAAAAATGCCCAAATCCCGGCTCCCAGTGTGATGATTTCCAGTCCGAGGCGAAGGTAGAAGGCGGGCAGGTAATCGTTCAGAAGTAGATTCAGGCTTTGTTTTGCCGCAGGACCGGCCTCATCCAGCCATGACATCTGCAGTGGCATCAGCACGATAAGGGTGGTGGCGGCTGCCATAATCAGTATGGTAAGCCCTTTTTGAGCGGCCCATGAACCGCTTGTAAGCTGGAAAAGCAGTATCAGGCTGCTGCCCGACAGCAGCATGGCCAGAAAAAAGCCGGCGGGTGTAAATATGGAATTCCAGGCCGGTACAGCAGGCAGCTGGTAGATACGGGTCATAACATACATAAGCACAACACCGGCCAGCGTGGTGAGCATGACCAGCACTTTGTAAAGCCGTATTCGCGCCGGGAGCAGGATCTGGTGGATTGCTGTGGCAAGGAGAAGGCCGGAAAATACCATGACCATGAGAATTTCTTTGCTTAGCCACGAGCGGTTAAGGTTTGCGAGTGTTTTTATGGCGTTTGATGGTGTTCCCATATGAAGGAACGAAAAGATGATACCAGCCAGGGCCGAGGTGCAGGCAATTCCAAGAATGACATTGAATCGTGTCGGGATCCGGGTATTTTCAATGGCCAGTGGTATCACGAGAAATATATTGTATATCAAGACGATCCCGGCCGAGAACTGCATCAGGAGCGTAAATGCCATCAACGGCCAGTCGTGATTAATCATTTCTGACCTCCTCCCTGTTAATGATTAGCGCACCCAGATCCTCTGCCTTTGCTGCGGATGGATGTTTCCGGATCAACATGGCCGGCTGGGTCGGAGCAGGGTCGGGCAGCGGGAAAACAGAGCGGTTGTCGCCGTATTTTTCGATGAGCTGACTTAACGGACCGAATTCGAGTGCACGCATAAGGCAGGAACTGACGCAAACGGGTTTTTTCCCCTCGAGGATGTAATCCCTGCAGAAATCGCATTTCTGCATGATACCCGCCAGGGAGTTGTACTGGGGCGCGCCATAGGGACAGGCCCATTCGCAATAGCGGCAACCTACACATTTCTCAGGATCGATAACGGTTATTCCGTCGAGTTCGGTATGCATTGCCTTTGTGGGGCAGGCATGTACACAGGCTGGTTCAGCACAATGGTTACAACCGATGGAAATGTTGTAGGCGGCAACCTGATGGAGCCAGGCACCTTCATCGGACTTTTCCCATCTGGCACCGGCCACCTCGTATACGCGCCGAAAACGGATGCCTTGAGCCAGATTATTTTTGTCCTTGCAGGCAACCTGACAGGTTTTACAACCGGAGCAGGCTGACGAATCGAAATAGAATCCGAACGTGCTCATGACCTGTCTTTTTTGATTTCCACCATTATGGTATGCTGGGCGTTGCCAAAAGCCAGCGGTGTCCATCTTTCCGATGAAAGGGCATTAATGTTACCATTTTTGTCGATACCATCTTTCCCCGGTTTTGACCAGGCGCCCTGCGGGATAGCCACCACGCCGGGCATAATCCGGGGCGTAACCCGGCATTTGAGGCTGATTCTTCCTCTTTCGTTATAAACAAGGATTGCCTCACCATCTTCGATATCCCTCTTTTTCGCGTCGATGGGGTTGAGAAATGCCCGTTGCGGAAAAGCTTCCCGCAACCAGTCGATATTGTCGTGGGTTGAATGCACGCGGGCCATGTAATGCGGTCCGATGGCCTGAAGCGGGTACTCCGCGGCTTCGGGACCGAACGGGGATTCCCATTCCTGTATGTATTTCGGCACTGCAGGTATCTCGTCGGGCCTGCCCATCGCGAACAGGGTGCCTGAAAAGATCTCGATCTTGCCGGAAGGTGTCTGCAGCGGGTGATTTGCAGGGTCATTGCGGAAATCTTCGAGTGAAACGGCCGGCTGACCTACTGGTACACTGTAAACACCCCGGTTTGAACTGACAAATTCATTAAAGTCGGGTAGGGCAGGAAACCGTTTCTCCCGGAAGGAATCCCACAGGCGCGCTGTCCAGCCTTTCTCATCGAGTCCCTCGGTAAATGCCTCCTTAACACCCAACCGGGCGGCAAGGTCGGCACAGATCCGGTAATCGGACTTCGACTCGCCGAGCGGAGCCAGGATTTGTGGCATCAGGATCACCTCTTCGCCGTATTTCCATCCATCCTCGATGCCCCAGGTTTCAAAATGTGTGCAGACAGGCAAAACCAGGTCGGCATAGCGTGCCGAGGCGGTCATGAATTGATCCTGAACAACTATAAATTCAACAAGCTGTTCATTTTCAAGTATGCGTCCTGAACGGTTAATATTGCCGTGCTGGTTCATCAGGATATTTGAAGCTACTGACCAGATGAATTTTATCCCCGACGTGAGCCTGTCGGTACCGGTGAGGCCGTCATCAGCCGTCAGTGAGGTTCCGCGGGTTACGGCTTCTGTCCAAAGAAATGTTGGGATTTTGGCTTTTACCGGATTTGTTCCTGTTGGGAAAATGCTCCAGAAGGGACCTCCGCCAGGCTGAAGGGCAATGCCCGATGCCCAGCCGCCATGAATTCCGACATTGCCGGTTATTGCCGCCAGAACGCAGCCGCCTCTGACCGGCTGTTCGCCATAGGCCCGCCTTTGCATGCCATAGCCCTGATAGAGCATCGCCGGTTTGGTGCCGGCATATTCACGTGCAATGCGGATAATCGTTTCAGAAGGAACTCCGGTGATCGGTGTCGCCCATTGCGGCGTTTTCGGTTGCCCGTCGCGCGTTCCAAGAATATAATCCTGATACGACTCTTCGTTTTCCATGCCTTCGGGCATTCTGGCCGAATCAAACCCAATGCAATGCGTTCTTACGAAGGCGGTATCGTATCGGTTTTCAGTGATCATCACCCAGGCCATTGCACTCATCATGGCGACATCGGTGCCGGGTCGGATGGCAATCCATTCATCGGCGAGGGAGACAGCCGACATGGTCATCCGGGGGTCAATGCAAACCACTCGTGCCCCGTTCTGTCGGGCCAGTTTAATGAAGTAGTCGGAGTTGGTGCCATCGCGCATTTCTGCCGGGTTCCACCCCCACATCAGTATGTATTTGCAGTTTAGCCAGTCCTGGCGCTGATTTCCGGTGATTCCTGTTCCGTAAACGGTTGGCGTAGCTTTCGAGATGCAGGCCCAGGAATAGGAATTGTAATAATCGAGCGCGCCGCCGAAAAGGTTCATGAGTCGCACGGCTGGCCAGCGGCCGTTGATGTGGCTGTAGCTTCCTGTGCCGTATGGGACGAACAGCGATTCGTTTCCGTATTTGTCACGGATGGCGGTCATTTTCGACGACATCAGGTCAAGGGCCTCGCTCCACGACGCCTCGCGGAAGCTGCCCGCCCCGCGCTTTCCTGTGCGTATGAGTGGCGTTTTAAGCCTGTCGGCATGATATTGCCTTCTGCGATAAGAGCGGCCGCGGATGCAGGCCCTTAGCTGAGGATCGGCCGCAGTGTCGCCCGGCCTTTCATCTGTTTCAATGCGGATGATTACACCATCCTTTACCTGGACATTCAAAAGGCAGCGCCCGCCGCAATTATGTGCCGGGCAACCGGCCTTGATCCAGCCGTTCTGGGTGAGATCCGGGGAAACAGTCCGTCCGGGTGTGAAGCCCAGGACGTCGGGTAACCAGATTGGTGTGGTAACGGCCAGTGTGCCGGCAACCGTACCTGTCTTAATGAAATCCCTGCGGTTCTGATTGCCCATCCTGCAACTGGTTTCTTTTCCGCTAAAGTTACGTGATGGAAGCGGAATTTAAAAACAGTCGGGTGAGGTTTTGGCGTAAAAGGCCCTTTATTGCTTCAAAATCCTGTACGGTTCCCAGTTCTTTCGAAAGAGATGTTACTCCCTTGTCCTGAAAACCGCATGGATTGATATAGCTGAAATAATTCAGGTCGGTATTGACATTGAACGCAAATCCATGCATGGTTATATGCCTGCCGGCCTTGACTCCGATGGCACAGATCTTACGGGCCCGCGGTGTGCCGGGTTCCAGCCAGACGCCGGTAGCTCCGGGCAGGCGTCCGGCTGTTATCCCCAGAGATGCCAGAGTCAGGATAACCGATTCTTCCAGCGCGGCAACATACTGCTTAATATGCATGCCAAACTGTTCAAGATCGAATATGGGATAACCGACGATCTGTCCCGGTCCGTGGTAGGTGATGTCTCCACCTCTGTCGATTTCGTAATACGTGGCATTGATCCGGGCCAAAAATTTGCTGTCGATCAGGAGGTTGTTCTGGTCCCCGGATTTCCCCAGTGTGTACACATGCGGGTGCTCAACAAAGAGGAGCCGGTTGTCGTAAAGTGTATGCTGATCCTTTGTAAGCTGCCTGTTTTTGAGCTTATTGGCAACCCTCTCGTCGAACAGCTGAACCTGATAGTCCCATGCTGCGCGATAATCCATCTGGCCCAGGTCTTCAAATACGATTTCCGGTGTCATGATTGCTGTTTATGTGTTTTTCCGCATGATAGGAGGAGCGAACGAGTGGCTGGCTCTCAACAAAGCGGAAGCCCTTCTTCAGGCCGGCCTCTTCATAGAATTTGAATTGCTCCGGCCGGATCCATTCCTTAACAGTGAGGTGTTCCCGCGATGGACGGAGGTACTGGCCGATGGTCATCACCTGACAGCCGACAGCCAGCAGGTCGTCCATCGTTTCGAGTATTTCTTCCGGCGTTTCGCCGAGGCCGAGCATGATGCCGGATTTGGCAACAATACCCGCCGCGGCAATCTGGCGGACTACCCCGAGGCTGGTATCGTATTTTGCCCGAGACCGTATTTCGGACGTTAACCGTCTTACCGTTTCGAGGTTGTGGGAAATAACCTCGGGTCGGGCATCAAACACCACATTCAGCAATTCGGGCCTGCCATCGAAATCAGGGATGAGGGTTTCCATCGTAACGCCGGGATTTACTTCGCGTACCGCCCGAATGGTGTCGGCCCAGAATCCTGCACCCTTGTCGGGCAGGTCGTCACGGTCAACCGAAGTGATGACCGCATGCCTGATGCCCATGGCTTTAACCGATTCTGCAACCCTCCCGGGCTCCGCGGGATCGGGTGGGAGAGGCTTTCCCGTTTCTACGCCGCAAAACTTGCACGACCGGGTGCACACGCTTCCAAGGATCATAAATGTGGCAGTTCCTGCACTCCAGCACTCACCGATATTCGGGCAATTTCCGGATATACAGATGGTATTGAGGTGGTTATGGTTTATCAAACGGCGTATCTGCTGATGTGTCTCACCCTGCTCCAGTCGTGATTTCAGGTTGATCCAGCCAGGCAGCCGCCCGTTTTCGGATTCTTTCATCTGATATTTTTATAGTGCAAAAATAGTCGAATAACAGGGAATTTTTTTCTGTTAATCTTTTATCAATAGTTTCAAATTCATTAACTTTACATCCAGAAATATAAATATCTATATAACCATATATTTATGTCGACAAGAAGGGATTTTATCCGGATTTCAGCCCTGGGTGCCGGCGGTGTGGCGGTTGGCGTACCCGCTTTCCATTCACTGGCTGCCGGGCTGGCGGGATCTGCGCCGGAGATTTACGAAGGCATGCGCAGAACACCAACCTATTGCGAGGTCTGCTTCTGGAAATGTGCGGGGTGGGTTTACAAGAATGAAAAGGGTGACATCTGGAAAATTACGGGTAACGACGAGGACCTGCACTCGAACGGTCGCCTTTGTCCGCGAGGAACAGGCGGGGTAGGGATGTATACTGATGAGAACCGGCTTAAGACACCGCTGATCCGGACCCTGATCGATGGAAAACAGACGTATCGAGAGGCAACCTGGGATGAAGCACTGGATTACATTGCAACCAGGCTAAAGGATGTTGTATCGGCCCATGGTCCGGAAACCGTAGCTCTTTTCTCACACGGTTCAGGAGGGAAGTATTTCGGAACTCTGCTTAAGGCGCTGGGATCCAACAGTCTCGCGGCTCCATCCTATGCTCAGTGTAAAGGGCCTCGCGAGGCTGCATTTCTGGCTACATTCGGGGAAGTGGTGGAATCGCCGGAGCGCACGGATATCCGTGATACACGATGCCTGGTTCTGATAGGATCCCACATAGGGGAAAACATGCATAACGGTCAGGTACAGGAGATGTCGGATGCCATCGACAAAGGAGCATCAATCATAACGGTAGATCCTCGCTTTTCAACAGCTGCCAGCAAATCCAAATTCTGGCTGCCCATAAAGCCGGCAACAGATATAGCCCTTCTGCTCGCCTGGATGAATGTTATAATAGGTGAAGGCCTTTATGACAAGGACTATGTGGAGAAGTATACCACAGGATTCGACAAGCTCAGCGAGCACGTGAAGCAGTTTACGCCGGAATGGGCATACCCGATAACCACGCTGGCCCCGGATCTGATCAGAAAGACCGCCCGGGAAATGGGGAATGCATCTCCGGCGGTGATCATCCATCCCGGCCGGCATGTTACCTGGTATGGCGACGATCTTCAGCGCCTTCGTGCCGTGGCAATCCTGAACGCCATTCTTGGTTCATGGGGGCGGCGCGGCGGTTTTTACCGGCCGGAGAGTCTTTCCGTTCCCGAATTCCCTCATGAGCATTACCCGGCAGTTGTAAAGGGCTGGAGGGATCTGCTCGGTGATACCTATCCTTTGGCCGACCAGCCTGTCGCGAATGCGATAGTCGACCTCAGCAGGCCTTCAGCCGGAGGTGATGCCAAATACAAGGCCTGGATCGTAAACGGCACAAACCTGACGGAGACCATTCCCAATCAGGCCAATACCATTGAGGCTATAAAGGCGCTCGAGCTGCTTGTGGTGATTGATACCATGCCTATGGAGATCACCGGTTACGCAGATGTTGTGCTGCCGGAATGCACTTACCTGGAAAGGTATGACGACATCAGGGTTAGTCCGCACCGCAAGCCGCAGCTCGCACTCCGGATGCCGGCCGTTAAGCCGAAGTACGATACAAAGCCGGCATGGTGGATGGCGAGGCAGCTTGCACACAAGATGGGCCTTGGCGCTTTCTTCCCATGGAAGGATATCGAGGAAATGTTGTCGTGGCAGTTGAAACAGATGGGGACCAGCCTGGAAGAGATGCAGCGTATCGGGGTTAAAACCTTTGACAGGACAGGTGATGAGATTTATTTTGCAGAAGGTGAGGAGATAGAATTCGCTACCACAAGCACCAGAATTGAATTGTGGTCGAGTGATCTTGAGGCAGCCGGCTTTGCCGCCCTTCCTTCCTATATTCAGCACGAAGAGCCGCCGGCAGGGTTTTACCGGCTGATTTATGGCAGGGCACCAATGCATACTTTCACCCGTACCTCCAATAATCCCAACCTGGCTGATATAATGGATGAAAACACCGTGTGGATTCATCCAAAAGTTGCTAAAGAGTGGTCCATCCGGAACGACCAGTATATCTGGCTTAAAAACCAGGACGACGTTGTGTCGGGGTTTCCGATTCGTGTGCGTGTCACCGAGAGGATCCGTTTCGACTCAGTTTATATGGTCCATGGCTTCGGTCACAGCCAGAAGAAACTTGAGCGCTGTTTTGGCCGTGGTGCGAGTGACACCCAGTTGATTACAAAGGTATTGGTTGATCCTTCGATGGGTGGGACAGGCATGAGAGGCAACTTTGTAACATTCTTAACTGAAAAAGAGGAGGTTAAATCATGAGGTATGCGATGGCGGTTGATACCCGAAAATGTGTGGGCTGCAGCGATTGTGTTGTAGCCTGCCAAACCGAAAACAGCGTTCCGATTGGTTATTGCCGCGACTGGGTGGTTGAGGTAACCGATGGTTCCTATCCGGCACTGGAGCTTGAGCTTCGTTCAGAACGCTGCAACCATTGCGATAATTCCCCCTGTGTTCGCTGCTGTCCCACCGGCGCGAGCCATTATGAAAAGGGCGGAATCGTAACGGTTACCCATAATAAATGTATCGGCTGCGGGGCCTGTATTACCTCATGCCCATACGATGCGCGCTACTCACACCCTGAAGGATATGTCGATAAGTGTACATTCTGCCTGCACAGGGTGGATAAGGGGTTGATGCCTGCCTGTGTCGCCACCTGCCCTACTAAATGCATGTATTTCGGCGATCTCGACGATCCCAAAAGTGCGGTATCCATTGTGCTGAAAAACAGGAAGTACAAAACCCTGATTCCTGAAGCCGGAACAAAACCGCAACTCTATTTTCTGATTTAAACCCCAGATTAACATAACCATGAGAGAAGAGATAATTGTCAGCGGGAGGATGAATCCGAATATCGATCCCTACCTGCACATCTGGCACTGGCAGATCCCGCTTTACCTGTTTCTGGGTGGCCTGGCGGCGGGTATTCTGTTTTTTGCGGCATTTTTTGTGATACGGGGGAAGGAAAAGGAATACCCGACTGCGGTTGGCAAGGCTACCCTGATTGTACCTCTTTTGCTCATCATCGGCTTGTTCGCCCTGTTCCTCGACCTCAAGCACAAACTCTATTTCTGGCGACTTTATACCGTCATCAGGCTGGAGTCACCCATGTCGTGGGGAGCCTGGACCCTGATGATAATAACACCCCTGTCATTTATCTGGGCTGCATTGAATATCCGTCAGGTATTGCCAAAATGGAAATGGCCTTACAAATGGCTTGATGACCTTGAGGCCTTCTTCCGGAAGTGGAAGCTGGTGCTGGCGTGGGCAACAATATTCTATGCTGTTATTCTTGGAGTTTACACAGGCATTTTGTTTTCGGCCTTCAATGCCCGTCCGCTGTGGAATACCTCCATTCTGGGGCCGCTCTTCCTGGTTTCAGGGATGTCGGCGGGTGCGGCTGCAATCATTTTAATGTCGCGTAACCATGAAGAGCGTAAGTCCATGTCGCGAATCGACCTGCTGCTGATCGCAATTGAGCTCTTCCTGATCGTTCACATGTTCATGGGATTTCTGGCGAGCACCCAGGTGCAGATTGATGCCGCCAACCTCTTTTTAGGCGGGCCATACACTGCGCCTTTCTGGATGCTTGTTGTTGGGGTCGGACTGATCCTGCCTGCTGTCCTTGAATCGCTTGAGCTGCTTAAATTCAGGATCCCATGGTATATCCCCCCGATTCTGGTACTCTTCGGAGGAATCATGCTCCGGTTCATCCTGGCATATGCCGGACAACTCAGCAGATGGCTTTATTAAAACCTGCGACTTGTATTGAAAAATCAACAAACTACATACACTAATATGGAAAACCAACAAAAAGACCGCTCCCGGATGTACCTTAACCCATACCTGGGGGGCGTGCTGCTCGGCCTTGTGCTTCTTGCAGCCAATTTTGTAGCAGGTCGCGGGCTTGGGGCCAGCGGTGCGGTAAAAAGCGTGATTGTGGCGGCCACGGATGTTGTGGCGCCTGCACACGTTGAAAAGAATGCCTATTACAGCGAATATAAGAAGCAGCATAGCAGTCCGCTGAAAAACTGGCTCGTGTTCCAGATGGCCGGCGTACTGGTGGGAGGTTTTCTTTCCGGAGCTCTCTGGGGGCGCCTGAAACTCAAGGTAGAGCATAGCCCGAAGATCACGTCGCGTAAACGCCTGGCGATGGCTGCCATCGGCGGCATACTCTTCGGATTCGGATCCCAGCTTGGCCGGGGTTGCACCAGCGGGTCCGCCCTCAGCGGGATGGCCGTACTGTCGTTGGGCGGCTTCATAACGATGGCCGGGATATTCGGAACCGCCTTTGCATTGGCTTATTTTTTTCGCAAAAACTGGATTTAACTTTTTAATCTAAAAGCTATGGGACCTCTAGTTGTAAATGGAATTATATCGGAGAATACGAACTTTTTGCTTGCATTTCTGATCGGGATCGGCTTCGGCCTGGTTCTGGAGAGCAGTGGTTTCTCTTCGAGCCGCAAACTTGCCGGTGTTTTTTACGGTTATGATACCGTTGTTCTGAAAGTGTTTTTCACAGCCGCCATTACAGCCGCACTCGGTCTGCTGTTTATGAGCCTGTTTGGCTGGATCGACCTTGATCTGGTTTATGTGAATCCTACTTATGTTGCTTCAGCCATCATAGGCGGGGTAGTGATGGGTGCCGGATTTATTATCGGTGGCTTCTGCCCGGGAACGAGTTTCTGCGGAGCTGCAATCGGAAAGATCGATGCCATGGTTTTCATCGGCGGACTCTTTCTCGGTGTCATCCTCTTCTCAGAAACTTATGGTTTGTGGGAGAAACTTTATCTGGCCGGATTCAAAGGAAGCCCCAAGCTCAGTGAATCGCTGGGCCTGTCCGATGGTTTGTTCGCACTTGGCCTCATTCTTGCTGCCATCGGAATGTTTTATGTTGCAGAATGGGCAGAAAAGAAATTTCCGCGTGAAGAATATTAATATCTGAAAGATCATGAAACCAAGAGTAATTCTTTCGATCTGTGTGGTCGGACTGGGCGTTATCATAGCCGCAGTACCGCAGAATACCACGCATCCCTACAAACTTACGGCAAGCCAGCTTCTCGAGGAGGCAATGGGGCGCCAGCAGTTTTTCAGTCCCGATGAACTGGCCGAAAAGCTGGTTGCAAAGGATCCTTCCATTCAGCTTATTGATGTGCGCGATCAGGATGAATTTGAAAAGTACAATTTGCCGGGAGCCATAAACATCCCGCTCGCCGACCTCCTTAATCAGAAATGGACCGAGACACTTGATCAGGATGTGCGGATGAACATTTTCTACAGCAACGGCAATATCGAAGCCAACGAGGCCTGGATGATTACACGCCAGCTGGGTTATACCAACCTGTACGTTCTCGAAGGAGGTTTGAACTACTGGGTTGAGACCATTCTGAATCCATCAAAGCCTGCTGCCACGTCACCTGATGAGGAGCTGGCCCGCTATGACTTCAGGCAGGCCGCCGGTGCCGCTCTGGGGGGTGGGGGAGCTGTTCAGCTGGCAGCACCCGCAGCCGGCCAGAGTGGCGGCGCCAAGCCTGCATTGACCAAAAAACCCGGAAAGAAAAAGGCTTCGGGGGGGTGCTAACCGGCATGATCGTAAATTGTACCGTTGGACGTAGAGACGCATGATAATGCGTCTCTGCCGAAATCATTGAACCGTTGGATGTAGAGACGCATGATAATGCGTCTCTGCCGAAATCATTGAACCGTTGGAACAAGAGACGCATGATCATGCGTCTCTACGTACATCAGGGTTGTATCCAATAACTTACCTCTGCTTCGCCCTGCTTTTCGGTTCGCTGGAGCCAGTATGCCGGGGTCACTACGTGCCCGTTCGGCGTGCGCAGCCTGCGTTTATAGACATCAACAACAGCATGGAAGATCACATCAGTGACCCCAAGTTTCACGGTTTGGTCTTCAGCTGTAGCTGTTTTTACCTCGTATCCGTTGAATTGCAGTATCGTTTTCAGGAAACCGTCCCTCTCGGGGGTAATTCCAGTTTCTACCAATGTGCAGCGTGTGCCGTCGATAACTTCGATAATGTGTTTGCCCTGATTAAGACCCATGACTGTAACTAATTAATTCCGAAACTGATACTGAAAATATACTCGTAAATGAAACTGGCGAAACCGATGAAGAAGATGCCCGCCACGCAAATAATAAGACTGATCCGCATCGCGAGCGGAGTTTTGAAGGTGGCAATAGGGGTATCCGATTTGTCGATCAGCATTGCCTTCACAACACGCAGGTAATAGTAGAGTGAAATGGTGGCATTAAGAACAGCAATCAGGATCAGGATGTAATAGCCCTTGGCGCCTGCTGCGGTGAACAAAAAGAACTTTCCAAAGAACCCGGCCACCGGCGGAATGCCGGCAAGCGAGAACATCGAAAGGAGCAGTATCAGGCTAAGCTTCGGGTTGGTTTTATAGAGGCTGTTTAAATCGGTTATGTTTTCCTTGCCGGTTTGATCGGAGATCGCTGAGATTACGCCGAACGCTGCCAGGTTTGTGAATACATAAATCAGCATGAAATAAACCACCGTTGTCATACCCATTTCGCCGCCCTGCATAATCCCCAGCAGAATGAAGCCGGCCTGGGCGATCGATGAAAACGCCATAAACCGTTTCAGGTTGTTCTGGCGCATAGCGAACAGGTTACCGATTGTCATGGTGGCAACTGCAAGTGTATAGAGAAGTGGTTCCCATACTTTAGTGATTGCCCCGAAAACACGGAAAAGAATGATCATCAGCGTGAATGCGGCTGCCCCTTTTGAAACCACGGAGAGGTACGATGTAACGTTCACGGGCGCTCCCTCATAAACGTCGGCCGTCCAGAGATGGAACGGTACCAGCGAGATCTTGAAGGCCATGCCGGCGACAAAGAATACGAAGCCGAAAATCAGGAGCGGGCTTGCAGTGACATTGGTTACCACATCTTCGAAATAGATGGAACCTGTGGTGCCGTAAATGAATGAGAGGCCGTACAGTAATATGCCGGATGACAGGGCTGAAGTAAGAATCAGCTTGATACCTGCTTCGGCCGACTTTTGGCTGAATTTTTCATAAGCGGCGAGAGCAGCCATCGGGATGGTTGCCAGTTCAAGACCAAGGTACATCATCAGGAAGTCACCGGAGGAGATCATGTAATCCATGCCGAGCAGCGTGGAAATGATCAGGATGAAGTATTCACCGATTTTGCCATGGTTTTCTTCACGCTTCAGCCAGGTAACCGACTGGAGGAATATGATGAAAACGCCAATGTTCAGCACACTTTTCATGAACACCGTCATCTGGTTTGTCTGGTAGCTGCCGCCAAAAAGACGGCCCTCGGCCAACGGCAGGAAATTAACCAGCGTGGCGACACCGAACAGGACAATGCCCAGGGTGATCATGCCGTTTTTCTGCGCATCTTTTGTGAAGATTTCAGCAACAAGTAAAACCAGGATGATCCCGACAAGGATCAGTTCGTTTCTCATGAACAGGAAAGAAGATAGGTCCATCTCTGAATTTTTTTATAGCATGGCTGTTAACCGTTCGACAATAGGATTGAGTGCGTCGGTAATGGTTGACGACAGGTATGACGGGTAGAAACCGATAATTACAATCGGAAGTATCAGTGAAACAACACTAAGGCGTTCGTACCATTTTGCATCCGGGAATTCGAGGTATTCCTTCTCCCTGACCGGGCCCAGAAGCAGTTTTCCAACAACGCGAAGGATGTAGACGGCCGTAATAACGATCGACATGGCCGCTACGATGGTGGCTATCCTGTACCAGAGATCCGGATGCTGGAAGGCACCGATGAAGATGGTCATTTCTGCAACGAATCCGCTGAGACCCGGAAGGCCGAGGGAAGCGAGACCGGCTATCACGTAAGCCACGGCGAGGAAAGGAATCACAGCCATCAGGCCGCCCATTTCATCGATGTTGCGGGTATGGGTTCTGCCATAAATCATGCCGATGAGTGCAAAGAAGAGAGCCGTCATCAAACCGTGAGAGATCATCTGGAGGATGGCACCGTCCATGGCTGTCTTGTTCATCATGAGCAGCGCGAAGAGCACGAGGCCGCAATGGCTCACCGAAGAATAGGCATTGATATACTTCAGGTCCTTTTGCCAGATGGCTCCAAAGGCGCCATAAACAACGCTGATTGTAGTAAGGATGAGGAATATCCAGGCCAGCTCATTTGCTGCCTGAGGAAGCAGGTACATGGCAACCCTGAAACAGCCGTATCCGCCCAGTTTCATCAGTACACCGGCATGCAGCATCGAAACAGCCGTAGGTGCCGAGGAGTGACCATCGGGAGACCAGGTGTGCAGGGGGAACATAGCCCCAAGAATACCAAACCCGACAAAAAGGAACGGGAAGAAGAAGCGCTGCATGGGCAGCGGGAAATCGATTTTAGCGAGTTCCGTCAGGTTGAAGGTAACCGGACCTGCCGCCGACGAATAAAAGTAGAGACCAAGCAAACCGACAACCAGAAGGGCGGATCCACCCATCAGCATGAGCGTCAGTTTCATGGCCGAGTATTCTTTGGGGCCGCTTCCCCAAATTCCGATCAACAGGTACATCGGTATTACTGCCAGTTCATAAAAGAGGAACATGGTGAAAAGGTCGAGCGAAATGAAGAACCCGAAAACACCTGTAGCGAGTAATATCAGACTGATGTAGAACTCCCGGGCAAGATATTCAACCTGCCACGATGCGTAAATCCCTGCGAACACAACGATTGAGGCCAGAAGAAGCATCCAAACGGCGATGGCGTCAACACCAATCGTATAATGTATGTTAAGGGCCTTAAACCACATGGCGTCGCTGTAGAAAATAAAATCCCCTGTGGCGCCCGAATCGCGCTGGGCAAAGAAGCTGACGACCACGATAACGGAAGTGATCAGCTGTAGCGACATGCCTACGGCAGCGGCTACCCGTGCGCCTTTGTGGTCCTTGGTGAAGACAATGCCAATGACCGTTAGAACAGGAATGAGGACAAATAGGTTCAGAATATTCATGGTCGGTTTCTATTTCAGATTAAACCTCTGCGATAACTAAAGAACAGCAAACAATAAAACCAGGATGATTGCAGACAGAACGAATACCAATCCGTATTGCGGAATGTTTCCGGACTGCAGCCCCTTGATCTTTTTCGAGCTTGTAATGGTCACCCAGCCGATACCATTCATGGTACCGTCGACAATATGGCGGTCGAACCAGGCAACAGGCCTCGATATATAATTGAAAATGATTTTTTTTGTAACAAACAGGTAAACTTCATCGATGTAAAACTTATGGTATACTGCCTGATAAAAGCCTCCCAGCGATTTGGCGATCCTGTCGGGAATGTCGGTCTCTTTCTTGTAGAGAATCCAGGCGACAGCGATGCCAACGAGGCCGATCAGGACAGACGGGATGGCGATCGCATAATTCATGTGAGCCTCGAAAGGCATGGAATCTGCGGTAACCAGTTTGCTGAAAGGCAGGTAGCCTGCGAAGATTGAACCAAAAGCCAGGATCATCAGGGGAATTGTCATGGTTTTTGGAGCTTCGTGCGGCGTATGGTGGTAATGCCTGTCCTTGCCCCAGAAAATGTTGAAATAGAGGCGGAACATGTAAAAAGCGGTAAGGCCGGCAACCAGGTATTCCACGGCAAACAGGAGCTTATTGCGCTCGAATGCAGCAACCAGAATCTCATCCTTGCTGAAGAACCCGGAGAGGAACGGCACACCGGCAATGGTGAGGCAGGCAATCAGAAAGGTGATGTGGGTGATGGGCATGTATTTGCGCAGACCACCCATGTCCTGCATAACATTACTGTGAACGGCATGGATGATTGAGCCGGCGCCAAGGAAGAGGAGGGCCTTGAACATGGCGTGGGTGAACAGGTGGAACATGGAGGCCATGTATCCGACGCCTTCATGTCCTTCATACCCGGATACCCCGAGGGCAAGCATCATATAGCCGATCTGCGAGAGTGTGGAAAAGGCGAGCACCCGCTTAATATCGAACTGTGTACATGCAATAACCGCCGCAAACAGCGAGGTAAATCCCCCAACATAAGCAATAACCGTAAGCGCATCCGGAGCGTATTCGTAAAACACCGGGAACATTCTGGCAACAAGGAACACACCGGCAACAACCATGGTTGCGGCATGGATAAGGGCTGAAACGGGTGTAGGGCCCTCCATGGCATCGGGCAGCCAGATGTGCAGCGGGAACATGGCCGATTTACCGGCACCGCCCATGAAAATCAGCAGAGCGGCCCATGTCATCACCGACATGCCCAGAAAGCTAACCCCGGCCGTATTGGCGAAAACGGTATGGTCACCACCGGTAAGGATTTTAAAATCAAACGTTTTCGTGAAATAAGAGAGAACCAGGATTCCGATCAGAAAGCCCAGATCAGCAAATCGGGTAACGATGAAAGCCTTCTTTGAGGCTGCCACCGCCGAATCCTTTGTGTAATAGAAACCGATCAGCAGGAAAGAGGAGACACCCACAAGTTCCCAGAAAATGTACATCTGGAAAATATTGTTGGCAACCACCAACCCGAGCATGGCAAAGGAAAAGAGCGAAAGGAAGGCATAAAACCTTGCGAAGCCCTTTTCGCCTTTCATGTAACCAAGGCTGTATATGTGGACCATAAACGATACCGTGGTGATAACCACCAGCATCATAACGGAAATGGGGTCAAGCAGAATTCCCATCTCGATGGTCAGCAGGTCGGTAACTTTGAGCCACTCCATCGATGCGGCAATTACTTTCGGAAAAACTCCGTCGACCGGGCCGTCGATAAAGAAGTAGTTGTATGCCGTAATGTACGACAGGAGGGTTATGGTTCCCAGTCCGATGGTCCCTACCAGGCCCGCCACCATAGGCTTGAATTTCATGCCGAGCAGGCCGTTGAAAAGAAAGGTCGCGAACGGGATCAGGAGGATAAGTATGGTTAAGGAATAATTCATGACAGCCTGATGATTGGATTAATACTTCATTTCATTCACTTTATCAACACTGATGGAGGTAAGCCTCCTGTATATGTTGATAATCAGGGCGATGGCTACCGAAGCCTCCGCGGCGGCGATACCAACTACGAACAGTGCAAAAAAATGGCCCTGCAGCTGATCGGGAAACAGGAATTTATTGAATATCACCAGGTTGATGGTGACAGCGTTGAGTATCAGTTCGATTGACATCAGGATGGTGATCATGTTACGCCTGATGATAAAGCCGCAAACACCCGTAAAAAACATGAATGCACTGACTATCAGTGCGTGGGCAATCGGTATTCCTTGTATCATGGAGTGATGTTTTTTAGTTTGGCGATTGGTTACTTACCTTTTTTTGCAATGATAATGGCACCGATCATCGAGGCGAGCAGAAGGATACTGATCACTTCGAAGGGCAGCACGTAGCCATTCTTACCGGTATCGAGAAGCTGAAGGCCGATGGCGCGCATATCAACGACCATGGCGGGATTGGTTGTGGGAACAAAGGCGAATTTCAGGATCGCGTAGGTCGAAAGGGCGAAGCCGGAAAGTCCGACAAGAATTCCCATGACCATCCGGATGGCCTCGGGTTTGGCAAATTTCTGGCTGATATGACTGGTGAGAAGTATGGAAAAGATGATCAGAACCACGATACCCCCGGCATACAGCACGAGCTGCACCCCTGCCAGGAACTGGTAATCCACCATGAAGTAGAATCCGGCTGTGGCAACCAGTACGCAGAGAAGGTAGAAGGCCGCGCGAAGGATCCGCTTGGTGGTGATGGTAAGGACCGAACAGATTACCACGACGGCTGAAAGCAGGTAAAACATTAAGACATTCAGTGCCATATCGGATTAGTTAAGCGGGGTTTGACGTTGGTACAGTTTCGGCAGCCGGCTTTGGAGCCCTGGGCTCCTTTGGGGCCTTCCTGATTTTTGAGCCCGGCTTGTTCAGGATTTTGGTGAGTGCCTGCCGGTCGAATACGGCATGCTCAAACTCCTGCCCCCAGGCGAGGGAGTCGCTCGGACAAGCCTTGATGCACAATCCACAGAATGTGCACATCGAAAGATGGTAGATGTGCTTGTCGATGATGCGTTCTGATTTGCCGTCTTCATTCACAAGCGAATCGGTGATGATCTCGATGGAGCCGTTGGGGCAGTTCAGCTGGCAGATGCCGCACCCGTTACAGGTGTGAAGATTGTTCTCATCGTGTTTCAGGATGACTTCACCCTTGAACTCGTCGAACATCTTCAGTGTCTTGCGATTTTCCGGATATTGCTGAGTGACAATCTGTTTGGGATGCACAAAGTAATACCCTGTAACCATAAGGCCTTTCCAGAGCGATTTGACTCCGTAGAAGATTTCGCTGAAATATTTTCCTACTGAATTCATATTCGTTATTTAATATACCATCCCATGAGGACGATGAAAGCAATGACAATAATGTTCACCAGGTTGATGGGCAACAGGTATTTCCATTCGAGGGTAAGCAGCTGGTCGATCCTTAACCGTGGGAATGTCCATTTGAGCCACATGATCAGGTACATAATGAAAAGCGTTTTTCCGATGTACCAGAAAATCGGGGGGATAAAGTCCATTACATGGTTGAACCCTTCGAGGTTGCCAATGTGCAGCGGCATCCATCCGCCAAAGAATACGGTGGCGGCAAGTGAGGCGACGATGAACATATTCATGTATTCGGCCAGGAAGAAAAATGCGAACCGTATGCCCGAATACTCGGTATGGAAACCGGCGGTAAGTTCCGACTCGGCTTCCGCCAGATCGAAGGGACCGCGGTTTATTTCAGCCGTACTGGCTATCAGGAAAAGCACGAATGCGAGGATGGCAGGAAGGTGACCTTTAAATATCCACCATCCGTTAGCCTGGCTCTCAATAATCGTTGAAAGCTGCATCGAGCCGCTGAAGATCACGATGGCCAGAAGTGACAACCCAACCGATATCTCGTAACTCACTACCTGTGCGCCGCTTCGCATGGCACCGATGAGTGAGTACTTGCTGTTGCTCGACCAGCCTGCCAGCAGGATTCCGATAACACCGATTGACGAAACGGCCATCATGTAGAAAACGCCGATATTGAAGTCGACCGCATAC
>CAYWHP010000007.1:41572-73623 GCA_964457845.1 uncultured Porphyromonadaceae bacterium | reverse complement strand
GGTGCTGCCCCCACCGCGTGGCCAGGCACTGCCGTACCCCCCGCGTCACGTCCCGTCCCCGCCGCACGCCTCCAACCGGTAGATGAACTCGTCGCTCAGTCCGGCCGCTTCGCGGGCCACCCGGTGAAACGTCTTCCCCCGGCTCTTCTCGGGGCGCAGCGGCCAGTGCAGGTGCGCCGCGTACGCCTCCCACTCGCTCTGTGACGGGTCCTTCAGCGCCCGCAGCCACCGCCAGCCAAACCCCACGTGCTCAATCTCGTCGTGGTGAATGGCCCGCATCACCCCCGCGCTCTTCGGGTCCCCCACCGCCTCGAACCACTGCTCGAATTCCAGCGTGTGGTCGAGGTTGCACCCTTCAAACGTCAACGGCAGCCCCGCCAGGTAGTCGAGCAGCGATGTGAACTCCTGCGCTTTGCCCCAGAAGTAACGGTTGACCTTCAGCGTGCCGAATTCGACTCCCAGCTCGCGACAACGCTGCATGTGCAGCCGGGTGTGCCGCTGCTCATCCCCCCTCACCCCCGCCAGCCCCAGCCGAAACGCCGGGGGGGCGTCGGGAAACGCCCGCAGCACCCAGGCCATCACCTCCAGGGCCTGCAGTTCGTGATTGGCCATGATGTGATGGGCCACCCCCCGCCGCAGGGGGTCGCCGAAGGTGTCGGGATGCGGCATCGCCGGCGACTCCTTCCGCTCGCAAAATTGCAGGTTTGCCGGACGCGCCGGCAGCGGCACCCGCTCCGGCGGCCCGGGATCCACATCGGTGAACGGCCCCCGGTGCGGGGCCAGCTTGGTCTCCAAATCGGCCGAGAACAACACCCGGTCGGCAAATTCACGCAGTTCCATCAGTCATCCACGGCTGGCGTCCCTCGGGCCGCACATCCTCTGTGCGGTTTCCCATGCTCATTTTCGACACCCCTCCGCCGGTTGTCCATCGGTGTCGTCGAACCACTGGCGGTCTGGTAGCCTTGGGGAAAGCTCCCACCTGCCTTCCGGTGACCGATGACAAGATGAAGGAGCTCTATCTGTACTGCGTTGAGGCGGTGAGCGCCGGACAGGAGTCAATTCCGGTAACGATGTACCCCGCCCGGCTGGATGACCTGAAGTACAAGGCCCTGATGACGAAATATGCAAAGGATGCCGACAAAACCGGGCTCTGGAGCGACCTTAAAAAGGGATACGACTATTTCAGCGCCAATCATAACCTGCCCGATGTGAAGTTCCTCAAAAACGGGAGGCATGAGGTAGTTGCTCCGGTGGCAACAGGCCAATAAACCATGACTCCGGAACAGCCGAACACCGACAGAAAAAAGAGGGTCCCGGAAACGGAAGGGATCAAGTATGCCGGGTCGAAGCTGAAGATCCTGCCATGCATCATCGACATGATTTCCGGACTGGAGGTGAAAAGCGTCCTCGACGGATTCAGCGGCTCCACGCGGGTGAGCCAGGCGCTGGCGAAACTGGGATATGATACCACCTCGTCGGATATCGCTGAATGGTCGGAGACCTTTGCCCGCTGCTACCTGCTGAATACCAGGCCTTCAGCTTACTACAAAGAAATCATCGACCACCTGAATGCGCTGCCCGGCTATGACGGCTGGTTTACCGAACACTACGGAGAATCGGTCAACCCACTGGATAAGAGGCCTTTTCAGCAAAAAAACACCCGGAAAGTGGATGCCATACGTGATGAAATCGACAGGTTAAGCCTGAGTCCGGTTGAGAAATCCGTACTGCTCACCAGCCTTATCCTGGCCATGGATGCGGTGGACAGCACACTCGGCCACTATGTATCGTACCTCTTCCGCTGGTCGGCCCGGTCGCACAACGATCTGATCCTCAAGGTTCCCGCTCTGTTCGAAAGCATCGGCACCAACCGTGTGATACGCTCGGACATCTTCGATACCGTAAGTGACAACGAATTCGACCTGGCCTATTTCGATCCCCCTTACGGCTCGAACAACGAGCGGATGCCGCCCAGCCGGATTCGCTACTCATCGTATTACCACATCTGGACCACCGTGATCCGAAATGACAAGCCTGAACTGTTTGGCAGGGCAAACCGTCGGGTCGACTCGCGTGACCGTCTGTCGGCATCGGTTTTCGAGGAATTCAGAAGGGATGAGGCAGGCCGGTTCATCGCGCTGGAGTCGATAAGGCGCCTGATCCGGGAAACGAAAGCGCGCTATATCCTGCTTTCATACAGCTCCGGCGGCAGGGCCACCAAAAGTGAATTAACCGGCATCATCGGCGAATCAGGCAAATTGCTCAGGGCCATGGAGATCGACTACCGCAAAAACGTGATGGGCAACATGCGCTGGACAAACGAATGGATCAACAGCGACGGCACGCACCGCGAATATCTTTTTCTGATGGAAAAACAGTAATTTTAGGAACCGAACCGCGGGAATTCATTTACTGAACCACAAAATGAGGCTTCCTTGTCCACAGAGATAAAATCACCGGCGAAATCAGAAATGAAGCGCGTGTTACTCACCGGCGCCAATGGATTTCTGGGAAACAACCTTGTCCGCGAACTAACCGGAAGGGGTTATACTGTCCATGCGTTTATACAGGAGGGCGCCGATCCGTCGATTCTCGACGGCCTGGATGTCATCCGGTTTTCAGGCGATCTCCTGAAACCCGATACGCTGCGGAAATCGATTGAAGGATGCGATTACATCATCCACTCAGCCGGACTGACTACGATTAATCCGGCTAAGGTCCCGATGGCAAGATTGGTAAATGTTGAAGGAACACGCCGGATACTTGACCTGGCTCTTGAATACGGCGTGAAGCGCGTTGTACACGTTGGAACCTCAAATACGTTTGGCTTCGGATCGAAAACCAAACCCGGCAATGAGACCAGTCCTTTCAGTTCCGGACACTATGGTCTGGATTATATTACTACCAAACTTGAAGCCCACAATCTGGCTTTATCCTATTTCAGGAATCATGGTCTGCCGATCATAATCGTTAATCCCACTTTCATGATCGGCCCTAACGATCCCGGCCCTTCATCAAACCTGATGATCAAGCAGATAGTTGACAGGAAACTCCCCGGCTACTGCCCGGGCGGGCGGAATTTTGCATCTGTCAAAGACAATTGTATTGCCATCGTTAATGCCCTGACAATGGGTAAACCGGGAGAAAGCTATATTCTTGGCAACCGTAACATGAACTACAAGGAATTTTACGCGTTGATCGGAAAAGTGACGGGTGCGAAAACCCCGTGGGTTTATCTGCCTGCTTTCCTGATCAAGCCAATGGGAGCGGTTCTTTCGGGAATGGCCGCTATTTTTCCCCGTTTCCATTCGGATGTTAACCTGTCTATTGCAAAAATTGCCTGTGATGAACAATTCTTCAGCTCCGACAAGGCCATCAGGGAACTCCACTTGCCACAATCACCTATTGAGGATGCCATTTGGGATTCATTTGTATGGCTTCGGGACAACGGCAAACTGGTAACAATATGACAAACCCGGCACCTTTAAGCGGAAAGGTAGCCCTCATTACCGGTTCAGGACAGGGCATAGGCAAAGCCATCGCCTTTGGTCTGGGAGCTCTCGGATCAGCTGTTGTTCTTAATGGGAGGGATGGTAAAAAGCTTGCGGTCACCGCTTCGGAGATTGGAGCAAAAGGGATCACCGTTTTTTGCGCCGAGGGCGATGTTACTGACATGGAGGTTTGTTATCGTATCATCAATTCGATAATTGCGAATTTCGGAAGGCTTGATATAGTAATTACCAATGCCAGTATGAGCGCCGAGGGGAATTTTGCTGACATGCTTCCGGAAGTTTTCAGAACCTCTTTCAACAGTCTTTTCTTCGGATCGGTTTTTCCGGTTAAGGCAGCACTGCCGGAGATCATAAAAACACGCGGGCACATTGTTTTCATTTCATCACTTGCCGGGTTTTACGGTTTGCGCAGGTATTCGGCCTACAGCTCGGGTAAAATGGCCCTCACCGCCTTAGCGCAGAGTATCCGGGCTGAAACCGCGAATACAGGGATTCATGTCGGCATTGCCTACGTGGGCCTGACACAGAATGAAAAATCGAAAACGACCTTAAATGCTGACGGCGAACTGGTGCTGGTTCCGCCCCGACCTGCTCACCTGCAGCAAACAAGGGAGAAAGTAGCTGAGGGCATCGCAAAAATGATTCTCAAAAGACAAAAAAGAAAGGTATTCTCATTGATAGGTGTTATCCAGGATGCCCTTATCCGGTTCACCCCAAGCTTGTTCAGGCAGATTGCAAAAAAGTTATAATCCGGGAAATCAGTCCTGCCGGTAATAGTTTATTCCAAGTTTGTCCATCCTCCCATACTCCCTTGCGAGCCGCCGGCTGAAACTGCCATAATCTTTTCCATGTGACCAGAGCACTTCCGACAAGGCGATCAGCCTGGGGTAAATCTGCCTGTCGATAAGCGGTTCGGTCCGGTCGATGTGGCTCCAGAAGTTTCCCTGCGCTCCGAGAATGAGCCGGGCGGTAGCGGAATCGAGCCCTGCCGGCACCGGATCAAAAGAATAGACCTCCTCGGTGGATGTGGTTTTGTAGTCGTAATCGAAGTAGCAGTGCGAGGTGGGTGACATCACCACCGGGTGGCCGAGTTTTGCGGCATGCGAGCCGCCTTCGGTGCCGCGCCACGACATCACAGCCGCTCCGTCGGCCAGTCCCCCTTCGAGGATCTCGTCCCAGCCGATCACCCTCCGCCCTTTGGAATGGACATAGGCGGTAATCCGTTTCACAAAATAGCTCTGCAGTTCCATTTCATCCTTCAGTCCTTCGGTACGGATCCGGGCCTGGCAGGCTTTACACGCCTTCCATTGCGTTTTTGGCGCTTCATCGCCTCCGATATGGATGTATGTCGACGGGAACAGCTCCATCACCTCGTCGAGCACGTTCTGCA
Organism: uncultured Porphyromonadaceae bacterium; assembly: GCA_964457845.1. GTDB lineage: Bacteria > Bacteroidota > Bacteroidia > Bacteroidales > UBA12481 > UBA12481. The sequence continues at coordinate 68,721 of CAYWHP010000007.1, read as the reverse complement.
GAAAAGTAAACACGCTGTCGTTGCCCGCACAGAAAATGTCATCGGTAATGCCCGGTCCCTTGAAGAACGGGAAAATCGAGGTAACCTTACCCCGGCACGACAAGCCTGGAAATGCCGCAAACACCTCGCTTGAATGGCCCGGCATTTCGATTTCCGGCACGATGGTCACAAAGCGCTCTGCCGCATAGGCAACCAACTCCCTTAGCTCCTGCTGCGTGTAAAAACCACTGATTTCTTCGGGATAGTCGGGCGAAAATTTCGAACAAACCGCGGTAAGCTCCGGATAGCGACGGATCTCCACCCGCCACCCCTGATCGTCGGTGAGATGCAGGTGCAGCACATTCATCTTGTAGGCCGCAAGCCGGTCGATCTGTTTCTTCAGATACTCCACCCGCAGGAATGTCCGGCTGCAGTCGAGCATGAGCCCCCGCCATGCATATTTCGGCCAGTCGCGGATCTCCATTGCCGGTATCCTCACCGGCGCTGAATCCGGGCAGAAATTCCCCTTCGCATCAAGCGGGGCAAACTGCCGCAACGTCTGGATCGCATAGAAAACACCGCTGCTGTCCCCGGCTTCGATCTTAATCCCTCTGCGTCCTGTACTTATTTTATATTCAGACTGATGTGTGAATGCTGCAGGATTTAGGGTAACCGCTGGTCCCGGAAATTCCTGCGTCAGCAGCAGTGAACCGCGCAAGCCCTTGATGGTTACAGGCTGTGGAATGATCCCCGGCAGCAGTGCCGGATCGGGAGCCGTGCATCCGGTAAGGAGGACAAACAACACCAATGCGGATGAAAAATATCTGAACATATTGATTAATTGTTGATTGCACCTTGTTCCTCCGCCTTGCTCTTTTTACGGGCAGGGATAATATCATACCGGTAAATGGCCGTGAGGATTGACGTAACGACAAAAATCTCGCACACCACCCCAGGCACCGATCCCTTAATCAGGTTATACGTGAACCAGAAAGGGTGCGGAAAGAGGTTGATGATCCGGAGCACCTTCACATTCCGCATCCAGAGTCCGGTGGTTTCAATGCACATGGCCGCCACAGGCAGGATGCCAAGCCAGGATTCACCTGCGGTTACTCCGGCCAGGATAAACAGGCCGATGAAAACCGCCGGCCAGTATTTCCAGGAGGCCCATTGCCTTTCATCGCGGTAGCGAAAAACGAGCGTACGGCCCAGACCGACCACGTTCATGCCTGCTGCTGTCCATGCACCAAGGAGGATGTAATGGAAAAGGAATATCCACTGCCCGAACAGCATGGTGATCAGGATCATGTTCCTGCTCTTCTGCTGGAAGGAGATCACGAAGAAAATCAGGCCGAAAAAGCCGATGATCTGAATAATGAGGGGCGAAATCAATGTTGTCCGGGTTTCATCCGCTAAAGGTAGAAAACCGTGGTTAGATTTGACTAAAAAGGTACTTTTGGTTCATGGAATACCGCATGATCGGCCGCACAGGCATCAAGGTTTCCCCGCTGGTGCTGGGAACCGACAATTTTGCCAATCCTGCCCCGGAAGGGGAATCGGCCCGAATTCTGGATGCCGCCATTGAGGCCGGCATCAACCTTATCGATACGAGCGACAGCTACGCACAGGGCGAATGTGAGCGTATCATAGGCAGGGCGCTCAATGCAGGCGGAAAGCGCAACCGGGTGCTTTTGGCTACCAAGGTATACTACCCTACCGGACCCGGCCCGGACGACCGGGGTAATTCACGGGCCCATATCATGAAGGCGTGCGAGGATTCCCTCAGGAGGCTTCAAACAGACTGCATCGATCTTTATCAGCTTCACCGGCCGGATTTTACGGTGCCGCACGAGGAGACACTTTCTGCCCTGACCGATCTGGTCCGGCAGGGAAAAGTCCGCCATATCGGCAGCTCCACGGCACCTGCCTGGCGCGTAATGGAGGGACTGATGATCAGTGAGTTGAATGATTTTGTGCGATTTGTTTCCGAACAGCCGCCCTACAACCTCCTCGACCGCCGGATCGAAAATGAACTGATCCCCATGTGCCGGGCGCATGATATAGCCGTGTTCAGCTGGTCGCCCATGGCCATGGGCCTCCTCGCCGGAAGATACACCGATCCGGATAGCCTGCCGGCCGATTCAAGGGCGGTGCAGAGAGGCGGAATTTATGCCGAACGGCTGAACCGTCAGGCCATCGAAACAGGCAGGCAATTCGTGCGGCTGGCCAACGATTACGGCATTTCGCCGGCCCGGCTGGCCGTGTTATGGGTTAAAGAGCAGGCGGGCATTACGGCACCGGTTATCGGCCCGAAAACAGTTGAACAGCTGGAACATCTCTTGCCCGTACTGACCATGAAGGCCCCCGAAGGACTGTTCGAGGCATGCAACCGGCTGGTGCCGCCAGGTTCTTTCGTCGCGAATTTCCTCAATACCTCCGGATGGTCGAAGGAGGCTGCAGAAAAACTGTAAGGATCAAAAAAAGAACAGCTTAACCGGGCCGATAAGGCCGCTTTTCGTTTTCCCGACATAAAGGCTCGGCACAGTCTGGTAATAATTACCCAGCGTATTGTAAATCAGGATCTCCAATCGGTTCTCACCCGGCTTGAGGAGGCTTCCGACATCGAATTTCCATGGCGGACAGAGCAGTCGTCCGGCTGATTTCCCGTTTACAGTAACCTCTGCAGATGATACCAGATCGCCCAGATCGAGGGTTACGGAATTTGAACCGGCTTGCTCCGCCGTTAGCAACAGTGTTTTCCGGTACCACATTCCGCCGGAATAGTTGCGAAGCGGCTCGTTTTCGGCAAGATTACCCGGGCGTATCATACCCTTTCCGCAGTTGATCCGGATAGGTTCCGGAATAGCGGCACCGCCGTACAGGCCCGGTTTAGAAACGATCCGTACCGCTACCGTTGCCGGGCCGGGCACTGCCGACCAGGGGGCAGCCTTCCATACAGGTATCAGCGTATCGGCAATGAGCCCTTTCATGGGCTCAACCGGGTTAACGGGGACATCTCTTCCGTTGATCCATACATTGGGTTTACTCCAGGAGGCAAGTTCAATCGACTGCAGGCCCGGAGGCGTTTTAAAACGGTACCAGCCGGCCTGGCCGGGTGAGCCTGCCATCAGATCGAACGGCAGCACGGCCGGGTTGGCAAACCAGGTGCTTGCCAGTGGGGCCGGCTGAGTGACAGGCGGTGATGAAACGTTCTTCAGGAACACCAGGGACCCTGCGCCGGGTGAAGAATACCGAATCAAAAGGGGTGTAGCGCCATTCGCAAGCGTTGCCGTTTTGGTGCCGGCTGCAAGCGGCTTGCCGCCGAGCCAGATTCCGGAAGGCACCAGGCCTCCCTGTACCACGGCAGCTTCTGTCTGTCCAGCTGATCGCACGGTAGTCCAGAAATAGGTAGTCGAGCCTTCACCGGATGCCACGATGCGCGGACTGGGTATCCCCGGCCAATCTCTTACGGCCTTGCCGTTCTGGAGGATATCGTCATGGATCCACTCCTTTAGCCCGTGGTACCCCTGCCGGCCCGTGTTGTCCTTGAGGCCGGTACGCCAGGAGAATTCATACGGTTTCCAGTAATAATTCTTTCCGCCAATGGTTACCGGAACTGCAGGATCCACCTTGCCCAGCGGGGCAAGAAGCGATTCCAGCTTAAGTGAATCGGTTCCGCCGGGCATCGGGCCAAGCTTCCAGAACTGGGGTCCGTAGGAAACCTGAACGGTATCCCAGCGGCTGTCATCGAAGGCTGTTGCCTGCCAGCCCGGATCGGCTGAGGTTTCCATGCGGTGGCGGATAACAGCGGCATCGGTGGCGGTATATCCGTTATACGCCGGCTGCCGGTAATCCCCCCAGCTATTGTCGAGCGTGGGTTTGATCTCAAACTCCCACTCACCCACGAGAACCATTTCGCTTTTGGCCACCGCTCTGACAGGATCGGCATCAACCAGCGCTTCTCCGGGACTGAATACAATGATTTGCGGTTGCGTCTCCCCAAGCGGCATGCGGATACGGGTACCCGCCATGCCCGAGTATTCTGCGGTCAATGGCGAAGCCTTTCCCGTCCATGGATCCCAAAGCTCAACCTTTCCCGTACACCGGAATTGGCATGCAGTGTCCTTCGGAACCCCATATACGTAATAGATGTCGCGTACGCCGGCTTTCCGGTGCAGGATCATCGGATTCCCACCGCCGTTGACTACCCGGAAGTCGGGTTCGATGAGAGCGGAAACCTCCACGGCCACATTGTCGGGTTTCGAGAGGAACAATCCCGTTCCTTTACGGTTGCCGGTTGAGCCTGACTTCCTGACTACACCTGTGGTTTCGTCGGCAGTAAGACCGAATATTTTCCGGTTCAGCGCCTGCAGCTCCTCATCGTCACGACCGATCCTGTCGCTTGCAGCCGGAAGGGCACCAATTGCAATCACCACCCCACCCGCGGCATAAAAGGCTGCCGCCTTTTCGAGGGAGGAGAACCGGATCGCACTCATAACCGGAAGGATCAGTACTTTATAGCGCTCACCGCTCACCTGGAGCTCACCATCTTTACACTTAGCGCGGGCAAGCGATTCAAAATCAATAAAATCATAATCGATACCGGAACGATAGAGTTTATCGCCGGCCGCAAATGCAGCCGCCACCGCCTCCTGACCACCCATTCCGGCTACCATGGGAGTAACGGGATAGAGGATCGCCACATCGCAACGATGGTGCCCCTGGCTGAGCAGATAGCTCAGGCGTTCAGAGCACTTGAGGAAATCGGCCATTCCTGCCCAGTAAGGTTGCCGGAAGTGATTGTCGGGCGGCGCCCATTCCCACCATCCGCCGTGGGTGGAATAATAAAGGCCATGCAAACTAAGCAGGTTCTGGCCCATGGCAAAGTTGGCAAATGTGGCATCCGCAATCTGGGCGCTGGAGGTTCCCCAGCCGCTGCTGTGATACCCTTCGAGCCAGGTGCGCGGGCGCTCATAAAGATGTGCAATAGAGCTTGCTACCTTATTCTTGTTAATGTGCCGGTCGAGCACCGGCTGGTCGCAACCGGGCCCCGACATCCACCGCTGGGCGCGGAAATAATCGCCGAATTCCGTAACATCCATCCCACGGCCGCCATGGTCGCAGCCGAACAGCATCCCCCTCTCGGTATGCCAGTTGTACACCGGAATAAAGAAACTCTCCTCGCTGAGTGCAACAAGAACATCGTTGTAATCGATGCGGATTTTGGGCGTTTCGCTGCCCGCATCAACAAACAGTTCCGACAATCGAGGCACAATGTCGTATCCCTTGCGCTTCCTGAACTCTGCAGCGAACCGGTTGTTCCACAGCAGACCGGTGATTCCGAAATTCAGTTCATCAGAAAAGAAAAAGTTGAGTCCTTTACCGGCTTCCCCCGGACAATGCTCCTCGAAGGGCTGAAAGAACTTCTCAATTACCTTGGTCCCGCTGAGCGGGTTCATCGGGTCGAAGGATGTTTTTACCGTTTCTGCATAAACGGCAACCAGCTTCCTGGAAAATCCGGAGGCCTGCAACCGGATGGTTCCGCCGGCACCGGCGGAAAGGGGTTTGCCGCTTGCCGGTACCACGGATCCCTTGTCGGTTCTGTATTCCGTAAGCACGAGGACATTTCCCGGCGCTGTAACCACGGTATCGAGGCCTGAGCGGATATCCCAGCTGGCCTGCTTCAGATTCGATCCGTGCAGACCGGGGTTTTCGCGGAGCATATCGTCAACGAACCATCCCTGTCCGGCGATGCCGAGCGTATAATCGCTCAGGCTTACCGACATGTTCCGTTTCTTCGCCTCCTGCAGGAACCAGGCAAACAGGTCCCACCATTCTTTTGTGAACAACCCTGGCTTGCCCGGATAGGTGAGCCCCCAGATGTTACCCCCCTCGTCGCTGTGTGCATAGTTAATCTGTAGCCCGGTGATGCTTCTTCCGGCCAGCTGGTCGAGCTGCCAGGTGATGCGCTCTTTGGTAAGGGTATCGCCAAGCCACCAGTAGAAGCTCACCTCTCCATAGCCTGCAGGCGGATTCTTAAAACCGGGAAGGACATCGAGGTTCGCCGAGCGATCGGGGTAGCCGGGCGGTAGTGGTTTTACCTCCTGCTTAGCCTGAGCATGGAGCGAATCACTCCAAATGGCAGTTGCGCCTAGAAATACGAGTAAAACCAGGAGCTGTTTCGGGAAAGATAGGTATTGCATAGGGTTGATTATGACCATTCGAGCATTCGCCGTATGGGAATTTCAGCAGGTTTTCGGATTTCCTCGGGCACCGTTACTTCCGGCCACTCGTGCAGGAGGGTGAGATAAATTTTCCGGAGGTTGTGAAGCTTCATGAACTTACAGTCGTTGCAGGCGCAGGTGCTGTCTTTCGGCGGAGCCGGGATAAACAGCTTTTGCGGATTTGCCTTTCTCATCTGGTGCAGGATACCTGCCTCGGTGGCAACTATGTAGGTCATAGCGGGGTCCGACTTCGAGAATCCCAGCAGGGCCGAAGTAGAACCGATAAAATCGGAAACTATCCGGATGGGCCGCTGGCACTCCGGATGACAGATGATTTTTGCCTCCGGATATTCATTTTTCAGGAGGAGGATCCTTTCGAGCGAGAACTCCTCATGCACATGACAGGCCCCGTCCCACACCAGCATATCCCTGCCGGTGATGCTGTTCAGGTAATTGCCGAGGTTCCGGTCGGGTGCGAAGATGATCTTCTGGCTTTCGGGTATCCTCCTGATGATCTGTTCGGCATTGGTGGATGTGCAGCAAACATCGGAAAGCGCCTTGATTGCAGCACTCGTGTTAACATAGGTCACCACCATGTGGTCGGGATGCTCATTACGGAACCGTGCAAACCCCTCCGGTGGGCAGGAATCGGCCAGTGAGCAGCCGGCCATGCGGTCGGGAATCAGAACTTTCTTCTGCGGTGCCAGGATCTTGGCCGTTTCGGCCATAAAATGAACCCCGGCAAACAGGATTATATCCGCATCGGTTTCTGCCGCCTTTCTCGATAAATCAAGGCTGTCACCCACAAAGTCGGCAATATCCTGGATATCGGCTTCCTGATAATAATGAGCCAGTATAACGGCATTTTTCTCCCTTGATAAGGTTCGGATGGCATCACGAAGGTTTATACCGTCATCAACGTGTTCATCAACAAAACCTTTTATTTCCCATGAATCTTTCATGTCGTGTTTCACTTCTGCTAAAAATAACAATTATTCACTGCCATCCTGCCTGAGCTTCAGGCTCCGGAAGTAGGCCGTAACAATATCCCGGTCGGCTTCATCGGTGCCGGTTCCGAAAGCGTCTTCAAACGCAGTGCCGCCGATGAGCTCCTCCGGTCCTCCGCGTATCAGCTTTCCTCCCCGGGGCAGGAGCCATAGGGTATCAGCCGTATGAATGGCCAGGTCAAGGTCGTGTGTGGAGAAAAGAATGCTCTTTCCGGTTTCGTCAGCCAGTCTTCGGAGCAGCTTCATGATGGAGATCCGGTTTGGAAGATCGAGATGAGCTGTCGGCTCATCGAGGATGATGAGCGGCGTATCCTGCACCAGTGCCTTTGCCAGTAGTGTCCGCTGCTGCTCGCCGTCGCTGAGTTCGGTAAAAAACCGGTTGCCGTAGGCGGTAAGCCTCACCTGCTGCATGGCTTTGGAGATCAGCTCTTCGTCGATGCTGTCCGGACGCCCCAGCCAATCCGTGTAAGGATAGCGCCCCATCGAAACCAGCTGGTAAACAGTAAGGTTCCGTACATCGATCCGGTCAGTCAGCACTACGCTGAGCATTCTGGCTGTCTGTCTCACCATATTGCTCCGAATGGTATTCCCCATCACCCGGATCGAACCGGCGATCGCCGGCTGGAGCCCGGCAAGTGTCCGCAGAAGTGTCGATTTTCCGGATCCGTTGGGTCCCAGCAGACCGGTAACCTGACCCCGCCTGATGGTGAGATTCAGGTCCTGGGCCAATACCAGCGGCTTTTGCCCCGATGAAGGGTAGCCGATCGTCAGCCCCGACGACTCCAGTATCATGCTATTATCCGGCTCGGTGCTCATGATTCAATGGGTGTTCGTCCGCGGCGGTTCCGCAAAATGACCCAGATCACGACCGGCGCGCCAAAAATGGCAGTAACGGTGTTGATAGGCAGGATCTGGTTGGCAGCCGGCATCTGGGCAAGAATGTCGCAAATCAGCATCAATATGGCGCCGCACATCAGGGTTACCGGCGTAAGGTAACGGTGATCGGAGGTCCTGATAATGGCCCTTGCCAAATGAGGAACCGCAACACCAACAAAGGCGATTGGACCGGTAAAAGCGGTTATTGCACCCGTCAGAAGACTGGTTATCAAAATTATAACAATTCTTGAACGCTTTACATTCACCCCGATTACCCGTGCATGATTGTCGCCCAGCAGGAGAGCATTAAGCGGCTTCCGCAGAAAAACTCCGCCGAATATGCCGATAATCACCAGCGGGGCCAGCAAACCAAGGTGAGTGACGGTTACGGCGCTGATGTCGCCGAATGTCCATACCAGGAAACTCTTCACGGTATCGGGATCGCTGAAATACTGCAACAGGCTGACAACGGCTCCGGTGGCACTTCCGAACATCATGCCGATGATCAGGATGGAAACGGAATCGGCGACCCTTGAGGATACCAGCAGAACGAACAATGTCACCGCCAGGGCGCCGGCCATCGCAGCCACCACCATTCCCCAGTGGCCGTAGGGCAGCGCATGAACCATCAGGCTGCCGCCGAACCAGGAGGAAGCCATCACCAGCAGGGCAACACCCAGACTGGCACCGGAGCTAATACCCAGAACAAACGGGCCGGCTAAAGGGTTGCGAAAAAGCGTCTGCATCATCAGCCCGCACACTGCGAGGCCCGAGCCTGCAAGAATAGCAGTGATGGCTTTTGGCAGACGAAGGCTCCAGATGATGTAGGTCAGGTTGCTGTCGTCCGTCCTTTTAAACAGGGCATCGATGAAGTCCTGAAACGACAGGCGAACACTGCCGAGCAGCAGATCCCCCAGAAATGCCAGCAGCAACAGCGCTGTCAAAACAGGAAAAACCCAGCCTTTTCGCCTGATATTCATATTATCAATTGTATACCAATGGTTTATAATAGAACCAGAGATGTCCCGGTTCCGATTCCGGATGCGCTATCGCAAGCAGGTCGGCAAGCACACGGTCGGGCCTCACAACGGCGCTCTCCCAGAAGTCGTTGGCTCCATGTTCGTTAATCCGGTTGAATACGCTGTAAACACGCTTTTCTTTGAGTGCCCTGAAAACCGAATATCTCGATTCTGCAGCGACCAGGTGGCTGAGGGAATCCACATTGACGTTGATCCAGACAGGAGCATCAGCCATCTTGTATACCACCGACTCGAAGCTGAGCGCAAGACTTGATGATTGATTGTTATCCTTCCAGAGATAATCCATGCCGGCATCCTCGAAGAAGCGGGTCATGTAATTACGGCCGCCCGGCATGTACCAGGTTCCTTTAAAGACATTTCCGGTGAGGACCTTAACCTTATCAGCCGCCTCATGCCCGACCTTTGCCTTCGCCAGGTAACTCCGTTCAACTTCCCGGAAAAGGGAATCGGCCTCGCGTGCGCGGCCGGTGATCATCCCAAAAACTTTCATCCATTCGGCCCTCCCGAGCGGCGTGGGTTCCATCCACTCGAGAACAAACATCACGGGTATCCCGGAAGCGGTGAGCCTTGGTTCGGCAACAAACTGCCCGTCGATGCCCGACTGGAGCACCAGTTCCGGTTTGGAGGCAATAAGGAATTCGAGGTTATACCCAAGATCACGACCGGTTCTCACCAGGTCACCGTTTTTAAACCGTGCAAACAGGGTGGAATCGTAGAGCCGCTCTGGGTTGTTGCATCCCATCAGGCTGCCGGACGCCCCGATGGCGGCCAGAAATCCTGCGTGCGTGGTGGAGGAAGCAACTATCCTTTGTAAAGGAACGATCAGGTCGGTGCACCCCTTGTCCGGTGTGCCTGATGGCTTTTCCAAAAGCCGGTACCGGGCGATTTCCCGCCGGTTGTCCATCGGGTCCGACAGAATCAGGGTAACACCTGCCCCACCCCGTTCAAAACGAAATCCGCTGGCATGGTGAACTTCCGGCAAGCCTGAATCCGGCGCAGCGCCATCGTGCACAACCTTCGACGCAGGTACGCCGTGGCGGGCACACCCGGCCGAAATCAGGATATACAACAATAATTGAAGGCTCTTGATTCCCATAATTGGATTTTCGCGTGACGAAGATAATGCTTCACCATTTATCATTAGTTAGAATCATTCTAAATAACAAAAAAGGATACCTTTGCGGGGCGATGAAATTAGCCGAACTACAGACGGGCAGCAGGGCAAGGATCACCCGGGTGAGGGGGCGCGGAGCATTTCGCCGGAGGATCATGGACATGGGGTTCATACCCGGCAAGGAAGTAACGGTAATCAAATCAGCGCCGCTTCAGGATCCGGTTGAATATCAAATCCTTGGATATCATGTTTCCCTGCGCAGGGCCGAGGCTGAACTTGTTGAAACGGAACCCGTTTCCCTGCCCGAATCCGATGAAGACAGTCTGAATACGCAGCCCGAATCTGCGACAACCTCCACCCCGACCGGACAGGAATCCACCGCCCGTCATTTCCCGGGGGCTGCGGCCGAACCTGTCGCAACCAATGCTCTGGCTGCAGAACTACCGCTTGAAGTATCCCTTGTTGGCAACCCCAACAGCGGCAAAACATCAATCTTCAATCTTGCGAGCAACTCCCGCGAACACACCGGGAATTATGCAGGGGTTACGGTTGAATCCAAGGTTGCAGGCATCGCAATGGGTCAATACAAATTCAGGGTGACCGACCTGCCCGGCACCTATTCCCTCAGCACATTCAGTCCCGATGAGCTTTTCGTTAGCGATCAGCTCATGAATAAGCACCCCGATGTGGTTATCAATGTTGTGGATGCCTCCAACCTGGAGCGCAACCTCTACCTCACTACCCAGCTCATCGACATGGACCTGCCGGTGGTGATCGCCCTTAACATGTATGACGAATTCGGCAAGAGCGGCAACACGCTGGACCACATGCTTTTGGGCAAACTTCTTGGTATTCCCGTGGTTCCAACCGTTGGAATACGCGGAACCGGCATCGGGGAGCTCTTCCTCACTGCTGCAGCAGTTTGTGAAGGAAAGGACACGGTTTCGAGGCACATACACATCGCATATGACCCTGAAATAGAGATCAGTATACGCCGACTTCAGGAAAAAATCCGGAATTCGCCCTCCTTCTCCGACCGCTTTTCGAGCCGATTTCTGGCGATCAAGTTGTTGGAACGCAACCCTGAAATGCTCAGACCGCTGAACCAGCTTGCCTTCGATGAGGAGATTCTTCGGGCGTCAGAACGTGAAATTGCCCGGATCGAGAAGTTTTACGGCAAGGATGTCGAAAGCCTGCTTACGGATTCACGATACGGTTTTATAGCCGGTGCACTGCGCGAAACATTGGTGAGAAAACCGGAAAAGGAGGCAGATGTCTCACCAACCTCCCGGATCGATGGCATCCTGACGCACAAATGGCTCGGTTTTCCAATCTTTCTCCTGTTCCTGTGGATCATGTTCCAATCCACCTTCAACCTCGGAAAATACCCCGTCAACTGGATCGAGACAGGCGTACAATCGCTCTCTGGCTGGCTCCAGGCCGTGATCCCCGCCGGGATGTTCAGCGACTTCATGATCGACGGGGTTATCGGCGGGGTTGGCGGAGTGATCATCTTTCTGCCGAACATCCTCATCCTGTTCTTCTTCATATCCTTTATGGAGGATACCGGCTATATGGCGCGGGTAGCCTTCATCATGGACAAGCTGATGCACCTTATCGGACTGCACGGAAAGTCATTTATCCCGCTGATCATGGGGTTCGGCTGCAATGTCCCGGCCATTATGGCTACGCGGACCATTGAAAACCGCGGCGACCGGCTCATGACAATGCTGATCCTTCCCCTGATGTCATGCAGCGCCCGCCTGCCCGTGTACATTCTGATAGCCGGAGTGATCTTCCCCGGGCAGGCAGCCAATATTATTTTCGGTCTCTACCTGGTGGGGATCCTGTTGTCGATCATCATGGCCCTTGTTCTTCGCAACACGTTGTTCCGCAAGCAGGAGGCTCCCTTCGTGATGGAGCTGCCACCCTACCGGTCGCCACGTCCGCAGGCGATTGTTAAGCATATGTGGTTCCGCAGCAGGCTGTACCTGAAAAAAATGGGAGGAATAATCCTGATAGCATCCGTGGTAATCTGGGCCCTGGGGTATTTTCCGAAGACGTCTTCGGATAAAACGGTACAACTCGAACATTCGGCCATCGGCTTTATCGGTAAAACCATTCAGCCTGTAATGGAGCCACTTGGATTCGACTGGAAAATGTCGGTTGCCGTTCTGTCGGGTATAGCAGCCAAGGAGGTGGTAGTCAGCACCATAGGAGTTCTTTACCAGACCGGGGAGACGGGGGCTACCATTCAGGAACGGATGATGGAGTCGGAGCACAAATCGGGCAAGTTAACCGGCACGCCGGTATTCACGCTGCGCTCTGGCCTGGCATTCATGCTGTTTGTGCTGATCTATGTTCCGTGCATAGCGGTGCTGGCCGCCATAAAGCGTGAATCCGGACAATGGAAGTGGTCGGCCTTTATGGTTGGCTACATGACAGTACTTGCCTGGCTTGTTGGCTGGGCGGGCTATCTTGTTGCAGGGCTCTTTTAAGATTATTTCCCTGAATTCCCCCCCTGGTAGTATTTCATGGCCTCCGGAAGGTTCGTCTTCAGTGCGGCAATCCTGGCCTCATCGGTAGGATGGGTGCTCAGCCACACCGGCGGTTTGGCCCCCTTGGCAGCTTTCGCCATTCGCTCCCAGAAGGCAACAGCCTCGTTGGGGTTGTACTTCGCCATGGCCATCAGGATCAGGCCGAGCCTGTCGGCTTCGTTTTCATGAAGCCGGGAATACGGAAGTATGAATCCAACCTGCGAACCCAGCCCGTAGGCAAGTCCGAAAATCTGGCGGGTTTGCTCCGGCTGGGTTTCGATAACCTTTTCAAGCGCCATCCCTCCGTATTGCTGCATCAGGCTATGGCTCATGCGCTCGTTGCCGTGATGCGCCATGGCATGGGCAATCTCATGGCCCATAATAACAGCTATACCGGTTTCGTTTTTGGCAACCGGCAGAATACCCTCATAAACAACCACTTTGCCGCCTGGCATGCACCACGCATTGGGAGTTGTGTCTTTCACAAGGTTGAATTCCCACTTATAATTCGCCACTTCGGCTGCCAGACCGTTGTCGGTGAGGAAACGGTTTACGGCTGCTGAAATCCGGGTTCCTGCATCGCGCACCTGACGGGTTGCCTCCTTATTGTCGGACAGCTTATTGGTTTTCATGAACTCCTGATACGAGGTAAGGCTCATCTGGAGCATGGTGGATTCGGGCAGGAGGTTTAACTGCTTTCGCCCGATGATCGGCACTTTAGTACACGACTGAGTGAATAACAAGGCGGTTAACAGGAGTGGTAAAAAGGATGTCCGTTTCATTCTTTTCTGTTTTTTAGGATAAAAAAAGGCGGTCACCCGCCTTTGTAATTTCGTTAACGATCGAATCGCGGATTAGGTCTCCTGGGTCCGGCGGAAGGGCCTTCCGACCGGGGACGGGCAACCTTGACTACGATGCGGCTTCCTTTGAAATCGGTTTCATTAAGCGAATCAATGGCCGCCTGGGCTTCGGAGTCATCGGCCATTTCCACGAAACCATAGCCTTTCGACTGGTTGGTATCGCGATCGATGATCACTTTGGCCGAATCAACATGGCCAAAAGTTTCGAAAAGCCCCTGCAGGTCTTCGCCTTTGGTCTCGGAGCTTAACTTTGCACAAAAGATGTTCATAGTAGGTTTTGGAAAAAAGGGTTAGTTAAATTGATAAACAAATATGACCTTTTTTTATGAATATTCAATTTAATGCCGGAATCGAAAGAAATGCCGTCATCTGCTCAACTGACTGATAACCAACCACCCTTTTGAGTTCGTTTCCATCAGTGCCAATCAGGATGATTGTCGGATAGGCGCCCACCTGGTATTTCTTTACAAGATCACGGCGCCGGTCGCCGTCAACCTTCACCGCGACGAGCACATGCGACTTCTCAACAACGGCATCGGCATTGTATACCCATTGATCCATCATCTTACACGGGCCGCACCAGGTGGTTTCGAAATCCAGGAGCATGGCCTTCTTTTCCTTTGATGCCAGATCATATGCCTTTTCAAAGTCATGAAGAAAGTTTACCTGCTTTCCGGAGTGGGGCGCACGGCGGTCAACCGCCATCAGATCCCGGGCAGCCTCCTCCTCCTGACGTGTCATCCCGGGGTTAAACGGGGTCAGCTTTACGAGTCGGCCCGACAAATCAATCGGCCCGATTCTGTACGCCTGCTCACCCAGCCAGCAGTGATCGGTACATGGGCGGGCACCCGGACCGTACAATTCCTTAAGATTGGCTGGCAAGGCCAGCGCCCAGCTGTCGAGACTGTCATACATGCCGTTCATTTCCATTTCGCACAGCATGACCGACCCACGAACCGAATCCGTTTCGAAGGTTCCCTGCATCCATCCCCTCCTCGAGTAACGCATTACCTTATCAGCATTTGGCTCTTGTGGATCAAATACATACCAAAAGTCAAGCGGATAGGGATTGGTAACCGTTTTGCCCGTTGAGGGATCCGTAACCGGTATATCAACGGAGGCTGAAAAGGATGACCAAAACTTTCCACGGGTTTCTTTCGGCACAGTCGACAGTATGGAATCATCGGTGAGAGAGCCGTTATGGTTCCAGTCGCCGAGAAGCTTATCGGGATAAAGGGCGCCTTCGGACGTAGACAATATAAGCTTGATAACAGGCAAATTAACCGGTCCGAGTTTAAGTTCTGCTTGCAATTCATTCGCCGCAGCGGTTAACGGCAGCTTCTCCCCTTTTGGCGACCATTTGAGCGACAAGGAGTCTCCGGGCACCATCGGTTGGAGGATAACTGAAACAGAGCCGTCGCCGCTGGAGCAGCCGAACACTGACATGGCGATCAGGATCAAAAGGGCGACCGGCAGAGCGCAAACAGGATTGGATTTCATAGGTCGGATTTTTTCCTAAAGTATCTATAATGCCCGAGATAATCTATCTTCGCCCAATGCCCCGGTTCGATAAAAATAAGACCCTCACCCTCTCCGACGCCTACAAGGTTACCCGTCCAAAATCCTTCATGGTGATGGCGAAACCGATCGGATCGGTATGCAACCTGAACTGCACCTACTGCTATTACCTCGAAAAGGAGAAGCTGTACGAAGGAAGCGGCAGCTTTAAGATGAACGACGAGGTTCTGGAAAGCTATATTCAGCAGTTCATTCAATCGCAGGAAGTTCCGCTGGTTACCTTTACCTGGCAGGGCGGCGAGCCCACCCTGCTCGGGCTGGACTTTTTTGAAAAAGCCATAGCCCTTCAGGAAAAATACCGCGGCAGCAAAAAAATCGACAATGCTTTTCAGACCAACGGCACCCGGCTTACGGAAGAGTGGTGCCGGTTTTTCAAAAAGCACAACTTTCTTGTCGGTATTTCCATCGACGGTCCCGAGCCGATGCACGATAAATACCGTAAAACCAAAGCTGGCAAGCCGACGCATGGGACTGTGATGGACGGGATCCGCCTGTTGAAGCGATTCCGTGTCGAATTCAACACACTTTCTGTGATCAACAGCGCCAATGTGTTCCAGCCGCTCGAAGTTTACCGCTTTTTGAAAAAAACAGGCAGCGGGTTCATTCAGTTCATTCCTATCGTTGAGCGAAAAGCTGCGGCTATTCCCGAAGACGGGCTCATGCTGGTATCGCCGGACTATACCGATGAAGCGAGCCTTACCGACTGGTCAATACGGGCAAAGCAGTTCGGGAAGTTCATGATTGCCATTTTCGACGAATGGGTCCGGAACGACGTGGGTAAAGTATTTGTGCAGCTCTTTGATGTGACACTGGCCAACTGGGTCGGCGCATCGCCGGGACTCTGCGTCTTTGCCGAGACATGCGGAGAAGCGTCTGTTATGGAACACAACGGTGATCTCTATTCCTGTGATCACTTCGTATACCCCGGATATCTGCTGGGCAATATTCTTGAAACACCAATGGGGGAAATGATGGCCTCCGGCCGGCAGATCCAGTTCGGCAAGGATAAGCGCGATACCCTGCCCCGCCAGTGTTTTGCCTGCGAGGTCAGATTTGCCTGCCACGGAGGTTGTCCTAAAAGCCGGATCGCACATACTGCCGACGGGCAGCCCGGACTCAACTGGCTCTGTGAGGGTTACAAGGCCTTCTTCGAGCATGTAAAACCATATATGGATTTCATGGCCAATGAACTGGCCCATGAACGCCCGCCTTCCAACGTAATGAAGAACTTTAAAATGTAATGGAATTTAAACTAACCGCCGAGTTCACTCCTACCGGTGACCAGCCTGAAGCTATCCGCCAGCTCGTTGAAGGAATCGAAACAGGTGCGCCCTACCAGACCCTCCTCGGTGTTACCGGTTCCGGTAAAACGTTTACGATTGCCAATGTGATACAGGAAGTACAGCGCCCTACGCTGATCCTGAGCCATAACAAGACGCTGGCAGCCCAGCTCTATGGGGAGTTCAAGGCATTTTTTCCGGAAAATGCAGTGGAGTTTTTCATCTCTTACTACGACTATTATCAGCCTGAAGCCTACCTGCCCATCAGCGATACCTATATCGAAAAAGACCTTTCAATCAACGACGAGATTGAAAAACTGAGGCTCAGGACCACCTCATCGCTGTTGTCCGGTCGAAGGGATATCATCGTGGTGGCTTCGGTGAGCTGCATATACGGCCTCGGCAACCCCGACGACTTTCACAAGAATACCATCACGGTAACAAACGGTCAGACCCTTTCGAGGAACAAATTCCTGCACCAATTGGTCGACAGCCTCTACAGCCGCAATGAAGTTGAATTCACTCACGGGAATTTCAGGGTCAGAGGCGATACCGTCGATGTGCATCTTGCATACGGTGATGTGGCTTACCGAATCGTATTCTGGGGCGATGAAATCGAGAGCCTTGAGGTAATCAACCCGCTTACAGGCCATTCTATCGATAAGCCTGATGTGCTGACCATCTATCCCGCTACCATCTTCGTAACTACCCGTGAACGCATCAAAACAGCCATCAACCTGATCCAGGATGATATGGTTGCACAGGCAACCTATTTCAAAGAAATAGGCAAATATCTGGAAGCCAAGCGACTGGAAGAAAGGACTACATTTGATCTGGAGATGATCCGTGAACTCGGTCACTGCTCCGGGATCGAAAACTATTCCCGATATTTCGACGGCAGGGCCCCGGGATCCCGCCCGTTCTGCCTGCTCGACTACTTCCCGGCGGATTTCCTCATGGTGGTGGACGAAAGTCATGTCACCCTGCCGCAAATACGTGCCATGTACGGAGGCGACCGCTCCCGCAAGCAAAATCTTGTTGAATATGGGTTTCGACTCCCGGCCGCCCTTGACAACCGGCCGCTGAAATTCGACGAATGGGAAGGCATGTCGGCGTTGACGGTTTTCATGTCCGCAACACCAGCCGCATACGAACTTGAAAAATCAGAAGGAGTTGTTGTTGAACAGGTTATACGACCCACCGGATTACCCGACCCGATTATCGAAGTACGACCCTCCGGAAATCAGATCGACAACCTTTTGGGTGAGATCCGCAAGCGCATCCAGCTCAATGAAAAGGTACTTGTAACCACGCTAACCAAGCGGATGGCTGAAGAACTAACCAAGTACCTTTCGCGCATCAATGTTAACTGCCGCTATATCCACAGCGACGTCGATACGATGGAGCGTGTTGAGATACTTGCCGGCCTGCGAAACAGTGATTTCGATGTGCTCATCGGAGTAAACCTGCTCAGGGAAGGCCTCGACCTGCCCGAAGTATCACTTGTTGCTATCCTGGATGCCGACAAGGAAGGGTTCCTCCGATCGGAGGTAAGCCTTACACAAACGGCAGGACGAGCAGCCCGTAACCTTAACGGGTTGGTGATCATGTATGCTGACCGGATCACGCAGAGCATGAGGAGGGCTATCGACGAAACCAACCGGCGAAGGGAAAAACAGCTGAAATACAATGCAGATAACGGGATCACACCCCAACAGATCATTAAGGCACAGCGCACCGGAATCGCAGATCTGCAAGGGAAATCAGGCAAGAAACCCTACTTCGAAAGAGACCGGGTGGATGTTGCCGCCGACCCGGTTGTTAATTATCTGGATAAATCAGGGTTAGAGTCACTGCTTGGACAAACGAAGGCAAGAATGAAGAAGGCAGCAGCAGAGCTCGATTTTATCGAAGCAGCACGCCTTCGCGACGAGATGTTCGCAATTGAGAAAAAACTGAAGGGTAATTGAAACCAGGTTTTTAGCCGAGGTACGTCTTAAGCAATTTGCTCCGTGAAGTGTGACGAAGGCGCCGGATCGCCTTTTCCTTGATCTGACGCACCCGCTCACGGGTCAGGCCAAACTTTTCGCCAATCTCCTCGAGGGTCATTTCCGAACAACCGATGCCAAAGAACAATTTGATGATGTCCTGCTCACGCTCGGTAAGCGTCGCGAGAGCACGATCAATCTCCCTGCTGAGCGATTCGTTTATCAGCGCATGATCGGCATTAGGGGAGTCATCATTGGGAAGAACATCGAGAAGCGAATTTGCCTCACCCTCAACGAAAGGGGCATCAACCGATATATGGCGGCCGGATACACGCAGGGTGTCAGAAATTTTTTCGGCCGGGAGGTCGAGAACCGTGGAAAGTTCTTCTGCTGAAGGCTTTCGCTCATTTTCCTGTTCGAACCTTGAATAGGCTTTGTTGATTTTATTGAGGGATCCAACCTGGTTAAGGGGAAGCCGAACAATCCTCGACTGCTCAGCCAGGGCCTGCAGAATCGACTGACGGATCCACCATACGGCATAAGAGATAAACTTAAAACCGCGGGTCTCGTCAAACTTCTCCGCAGCCTTGATCAAACCGAGGTTGCCTTCGTTGATAAGATCTGGTAAACTTAATCCCTGGTTCTGGTACTGTTTGGCAACGGAAACAACAAAACGGAGGTTGGCTTTCGTCAATTTTTCCAGTGCTTTCTGATCACCCTTCTTGATCCGTTGAGCCAATTCAACTTCTTCTTCAACCGTAATTAGCTCTTCCTTACCAATTTCCTGCAGATATTTGTCCAACGATGCACTCTCACGATTGGTAATGGACTTAGTTATTTTTAGCTGCCTCATAAATCAGTTTTCTGGAAAAAAATGTTCGCAAAGATAGACGTTTAACGTCTAATAACCAAAAAGGTTTCAATCAGCAACATTTAGCAAAAAAACAGAAGCTGCCGGCACGAACCGGCAGCTCCGTCCTTTTACTAACCTGATAGATTACTTCCTGAAATAATAGTCATCCTTACCATCCGGACCGATTCCTTCAATGAATACTCCGCCCTTTATTCTTTCGATGTAGGTCCGCACATCCTGCACATCGGTAACGGGAGCCCTGTTGATAAAGGCAATTACAAATCCGACAGGAATTCCTGCCTCCTTGAATTTACCCTCGCGAATCTTGGTTACCCGCACTCCGCTGTTTATGTTCAATTTATCCAGCTCCTTGTCGGTCAGCTTTTCAAAATCTGCGCCGAGGTAGTCCCAGAACTCCGATGAACCTACTGTTTTTGTATCACCTGACGGTGTCTTCAACGTGATGCCAAATTCCTTTTCATCGCCCTTCCTGTTAACGGTAACCATAACCTTTTCACCGGGGCGGTGTGGCGCAAGCTGTTCCTGCAGATCACCCATCGAATTCACTTTCTGGCCGTCGACAGCTACGATAACGTCACCTTCCTTAATGCCTGCCTTTATCGCTCCGCCATCCTGTGTAAGGTCATCCACGTAAACACCCCGGTTAACCTTGAGGCCCTTTGATTCGACAACCTCCGGGTTTACGGTGCCACCCTGAATTCCTATTACCACACGCTGAACTTCACCAAATTCAATAATATCGCTCACCGCTTTGCGTGCAATCGTTGCGGGGATTGCAAAGGAATAGCCTGCATAGGACCCTGTCTGGGAGGCAATAGCCGTATTTATGCCCACCAGTTCTCCCTGAAGGTTAACCAAAGCTCCGCCGCTGTTGCCCGGATTTACTGCGGCATCCGTCTGGATGAATGATTCGATCCCTGCTTTCGGCTGACTGCTTTGCCTTTCATAGGGATTATTCTGATTGCCGCCGATAATCCCGATGTTCCTCCCCTTGGCACTCACAATACCGGCAGTGACCGTGGAGGTCAGGTTGAACGGATTGCCGACCGCGAGAACCCAATCGCCGACCTGAAGTTCATTGGAGTTCCCAAACGACAGATACTGAGGGTCATCTGTCTTAATTTTTATCACGGCAATGTCAGTTTGCGGATCGCGACCAACCAAAGTAGCCTTTTCAACTCGTCCGTCGTTCAGCGTCACCTCAATGGAGTTGGATCCCTCAATCACGTGGTTGTTTGTCACGATATGGCCTTGACCGTCAATAATAACACCGGAACCATAGCCGGTCTGCTCACGGTTGAATTCCCGCGGGTTCCCGAAAAACCAATCCTGGATATTGCCATATCCGTATTGTTTCACCGAACTGACAGTTTTTACGTGAACCACGGCATGGACGGATTTCTCGGCTGCAAGCCTGAAATCAGGCGCAGCAAAAGCAGAAGCGGGCATTCCCGTATACGTAACAGGTGCTCTCTCGCTCTTTTCAACAATAATTGTTTTTGAATGGTCAAGCAAGGAATAGATTCCTATCCCGATTAAACTGCCGACTAAAGCGATCAGCAGGGTTCCAAAGATTCTTTTCGTATTCATCGTTTATACATTTTTGTTTTGTCAACTAAATTTTGCTCACTTTACCAGTGATTCAAATTCTGTGCCTGTCACTGCTTAGAACGATCAAATATGGGCAAGAGTTGCATGCATCGGACTATGTTTAACAAAACTTAATTGTTGGAAAGGCTTTCCTTAACAGAAGTTAACAGTATGAAAATTATATCGTTCCAAAAATGGCAGGGAGCCGGAAATGATTTTATCATTATCGATAACCGCAACGGGCAGTGGCAGGAATTCGAAGCTCAACTGATACAGAGGTTGTGCGACCGTCATTTTGGCATTGGCGCCGACGGTCTTATGATGATCGAAAATTCGGAACTTCATGATTTCGAAATGGTTTACTACAATTCCGATGGCTTGCCGGCCGAGATGTGCGGAAATGGCGGGCGTTGCATTGCAGCCATGGCAGCCTCCCTCGATGTTTTTCAGAACAAGGCCCGGTTTCTGGCAACTGACGGGCTTCACGAAGCCGAAGTCGTGAAGGAAGGATGGATTCGCCTCAAGATGTCCGATGTCAACATTATCAAGAAGTTAAAGATGCCTTTCCCCGGTACGGACTCTTCATCCGACGGATATTTCCTGAATACCGGCGTTCCCCATCTGGTGCTGTTTGTACAGGATGCGGCAGCGGTCGACGTGGATGCTGAAGGCCGCAGAATCCGTCATCTGGAACAGTTCGTACCAGCCGGCACCAACGTTAATTTTGTCAGGAACACCGATGGCATCCTTACCGTAAGAACCTATGAACGGGGGGTTGAGGCGGAGACACTGGCCTGTGGAACAGGGAATGTGGCAGCTGCGCTGGCTGCCGAATATGCGTTTAACGAAGGCCGTACCGGATATGAATGCAAGGCGCTGGGTGGTGATCTGGGGGTCACTTTTCAACGGGAGGGCGATCAGGATTTCAGGGAGGTGTGGCTGGAGGGTCCGGCCCTCAAGGTCTTCGAGGGGACAGTTGAAGCAGGATAGATCTTTTTCACCACGGAGGCACGGAGAACACGGAGTGTTACGGAGTTGTTTTTGATCCGCCAGAATATCACCGACTACTCTACCAACATTCTTTACGTACTAAACGCTCTTAACGTTCTTAACAATTTGACTCCGTGTCCCTCTGTGTTCTCCGTGCCTCCGTGGTATGCTTAAGCATCGATTTTGGCGTACTTCGCGTTCTTCTCGATGAATTCCCTCCTTGGGGCCACCTCATCCCCCATCAGCATGGAGAAGGTGCGGTCGGCCGATGCGGCATTATCGATCGTAACCTGCCGAAGGGTGCGGAATTCCGGATTCATGGTTGTTGACCAGAGCTGCTCTGCGTTCATTTCACCCAAACCTTTGTAACGCTGGATGTGAACACCGCCCTCCTTGCCGCCGCCGAGTTCCAGTGTTAACGCTTCTCGCTCGGCATCGGTCCAGCAGTAACGCTCCGCTTTACCCTTTTTCACCAGGTACAGCGGCGGGGTGGCAATATACACATGCCCCAGTTCAATCAGGGAATGAAGGTACCTGAAGAAGAAGGTGAGAATAAGGGTTGTAATATGGCTGCCGTCAACGTCGGCATCGGTCATAATGATGACCTTGTGGTAACGAAGCCCCTGAAGGTTAACCTCCTTGCTGTCGTCATCGGTTCCGATGCTGATGCCAAGCGCGGTGAAAATATTCTTTATCTCCTCATTATCATAAATCTTATGCTGCATGGCCTTCTCCACATTGAGGATCTTGCCCCTCAAAGGGAGAATTGCCTGAAACTGGCGGTCGCGCCCCTGCTTGGCTGTACCACCTGCAGAATCACCCTCAACGAGATAGAGCTCACAGGTCGCCGGATCGTTATTGGAACAGTCGGCCAGCTTACCCGGCAAACCAGAACCGCTGAGCACATTCTTGCGCTGCACCATCTCGCGGGCCTTACGGGCGGCATGTCTGGCGGTTGCGGCCAGAATAACCTTATTCACGATCGCCCGTGCCTCCTTTGGATGCTCCTCGAGGTAATTCTTCAGCATTTCGCTGATGGCCTGATCAACGGCAAGACTAACCTCACTGTTGCCAAGCTTGGTCTTGGTCTGTCCCTCAAACTGAGGTTCCTGCACTTTAACCGATAAAATGGCTGTCAGGCCTTCGCGGAAGTCATCACCGTTAATATCAAATTTCAGTTTGCTCAGCATACCCGAATCATCCGCGTAGCGCTTAAGTGTACGGGTTAAACCTCTCCGGAAACCCAGTAAGTGGGTACCGCCTTCGATAGTATTGATATTGTTCACGTAGGAGTGGACATGTTCATTGAAGGTGGTATTGTACTGCATGGCGATTTCAACGGGTATATCGCCTTTCTCCGTTTCGATGCAGATCACTTCATCAATCAGCTTTTCACGTCCTTCATCCACATAGGCGACAAATTCCTTCAACCCTTCCGTGGAATAAAACTCTTCATAAAGAAAACTGCCATCATCAAGAACAGTACGCTCATCGGTCATGGTGAGACGGATACGCTTGTTCAGATAGGACAGTTCCCGAAGCCTCTCGGTGAGGATTTCCGCTTTGTATTCACTTACGGTAAAAATCTCCGTGTCGGGCAAAAAATGAATGGTGGTGCCGGTTTTATCCGTGGTCCCTACAACACTCACCGGTCCTTGCGGAATCCCCTTCCTGTAAACCTGCTGATAGATTTTCCCGTCGCGGTGAATCTCTGCAGTCAATAATGATGAAAGCGCATTTACGCAGGAGACCCCTACCCCGTGCAGCCCCCCGGATACCTTGTAGCTCTCCTTATTGAACTTTCCGCCGGCATGAAGGACCGTCATGACCACTTCGAGGGCCGATTTGTTCTCCTTTTCGTGCAGGTCAACGGGTATCCCCCGGCCATCGTCAATAACCGTAATACTATTATCGGTATGTATAAACAAATTGATATTCCTGCAGTAACCTGCCAGTGCCTCATCGATCGAATTGTCAACAACCTCGTAAACCAAATGATGCAAACCACGGTCGGAGATATCCCCGATATACATGGCGGGGCGCTTCCTTACCGCTTCCAGACCTTCCAGAACCTGGATACTGTCCGCTGAATAATCATTACCATTTGACTTGTTGGGTAAATCACTCATAATCTGCTATTTATATAGTAACTTCATTGCCTGTGAAAAATCAGACAAAGATAGCAAAAAGGACGAAACGAGCTAAAAAATCCAGGACAAACCGGCAAGAAAATTGATCCGGTGCATTGGATAGTTCTGCCAGACGAAATACTTGTCGGCGATCAGGTTGTTAACCTGAGCAAAGGCCGACATCCAGCTGGTGAACCGGTACTCCACCGCCAGATTCACATCAACAAGTCCGTTCAGTTCCCTGACATTTCCGATGAGCGGATCGGGCTCCGGCACACTGTACATTCCATACATAAAGAGCTCCGCTTTTGCCACCAGCTTCTTCTTCCAGGCATAGCGCGTGGTAAAGTTCAGATCCCAGCCCGGCTTATGCCAAGGGGCGGCAAGGGAGTCCAGTTTATACTGATAATAATTGCCTTTCAGGATAAAAGAAAGATTCTCGCTCTGCCGCAGTGCAATTTCACCGCCCGTTTTCAGGATGCTCCCGTTGTCATAAACGGCAGTAAACTTGTTCCGCTGCGGCAATGAGGTATCAGTTAGAAAGAAGCAGAGATTATCCGCATCCTCCCAGGACACATAAAGGTTAAATGCCACCGGCGGCGCTACCCTGCCCCGCAGACCGCCATAGGCGATAAAACGGTGGTTGGTTGGCTTTATGCCCGGGTTGTCAGCGATATAGGGATTCTCCCTGCTGAAAGACAGAAGAGTATTGTTCTCATGCCAGCCGTTTAAGCCAAAATAGGGCACCAGCAGGTTTGTAATGTTGATTTCCACATTAAGGCGGGGATAGAAAAAGTACCTTTCGGCATTCCGCTCCATCGCCACCTTTGGGCCCGCCTGAAGCCTGATGAACTTCCAGTTGAAACCGATCCAGGGATCGAGGTGGGCAACCACATAGCTTAGCGAATCGGGCTGATGGGTCCGGTTGACATATTCGGCCCCCGCTTCGCCCCCGAAGGAGACAATCTCATATTCCTTCGATAAGGCCATATCAAGCTTACCGGTATGCTCCATCTCACGCATATCATCCAACAGGAAGTCATATCCTCCGTCAACCCGGTATTGCCAGCCGTTTCTCGATTTTTCATTTGACCGGATACCCAGTTTTCCTCCAAGAATGACAAACTGCTGAAAGGGTACCGAATCCTTTTGTGTCACACGGAAATTCATCGGGGTAACCGGGGTGCCATCCCTGAGCGAGTCGGTGCTGTAACCATACAGGTAATGGTGATCCTGGTTGAAATGCATATCGGCAGAGAAAGTAGATTGCTTAAGGAAACGCTGTCCGTACAGCTTAACCCTGCTGTCGCCGTATCCAGCATAGATATTGCGGCCATCAGCCATTTTTACCGATCCCTGCGACGAGATGTGACTGGCATCAAAGCCAAGGCTTCCCTTTGGATTTCGCAATGTATTAAGTGATAATTTCCCCATGGGTGTCCAATAATTTCCGAACCCGACTGTAATCACTGAAGGCTTCAGATCTTCAGGGGATTTGGGCCGGAATTCGGAGGCATCCGGATCCTTGGGACGAAGCTGCGGATTGATCGAGACCGGGTTGATGAAATAATTGAATTGGGCAGCAACCTGCAGCGTATCATCAAACTTGGGAATAAAACCGGTTTTGGTTGCATCGCGGAGTGTCGGACTGTAAGGCCTCACCACATCGACCTCCTTTTTCATGTTATCCTGGGCAGACAAACCGGTGAGCCTGAATACCACCATCAACAGGGCAAACCCGTAGGCCGCGAAACTGCCGGCCGACCTGTGCTTTATTATCATTTTCATTGTTTTTCTTGATTCTGGGATTCGATCCATTTCAGCTTTTCGTCAACGGCAGCGATGATGCCGTCATCCTGCTTCGCATAATTCTCCTTGAGAATCTGGAGCGTGGCTTTCGCCTGAAAAAGGTCGCCGCGTTTAAGGTAAATCTCAGCCCACAGGATATAGGCTTTAGCCAACCAGTATTGATGCGTTGTGTTGAGGTCGAGAAACTCAAGCACCTCCTTTTCAGCCTTATCAACCTGACCATTTCGGAAAAGAATTTCCGCAACCAGGTATTTTGATTCTGCACCCTCAATGTTCTTCACGTCCCTTGCAACAACGGTAAGAACCTCTGCAGCCTTTTCCTGGTCCCCGGTTTCGAGGTACGACTTGCCAAGCTTGTAGGAAGCCTCGCGAACAATTTCAGCAGGCACTTTGTCTTCGGCCAGCACATTGCGTGCCGACTGGATAACCGTCGCGTAATCCTTCTGCTTAAAAGCACACCGCATGATTCCGATTCGGGCATCGAGTATGTTCGCCGGCACTTCGGCCTGTTGCAGCAATTGCTGGTACGTCTGGAAGGCCCGGTCGAAGTTTGACTGCTGGTAATAGACCTCACCGGTGCGTGCTAGAGCAACCTCCGAAAACTCATTCTTTCCCCTCGAAAGGATGTATGAATAAGATGTCAGTGCCTTGTCGAGGCTGTTGGCCCGATAGGCGCAGTCGCCGAGATAGAAGTAGGCATTCATAACGAACTGGCCCTGCGGAAACCTTGAAAGGTACTGCTCGAAACTCTTGGTGGCCTTTTCACAGTTACCCTGCATATAGATGTTTTCGGCACCCTGATAGATCAGGCTGTCCTGTTCAGTAATCGAAATGTCTGTTGTGCGGCCGGTCGACTGCACATAGGTCAGGTATTCATCAACCTGGTTATTCTCGATAAAGATGTTCTTGATCCCGTTTAGCGCATCAACGGATTCCTGTGTGTCGGGCCATGTCGATACCACCTTCTTGTACATTTCCATGGCCTCATCATACCGGCTCGAATTGAAATAGATCAGTCCGAGCTGCACGTAGGATTTCCGCACATAGGAGCTGTTCGGGTACTTGGCTATCAGGTCCTTGAATGTCTGAATGGCATCAAGCGGCTGGTTCAGGTCATTATAGGAGCGACCGATTTCATAGAAAGCGTCATCCGTATAGGGCGACTTGGGGTACTCCCGGATTAGCTTGTTAAGAACCTCGATTTTCTCACCGGCTTTTTGTACCAGCCCAAGCGAAAAACCTTTCTGGAACATGGCATAGGCAGCATCTTCGGT
>CAYWHP010000007.1:0-41472 GCA_964457845.1 uncultured Porphyromonadaceae bacterium | reverse complement strand
GCCCGGATGTTGTACCAGGCCTCACCCTGCCAGTAACAGCAGAGTGCCCGGATACCGCTGTCATAACTGGCATATTCGAGCGACCGGTCGAACAGGTCGATGGCCTCACGGTACTTAAGATTATTGAACAATTCCAGGGCGCGATAGTAGGCGATCCGCTGGTAGGCCTTCTTCACTTCTGCATTCTTGTTTGGGATCTTGTTGAGGGCATCAAGTGCTTCTGAATAATTTCGCGTGTTCATAAACACCTTAACCATATACTCGAAAACTTCATCCTGATATTTCGAATCGGGGAAAGTGGAAAGAAATTCCTGAAATGCGCGGAGTGTTTCACCCGAAATTGACAGATCGAAATTGAGCTTGGCATAATTAAGAAGCGACTCCTCCTGAACAGCCTTGTCGATGGTCAGATTGGCTGCTTTGCGAAAAGCGGTTCTGGCCTTGAGTTTATCGTTAAGGTCAACGAATATCTTACCGAGGAGATGATTCGAAGCCTGCGTTAGAAGGTCGGTGGCATCGGTCACCAGCTGAAGCTCCTTAACAGCCTCCGCATTCTGGCGGTTCATGTAGAAGGCGTATCCAAGTGCGTAATGCTCATCCCTCGACATGGTTTTGGTTCCCTTGCGGTATTGTTCCAGGTACGGAATCGACTCAGCATATCGCCCGAGGCGAAAAAAAGAAAAGCCGCAGATTCTCGCCATTTCGGTCTGCTGGTCTGGTTTGGCATTGCGCATGAGTTCAGGCGCCAGCAAAACAACCTCCTCGAATTTCTCCTGGGCAAAATAGATCTGCGCCACATAAAAGCGAGCGGAGACGCCATATTCGCGGCTCTCACGCAGGCTTAAAAACCCTTCCAGTGCCTTGTCGTAATCCTTATCCAGATAGGAAGTTACGTAATAATAGTAGGTGGCAGCCTCACGAAAATCGCCATCTGAATTCATTACCCGTTCAAACAGCGGACGCGCCTTCTTGTAGGCCTTATCAATGAACAGGCAGTAACCCGTATAAAAGGCTGCTTCGGTTTGGTATTCGGCGGCAAGTGTCGAAAGTTTAACTTGCTGAAGCCAGGTTGAAGCCCGCTTGAATTTCTTTCCGGTAAACAGCGCCTTCCCCATTTCAAACCGGGCCAGGTTGGCTTTCGAACTTTCCGGATACTTTTCAAGGAAACCGGAAACCAGGGCCTCACCGTTATCATGATTGAGCCGGATGGCGCACATGGCTTCATAAAACGATGCATCGGCCCTGGCAGTCGCTTCCTGACCCTCTGTCCGTTGCAGGTATTCCGAAAATCGCAGCTGTGCAGCCCCGTACTGGTCCTTGTGAAACAATTCGATCCCTTCTTTCAGGTCCGCATCGATATCCCGATAAACCGCTGATTGCTGGGCGCTGGCAGCAACAGCACACAAAATAATAAGGGCAGATGATATCAGGAATGATCGGTATCGATTCATGGTTTGATGTATTACGTCCGGAAAGAATAACTCCAATTCCCCGGTTTTATTTTTACTTTAGCAAAGATAAAGGTGGTTGCTCAGCCTATAGGCCTCCTTTGGGTTTTATAAATTAACAACTTACGGTTAATAACGTCCTTCATAATGGAATCCGTCATCGATATCAAGCATGCTTCGGTCTATCAGCAGTTCAACCTGGTCCTCGACAATGTCTCCCTGGAGATCAATACCGGGGAATTCGTTTATCTGATCGGCAAGGTAGGTACCGGCAAAACCAGTCTGCTCAAAATGCTGTATGGTGAGCTGCCCCTCCGCGACGGAAGCGGGTTCATCGCCGGCTTTGACCTGAAAAACATGCATCACCGCGATATTCCCAAACTGCGCAGGAAAATAGGCATGGTTTTTCAGGACTTCCAGCTGCTCGATGACAGGAGCATTTATGAAAACCTTGCATTCGTTCTGGGAGCCACCGGATGGAAAGATAAGCAGGCCATAAAGCGACGGATCGGGGAGGTTCTGGACCATGTTGATCTGCATTACAAGGATGACAAACGCCCGCATCAGCTTTCAGGCGGGGAACAGCAGCGTGTCGTCATCGCGCGGGCTCTGTTGAATGATCCCGAGATCATTCTGGCCGATGAGCCAACCGGTAACCTGGATCCCGACACGAGCGAAGAGCTCATGCGACTGCTTATCAGCATCAGCCGCAGCGGAAGGGCCATCCTGATGGCGACGCACGATTACAACATGATTCGTAAGTTCCCATTCCGAACGGTGCGATGCGAAAGCGGACGCCTCGATCCCGTGGCATCTTCGCAGAACTGGTTTGATTTTGAAAAGGTTATGAGGACCTGAGATCCGGAAAAATCTCTTCTATCACTTTTTCTTCCGTTTCCCACACATATCGGGGTGCCGCCATCCGTGCTGCCTCGCTCCATTCGCGCAGTTTTCCCGGGTCGGCCAGGATATCCTCAATCACCGTACTGATGTAACGGGCATCGAATCGGCTGATAACGATACCAAATCCCGCATCCTCCACCACCCTTCTGATTTCAGGCAGGTCTGAAGCCAAAACAGGAACTCCGGCATGCATGTAATCGAACAGCTTGTTGGGTAACGCAAAATGATAATTCAATCCCAGATCCTGCTCCAGGCTTACTCCAAGCGAAGCCTGTACGGTGTACCAGGACAGTTGTTCAAACGGAACCCTTCCGGCGAAGTGAATTCGTTCGCCAAGTCCCCTCGCACTGACCAGCAGCTCAAGTTCAACGCGCTTGTCACCATCTCCGGCAATCAACAGCCGGCATTGCGGTAAAAACTCCATGGCCCCGATCATTGCTTCGAGCCCCCGCCCGAGGTTTAGTGCCCCCTGATAAATTATGATCGGAAAACCGGCAAACCCTTCAGGCAGATGGCCGGGTGTAGCATCGTGGCTTGCCGGGAGCGGAAGGTTCCGGACGACCTTCACCGGAACACCATATTTACCGCGATAAATATCAGCTATAGAATCATTTACGGTATATACCGATGTCAATCCGGGAAAAATCCGACTCTCTATTTGTTCCCACACACGCTTTACAGCCGGCCTCCCAACCAGCTCGGGCACTTCCGTGAAGTATTCATGCGAGTCGTATACGATACGTTTACTCCTCAGCTTTCCGGCAAGGAACACTGCTGTCAACGTGTCGAGATCATTGGCAAGGAAGGTGTCTGCACGCGAAAAAAGCAGGTAAAAGAATAACCTGATATTAAAGGCAGCATAGAAAACCGCTCCCCTTCGGGCTAACATCCGGAACCGTTTGCAGGAATAAGGCCTTTTCAGTGGCGCTGAACCCGGCAGCAAACGGCCTACGAGCACAGGTTCATAGCCAAACTTCATCAGGCTCACAGCGACCTTGTGTATCCGCTGGTCGCCCGACAGGTCGTTGGTTACTGCCACGATGACTCGATTGTTCATTTAACCGCTTGTTCGGTGAATAAACCGAAAAATAGCAGTTTAATTTTATCAGGCGTATCTTTATCCCATGATTAATATCCGAAAAAACCACCCGTTAAGGGAATACAACACATTCGGACTGGATTCCACAGCAGGAATCCTGATAGAGTCGGACGAGACGGATGCCCTCATGATGGCGCTTGCCGGCACCGGCACCGATGCAGGCAATTTGCTGATCCTGGGTGGCGGCAGCAACCTGTTGTTCTTGTCACCGTTAATCCCGGCCGTCATCCGTCCCGTTAACGAAGCTATCAGCCTTCTCGAAGAGTCATCCGGCTCGGTACTGATTAGTGCCGGGGCGGGCTCCGACTGGGACCGTTTTGTTGCCTGGTGCGTTAGCAAAGGATACGGTGGTCTCGAAAACCTATCCCTCATTCCGGGTACGGTAGGCGCTGCTCCGGTGCAGAATATCGGGGCTTATGGGGCTGAGATCGGAGTTAATGTGGCCTATGTGAGGGTGCTCGACCTGCTGACCGGAAAACTGTTTTCGGTTTCGGGTGGTGACTGCCGCTTCGGTTACCGCCACAGTATCTTCAAGGAGCCGGATCATCAAGCCTGGCTGGTTTGGGAGGTGGTTTTTCAACTCGAAAAAGATCCGCTCATAAATCTTGAATACCAGCCGTTAAAAGAATGCTTTGCCGGAGGTATCAGGCCAGGCATTGCTGAAGTGAGGGACGCAGTAATCCGGATACGGAAATCAAAACTTCCGGATCCCGCCGAAACCGGAAATGCCGGCAGTTTCTTCAAGAACCCGGTCGTCTCCGCCTGCCAGGCCGGTCTTATGCGTGAGTCCCATGAAGGCATGCCAGCCTTTTACCATGGCCCGGGTACCGTGAAAATACCTGCCGGATGGCTGATTGAGCAATGCGGATGGAAAGGCTTCCGTGAAGGCGATGCGGGCATCTGGCCCCTGCAGGCGCTGGTGCTCGTGAACCACGGATCCGCCGAAGCATCCGATATTATCCGACTTGCTGACCGGATCACCGAATCGGTAAAGAATAAGTTCGGGATTAAACTGGAACGGGAAGTCAGGGTTGTTTAGCGCCTGCTTATTGCCCGCTGATAACGTCGCGCGTTAACCATGTGCTCAACATAGGTGCGCGCAAATACGGAATAGCCGCTAAAATCCTCCTTGGCACAGAAATAGAAATACCCGTGTTTTGCATGATTAAGGCAGGCATCGATTGCCTCCATGGATGGTATACGGATAGGACCTGGCGGGAGGCCCGGATATTTATAGGTATTATAAGGGGAATCCACACTCAGGTGGGAAAACAGCACTCGCCGGATGGAAAAATCACCGATGGCAAAAACAACAGTCGGATCAGCCTGCAGCTTCATCCCGGTGCGGATCCGGTTCATGTAAACACCGGCTACCACCGGCATATCCTCCGTTTTAAAAGTCTCCTCCTGCACAATGGCAGCCAGTGACATCAACTGAAATTTATCAAGTCCCAAGTTGCTGAGTTTGGCCATTCGTTCCTCATTCCAGAAAGCATTGAACTCCCTTTGCATCCTGTCGAGGAACTGCTTCGCACTGGTATTCCATAAAAACCGGTAGGTGTTCGGGATGAACATCGCCCGCCACTGGTCGGGTGTAAGACCATAACTGCGCATCACGGCAGTGTCGCGGAAGGCGGCAAGCAGTGACAACGAATCCGCTTCGATTTGTTTTGAAATGACTCCGGCCAATCTGTCGAAATGCCGGGTGGTTCTAAAGACAAGGCTGACTTCCGCCTGACGGCCCGACCTTAGCAGGTCGACAATAGCTGCGTTCGACATGCCCCGGGTGAGCAGGTAGCGCCCGGGTTTTACATTCGACGGGTACTCCTTCTGCCGTGCAACCCAGTCGAATCCACGCCCGTGCCTTAGCCAGCCCGATTTTCTGAAGTCAACGTATACCTGCGGATATTCAGAGCCTGTCTTAACGAAAAAGTAGACAGAATCGGAGGGAACATTCAGGAGGCTCGGGCTGTAAACCCACCTGTAAAGCACACTGCCGCCGGCGAGCAGTGTCAGGATAATCATGGCAACACCGGCTATGCCGCCGGCAATCAATACCTTCTTCCGCTTCATACTGTTATTTCAGCCTGGCCATTGCGATTTCCATCCTGTCCATAGCCTTCCCGATCAGTTCGCGCGAGGTGGAATAGGAGATCCGGATACACCCGGGTGCCCCAAAAGCCGATCCGGAGACCATGGTGATATGCGCCTCGTTAAGCAGGTACATCACCAGGTCGGTTTCGTTGGTGATGGTGGTGGTTCCATCCGATTTCCCGTAATAGGCAGTAACATCGGGCAACACATAAAAGGCTCCGGGCGGGTTGTTTGTGCGGATTCCGGGGATAGC
The DNA here is from genome assembly GCA_964457845.1 of uncultured Porphyromonadaceae bacterium. Taxonomy (GTDB): domain Bacteria; phylum Bacteroidota; class Bacteroidia; order Bacteroidales; family UBA12481; genus UBA12481. The sequence continues at coordinate 35,675 of CAYWHP010000007.1, read as the reverse complement.
AGAAAGCCGGCTGACCATCAGGTCGCGTCGTTTCAGGAATTCGGACACCATCTCTCCAATAACCGTTTGGTCGCCCATTAGGCCGGCGATTGAGGCCTTTTGAGCGATGGTGCAGGCACCGGAGGTATACTGACCCTGAAGTTTCTGGCATGCCTTGGACAGCCAAAGCGGCGCCGCCAGGTAACCTATCCTCCATCCGGTCATCGCATAACCCTTTGAAACACCATTTATTATGGCAACCCTATCCCTAAGATATTCAAACTGTGCAATGGATTCATGAAGACCGGTGTAGTTGATGTACTCATAAATCTCATCAGAAATGATGAGGATTTGCGGATGCCTTTCAAAAACCGCTGCGAGACCGGAAAGCTCCTCCCTGGAATAGATCTCACCGGTTGGGTTTGACGGCGAACTGAACAGGAATGCCCTGGTTTTGCCGGTAATGGCAGCTTCAAGCTGAGCTGGCGTAATCTTGAACGACTGGTCGATCCCGGCATGCACAATAACGGGCACACCACCCGCCATCTTGATGATTTCCGGATAGGACACCCAATAGGGTGCTGGTATGACCACCTCATCGCCGGGGTCAACCGTGCTGAGTATAACATTCCCAATCGACTGCTTTGCCCCGTTCGACACAACGATCTGGTCGGGTGAAAACTCCAGATTATTGTCGCGCTTCAGTTTGGCGGCGATAGCTTCCCTGAGATCGGCATATCCCGGAACCGGTGGATAGTGGGTAAAATTGTTCCGGATGGCCTCTACAGCAGCCTGTTTGATATGTTCCGGAGTATTGAAATCGGGCTCGCCAAGACTCAAATCAACGATATCGATGCCCAGGCTCTTCAGCTCCCTGCTCTTCTGTGCCATGGCCAGGGTTTCCGATAAGGCCAGAGATTGTAATCGTTTTGAAACCTGTTCAGCTTTCATTATGTCTGTCGCATTAAAAAAAGAAATCGCTAAAGGTACTATTTTTACCTTTGCCGGGTTAAAGAGAAACAGTAGTAACAACCAATTAACTTCTTCCCATGAAAGAATTCCTGGAGATTCTGAAATATACAGTTCCCGCACTCGTGGTTTTCCTCACCTCAATGGTCATGATGCGCTTCTACTTTAAATCGTTTGTACGCGACCGCGACCACGACCTTCTGATGCAGGACAGGCGGAAGACACTTCCGATGCGGCTTCAGGCGTATGAGCGGCTGGCTCTGTTCCTGGAGCGGATAACGGTTGATTCGCTGGTTGTACGGGAACAAAGCGATGAATTCACCGCGCGTGAATTCCACCAGCATCTTCTCGCATCAATACGGTCTGAATATGAGCATAATCTGTCGCAACAGATATACATCTCAGGCGATGCATGGAATGTAATCCGAAATGCCAAGGAAGGAACCATTAAAATCATTAATACGGCGGCATTTCAGGTAGATCCTGACGGACCCGCACTTGGGCTGAGCAAAAAAATCATCGAACTGCAGATGGAGGCCGACACCGCCCCCACCCTCGCTGCCCTTGAGTTTCTGCGCAACGAAACCCGGATACTTCTTGATCGGTAAACTCCATCAGGATATAAAAAAGAGAGCCAGCATTCGCCGGCTCTCTGCATAAACGTAACGGAACACTATTCAATATCCATATAAAACCCCATGCTCATGGCCAGCCCTTTGTTTTTCAAGGGTTTGGAATCACCTATAATGAGATGGTCCTTATTGATGTCCTTAAGTCCGTATTGGTATTTGATGTCAAGTATAACTCCCAGGCCCGGACGGATAGGCGTTTCGATTCCTCCTCCCAGGATAATTCCATAATCCGAACGGTGCAGCCCATCGATAATATCCGCCTTTTTCACCATTTCACCTAAACGCTTGCCGGTAAAATTGGCATGCAGAAGGTACCCGTAATAGCCGCCGGCCTGAAAATAGAATTTACTCGACCGCCCCAGGTTAACCTTGAGGTACAGGGGGATATTGATGTAATCCAGATTGGTCTTCACCACGTAGGAAGAATCCTCTACCAGGACATTCTTTGAATCCCAGAACTGATTGGTATACTTATTTCCTTTGCGCTGATAGTTCAGTTCCGTCACGAGCTGGAGGCCATCAAAAAACCTGACACTGCCGACAGCACCGGTATTCAGGGTTATGCGCTGGCTTGCGATCGTTTCATCGATGAATCCGGGAAAGGACATGCCGAGCTTGGCGCCGTATGAAAACTGTGCCCTTGCGGCGGTACCCGACAGAACAAGCGCTGCCAGCAAAAGAAATACCAATCTGTTTTTCATGTTAAAGCTGAATTATTTGCCTAACAAAAGTATACTTCTTTGCACAAATGCATCGAGTGCCTCGCCGGTTAGCTTGTTCGTAGCAAGAAGGGCCAGGTCGATGAGCTGTTTAACCAGTGGATTTCCCTTACCGTATGCAGTAAGCAGCTCGTTACGCTGCTTCTCGGCCTCCTCAATCCGGGTTCGCAGTTCGCTGCGCTTATCCTTCTCCTCCTGCGCAATCTCGTCATCCTTTTTGCCTTTCAACAGGTTTTCGAGACTCTCCTGTTCGGTTTTGATAAGGGCAACCTCATCGTCAAACTTTCCGGCTTCTCCACCGAGCGAGCTATTCAGTTCATTGCCGATCTGAAGCACAACGGGGTGGTTGCTGTTGACAACCAGATTGTAACTGTCGGGAAGGTCCTTGTAAAAATTCATACCACCAGAAAACTTCGACATTTCCTTCATCCTGCGACTCCATTCGGATTGGGTAATTATAACAGGATGCGCGGTTTCGTCGAGTGCCTCGAAAGTAACGAAATATCCGTCACCGGGAGCCTGACTTTTAAAAACAGGATTTAACCATGCCTGAAGGTTTTTGTCGAGTTTGGAGTCCCTCGTCTCGTCCTTTACAATGAGTTTATCTACCACGTCGGAATCGACACGGACAAAATGGACCTTTTCAAGCTTTTCCTCCAGATGATTCAGAAAATGGGTGTCGAACTGTCCGTCCATGACAAGAACATCATACCCCTTTTCCCTTGCAGCCCGGATAAAACTGAACTGCTCATCCTTATCGCTGGCATACAGGTAAACGAGTGTTCCGTTCTTATCGGTCTGGTTGCCCTTGATGATTTCCCGGTATTCGTCATAGGTAAAATACTTTCCTTCGGTATTCTTCAGCAGTGCATAGTCCCTTGCCTTCTCCCAAAACTTCTCTTCGGTAAGCATTCCGTACTGAATGAAGAGCTTGAGATCATCCCACTTCTGCTCGAACTGCTCGCGGTTTTCAGTGAAAATATCCTTAAGCCGGTCAGCAACCTTTTTGGTGATGTGTGCGGAAATCTTTTTTACATTCTGATCAGACTGGAGATACGACCGGCTCACGTTCAGCGGAATATCCGGACTGTCGAGCACCCCGTGCAGCAATGTCAGGAAGTCCGGAACAATGCCTTCAACTGAATCGGTAACAAAAACCTGGTTGCAGTAAAGCTGAATCTTGTTTTTCTGTACCTCGTAGTTGTTCCTGATTTTCGGGAAATAGAGGATACCTGTGAGGTTGAAAGGATAATCAACATTGAGGTGAATATGGAAAAGCGGATCTTCCGACATGGGATAGAGATCCCTGTAAAATTTCGAGTAATCCTCTTCGGTGAGGTCAACCGGCTTTTTGGTCCACGCCGGTTCGGTGATGTTTATAATCTTGTCATTGTCGGTTTCAACATTCTTTCCGTCCTTCCACTCTTTCTCTTTTCCGAAGGCAATGGGTATTGGCAGAAACCGGCTGTATTTTGTCAGGAGACTCTGGATACGGTCTTCTTCCAGGAATTCAGAAGAGTCCTTATCGATATGAAGGATGATGTCGGTTCCGCGATCTTCGCGATCGGTCTCTTCCAGCGTGTATTCCGGATCACCCTTGCAGGTCCAGACCACAGCCTTTCCCCGTTTGTGCGATTTAGTAACGATTTCCACTTTGTCGGAAACCATGAAGGATGAGTAGAATCCGAGGCCGAAATGACCGATAATGGCATTGGCGTCCTTCTTGTATTTCTTCATGAACTCCTCGGCACCCGAGAAGGCAATCTGGTTTATGAATTTCTCGATCTCCTTGGCAGTCATTCCGATACCACGATCGGATACGGTAAGGGTTTTCTTCTTCCTGTCAATCGAAACCCGAATGGTCAGATCTCCCAGTTCACCCGTGAACTCGCCGACAGAGGCCATCGTTTTCAGCTTCTGGGTTGCATCAACTGCATTGGAAATCAATTCACGCAGAAAGATTTCATGATCGGAATAGAGGAATTTCTTAATGATCGGAAAAATGTTTTCCGAAGTGACATTGATCGTTCCTTGTTGCTTTGAAGTTTCCATAAATAATATAATAGTTTAGCCTGGCAACCTTTTTCAAAGGCCATGCCATGAATGCACCCTGACAATTTTTCAGTAAAAGACTGCCTTCCGGAAACCTGCCTATCCCTGCTTCACTGCACCTGTCGTATAATCCAGTGTCGACCCGAACATACTGTGCGGTATGCTGAAAATGACAATGGTCATTATCGCGGCCAGGATGATGAGCCACGGACGGCCCTTGCCCTTTATTCCAAACAGAGCAGCAATCCAGAAAATAAACGCAAATAGGGTTTTGTTGTCGGTAAGGTCCCAACCAAACGGGACACCCGTCCACCAGTCGCCGAAAGCATACCACTGAACCCATGGACCGAAAATAAAGCCGCCAATAAAGAGGATTCCGAATGTCCAAAGGGTATAACGCCGGTAACTGTCGAGCTTAAATAGTGCATAAAGTCCTGCTGCCAGTGAGAATAGCATAGCGAGGAACATCAGGATGATGTGCGGTATAAGAACTCCGGCGGGGACATCACCTTTAAAGCGGATCACAATTGGTTCATCTTTAGCAACATATTGCACCTGGCCGTTACTGGTCAGCTCGATCCAGTATTCCAGCTTTCCGGCAGGCGGTTGCTGCGGCAGATACGCAGCCATCAGGGTTTCATCTTTCTTCCTGAGTACTTTCTTCATGAATGCAGAGTGATACCGTATGTCGGTAAGCTTGAAAGGTACCCGGGTCCATTCTTCCTTCACACCCAGCTTTTTGTAGATGATGGTTGCCTGAATGGTGGTATCGCGCCATGGCAGCTTAACCCGGGCATCCCGGATCGAAACATTTGTCCGGATAAGGCTTAACTTATAGGTACTGTCGCCAATGGTAATGGTTTCGGAACGTGGATAGGTAGGCCCTGTTTTACGCTGGTAGATAGCTGCGGAGATTGTAATCACCACGGCCAGAACCCATAACAAAGTCTTCTTCATATATGCTGATATTTTAAAGTTGCACTAAAACTACTATTTTCTCATCGCCGCGCAAAAGTTCAACCGAAACCGTCTGACCTGCCCTGAGGGTTTGCAGACGTGTCATATAATCATACACATTGGTTACCGGTAATCCATTGATACCCACAATCCGGTCGCCCTTGGTGATTCCGGCGAGCTGGGCCGGTTTGCCCGGAGTGGCGTGCTCCACCCGCAGACCGTTGTTTTCGCTGCCGGAAACATCTGGCATGATCCCCAGTGAAACCTTAAGCTTCCTGCGGCCGCTATCAGCTGCCCTTGATCCGGATTCCCTGAAAGTCAGTTGCTTTGGCGCATTGGCCACAGCCAGGATGATTTCAGAAACCTCATGGTTGATTTCGGCCATATTTATATAGTCAAGCTTATCCGGTGTATCTGCCGGAGTATGGTAGTCGAGATGCGAACCCGTGCTGAAATACAAAACAGGCACTTTGACAGAATAAAATGATGAGTGGTCGGATGGTCCGGGACCTTCCGGAGACTTCTCCCACTTGAGGTTTCCCGACTGAACCAGGCCCAAAACACTGTCCATCTCTGCTGCTGTACCCGTTCCACTGATTGACAGCCTCTTCTGTTCATTCGGACGCCCGACCATGTCGAAGTTGATCATCGCACTGACACTTTTCAGTGGTATCGGGCTGTTTTCTACAAAGTATTTCGAACCAAGAAGTCCCATTTCTTCTCCGGCAAAGGCTACAAAAAGTACAGAGCGTTTAAGACCACCCTTCACCGAGGAGAGATAACCGGCCATTTCCATAACAGAAGCCACGCCGGACGCATTGTCATCGGCTCCCGGGTGGACCCCGACCGTATCCTGCACCCTTGAACCTGAACCTGACCCGCCCATACCAAGATGATCGTAATGGGCCCCCACAACCACCCACTCCTGAACGGCACCCGTATCCTTCGCATGGATCCAGCCGATCACGTTTTGGGTGGTGGCCGTAGTGGTAACAATATCTGCTTTCAGTGTTGATGAGAATCCAAGTTCCCTTGAAATTGGCCGATGGCCCGTGTTGAGCTCCTGTTCGGCTGTTTCAATGGTGATGCCTGAACCGGCAAGCGCCTGATTGATAAATGTGCGCCTTGCCCGCATAACCGGCAACCCGGCTGAATTTTCTTTTACAGTGCCGAAATCCAGCTCATCCTTATCATCATAGGCTGGTCCAGCCACAAAAATCACTGCCGCCACACCGGCATCCCGTGCACTCAGCAGTTTAAGCCGCACAGAGCCGTATTCTTCGAAAGGATCTGTCGCACCTTTGGCAGGCTCAGGCGCACCAAGGAGCATAATGGCCACTTTTCCCCTTGCATCAATACCGGCGTAGTCATCCCAGTTTAGGGAATCCCCCTTGATCCTGAACCCATACCCAAGAAAGATGGATCCAGCATCTGCCACACCATTCTCACTGATCGAAACCGGGGTAAAATCCTTGTCTGCAGTGCCTCTGATGCCGTTAACCGACATACTGTTCGCCGTACCTTTACGAATGCCGGTAGTTACCCGGAATTCCTGAAAACCATTCTTAAATGGTGCTTTCAATCCATAATCCTTAAAAACCCCGGAAATATAGCTGGCTGCCTTCAGATCGCCTGGTGTGCCCGGATAGCGTCCGGCCAGTTCCTGTGAAGCCAGGTATTCCACATGGTCACGCAGTTCGGCAGCCGTAATGGACGCACTTCGCTGAGCCTGGCCGGCTCCTGGGAAAGCAGCACATAATATAAAGATAAATAATCCCTTAGCTATGCTATTCATGTCGAAAAGTATTTCGTGACGGGCGTCAAAAATACAATTTTTACGTCCCATCCGCCAAAGTGACGCATTTATAAAAAAATCAACGCATCTGGTCAAAAACAGTTTGCAGGAAATAAAATCATTCATACTTTCGCAATGTGATTTTCGTAACAGTGTTATGGATATAACAATATGGAAGTCATAATTTTCTATGATCCAATTCTGGATCATTTCATAGGTTAGGTTTTAGGTTAGTGAAAATCCGGACTCCCAATCCGGATTTTTCCTATTTTTACGCCTCAAAATTCTGGCATCATGAAGATTTCGTTCAATTGGCTTCGATCCTATATCAACCTTGATCTCTCCCACGAAGAAACCTCCGCGGTTCTTACCGCCATTGGGCTTGAGGTTGAATCCATAACTGATTTTGAATCGATTAAAGGCAGTTTGCGCGGGCTTGTAACCGGTGAAGTTCTTACATGCACTGCGCATCCTCAAGCCGACAAACTGAGCCTGACCACGGTTGACACAGGAACCGGCACTCCGCTCAGGATTGTCTGTGGTGCACCAAACGTGGCGGCAGGCCAGAAAGTAATCGTTGCACCTGTCGGCTGCACCCTCTATGGTTTTCCTGAGCCTTTAACCCTCAAAAGAGCACGGATCCGGGGCGAGGAATCGGAAGGCATGATCTGTGCCGAAGATGAAATCGGAATTGGGAAGGATCATTCCGGAATCCTGATACTCGACCCGTCGACACCTGCAGGCACGCCGGTTTCGGAGCTTTTTGAAACTGAAGAGGATCATGTTTTCGAAATCGGGCTTACGCCTAACCGCATCGACAGCGCTTCACATTATGGCGTTGCCCGCGAACTGCGTGCAGCAATCGGTTCCGAGAAGAAGGTTACGCTCACCCGGCCATCGGATGCACTGCCCGAAAAATCCGGTCAGCTCAACATTACCGTTGAAATAGCCGACACAGACGGATGTTCGCGATATTCCGGGATCACCGTTTCCGGTATCCGTGTTGCCGAATCGCCATTATGGCTCAAAAACAGGCTACGGAGCATCGGAATGAACCCGATCAACAACGTTGTGGATATCACGAACTTTGTTCTTCATGAAACCGGCCAGCCGCTCCACGCGTTTGATGCCTCACAGATACGCGGCAACAAAATCATCGTTGGCACCTTGCCACAGGGCACACCGTTCGTAACCCTCGATGAGCAGGAGAGGAAACTGGATTCGGGCGACCTTATGATCTGCAATGCCGAAGAGGGAATGTGTCTGGCCGGCGTATTCGGCGGACTTCACAGCGGTGTCACCGAAGCCACCAAAGCCATTTTTATCGAGTCGGCCTGTTTCAATCCTGTCAGGATCAGGAAAACCAGCAAGCGTCATCTCCTGTACACGGATTCCTCCTTTCGCTTTGAAAGAGGAACGGATCCCAATGGTACGTTATATGCGCTCAGGCGGGCTGCAGCCATGATCTGCGAGATTGCCGGCGGACAGATTGCTTCAGATGTGGTAGATATCTATCCCGAGCCCGTACAACCCTACCCCGTCGACCTGAAATGGGCGAACCTTGACCGGCTGATTGGTATCCGTATCGACAGGGATGAAGTCAGAAAGATCCTGAAATCACTGGATATAGAAATTGTCCGGGAAAGCGAACAGGGACTGCACCTGGCAGTCGCCACCTACAGGGTCGACGTTCAGCGTGAGGCCGACGTGATCGAGGATATTCTCCGGATATACGGGTACAATAATGTAGGCATGTCCGAACAGGTGATCTCTACGCTTTCCTATGCACCGAATCCGGATCCTGAAAAATTGGAAAACATGATTGCCGGGCAGCTTACAGCACAAGGATATAACGAGATCATGGCGAATTCGCTCACCCGTTCCACCTATTATGACAATCTTGAATCCTATCCGGCCGAAACCGGTGTAAACCTTCTCAACCCGCTCAGCAATGATCTGAACCAGCTACGCAGAACGCTGCTTTTCGGAGGCCTGGAAGCGATATCCGCCAATATCAAATTCAAAAATGCCGATCTGAAATTCTATGAGTTCGGCAACATCTATCAACTCAGGGAAGACGGGAACAGACTTCTTGCCGGAGGCTACCATGAAACCCGCTGCCTGTCGGTTTTCCTGACCGGTAAAAAATCACCCGAACATTGGACCGGCAAGGTTGCCGACACAGCCTTTTACGACCTGAAATCCACCGTAGACCGGATTATGCTTCGGCTTGGTATCAATCTCGGTGAACTCACAACAGAAGAGTCCGCCGACGAACGCTTTGCTTATGCCGTTACCGTAAAATCAGGCAAATCCGCGGTCTGCCGGATGGGGCTGGTTCACCCGGGACTGCTCGAAACCATGGAAATCGGTCAGGAAGTGTGGTTTGCGGAAATCAACTGGACCCTTTTGTTTACCAAAGTAAAACTTGGCACCAAATTCACCGGTCTGCCCAAATATCCGCAAGTGCGCAGGGACCTGGCACTCGTGGTCGACAGCACCGTCCGGTATGAGCAGATAAGAGAACTTGCCTTTCAGGCAGAGCGCAAGCTGCTCCGCGAGGTGAACGTCTTCGACGTGTATCACAGTGAAAAACTGGGGGCTGGCAAAAAATCGCTTGCTGTCAGCTTCATCCTGATTGATGAAAACAAGACACTGACAGACAAGCAGATCGACCAGGTAATGGAAAAACTGATCGCTGCTTTCGGTAATAAACTGAGTGCCGTTCTACGCTGAAACCGCCCGTACGGCCTCAGAAAAACCGCTTTCATTGTGTGAACGCACCACGGGATACATCGATCTGAGCTCCATAGGCGCATTAGCCACTACGAACGGGGATCCGGCATACTCCAGAAGGTCGGTATCGTTGTAATCATTGCCAATCCCCATCACTTCGAATCTGTCGATGCCATTTAGCCGGCAGAGAAAATCCACTGCATTGCCTTTCGAAACATCGGGATGATAAATCTCCATCCACAGCGATTCATGGTCCATTGGTGAGGTGGCACGGATCACCTTTACCCCGCTTACCATGGCCTTAAGCTGCTCAAAACGTGCAACATCTGGCGGAAGTATGATCAAAAACTGGCAGGCTTCCCCGAAATTTGGCGGATCAAAAGAGATCGGTCTTTCGAATCCCCTGTAATTCTCCATCCGGCGAACGAAGTCGGGATGAAGGTTACCATTGTGGTAAAATACATAATGGTGGTTCTCCGGAACCGGGGCCAGTACTTTAAATGCCACATTCTGGTCGCGGAGCTGCCTGGCGATCTCATGCACTGCAGATTCCGGGAGGTTCATTGAGTAGAGAATCTCGCCGGTTTTGTAGTCCATGATGCCGGATCCGGAACTGAAAACCAGGTAATCGATGGGAAATCCGGGTTGAATAACCCGCTGGAATGAATACGGAGACCTTCCGGTAGCAATGACGCGGATTACCCCCCGGCTGCCAAGGCCTGTCAGCGTTGAAAAATCTTCTTCACCAACTTCCTGCCGGCTGTTGAGCAATGTTCCGTCGAGATCGGTTACCACCATTTTTATCATGCGGCAAAAGTACGAATCCCGCACGATGGCGGATCGGGACGAATGATTATTTTCGTGCATAAATTGTATTAATGGCACGTATCAAGGACTACTTTTCGCTGGTGGTATTCAGCCATACCATCTTTGCGATGCCCTTCGCAATGATCGGTTTTTTTCTGGCCGTGAGCTGGTCAGGGTTCCCGTTCAGCTGGACATCTCTGCTTCTTTGCATTGCGTGCATGGTTTTTGCGAGGAATGCGGCCATGGGTTTCAATCGCTGGGCAGATCGAACGATCGACGGCCAGAACCCCCGGACAGCAGGGCGGGAAATCCCGAGCGGTATTATCAAGGGCAAAGCTGCACTTGCATTTTCAGTAGCCAACGGACTGTTGTTCATTGCGATGGCCGGCCTAATCAATCCATTGTGCCTGATTTTGTCACCGGTTGCCCTTTTCATCATCCTTGGATACAGCTATACAAAACGATTCACCTGGCTGTGCCATCTGGTCCTGGGATTGGGGCTGGCTATCGCACCAATCGGTGCTTACATCGTACTCGCGGCAAAGTTCCACTGGCTTCCATTGATTTTCAGCACGGTAGTCCTTACCTGGGTGAGCGGGTTCGATATTATTTATGCTTTGCAGGATGAACAGTTCGATAAATCGCACGGCTACCATTCCATACCGTCGAAAGCCGGGGTTAAGAATGCTCTTGCCATTTCGGTAGCTCTTCATGGACTGTCATTCCTGGCCGTCATTATAGCGGGTATAGCGGGGAAATTCGGCCTGTTTTACTGGATCGGAGCCGCTGGGTTCACCGCACTTCTGGTTTACCAGCATTCGATTGTAAAACATAATGACCTTTCACGGGTTAACCGTGCCTTCGGAACAACCAACGGCATTGCCAGTGCCGCATTTGCCGTATGCGTCATTGCCGATCTTTTGCTCCGGTAATTATAGGTAGTAGATAAATGTGAGGCCCAGAAATTCATAGAACTGAATCCTCTTTCCCTCGCCCACCTTAACTTTCTTGCCATCCTTAATTTCATAAAGGGGAATCAGCATGCGGTTATCATAAACCGATTCAAGATGGAAAGTAGTGGAAAAATACTTGTTAATCTTAAATGCCAGATCCATGCGCCATATGAAGTTAATCATTTCGGGATGATCGATATAGTTTGAGAAGAGTTCAAGGTGGTTGACCATGCTGACGTTATTCATCAGCTTGGTGTTATGGTCAACTGTGACCGATGCTCCAAGTTGCGCATTCATCCGCTGATCGGCCTTCAACCCGTACTTGGTTTGATCAATGATTGTCGTATCAAGTACAAACCGGAACTGCCCCTGGACAGGTGACATGTTGATGGTGAGCTTGGGGCTGGGCCTGTAGGTTAAACCAAGCTTAAGTTTCAGATCAGCCGGAGCCATGAATTTTGAGACCGGTACCGAGTCATTGGGATAGGCATATCCCCTGAATCCCTGCGTCGAATACGTCAATCCGAGGGTGTAGTCAAATTTCTTGAACGCCTTATGTGACAGGTTCGATATCACGTTTATAACGTCGTTACTCTTCCTCAGTTCAACCAGTTCGGCTTTCTGTACACCATAATTAAACCAGAAGTAATTGGTCCAGGAGATATTGCCCTTGGCATAGTTGGCCCATGACTTAACATCCGCATTGAGTGCCACGTTGGTGTTCCCCCCTCTGGCCCAGTTCAAAAAGGCATACTGGTTGAACGTCATACTAAAATGCGTTTTAAGGTACCAGTATTTGGGAATCGGCACTGGATAAGGCTTTCTGGCTACACGGAATTTGCCGGGATCCTGCCACCGGATATCGATTCCTTCGGGTTCGCCCTTGTTTTTCAGCAGGTGCTTCAGCATCAGGTCATCGTTAACCCACATGTAGATTGTGTTTTTATCGAGGCTCCTGATAAAGATCCTTGCTGAATCGTTGGTACTGTTCATCACGAAAAATGCGGTGGAATCTACACGGTCCTTTTTCAGGATAAAGGGGACGGTATCCTTTTTGGCATTAACAATCCGGAAATAGATTGAATCATTTCCAAGGTGGTTCAGCAGCCTTTCAACAGATGCCTTCAACAGGTGGGGCTTCGGGTTATAGGCAGTGTCCTCGAAAAGCAGGTCGACCACCTCTTTTACATTGCTTCGTACCGAATCGTTATCTATGATACCGATAGGGGTATAAAACCCCTGGCGGGATTTCCTGTTGAATTCACGAAAATTCAGGTATCGCCTCATTCGTTCGGCAGAGTCAAGTTTATGCCGATAAATCGATTGGCTCAGGGCAGAATGGAGAGAATCGCGATTGAACTCGAGATTTACAATGAGGTTGGCCATATTGATCGAGTCGCGCTTCCTGATAGAAAGAAGTGAATCCTTGGCCCGCAGGAGTGTGATCAGTGAATCCTTTGAAAGATTCTGGGCTTCCCGCACCAGCGCGTTTCGATCCGACACCTGAGCAACTGCCTTCGGAAAGGAAAGCAATCCCAGCATAAAAATAAGGAGTAGTAATTTGTAGTATATCCTGTTCATCTCGATCTTCACAGTGCAAAAATATAAAAGCACACCCCAATTCATGATAAAAGTTGGACACAAGTCCGGTTTATTTCCGAAATTTGCACTCTACATGAACGCTTCAAGGGTCATATCTATTTTAGCCACCCAGGTTTTTCGCAATCTGAAGGAACGGGATTCGTTCAAAAAGCAGGGTTAAGGTATCGGGTATCGGGTATCGGGTATCAGGTATCGGGTATCGGGTATCAGGTATCAGGTATCAGGTATCGGGTATCCTTTCAATTTTCACCATTATTTCATTTTAAACCTTACGAGTATGTTACCTTCCTGCGAACCATATAAAATCAAGATGATCGAACCGCTCTATCCGAGCACTCCGGAGGAGCGTGAAACCTGGATCCGGCAAGCCCGCTACAATGTTTTCAATCTAAGAAGCGAACAGGTTTTTATTGACTTTCTAACCGATTCAGGTACAGGCGCCATGAGCGACCGGCAGTGGTCGGCGATCATGTCCGGCGATGAGTCCTACGCCGGGTCCAGATCCTACCACGAACTGAAAGAGACCATCCGGGAGCTCTCCGGTTTTGATTATCTGCTTCCCACCCACCAGGGTCGTGCTGCGGAGAATGTTCTATTCTCGGTGTTGGTGAGTGAGGGACAACTGGTCCCCGGAAATGCCCACTTCGATACCACCAAGGGGCACATTGAATTCCGTAAGGCTGTTGCCGTAAACTGTACGATAAGCGAAGCCGATGATACCACCAGCCTGCATCCGTTTAAGGGAAATGTTGACCTGGAGAAGCTCGAAGAGGTGCTTTCCAACGGTGGTGACCTCGTTTCGTTCATTCTGATCACGGCAACCTGCAATACTGCCGGAGGCCAGCCTGTTTCGATGGATAACATGAAAGCAGTCAGGCATCTCGCGGATAAATACGGAAAGCTTCTGATCATGGATGCCGCCCGTTTTGCTGAGAACGCCTACTTCATTAAAACACGTGAACCAGGCTTTGCCGATAAAACTATCCGGGAGATTGTCCTTGAGATGTTCTCGCTTTTTGATGGTGCGACCATGTCGGCAAAGAAGGATGGCATCGTAAATATTGGTGGCTTTATTGCTCTGAAAGACAAAGCATTATACAACCAGGCTACGGTTTACAATATCATGTTCGAGGGATACATCACGTACGGTGGACAGGCCGGAAGGGATATGGCCGCACTCGCCGTAGGGCTTCGTGAGGCAACTGAATTCTCCTACCTCGACGCACGCATCACCCAGGTTGCACGATTGGGTGAGCGGCTTCATGCCTTTGGCATCCCTGTTCAACTGCCCATCGGCGGCCATGCAGTATTTATTGATGCACTGCGGTTCCTTCCGAATGTCCCCCGGGAGGAGTTTCCCGGTCAGACCCTGGTGGTGGAGCTGTACAAGGCCGGTGGCATCCGCTCCGCTGAAATCGGAGCCCTTATGGCTGATCGTGATCCCGTCACCCGTGAAAACCGGTTTCCGGCACTCGAGCTGGTAAGGCTGGCCATCCCGAGGAGGGTGTATACAGAAAGCCACATGGAATATGCGGCGGCGGCAGTTAAACTCGCCTTCGACAGGGCCGGGGAGATCAGGCGTGGCTACAGGATAGTATCCGAAGCCCCGATCATGCGCCACTTCACTCTTGAGCTCGACCGCTGCTGAAATTACCGGCCCGCACGGATCCTTGAAGAACCCGACCATGCCCTGAATTCAGGGGCATAGAGACTGACTGCCTCAGCATAACCCCCAGAATAATTTCCAGCCTGCTCCACCACAGCCTGGTATTCGATGGTGCTCTCACCTTTCGGCAGCTGCGAAACGTAACAGACAACTGCCTCCGGCTCCCGCGACTGGTACCAGGAGAGCCCGGTGTGATACTGGTATCCCGAAAGCACCTGTAGCGGCATCAGTCCCGCACTCAGCTGATCCTTGACCTGAATATAGCTCAATTCGCGATCGGACCTGATTGTCAGCCGGATACGCAAGACATCGCCAACCCGCAGCACGTTTCCTGCAGCTATCAACGACCAGCTGCCCTGTTTTGTCAGCACAAGCAATTCGCGCTTAATGGAGAGCGGTCCTTCCGAAGCGGAGAGATCATCGATCCGGTAATTGCTCAGTGTAAAAAGTGTTCCCCAGGCGGGTCCGCCTTCGGTCATCCTCACCTCGGCAACCGGAGCAGCAGGAATCTCTTCCCTGTTTTTCCAGTTGAAACGGTAATAGCCGGTCACGCCGCGACTGCCGGTCTTAATCCGGAGCGGTGAAAATTCTTCAGATCCCCAGGTGAAACCAACCGATGCCGGCTGATTTTCAATCTTTCCATAGAAAAGCAGTGATTTGCAGGCCCAGGCGGCAACCATACCGTTGCCCCAGTCCCGGCCCCGCTTCTGATGAATAAGGTACAACCTTACCTGATCGAGCTCCTTGCTGCCCTCCTCGAGGCTGGCAAAAAGCTCTGTCATTCTCGACTGCATCCAGATATCCCAGTTGAACCATCCGGATGAACTGCCCTTGCGTGGCCAGAAGATTCCCCACTGTTCATCTGTTTTGGCCCGTTCCCGCAGCGACCGGTAGATAGGCAGGGCATCCCCCTCACGCCCGAGCCGGATGCTCGCAATAGCCAGCAGAGCCTGCAAGCCGGGCTCTTGCTGTGTCCATTCCAATGGGATTCGCTCCCTGAAGTGAAGCCATGCGATTTCATTTTCCGGAGCCATTGCCAAGCCCGGGTAAAAGCTCCTGGCATATAGATAGTGGATGATCAACGGATTCAGGTGAACTTTCATCGGATGCAGGGAATCCTGCCGGATCACCTCCCTGAACTGCCTGTAGAGCCAGGTATCCATAGCTTCAACCGCCTGATTCAGCATATAGTTTCCGCGCTGGGTTGCCGTAACATCAAACACCCCGTATGATTTCAGCTCTCCAAATCCCGCAATTAGCTGCTGGGTCATGAACAGATCGGTTCCCATGCCCCTGAACCAGGGCCAGCTGCCGTCGGGATTCTGTAAATCAGAAAGTTTTTCCATCACATAGGAAACTTCAACCACCCGGGAGTGCGGATTCATCCACTCGCCGATCTGCCTGAACCAGGCTTTCCTGTCGGCCGGCACGGAGTCCTTAAGAAATTGTGCGGCGACAGCCGGAAACCTGTCGGCAATCCCGCCGGTCAGCGATGCCAGATAGAGCCTGCTGAACCAGTATTCCGAACAATCACGCTCCTTGCCGGAAACCACGGGAAGTGATTGCAGCACCTGCCATACAGGCGTTGTTGTTACTTCGAAGTATGCCTCCTCCGGATTCGGTCCAACTTTCAGCACCTTCTTCCCCGGTTTGGCAAAGAAAAATGGCCGGGCTTCCCACAACCGGACATCATCGGGCAGTACCCTTATGGTATCCGAAATCCCGTCGGAAGAAACGGAAGCATCGGACTTCAGTATCCAGGTAACAGGAACCCTTTTATCTGCCTTAAAGCTCCAGTAAAAGGGCACAACACTGCCCGATGCAAGTTCCGACCTGACTGAAGGATATTCGAACATCCTGTTTCCGATGCTGTCAATAAGGCTCAGCGAAGTTTCCGTCTCTACCCTGCCCTTGCCGTACCAGCCCAGCCGGGCCGCCAGATCAAGGCTATCGCCTTTCCTGATGAATTCAGGAAAATTGGGCCTGATCATGAGTTCCTTTGCCGATCTGAAGGTTTTATCGATGTAGCCTGTCGCAAGGCTTCCATCCAGAGCTGTTACCATCACTTTCCATTCGGTAAAGGCATCCGGAACACGAAACCCGATTGAGGCAGCCCCGCTAAGATCAGTCGTGATATTTCCAGCCCAGTAAGCCGTCTCCCGGAAATCACTCCGTATCACGATGCCGCCATCCGGCTTCTCTGCTTTCTTAACAGGTATAGCGCTTTGATTGTCCTTTCCGGTATCACCTGCAGCATCCCCCCTAAAATAAACCACCGCCCCTTCAGGCTCCTGCAATCCTCCGGGTGCCGCATCGGACCGCGCCATTGCCATCTTTACCATCGAACCGTTCATCTGACTGATCCCATAAAATCCCAATCCAAACCAGTTCAGCCCAAGCGGCTCTGGTTCCGGGATATCAACCAGGCCGAGCACCGGGTCCGCCAGGTTGAATGAACCATTGGCGAACTGGCCCGGTCCGGTAAATGCAAGAGCCCCTCCATACCAGGACCGTCGGGCGATGACCGGCCAGGCGTGCATTTTTATCCGGTCGAGCGAGGCATCATAAACAGTGATTCCCATTGATGCACGAACAGGGTTACCTTCCGTGTCAAGTATCCTGAGCTGCAGCTTAACTGAATCGCCCGGTTTAACGGTGCCGATCCTTTCTAGGCCGGTTACGGAAAGCGCTGATTTCTGCCAGGGCACATCAAATGCGATCGTCTCCTCATAGATTCGGTTGGAACGGACCACGTAAAGATGCATCAGCGCCCCACCCTGCCAGGCTTCGGTTACCTTCCAGGAGAGGCCGGCCGGTTTACGGTCAGACGCATACCAGCCCGAACCAACTACCCCCTTCCGGTTTCGAAGATCAACCAAGAGAAACCCTTTCCGGCCGGAGCCGTACAACAGTTCAACCTTTTCACCCGGCTTTAGCTCCCCTTTAGTGCCATGGGTCATTAAAGCCTGCGCCTCTCCGATTCTCGAGGGTGAAGGGTCCTCAACACGGAAATAGCGAACAACGCTTTTTGCTGCCTTCGCGTCGGCAGCCGACAACTCGGCCTTGTACCAGCCCGGGTTCCATCCCCCGTGAGGATTAAGCGCAAGAACCGACAATGTATCATTAGCATAGTAACTGGCAACCACTGCGGCCGATTCCGGCCATGATTCGGGCAGATGCTCATCCCTGTATGGGAGCGTGGACACCCGCTTTTCCCACTCTTTCCGGCTCACAAGGAACCGGTCGGGCACGGGCAGTAACGGTTTCGAAAAGAACCGGAGCGGCTCTGTCAGTTTGCTGATTTTAAGGTTTACCGGCAGGGAAACGATTCTGCCGTCGCTTGAGGAGGCCTGGCAACTGCCGGTCAGTGTGTCGCCTTCTTCAATGCGGGCAGGCAGGCCGAGGGTGAGGCTCACCGTCTCTTTGCCGCAGTCCAGGAAACTCTCCTCCTGATGCGACTCCCCGTTCAGATCGGTCACCGTCAGTTGCACGCCGTAGCGCATGCCAATGCCTGACCCAAATGGATTACTCGCCTCGGATATTGATTTCCAGCGACATACAAATAAACCATCTGCTGATGTCGTCAATTTCAACTCCATTATCCGGATCTTCCTGTCGCTGAAGGGCATCCAGCGCATCCTGCCTCCTACCGGCTGCAGGTCGATCGAAGCAATGACCTCCGCACCGGCTACCGGCTCACCCGACAGGGCCGTTACACGGCCGCGAAGCAAAAGGCTATCCCCGGGATGCCAGATTTCTTTCCCGGGCAGGATTTCAACCGCGAAGGCAGGCCGCCTGTACTGCTCCATTTGCACAACGGCCTGACCGTAAGCTGTCTGTAAAATATATTGCCCCGTCAGCCCTTTTGCCGGCAGGGGGAATGAACCGTGAAAGACTCCCATATAGTCGACAGGCAGCATCAACTCAGCTACCGACTGATAACGGGGATCCTGCAGTGTAATTTTAATCGAATCCCGCTTGTGCGGTGACATAGAGTCCCCGGTAAAATCAACGAGAACGCCTCTGAAAAAGGCTTTCTCGCCCGGCTTGTAGAGGCTCCGGTCGGTATACAGTGATGCGGCAGTGCGCTTCACTGCTTTGCCATGAACATAACCCGGATAAAACATCTCCTGCGTCACAAGCGTGTCTCCGTTACCTGTAATTTCCAGCCGATAAGCTTTCGGATTTGGATCGAGGCGTCCCGGCCCGCCGTCGGCCAGCTCAAGGTACCCGTTCAGTCCGGCATTCCGGCGGCTTCCCTTTTCCGTTACCTGTCGCCTGGCATCAGAATCATAGAGTGTGTACCAGGGAACAACAGACAAACCGGAGAGCGGCGCGCCGCTGTCGCGATCGCGGAACCAGAATTCCCGCTTACCGGTACCAGCATCTCCGGTGAGATAAATGGTACGGCTCACGGGAAGGGGAACCGAAGTAACGAGCGTACCGGCCGGTAAAATATCCTTTTGGAGCGATAAAACCAGCAGGTAAAAGCCCGGTGGCAGCGGATCCATGATCATCTGAATCCTGTGGGGATTCATCATGCCATCGTCGGGCAGGCGAACGGTACCGGTTCGAACAGGCGCTGAACGGTTGACCCGTTCGATCCTCGCCTCCATCGGGAGCTCGTTCCAGCTCGTGTAAAAGGTCATCGCAGGCATTCTAACCACACGGTAAAAGAGGTCGGCGATATTCCGGTATTCGAGGCTGACGGGAAAAGCGGTACCAGGCACCTGGCAAGGTTCAGCCAGTGCGGTCAATTCCGGATTCCGAAGCATCTTCAATGTATTCAGGCAACGCCTCGCAGCATTCGTGGATGGCCACTCCTGGGAGCGATTGAGCCATTCCCGGGCAAGTGTCCGATCATTCCGGTATTTGAGGGTGTCGGGATCGTTGATCTGGTAAAGTCCGGCACGATCGAGTCGGTATTGTGCCAGCGCTTCAAAAACCATTGCTGCGGAGCTGTCCTTTCCCAGACGATCCTTCCATCCAAGCAATGCACCCTGATAAAGACTGTCGCGGGAGGCATGACAGGAATGGTCGAGCACGAAGTGCAGCCGCTGAAGATCGGCGGCCACAAGGGCATCCCCACGAGTACGGTGAAGCCACTCGCCGTACCAGAAAATTGCCTTATCGAACGGATTTTCCGAGGCAACCGTTCGCTGAACGGCCTGGTAGAAAGCACCGGGCTCAGCGAACATCTCCGGTGTGCAGAGCTGCACCGGGCGCAGCGCCGGAAGTGAAAACTCGGCCGGCGCATTGCGTATGAATTCAATGGCACGACCAATCAGCATATCATACAGCGCAGGCCTGTTAACGGTATCGGCAAGGCTGCCAGTCCACAATTCAGGCAGTGAACTTACCCTGACACCTGCCAGCTGATCGGGATTGCCTAAGGATTGTCCATAGGCAGCCAGGATAACCCGGTAAAACCGCTCGGGCGACCAGTTTTTCATCGGTCGGTCGGAATTGCCATCCTCCGGCGGGTTCTGGCTAAGTTGCCAGCGGTTGGCCGAATAGTACCGGTAATAAAGCTCTGCAAGCATCGTCTGCTTAAGCGCACCGGGCACCATTCTGTTATCGGGAAGAGTGCCCGAAAGAAGACTGATGGCAGCTTCCTGACCATCCTCCTCCAGCTCCTGTGTATACTTAAGTCTGTAAATCAGCGCCCTTATCTCTTCCTGTGGATCAAGCCGGCGTGATGCCTCATGGTAGACCTGATCCGCAAGCTTCAGTGCCGAACGGTAGAGTCCCTGTGATTCAAGCGAATCTATCCTTGCCCAGACAACCTTGTCCATTGGGAGATCCGTTACGGGGGAAGCCAGCAGGCTTAAGCCGGCAACTGTGATCAGAATATATAAAAACCGTTTCATGGCAGAACTTTTCATAGGGTGTATCAATTCACCTGCCAAAGTTAATCATCGCGCCGTAACGGGGGAATCGCCCCATTCTGCTAACTTTGCCCTAAATACAAGTGAATTATGATCAGATCGATGACCGGATTCGGCAAAGTTACCGCTGATGTGGGCAACCGCACGGCAAACGTGGAGATCAAGTGCCTGAACAGTAAGCAGGCCGACCTGTACATAAAGCTGCCTGCCATTTACAGGGAAGGCGAAAATCAGGTAAGGAACGAACTCAGCCGGATTCTGCAGCGCGGTAAAGTTGAGCTGAGTGTCTGGTTCGAAGCCTCAGCCAACGAGCGCAATGTTTCGATTAACCAGGGCATCATTCTGGAATATATCGAGCAGATGAAACAGCTGGAGCCTGCGATGCAACTGCCCGGCATGGATGTTCTGCTGCCCATGGTCATGCGGCTGCCGGATGTAATTAAAGTTGACAAGCAGGACTTTGACGATGGTGAATGGTCGAAGATTTTCGGTTGTATCCAGCAGGCCGTTACGCAGGTTGAGGAGTTCCGCGTGCAGGAGGGACGTTCGATGGAAGAGGATTTCGGCACACGGATACGTCTGATCAGGGAAGGTGTGGCCAAAGTAAGGTCCATCGAGAAGAACAGAATGGTAAGGCTTCGCGACAGGATGGAGAATGCACTCAAGGAGATCAGCGAAAAGGTAACCGTTGACCGGAACCGCTTCGAGCAGGAATTGATCTACTACATTGAAAAACTGGATATTAACGAGGAGATGGTTCGGCTTGGCAACCATTGTGAATACTTCATGGAAACCCTTTCAACCGAAGAGACGCCCGGCCGGAAACTGGGATTCATTTCGCAGGAGATCGGCAGGGAGATCAATACCATCGGGTCAAAAGCCAATGATTCCGATATACAACGGATCGTGGTGGAGATGAAGGATGAGCTGGAGAAGATAAAAGAACTGAGCATGAACGTTTTATGACGCATAAATACATCGTACTATCCGCGCCGTCCGGAGCCGGGAAAACGACCATCGCGCGGCATCTGCTTAATGCGGGCCTTGGTCTGGAGTTTTCGGTCACCGCGTGCAGCAGGGAAAAACGGCCCGGCGAAACCGACGGAGTGGATTACTTCTTCATTACCATTGAGGAGTTCCGGAAAAGGGTGGCTGCCGGCGAGTTTTTCGAGTGGGAGGAGGTTTATCCCGACCACTTTTATGGCACCCTGAATTCAGAAGTTGCCAGGATTCATGCGAACGGACACTCCGTCCTGTTCGATGTGGATGTTGCTGGCGGTATGAATATCAAGCGATTATGCGGCGACCTGGCATTAACCGTTTTTGTGAGCCCGCCGTCGGTGGCGGCACTCCGGGAGCGATTGGTTAACCGGGCCACTGACTCAGCAGAAAAGATTGAGCTTCGACTCGGCAAAGCGCTCATCGAGATGGAGAAAGCCAGTAGTTTCGATAAAATCATCGTTAATGACCGCCTCGAAACCGCACTGGAGGAGGCGGAAAAACTGATCAGGGATTTCCTCAATGAAAAGTAAACGTGTAGGGCTCTATTTCGGATCATTCAATCCGGTTCACAACGGGCACCTGATGATAGCCAACTATGTGGCGGAATTCAGCGGACTCGGGCAGGTGTGGTTTGTGGTCAGCCCAAGGAACCCCTTCAAGCCGGAGGGAGAGCTCCTTGCCGATTACCACCGCCGCGAGCTGCTGATCCGGGCAGTGGGGGATTATGCGAAGTTCCGCGTCAGCTCGGTTGAGTTTAAGCTGCCAAAACCATCGTATACCATTGATACGCTTGATTTTCTATCCGGGGAATACCCGGATACGGAATTCACTGTTATCATGGGTGAGGACCAGCTTCCGAAATTCCACGAGTGGAAGGAGAGCGACCGGATCCTTGCGGATTACAGGATATTGGTTTATCCGCGCAATGAAGGAGATCGTGACGCGTTACGCGTGACACGTGACACGGAAACCCAAACAAAATCTGACGCAGGATTCCCCTCAGGCGATCTTACGCATCACGCGTCACGCGTCACGCGTCACGTTCTTCTGGATCACCAGTCGGTAACACTGGTAAAGGCACCGCTGATGGAAGTTTCCGGCACCTTTATCCGCGAATCCATTCGAACCGGGAAAGATGTACGCTTTTTCATGCCCGAACAGGCATGGAAGTACCTTGATGAGATGAATTTTTATAAGCAGGGGCCGGAAGTCAACCCTTGAAGCGATTAAACCGTAATCCCCTCACCAGCCAGTCGGGCAGGTTTTTTTCAGGATCCCTTTTGCGCATGTCGATCGATATCCCCAATGCCTTCAGGATAGGTACCTTATGGGTTTCAACGAATTCCAAAAGGGTTCCGTCGGGATCCTCGATGTAGCTGAAATGTCCGGCAGCTTCACCCATATCGAAGGATTCGCCCAGATTGGCATGACTGTCAACGGTAAACGGAAAACCCTTTTCGGCGCACTCGCGTTTCAGATCCGACATCCCGTTAATATCAAAGCAGAGATGAATGAACCCCAGGTCGCCCCACAATCTGTCGCGGAATATGCGCTCCGGTTTACGGTCAAGGGACTGAATGAGCTCGATGCGGCTCTCCCCGAAAAGCCGTGTAAATCCGCCGGTGGGTTTCACAGAATGGCTGAGCAGCACACGCCGGAATTTTCCTTTTCCTCCCGGAAGGTTGTCCAGGTCGGCGAATACGCCTGATTTATCGTATACCGTCTGGTCGTATCCCAGAATGCCGGAATAAACCGCCAGTGATTTGTCAATATCAGCTACCCCGATCACTGCTCCATACGTTCCGCCTCCGTGTTTTTTCTCGTCGGAAAACCATGAGCCCGATTCCACAACATCAAAAAGGTTCCCAAAAGGATCGCGGACAAAGAAATGCTCCCGGCCGTCGGGTCCGGCAACAATTCCGCCCGGAACCTCGGCACCGGCCTCAATAATATGCTTGTAGCTGGCATGAATTCCCTTTGACTTGACCTTGGCGGCATAAATGCCTACGTCACCCGCCTGAATGGCAAATGTCGCGGGTTGGGGAATCCTGCCCTTGTACTGCCAGATTTCAAACCCTCCTCCACCCTGCATGTTTACCGCCAGGCCGGCATGCCGCTTGCGGGGCTCCCCTCCGGTGTAAGGAAGCATTAGCTCCGCCACAGCATCATCCTCGAAAACACGGACATCCATCCCAAACACTTGCTTGTACCATTTCCAGGCTTCGTATAAATTGCTTACCCCGATGCCTATCTGCTGGATTCCGTTGATCTTTTTCATGGTTTTTAATATAATTCAGGCCGGCAAATATAACAAGAGGGGCCTTCAGAATAACCGTTATTGAACCATACTTGGGAATGAATTGCTATTTTCGTGCAAATAATCGAAAGATGAAATCACTCAAGGATAAAATCGTCTGGATCACAGGTGCATCATCCGGAATCGGAGAGGCGCTGGCCATGGTTTGCGCACAGGAAGGTGCCCGGCTTGTACTTACGGCCAGGCGAGAGGAGGAGCTGAAACGTGTTGCCACCCTCACCAGGCTTCCTGCCGAATCGATTATGATCCTGCCGGCCGACCTGTATCAGTACGAAAATGCAAAAGCCCTTACTGACAAAGTGATAGCCAGGTTTGGAAAAGTTGATATCCTTTTTAACAATGCGGGAATATCAAGCCGGGCGCTTGCGATGGAGTCATCAATCGATATCGACAAAAAGGTGATGGATCTCGATTACTTCAGCGTGGTGGCCCTTACCAAAGCGGTGCTGCCCCACATGGCCAGCCGCAAAACCGGACATATTGTGGTAACATCGAGCGTTGTGGGTAAAATCGGCACCCCGCAGCGGTCGGCCTACTCTGCTGCAAAGCATGCCCTGCATGGGTTCTTCGATTCGATGCGCCAGGAAGTGGCCGACGATGGAATTAAGGTAACCATCGTGTGTGCAGGTTACATTAAAACGCAGGTTTCGGTTAACGCCATTACCCCGTCCGGCCAGCGTTTCAATAAAATGAGCCGTAAGCAGGCGCAGGGTATCGCACCTGAGAAATTAGCAGAAAAAATGGTGAACGCGGTCCATCGGAATAAAGCGGAAATAACCTATGGCGGATTCGAGATCGCAGGGATTTACCTTGGAAAGTTTTTTCCCGGCCTGCTAAACCGGTACCTGTATAATATGCACAAGAAGAATTCCTTTTTGGAATAAAGAGTGACGAGTGACGAGTGACGAGTGACGGTAAGGGTAACCTCCTAACCTTTATACTCCTCAACAATCTCTTGCCCCTTGTCAATCGCAACCTTATTAAGCTGCAGCAGATGACCGTAACGTGCCGGTATTGATTTTTCGAGTCCCCTGTAAACATTTTCAAGGCTTACAACAGGCTTTATCTTTAAATAGGCACCCAGAACCACCATGTTGAAGGCTTTCGTCGATTCCATTTTACCGGATGCATCGGCGGCCTCCACCTTATATACGCGGATATCCTTCCGTTCCGGCAGCCTCGTCAGGCCATTCGGGTCGAACAACAGCAAACCGCCCGGTTTAACCGAACCCTCGAATTTGTCGAGCGACTGCTGATTCAGCAAAATCGCTGTATCATACAAATGAAGTACTGGCGAACTGATCCGCTCATCGCTCAGGATAACGGTAACATTGGCTGTTCCACCGCGCATTTCGGGTCCATAAGAAGGGAACCAGCTTACTTCCTGGTTCTGCATAATGGCCGAATACGCTAAAATCTTGCCCATCGAAAGCACTCCCTGCCCCCCGAAACCGGCTATGATAATCTCTTCAGTCATGGTCTTTAAATTATTGATTAACAACCAGTTTACCATCAACTTTAATATCACCCAGCGGGTAATATGGAAACATGTTCTCTACCATCCATTCGTTGGAAGCCACCGGTTCGAGCTTCCATCCCGAATTGCAGTTAGAAACGATTTCCACAAGGGAAAGCCCTTTCTTTTCTTTTTGAGATTCGAAGGCGGTACGGATAGCTTTCTTTGCCCGCCGTACATTTCGCGGGGAATGAACCGACTGCCGGGTTACATAACATGTACCGGGCAACTGGGCAACCAGCTCGGTGATCTTCAGGGGATTGCCCATGGTTTCAATGTCGCGGCCATACGGGCTGGTGGAAGTCTTCATGCCACTGAGCGTGGTTGGGGCCATCTGGCCGCCTGTCATACCATAAATCCCGTTATTGATGAAAATAATGGTAATGTTCTCGCCGCGGTTGCATGCATGAATGGTTTCAGCTGTTCCGATCGCCGCCAGGTCGCCGTCTCCCTGATAGGTATAAACGAACTTGTCGGGCCAGCAGCGCTTGATACCGGTGGCCACAGCCGGTGCCCTTCCGTGTGACGCTCCAACCATATCCACATTCATGAAATCATACGCCAGCACCGAACAGCCAACCGGGGCAACCCCGATTGTATCCGACTGAATCCCCATCTCCTCGATCACCTCCATAAGTATCCGGTGGGCCGTTCCATGGCCGCAGCCCGGGCAATAGCTCAGGGGCTTATCGGTCATCAGCGGGGTTTTCCGATAAACCAGGTTCTCCGGTTTGATAATATCGTTGATATCCATAACTATTTCGAAATAAGGAGTTTCTTTAAATTTTCCAACACTTCTTCCGGGGTCGGGATCACCCCTCCCATTCTACCGAAGTGCTCTATATGTATGCCGCATCCGGCTGATAACCGTACATCCTCCACCATTTGACCGGCACTCATCTCCACACTCAGGATGCCTTTCATTCTGGGAGCCAGTTCAGCCAGCGGTTTTGTCGGGAAGGGCCAGAGGGTAATCGGCCGTAAAAGTCCAACCTTTATCCCTTCGGCCCTGGCCAGTTGAATTGCCTTTTGGCAGATCCTGGCCGAAGAACCGTAGGCAACAAAAAGGTATTCTGCATCATCCGTTGAGATAAGTTCATAACGGACCTCTGCCTCCCTGCACTTCCTGTACTTCTCCTGCAGGTGGATATTGTGAAGCTCCTGCTGGTGGGCATCGAGATCGAGCGAGGTAACAATGTTCCGCTCCTGGCCATCGGGCTTGCCGGTGAGCGTCCAGCTCCTGTCGAAAGTGGTGGTTCTGGGAATCTGCTCGCACATTTCTACCTTCTCCATCATCTGACCAATCAGCCCGTCGGAGAGGATCAATACCGGATTGCGGTATTTAAAGGCGAGGTCGAAACCCAGAAAAGCAAAATCGAACATCTCCTGAACCGACGACGGCGCCAGAACAATAAGCTGGTAATCGCCATGTCCCCCACCCTTCACCGACTGAAAATAATCAGCCTGGGATGGTTGAATGGTTCCGAGCCCCGGACCCCCGCGGGCCACATTGAGCAGAAGGCAGGGAAGCTCGGCTCCTGCCAGATAGGAGATCCCCTCCTGCATCAGGCTGATACCCGGGCTCGAAGAACTCGTCATCACTTTCTTCCCGGTGCTGGCCCCGCCATAGACCATGTTAATTGACGCAGTTTCACTCTCAGCCTGCAGCACTACCATACCGGTGCGCTTTTCAGGTTGTTGTGCCATGAGGTATTCCATCACCTCCGACTGCGGGGTGATGGGGTAACCGAAGTAGCCATCGCATCCGGCCCTGATGGCGCCTTCCGCAACCGCCTCATTGCCTTTCATCAGCTTCAATTCCTTCATCATCAGATACTTTTATGATTAATCGGACAATTTTATTTTGTAAACAGTGATTACACCATCCGGGCAAACAACGGCGCAGTTGGCACAGCCAACGCAATCCTCGCGTTTTTCCTGATAGGCGTAATGGTAACCCTTGTGGTTAACTTCCTGAGTCATGGCGATAACATCATTGGGACATGCGACCCTGCAAACTTCACAACCTTTGCATTTTTCGATGTCCACTACAATCGCACCCTTCATTTTTGCCATATCTGTCAATTTAAGTTTACCCGGAAAATTGGCCGGGGTAATTACAACTTTTTAATCTAATCTGAAAAATCCTTGCGAAACTGTTTCAGCCTGGTTTCCAGTACCGGATAGAGTGACGGGTGTATCTGCGAAACACAGGCCCTGAGTCCCTCAATCCGCGTACTACCTGTGATAACCAGGGATATAGCGCTCACTCCGTAATAAAGCAGATTCTCAAGCAATACTGCACCGGTCATTCCCGGATATGAAATCGTAAAATAAAACCCGTCAGCAACCGGCTCGTCGATGTCGGTGGTGTAGACGATTTCGAACCCGTTCTCAAGAAAGATCCGTTTGAGCTCATGAGCCCTTACCCCGTATTCCTTTACCATTTCAACAAAATTGAACTGCCCGTCGTTGGCTGCCTTCAACATGGCAGCCAGCCCGTACTGGGCTGAGTGACAAACACCCGATGAGAGGGCATATAGAGCGCCATATATCATGGAATAGCCAAACTGGTCGGAGGTGTAATAGCGTTTCAGGTCAGGATAAACCCGTCCGAAGAGCTTGTTGCTTATCACCATGGCGCCCACCCGCTCACCGGCAAATGAAAAGGCCTTCGAACTGGATATCAATAGCAGCCAGTGATCACAATAATGCGCCACAGTGGGTTGATACGGGGGCTCCCCTGGCTGGGAATAATCTTTGCGGAAATCCATTCCAAAATAGGCAAGATCCTCTATGACAATAACATCATATTTATTAGCAAGCTCCCCGATCGTACGCAATTCATCCTCGGTAAAACAGATCCATGACGGATTGTTCGGGTTGGAATAAAGCAGAGTTGAAATCCTTCCGGTAGAAAGGTACGATTCGAGTTTGGGTCCTAGTTTGTCACCCCGATAATCGTAAACATCGAATGACTCGAAAGTATGACCGAGAACACGGCACTGCTGCTTTTGCACCGGAAAACCGGGATCGATGAAAAGGGTTCCCAGTTTGTTCCGGTCCGACCGGTTGGCAACCATAAAAGCGGCCATGGCCCCCTGCATCGAACCCACACAGGGAATACAGGCTTCCTCCCAGACATCGACATTAAGGAACAGCTTGGCGAACCGCATCGTTTCCCGCTTGAGCTCGGGCACCCCCTCGATCATCGGGTATTTTGATGCCACACCCTTGTGCAGGGCAGCAATTTCCGCTTCGATTCCGATATCCGGCGGTTCCAGACCGGGTACCCCCATCTCCATGCGGATGAACTTTTCTCCGGTAAGCCGCTCAATTATGTTAACCAGCCGAACAATTTCCCGGATAGAAGCACGGCCGAGATCAGCCAGGTTCGAGAGGGCTATCTGCTCCCTGACTGTATTGCTGTCTATCGGTGTGTTATGTACCATCTGGCAAGATATAACTTTTTCATAAACCCAAACCTGAAAATAATCATTATCCCGGAAAGTAATCCGCTTCACCGCCGCCAATTAACGAATAGCCCTGCAACAGCCTGGCTGTCAAACAGGAATGAACCGGAATAATCCCTGCAAGCATGCCCGGCTCCAGGGTTCCGATCACTTCTGCCGACGCCTCAAGTATTCCATGCTCCTGCGATAAGGATACCACGAAAGCTCCCGGTACCGGCTCACTCCACCCCTTTCCGTCGAAAGTGACCAGCTGGCCAAAAACAGGGCGGTCATCAACGCTTATAGAATCTTTCGACAAATGAACAGCACCCCCGTACAAAACAGCCTGGTTTCTCGCCGTATGTACGGCTACCACCGGGCAAACAACAATTCCGCCAATCTGATTGAACGAACAAACCCCGGCTTTCCACTGCATAAGATCGTAGAATACGAAATTACCGGGTCGCAACTCGCCGATACCCGTCAAATCATCCAACAGGCTGCAAGAAGGTGTATCCCCGTATGAAAGCAGGAGTTCGCTTTCGCCAAGCCGTGTCCTGATCGATTCCAGTATTGTCAGCGAATCGCCAAAAATCGATCTGATCTCCGGCAAGTCTTTGGCATGATAGGTATGACCGGCATGGGTGAGCAACCCTTTAAGCCGGGTCAACGGATTCTGCCGGATAAGGTCAGCAATATTTGAAATAACAGGCATCTCCTCCAGCATCAGGCCTGTCCGGTGATAACCGGTATCTATCTTTATATAGGCATCAACCCCGGCAGTGAGCTTCTCCTGCAGTGCCCTCACAACTTCGGGATCCTCAACAAGCAATCCGAGCCGGATCCTGCCGGCAAGCTCATTAATCAGATCCATTTCCCGCAGGTTTACAGGAAAAGCTACGGTGATATCATCCCAGCCGTCGCCGGTAAAATAATGGGCAGCCGAGAGTGAAGAGGTGGTGATCCGGGAAATCCCCTCCTGTCTGAACCATTTTCCGATGGCAAGGGACTGGTGGGTTTTGAAGTGAGGCCTGAAGATGGCGCCTGAGCTGGCGGCTTTGTCCGCCATGCTCCGGATGTTCGATCTGCATATCTGCGGATCGATCAGAAAGGTTGGTTTGGAAAAATTCATCATAAAACAAAAAACGGCAACCGAAGTCACCGTTTCCATCCATTTGAACTCGCTTACAACTCAGTCTTTAAAAGTTCAACCCAATTGCTGATGCGGGTTTCAGTAAGGTCCGGCTCGTTGTCTTCATCCAGGGGAAGGCCTGAAAACCGGCCTTCGCGGAATGCCTTCGATTCATCGAATGCATAACCTTCCGGTCCAACCATCCCGATCAACCGGCCGCCTGAAGCGATAATCTGATCCGAGATTACTCCGATGTCATCAACAAAATTGAATGAATAGCACACCTGGTCACCCAAACCGAACACCGCACAGGTTTTGCCACCCAGGTTCATTTTATAGAGGCGGGTAAGAAACAGGTCCCAGTCGTTTTTCTGGGTCTGATCGGCCCACGTATGCGTTCCGACAGTAGGACCACCGAAGATGATCATTTTATAAGGCTCAAGATCAGCTTCTAACGCATTCTTAACCGGAATCAGGTCGGCGTTACCTTCTCCGAAGGCCTTTGCAACCAGGCGGGCAGCCTTTTCGGTATTTCCGCCCAGGGGACCGTACAGAATCGCAATTTTATCCATATCAATTTGTTGTTTGTGCAAAAATATAAAAATCGGTCTACTTTTCGATCCGGATACGGGCATCCACCGCAATTGCCCTGTCGGAGAGCCCCATAACCGGATTGAGGTCCATCTCGGCAATTTCCGGAGCGGCGGCTACCAGTGCAGAAACAGCCAGAATCAGCTCAATCCACTTGCCGATACTAACTCCTGCCTGGCCTCGCACACCCTGCAGCAACTTTCCTCCCTTAAGCCGGCTGATCATCAGGGATACCTCCGCAGCCGTCAACGGGGCTAATCCCGACTGCACATCATGCAGCACTTCAATAAATATTCCGCCGAGACCGATCACCACCAGGTGCCCGAACGGGAGTTCCCGCTTGGCCCCGACAAAAAGTTCACGGCCTTTCAGCATCGGCTGAATCAGAACGCCGGTGGCATCGTTAATCGACATCAGCCGCTGGAAGGCTTCGGAAACCTCTTCATGGTTGGCGAGGTTGAGCAGAACACCACCAACATCGGTTTTGTGAACCGGACCCACAACCTTCATGACCACAGGAAAACCAAATGTCAGTGCCGAGCTGACTGCCTCCTCCTGGGAATTCACCACGCGCTCACGAATCCTGCTTATACCGGCAGCATCCAGCAAATCCTGAACCTGACCGGGATTGAGATAGCCGTCGGCATACCCAGCCACTAGATGGCGGATCCTGTCATATCCTGAAATCAGTTCAATCTCGCCGGTCGGCACAGGGGCCGGAACACTTGCCGCTTTGATGAGCGCCTGTCCGAATAAGACTTCATCCGGAAAATTGATCCGCCCCATCGCCAGAAATCCGGCTATATCATCACTGGCATTAATGACGGAAGGCAGAATCGGGAAAATTGGCTTCTTAGAAGTTCTCATCTTCAGGTCGATCAGATCGTATACCGGCTTCATGGAGGTAAGGCCCGGACTGCCGAAAATGATGCACATTCCGTCGATATGATCAAGGTCATCATTAACGCAATCAATTGCAGCTCCAAGTTGTTCGGCAGTTCCTGTGGCAAGGATGTCAATGGGATTTGCAACCGACGACCCGGGGAAAAGCCTGGTGAGCAGCCGTTCAGCAGGTTCGCCGCTGATGAGCGGAACCTCCATGCCGCCGTGCGAAAGCGCATCTGTAAGCATGACCGCAGGACCGCCGGCATGTGTTATTACGGCAATCCTTTTGCCCTCCAGCCTGCGGTGCATGAATATCGCCCCCACGGTGGCAAGCTCCGAGCGACTGTAGCAACGGACAATGCCAGCCTTGCGGAAAAGGGCATCAACGGCGGTATCCGGGCTGGCAAGTGCACCGGTATGTGAAGAGGCAGCCCTGCTGCCGGCTTCCGAACTGCCTGCCTTGATGGCGGCTATACGGCAACCTTTCCTGATGAGCGATGAGGCATGACGAAGAAGTTTATCCGGTTTCTGCACACTCTCCATATATAAGAGTTTAACTTCGCTGGATGTCTCCGGATCATAACTTTCATCAAGGTATTCCAGAACATCTTCAACGCCTGTCTGGGCGGAGTTCCCGACACTGAAGACACTCGAAAAGGTCAGCCCGTTCGGAATTGCCGATTCCATCACATAAACCGCTGTGGCTCCGGATCCGGAAATAAAGTCAACGCCCTTCGGATCCAGCCTGGGTACCGGTAGTGTGAAGCAGCCCGCATAGGTTGTTGTGATGACACCAATGCAGTTTGGCCCGATCAGGCAACTGCCGGTCGCTTCCAGAATTTCGGTGATTTCATGTTCAAGCTCTGCACCGGCTGCATTCTCTTCCGAAAAACCCGCGGAAATGATGATGAACGCTTTCGTTTGCTTTTGAGTCGCCAGCGAACGGACAATGGCCGGGCATCCCTGAGCAGGTACAGCCAGAATGGCCAGGTCAACATGGGGCAGTCCGCCTGTATCCGGAAATGATACCACTCCCTGAATTTGCGATGCTTTGGGATTCACCACATACAGTTCGCCACGGTAGCCATGGTCAATTATATTTTTCAAAATCTTACCCCCGGGTTTCCGGATGTCGTCCGACGCTCCGATGACCACTATACTATTGGGATTGAGCAATTCACGATTTATCATAGAGGAAATCCTTAACGCTTTGCAGCCGCATTAAAACTAAAGCATTTTACCGTATCCCCGCCATCGGCCCGTATACAATTTGACAGGGAAGGATACATATATCTTGGTGGTTATGGCGGGAAAGCCTAATTTCAACAAATCATAAAACCAGCAAAAATGCGACGACTGTTATTCCTTTGCCTGTTCCTGGCAGCATTCGTTCAGGTGTTTGCCCAGGAGGGCCTCGAATACTTCCTGCCGGCCGGGGCCAGATACAATCAGACCATACCGACGCCAGAATCCGTTTTCGGATTTAAAACCGGCGAATACCACCTCACTTACGATAAGCTTGTCAGCTATCTGGAGATCCTCGACAATGCCTCCGATCGCATAAGCATCGTCAAACTGGGCGAAACCTATGAAAAACAGCAACTGATTCAGCTGATCGTTACTGCTCCCGAAAACCACGGCAACCTTGAACAACTGCGGAAGGAACACCTTGCCGCGATCGATCCGTCGTCACCTAACCGCATCAAGGGTAAAGATCCCCTGGTGGTTTGGCTTGGGTACAGCATTCACGGCAATGAACCGAGCGGCGCGAATGCGGTGCCGGTGGTTGCCTATTACCTGGCTGCCTGTGAAGATGAGAATGTTATTCAGCTGCTCGGACAAACAGTCATTCTGATAGATCCCTGCCTGAATCCGGACGGATTGAACCGCTTCGCTTATTGGGTTAATTCACGCAAAAGTCTCAATAACAATTCGGATCCCAACTCATTCGAGTTTCAGGAACCCTGGCCCGGAAGCCGCTCAAACCATTATTGGTTCGACCTCAACCGCGACTGGCTCCTTCTGCAACATCCTGAAACGCGTGCCATTGTGGCCCAGTTTCACCACTGGATGCCCAATGTGCTGACTGATCATCATGAAATGGGTTCAAATTCAACCTTTTTCTTTCAACCCGGGGTTCCTGCCCGAAACAACCCGCTTGTCCCGCCCGGCAACTATGCCCTGACACAGAAAATCGGCACCTATCATTCCCGGGCTCTGGATCAGATCGGTTCCCTCTATTTTACCGAGGAGACATTCGATGACTTTTACGTGGGGAAAGGATCATCCTATCCCGACCTGCACGGCTCAATCGGGATCCTTTTTGAACAGGCCGGCAGCCGGGGCCATCTCCGTGAAACTTCCGGGGGTAAACTCACTTTCCCCTTTACGATCCGCAACCAGGTAACCGTATCACTTTCTTCCCTTACGGCAGCCTGGGATCTTAAAAAAGAGCTTCAATACTATATGGCTGATTTTTACCGCAATGCCACCGCCGAAAGTGAAAGTTCCGCGGTTAAAGGGTATGTTTTCGGCGACAGTCGTGATCCGCACAAGGCCGTCATGCTGCTCGACATGCTTCTCCAGCATGGTATCACCGTGAAAGACATTGATAAAACGGTTGAAGTTAACGGCATGGCCTTCGAAGCGGGATCATCGTGGTTTGTCCCGGCCGCACAGATGCAATTCCGGCTGATCCGCTCAATTTTTGAAACCAATACCCGGTTCACCGACAGCACATTTTATGATGTTAGCAGCTGGACAATCCCGCTCGCCATGGGAATCCCCTTTGAAGCGGTCGATGCCCGAAACATTGGAAAACTGGGCGGAACCAGTGATGTAAAGGGTCTTCCGGTTACCACCGGGCGAATTACCGGCACAGAAAACAACGTTGGCTACCTCATAGCCTGCGATGATTACCTGGTGCACAAAACACTCTATCAACTGTTAAAACAGGGCATCCAGGTACGCCTTGCCACCACACCCTTTATCCTCGACTTTGGTAACAAGCGTATACGGTTCCTGTCGGGCTCCCTTTTCATTCCGGTGCAAAACCAGCCGGTTTCGGGCAGCGATTTGTTTTATATCCTCACAAGCCTTGTCAAAGAGGACGGCTTAACCATGTACGCTGCCCCGACCGGCTATACGGCCGACGGGCCCGATCTGGGCAGCGGACAATTCGTTAATCTCCGCGTTCCTAGGGTATTGGCGTTTTCCGGTGCAGGAAGCAGCAGTATTACCGGTGAAGTCTGGCATTTGCTTGACTCACGGTTCAACATCCCGATCACACTTGCCGACATCAGCCGCTTCAACTCAATTAATCTTGACGGCTATACCGATATCGTAATTACCGGAAGCTATGATCTGGATGCCTCTGCGGTCGAAAAGCTGAAGGAGTGGGTGCGCAAGGGAGGCACAATCATCGGATTGGACGAGGGTTGCGGCTTCCTGGCACGAACTGGGCTGGCAAAGCTTACCCCGGTTGAAAAGAGTCAGGAAAAACCCGGCGAATCCCCGGAATTGCGCCCGTATGCAAACCGTTCCTCCGATCAGGCCGGTAAGTCTATTCCCGGGACGATCTTCCAGGCCCAGCTCGACACCACCCATCCCCTCGCCTATGGGTACCATACCGATAAAATTGCTGTTTTCAAGGAAGGAAAATCGATCTATAAACCAGCACAGGATGCCTATGAAAATACGGCAAGGTTTACCGAAAGCCCTCTGCTTTCGGGATATGCGAATAAAACAAGCATCGACCTTGTCAGGAATTCATCCGCCATTCAGCGGCAGTCAATCGGAACCGGCAAAGTGATCCTGTTTTTGGATGATCCGCTTTTCCGTGGTTACTGGGCCGGTTCCCACAAACTGTTTCTCAACGCTCTGTTCTGGGGCAATATTTGATACCCGATACCCAATACCCGATACCAATACCCAATACCCAATACCCGATACCCGATACCCGAAACCCGAAACCTGACCTTGCCTGAAATACGTTGACCGTTTTCAACCCTTAAAATTGGTTAAAA
>CAYWHP010000006.1:0-116468 GCA_964457845.1 uncultured Porphyromonadaceae bacterium | reverse complement strand
CCTGGCATCACCGCCTATCTGGTGGGTTCCGAAAGGAGCCTGATTCGCCTGGCAGGGGAGGTTGGCGATGAAGCCATGGCAGCAAGGCGCAAGAAGCGCGTGGATAAATCCGTGGATGCCATGCGCCGGCACATGTGGGACGAATCGAGCGGGACTTTCCTTGCGGTGAGGCGCGACACCCTGGAGAAGATCCCGGTGGCCACCATCGGCAGCTGGATGCCGCTTATGGCCGAGGTCCCCACCCGGAAGATGGCGAAGAGGATGGCGGAGGCTTTCATGACCGAACACTGGCAGACGCCGCTTCCCATTCCCACAGTTGATCGAATGGACAAGACATTTGTTGCCAACAGTTACTGGCGCGGCGATGTATGGCCGGCCCCCAATTACCAGGTTGCCCATGGATTCGCGGCATACGGCTATCATGAAATCGCTGCTGATATTTGCGACAAGACAATCGCCAACGCTCTTAAGAACGGCATAAACGAGCATTACGACTCCATCACCGGCCAGCCGCTCGGCGTACCATGGCTCGGCATGTCATGCACCATTGTGGCCATGATGCTCGACGGGTTGTCGAAGACCTATAAATTGAATATTAAAGGGAAATGAGCTACAATCAGATGAGTACAACGGTCATCCGGTCGGGTAGCCGCGTTGAAATAGTTAAAGAGGCTAAACCAGGTGCCAGGGAAAATTTTGTCGTCGTAAAGGTTCATACCGCTCCGATGTGCACGGAGTTTTACCATTATCGCGATGGCACGGAGTCATTATGTCTGGGACATGAAGCCGCCGGTGAAGTCGTTGAAATTGCACAAACGGGAAAAGTAAAGGTCGGGGACAGGGTTGTCGTAATGCCCCAGTTTCCGTGCGGAGTTTGTGAACTCTGTGCAGACGGGGATTATATTCATTGTGAGCATGTTGTGGATCCGTATGAGATCTGTTCATGCAGTTCCGGTAAGGCAACCTACTCGCAATATGTTGTCAAGCAGGACTGGCTCCTGATTCCGATTCCGGAAGGCATGACCTATGATCATGCCAGCATGGCCTGCTGTGGTTTGGGTGCCAGTTTCGGGGCCGTTAACAGCCTCGGCATCAAATCTTCGGATACGGTGGTGATAACCGGATTGGGCCCCGTCGGCCTTGGAGCCGTGATAAACTGCGTTTCAAGGGGAGCCCGGGTGATCGGCGTTGCACGGAACCAATACCGGGCCAGACTGGCGATTGAGTTGGGTTCCGAGGCAGTGCTCGATCCGACGGATCGGGGAATAGTTGCACAAATCCGCAGCCTGACCGGCTCCAGGGGCGCCGATAAGTCCATCGATTGTTCCGGTCAGGAGATTTACCAGCGGATCTGTATCGACGGAACCCGGAGGAGGGGACAGGTGGCTTTTGTGGGCGAATCAAGGAAGCTGAACATTAACGTAAGCGATGACCTGATCCGCAAAGGGCTGACTATTCAGGGCAGCTGGCATTGGAACCTGGACAATGCTGCCCTGATCATGGAAACAATCGCCCGGAATCCGGGTCCGATAACCAGTCTTATCACGCATACTTTTCCTCTAGCTCAGACAGAAGATGCATTTAAGCTGCAGGTTTCCGGCAATTGCGGAAAGGTATTGCTTCATCCCTGGGAATAAATATGTAATATATTATATTGATTATGAAAACATTATGGAAATTCTTTTTGAACATCGGCCTTGTTTTGTTTCTGGCTGCGTCGCTGCCTTCACAGGCCCAGCAGCCCGGAGCACAGTGGAGCGCCGAAAAGGCCTGGCAATGGTACAACGCAAATCCATGGATCTGCGGGTTCAACTACATCCCGGCCAACGCCATCAACTACACGGCGATGTGGGACAAAACCAGCTTCTCGCCGGATGTCATCGACAAGGAGCTGGCGCTTGCTGAAGCCACCGGTTTCAATTCCCTGCGGGTTGTGCTGCAGTTTGCCGTGTGGGAGGATGACCCCGCCTGGTTCAGGGCCACCTTTGCCAAATTCCTGGCCATTTGCATCAAGCACAATTTCAGGGTGATGCCGGCGCTTTTTGATGATTGCGTGTTCGGTACCAATGTGGATCCCAGTCTGGGTAAGCAGCCTGAACCGCTTAAGGGCTGGTACGCCTGGGCGTGGTCGCCAAGCCCCGGAGAAACCATGGTGAAGGACACAACGACCTATCCCCGGATTGGTAAATATGTGAAGGATGTGATCGGGTCATTTAAAGACAATCCCGCCATCCTGATGTGGGATCTGTATAACGAGCCGTCGACCAGTGCGCTGCCGGATAAAAGCTATCTGCTTGTAAGGAAGGTGTTTGCGTGGGCCCGCGAAATGAATCCGTTGCAGCCGCTTACTATCGCCTACTGGGACGGGAACCCCGTGCTCAATAAGATCCTGTTTGAAAATTCGGATGTGATAAGCTTCCATTGTTACTCCGACAAGGAAGAAACTGAAAAGCTGATCGAAAAACTGAAAATGGAAAAGAGACCGCTGGTTTGCTCGGAGTGGCTCAACCGGCCGATCGGGTCAACAGTGGAAAGCGTGCTCCCGCTCTTCTTTCGCGAGAATGTCGGCTGCATGCACTGGGGGCTGGTAAACGGGAAAACGCAGACCGATCTGCCCTGGGGCCACCGTCCGGAAAACCTTCCATACCGCGGTATCTGGCAGCACGATTTGTATACGGGCGACTTCAAACCTTACAGCCCCTATGAAATGAAGGTGTTTAAATCATTTATCGAAAAATCAAAGGCAAAATGAAAAGGGGAACTGTCTTATTCTGTGGATTCACCAGCCTGATAATCATTCTGGTTATCTGGGGCTGCAGTTCTGAATCACAAAGTTCAGGAAACGATTCGATTGACAACGTCACGTTGCGGAAAGTTCAGGACGAGCTGGCGGGGAAATACGGTGAAACGATCAGGGAACGGATGGTAAAGGGTACAACACTGCTGGCGGGCAACTGGAGGAAGTCGGATGGTACAGCCGATGAATTCCATAAATTCTGTGTCGAGAATTTCTTGCCCGATTCACTGCTTGGCCCCAATTTCGGGCGGATTCAGCGCAATCTGACTGTCCAGGGCGGGTACCTTGCCAAGATTGCCTACAGTTTCAATGAATCGGAGGCATTTACCGATTTCAGCGAGCTAAGGGCGGATGAATTCTTCAGGAAGAGTATTCCTGCGGCTGACCCATGGAAAGAGAAGCTGGCCCAGTTCGTACAGTTGAATTTCCCCCGTTACAGTCTGGCGGAGAAGCGTCAGTACGGCCTTGACTGGAGCCGTGAGAAATGGGCTATGGTGAAGCTTGGCGACCGGTTTGCCTTCAGACCCGATCCGGAATTCAAGGCCGGATCGGCTGACGAGGTTAAAGAGTTTGGAAAATACATCGGGAACTATTTTTTCCGGATGGACCATATCTGTTCGCCAGACGGAACTTTTCCATT
Source organism: uncultured Porphyromonadaceae bacterium (assembly GCA_964457845.1). Taxonomy (GTDB): domain Bacteria; phylum Bacteroidota; class Bacteroidia; order Bacteroidales; family UBA12481; genus UBA12481. The sequence goes on along the minus strand of CAYWHP010000006.1, from coordinate 113,031 downwards.
TACAAAGCCGTTGACGCTGCACTGCCATTTCGGTTTGCGGGATAACACGAAGGAGGATTATACCCGGCCCGGCGGTCTGGCGCGGCAGGAGATCACCGGCAAACTGGTTGATCACATCACGCAGGGGACCGTGCCCGAAGCGTTCATTTCCGATACCTCCACCCGCTGGAATCCCTGGACCAACGAATTGTTCAGGATGGAATCCGGCAAAAAGGTTGCCGTTGATTTCAGGGAAGAGGGGCTGAAAAGATATGCCGGCCTGCTTGCACAATTCCGGCATCGCAGTTCCGCCGACAGCCAGTATGAAACCGGTTCAACGGTTATTAAGCGGACCTTTGAAAACGGAAACCTTACAGTTGAAAAGGTTGAGGAAATCATCCGTACCTTTTTATCGGATCCGGTGCTTGTTTCCGTCGGAAAGCTGGTTTCGGAGCGCCTGGGTCGGCCTTTGCAGCCGTTCGATATCTGGTACAGCGGATTCCAGAGCCAGTCACTTTACCCGGCCAACATGCTCGACTCGATCACCCGGGCGCGATATCCCGTTCCAAAAGCGCTTCAGGATGATCTGCCCGCCATCCTCGGGAGAATGGGATTCTCGGGCGAAGAGGCATCATATATAGGATCGCATGCCGTGGTCCGCCCGGTCAGGGGGGGCGGATATTCAGAGCAGCCGCCGCTGCGCGGGGATACGTCGCTCATGACCACCGTGTTCAATGCAAAGGGGCTCGATTACAAGGGGTATCGCATCGCCATGCACGAGCTGGGCCATGTGGTGTGCGGAGTATATTCAACCCGGGAGATTGATCATTTCCTGCTGGCTGATGTTCCAACCGGCGGCATAACCGAAGGTTTTGCCGAGATGCTCGCCTACAAGAATATGGAAGGACTGGGGCTTGCCAGGGGAACCTTCGGGGAACAGAAGGAACTGCTGTCGCTGGCTTCACTCTGGTACATGCTCGATCTGGGCGGTCAGTCGCTCACCGACATCGAGACCTGGAAGTGGATGTACGCCCATCCCGGGGCAACTGCAGAGGAGCTGAGGACAGCGGTCCTGGATATCAGTGCGGGAATCTGGAACCAATACTATTCACCGGTTTTCGGCGGAATCCGTGACCAGCATATTCTTTCGATATATAATCACTTCATTACCGGAAGTTTATATCTGTACAACTATTTTCTGGGCAACGTGATCATGTTCCAGCTGTATGATGCTTTTATGCCGGATAACCTGGCAGGTGGACTCAGAAAAGCATGCATGGAGGGAAATACCCTTCCGGAGTTGTGGGTGGAACGTGCCTGCGGCACGGGGATATCAACCGAACCGCTCCTTAAGTGCGCCCGTCTCGCAATTGGGTTGAAGAGACGTTTATAAACGTCTCTTCCCGCATTTGGAGAGGTTGTCGCGGTGCGTTGTAGAGACGTTTATAAACGTCTCTACCCGCATTCGGAGAGGTTGTGCCGGTGGTATACGGAGACGTTTATATACGTCTCTACCCCTCTGGGGTTACGGTAACCTTTATTGAGGAATCGCCCGAAACGGGCAAAAAAACCACCAGGTCGCTGCCACCCAATTCTCGGTTGATCCCGGTACGGCTGTCGGTCAAAGGCTTGCCGTTTACGAGCACCTTTGCCCCGCCGCTGTTCCAGTTCCTTATAAAAACAGCCGGGCTGGATACCGGGGATCCCTTGGTTCCCTCGATGGTGAACGTAACCGGTGCAGGTTTACCTGTGCTGTTTTCCAGCTGGTAACATCTCTGGCTCCGGTCGTAGCCGGAGCTTGTGTATCCGCTGCCGCTCACCCTGAGTTCCGGTGCATAGGCCCACGACCGGCCAAACCGGACCAGCTCATCAATTTTCATCGTGTTCATGCCGTAAAGGCCGTTCCAGTATTCCCTGTCGGCTGTCTCATGTAGAACCGGGTCTGAGATCGGGAAACTTGAACAGTGGGAAGGCTTATCCGAAGTGCGTGTGGTCCGTCCGTCGCATCGTGCCTGGCCAACCGGGAAATGGTTGCAACCATCTGCCTCGTTGTACCCGCTCAGTTTTTCATGCCGAATAACCATCTCGTTACCAGGTTCGAAGCAGATGAATGGCCGGTTCTCCGACTTGAAATTATATTGCTGTATGGTATACGCTAGTTTATTATCCCAGCTGAAAGGCCCGTAAGGCGCAACATCCGGATTTTCGACGAATGAACCTTTTCCTGTTTTGCCATCATAGTCGGCCATGGTTGCAAAATCCACTTCGAGCAGGTCTGAAACCCTCTGTCCGGGATGAAGCAGCGCCAGTGTTTCCTGAAACTGCCGTGGATACCCGAGCGTTCCTTTTTTCCAGGAAACCTTGCGGATTGCAGTGCCATCGGGATAGATGTAGTAATACTCATCCACCCAGCATTCCCATCCGGTTTTGGGATCCACCCGCCAGGTATTGTTGTAGGCGCTTACCGGAGCATATCGCCAGTGGACCACCACCCGTGCATCGTTGTTTTCAACGATACGTACATGCGAGAAACGGCAGTGCCTGTCCTGCATGTGTTCGAAGCACCCTTCGCTGTCTTTCTCACCATCATCCCATGCTTCCACGCTCTGGTCCGACATCCAGTTCTCATTCTCCGATACCCAGGAAGCCCCGTACCGGATGCCGCGCCAGAACACCAGTTTGATAGGTGATTTCTCGAAACAGACCACAATATCAGGATCCTGATCAACCGGCCAGAGGTTGTCCCAGCCGGGATAATATTTCAGTTTGGTATAGAAGGCACCGAATTTTCGCGGGTTGTTTTCGATTTTCGGCAGTTTTCGCTCGGCAATCTCCGGAACACCGGGCTTGATGGCTGCGTAAGCAGTCCTCACCTGATCGGGGCTCATGCCCTTGTCGTATAGCTTGATTTCATCAAGTATTCCGTCGAGACCGAAATACTGGGCAATGGTTCCCCACGTACGGTGAATGTCGGAAGGCTTTTCCGGTGCCGCAACCATACCGACGACAAAATCGGAGGTTGTGGCTGTAAATGATTCCGATATTTTTACTGTAGATTTCAGTTCGCCATTGATATAGAGGCTCATATCCGTATTGGCCCGGTAAACACCTACTATATGCATCCACTTGCGGAGTGGCAGTGCATCGCGTTCACTGGTACAGGCTACCCACTGTTCGCCGATCGCGCACTCCAGCGCGGCCTGCCCCAATGGTCCCACCATCAGCCTATAGCCTTTTATTTCATTAGATTCCGTAGTCAGGATCGGGCACCAGTTCCACGGATACTCACCGAGTGCGACCCAGGCTTCGATGGTGAATTCCTTCAACCCCTTTATCTGTTTGGTGCCTGTGCCTTTCATACAGGCGGTGAAACCGTCCAGCGTCAGTCCTGATCCAACTACTCCATGTGCCTGCCCGAAATAGCCTTCCAGTGTATCCGCCTTGTTGCCGGTGGTTTCCAGGGCCGTGCGGTTGCTTATCTTTTCAAAACTCCAATGAATCTGCGGTGTCTGGGCGGTTGAAATTTCAAACCAGGCCGACAGGATAATGACGGATAACGCAAAGCATATCTGTTTCATGGGTAGAGCATTTTCGGTAAAGATATCAGAAGAAAATGCCTCTTCAACCAACAAGATTGACACCAATGGATGGTATTTTGACCCATGCAATAAATATCCGAATACGTTGTAGAGACGTTTAAAAACGTCTCCTTCCTCCCGAGATCCCAACCGTCGATCCGGAAATTTCGGTTTATTCCTTCCAGTCGATCGAAACAATTACCTCGTTCTTTCGCCCAATTACCTGGTAGGGAGGATTATAGCCAAGGTATCGAATACTTCCGTTTGTTTTTATCCCCTGATCATCGAGTATTTTGCGAAGTTTTTCAGAATACTTTTCGATGTCGGTGGTTGATGCATATCCACCGAACCGGATCGCAGCAATATATTCATCCCGGGTTTGCTGGATAACCAGATTCGGGTCGTTGGGCTTGGGAAGATTATCCGGATTATATCCCGATGGCATCACAAAACTCATGGCCGAAACGGTATCGTTGATTTCCATGTGTACCGGCGAAGTCATTGAAATCTGGGTGCTGCTTTCGTTTCCGCCAAAGATGTACCCTGCGAGTCTTCGGAAGCCCGGCCCCGACAATTCCTGATAGTTTTTTGCTCCGGAGTACACTGTCGCCAGGGTGGCAGCCGGGTAGAACCGGATTTCAACCCCTTTGTCCCTGCTAACGACCCTGTACTTCTGTTCTTCTGTTTTGTTGGAGGCCATAACCGTATATGATTGCAGAACAATCAAGACTAATAAAATAACAACCGAAATGATCAACACGCTTTTCATGATTTCCTGATTCTTGGAATAGGACGCACAGCGTGATGAATTGTTTATCTTTCAGTTAAACAGGTATTGGCTACCGGGATGCTTTAATTCGTAGTATTGTAAAAGAAGAGGGCTTAAACAGATAGGTAAACTCCTTGGAAAACCCTTCAAAGGTTGATGTTTGAGGCGAAATCTTCAAAGGTTCATCAAATGAGTTTTCGTCATACAATGATTTGGATTCCAGAAGTATAACCTGGCCTGTGTTGTCTATTTCAGCAGCATTGACCAGCTTCACGGAGGCGTTCCATGACACAGAGTCGGCATTCACTACCTTTAGTACAACCTCGCCGGCAGCCTCATCATAACCGCTTACGATAAACTGCTGCAGCGAGCTTACCGGCATATACCTCAGCGTCATCACCCCGTCGATCCAGAGCTCGGTTCCTGCCTTTGAAACGACTACCCGGATATCATACCATCTGCCGGTTTCAATGGTTTGATCCACCTTCTCGCTTAAAACCTGATTTGAGCTTCCACGGGTGCTTTCCAGCGCTGTTTGTGTGTTGTTCCAGCCGCCGATGTTAAAGAGGTATCCATTCTGATTATCCTCCGACCTGCCGAAATAGATGAGGAACCCTTCCAATCCGCCGGTTTTGCGTGCCTTGAGCTCAAAAGTGTACGACCCGCCCACCGATTCCGGGCTAAGGATCCCGGTCATGGTTTTGTCGGATGTCTGTGCCGCTACACCATCCTGTATGGTCCACTCCTCATTGACCTTCTTCATCTCCGTGACCTCAATTTTCCTCGTCTCCCCGTCTTCCGTCTTCAGTCTCATGTCTTTATACTCCGTCTGCGTGATCCATGTTCCGGCGCCGACCCTGCCTGTAGCGTCGAAATCCAATGGGTGTATCGGACGGGGGGTGAGTTCGGATCCCAGGTTATATGCGGGCCTGTTTGTCGCCATCATCTGCTGAACATAATAGGACGAGCGCCCCATCACCTGAGTGCTGTTCATCCAGATGAGGTTTACCGGCCAGGTGCGGTCGTTGCTGTTTTCAAACAGCGGAGCATAAGATGTCATAGTCACCAGATCGCTGTTCCGCTCCATTCCGGTGAGGAAGGCGGCCTCGCTGAGTGCGGCCAGCATATTTCCGCTGCCAACACCGCTGTTGCAGGCATATTCGCCTACATACACCTTGAAGTCGCCGCGGGGTACTTTGTCGAATATACCCGCGTTCCGGAAGAAAAAGTCGGGAGCCACATACCAATGCGGATCAATCATGTCAGTTTTGGCAATTTTCTTCACTTCATCGCCCAAACCGTGGTTCGAAATCAGGGTAAGCTGCGGGTATTTGCCCTTAATCGCTTCGTAAAACTGATCGAACCGCTGGTTGTACAGATCCCCCCAGTTCTCATTGCCGATTTCCACATATTGTAGGGGGAATGGTTCCGGGTGACCGGCCTCGGCGCGTTTGGCGCCCCATTCCGTTGTGATGCCGCCGATGGCGTACTCGATGGCATCCAGCACGTCGTCGATATAGAATTCCACGTCGCCTTCACTGCATGCATCGGCGCTGCGGTATTCGCAACCCAGGCCAACATTGCAGACAAACATCCCTTTGGCCCCTATATCCTCGCTGTACTGCAGGAATTCATGGTAACCAAAGCCATAGGTGTTTCGATAGCCCCAAGTGTCATATTGGCCGGAACGCATCATCGGATCGCCCAGCGACTTCTTCCACTCAACCCGGTTGCTGAGGGTGATGCCCTCTACGATACAGCCGCCGGGCCAGCGGATGAAAGCCGGTTTGAGGTCCGCCAGGAATTCCGCAACATCCTTCCGGAGACCATTGGGCCTGTTTTTGAATGTTTTTTCCGGCATCAGCGAAACATAATCCACCCATACTGTTCCGGCCCCGCTGAAACAGACGGCCAGGCTGGCCTTTGCATCCGATTGGGAAGGGGTAAGAACCCGGGTGTATTCGTACCACCGGTCGCCGAAGCTGAGTTTAAGCGGCGCTTCGGCCAGGATTGAACCATTTGATGATAATAGTTTTACAGATACATCTCCCTTGTAACCGGGTATCCGCATATAAAAGCGGAGATTGTAGTTGTCGCCGCCGGTAACCCCCATGCCCCAATACCCTTTGTTAACAAGCATAACCTCGCCTGCATTCTTTGGAATATCCACCTGTACATTATTGAGCGTTTCCGGGTTCAGCGGCCTTGTTTTGGTGAGTTTCATTGTTGCCTTTACGGATCCGGCTGAGCGGATTTCCCACCCCGGGCACTCCTCTTCGTTCCAGCGATAGGATCCGGTACTGATTTCACCGGAAAGGTGGTTCTTTACCGGTGCAGGCAACAAGCGGTTGCCCTCGGCGCGGTACCCTTCGGGCATCTCCTTCTCCTCGAAACTCCGGTTTTGAACGAGCTCGGCATATAGCCCGCCGTCGCCCGCATGGTTGATCTCCTCAAAAAACACCCCATACATCGATGCCGGAACCTCCGCCCCCTTTTTCGCGAGGTCAACTGTAATCGCACCCTCGGTTGCCGCCTGCCTGCTGCAGGCACCTGATATCATGCCCGCTGCCAGAATAACTACCCAATGCTTTTTCATTTTTCTTCCTTGTTTATCTTTTTTCTCTGTGAATCTCAGTGCATCTCTGTGTATCTCTGTGTCAAAACTTCTCTTTCACCTCTTCCTCCTCCTCCTCCCTCAAAACTCCCTCCCAGGCCTCACCAGCCCTCTCCTGAACAACTCCTCATGTATCGCGATTCCGTTCCTCTCCTCGTACTCCGGCTCAAGGTGGAAGGCAATCTGGAGTGGTCCGCCGCCATTCTCCTCCAGCGTGCGGCTGAGCCAATCCAGCGCCATTGACGCCGGGCTTCCCATCCGTAATACCTCAGTGGGAGGAAATATGTTGATCTCGAAATCCTGACCCATTATCGCCCGTATCCGTGCAATCGATGTGCCTGATCCTGTATCAAATACTTTCAGGTTGCTGATATGCGACGCCGGCTCCAGCAGATGATCCGAAATGCCGCACGAGTGGAGACGTATCGGCCCGAGGCGTTCGCCCAGCATGCTGATATACGGAACCACAAACTCGTCATACAGGTCGGGCGAAATCATGGTGCCGGCGCACTCACCAACATGAATCGATGTAACAGTGAGGTTTCCAGATTTTGCAAAGTGTTGTATCAGAATAATATAGGAGTCAACGATCCATTGGTGGATGGCATGCGCCAGCTCCGGATCGGCCATCATGAGCGTCATGATGTTGTCGCCTGTGAGTTTCAGCGATGTCGTAATGATGCCATGAATAGTGGCCCGGCCCGATTCGTCCCAAAAAAACGGCGGAATCACCCGAAGCCCGGGGTGCATGGTCTTGATTTCGTCAATCTGCCTGTCGAGATCCTTAACCAGCTCATGTTCCAGTATCATTTCCGGCTTCGGCAGCTCATCTTTCGAGGCAATGTTTTCCAGCGGCCGGCCGGCCACATCGGAATCAGTGGTTTCGTAAAAAGAGAACTTCGCGCCCAGTAATGCCGCCAGGATCATGTTTGGCTGAATGGCTCCTACAAGCACATGATTATCTTTTACATAAGGTGCCTGAACGAGGTTGTCCTCCATATTGTAAATCGCATACCGCGGGAACTGATCCCGTACGAACCGATTGATCAGAAGGTCCTGCTCGAGGCGGAAGAGCGGGTCGAGGTAATACCGTTCGGGAAAGGAGAATCCGCCCTTAGTATGGAGCCACCCTTTCGATACGCTGGATTGAATCCGGATCATTGCCGATGCGTTATAAAGTTTGGTCGGGAGCAAAGAAGTTCCGGTTCGTCTGCCATTTCCCTTTCGTGAAATCAGGGAACGGAACCGGCGCATTTTTTGCGATGGAAAGGCCGGATAACTCCACAATGGCGCTCATGACAGCCGAATCGTATACATCGATCGGCGTCGGCCCTTTGACCCTGACCGCATCAAGGAACTGAATCAGCATCACCGTGTCGGTGCCGCCATGCGACCCGGCCGAAAAATCGGCGTTCCACCATTTGTGCAGGTACTTCTCCTCGTACGGTTTCCAGGTTTCCCAATTGTGGTACTCCGGACTTCGGCCATCCAGGTAAATGGAGCCTTTCTCTTCGTCGTACACACCCAGGGTGCCCTCGAGCAGCCAGCGGTTGGAGTAGGGGCGCGGTAACTGCATGTCGTAGTTGATGACGAGTGTCTTGCCCATCTTTGTTTTCAGAAGCGAAGTAACTATATCGCCCTGCTTCCATACCCGTTTGGCGTTGGGATGGTCGGCCCCGAACTTCCTGCTCATGTAAGCGTTAATTCCTTTGGAGGCGGAAGCTGTCGAGTAAATCTCCGTGAACACATCGCCGCGGTTGATGTCCATCCAGCTGAGTATCGGTCCCACACTGTGCGTGGGATACTGGTCGCGGTTGTAATCCGCCAGGTAGTGGGCCGGCCATTTGTCATTGCCGGTGGCACTGTCGAAGAACCAGTGGTCGATGCAGTCGTGCGAATGGGCGCAATGGCAATGGACTATATTGCCGAAAAGCCCGAGCCGTTTCATGTTCAGTGCCGCCAGGTTGTCGCGGCGGAAGCTCCAGTTTTCGAGCATCATGCATGGAATCCCCGTTTTTTCGGAGACTTCAACGAGCTTCCAGTTGTCATCAACCGTTAGCGCCGCCGGTACCTCTATGCCCGGGTATATGCCATTCTTCATGGCATGCAGCGCAATGTCCGCATGCGAATCCCAATAGGTAGCAATGATCACGCAGTCGAGCTTTTCCCTGTCGAGCATCTCACGGTAGCTGAACGCATCTTTGCAATAAACCTTGGGAGCCGATTTACCGGCTTTGGTACACAGCGCTGCTGCAGCTTCGGCTTTCCCCCTGTCGAGATCACACAGGGCAATGATTTCTGTATCTGCAATCGTGAGAAGATTGGCTACATGGCCCGTCCCGCGACCGCCGGTTCCGATAACTCCGATCCGTATATTTTTGGTATTCATTGTATTGGCTTTTAAACCGAACGGCAGGGTACTGATGCCTACCGCGGCCACAGCGCTGCTTTCAATAAATCCTCGTCTGGTAATATTTTTCATTTTTAACTGATTATGGCCTTTCTGTTTGTCCGCTTGCCGGCTTTATAGCCGGAAAGTGCATAATATAAGATGAACAGGTAGCAGGGGATGACAATAAAATAGGCGGTCTGCGGATTGAGGACATCGGCCAGCCTGCCATAGAGAAGCGGCACAAGCGCTCCGCCCAGGTTACCCATTATGAGCAGCGAAGAGCCGATCCGGGTAAAACGTCCGAGACCCTCCAGCGCAAGCGGCCAGACAGCCGGCCAGATCAGCGCATTCGCCATGCCCAGCAGGGCGATGAAAACCACCGAGGTCATCGCCGGTACAAGCAGCGCAGCGGTGGTGAGTACGATGCCCAATATCCCACAAACCCTGAGCGCCTTCACCTGCGAAATGTACCGCGGTATCGCAATGATTCCGATAGTGTACCCGAGAATGGAGGCCAGCATCGTGAAACTGGTGAAATGCCTGGCAATCGAAATTGGAATCCCCTGGCTGATACCGTAACTGATGATGGTATCTCCTGCAATGATCTCGAGACCAACATCACAGAATATCGCCACCACGCCGAGCAGCAGGAAAGGATACTGGAATATGCTGGTGCGGGGATCCCCGCCGTCGACGTGATCGTTTGCATTCTCCACATCCGGATCGAGCTCCGGCAAACGGGAAATCTTCACAAGAATGCCAATGACCACGAGTGCCGCGGCCATGGCCAGGTAAGGAATGATGATCCTCCCTGCCAGACTGTCGAGTTCGAGCGACCGGCTGGCAGCATCCATCTGGTGAAGCCGCTCAAGAAGGGCGTCGCCATCCTTAAGTGCCATCATGCCGAAAAGATAGGTGGCGATGATGCCGGCCGATTTGTTGCAAATTCCCATGATGCTGATCCGCCGTGCAGCGCTTTCGATGGGTCCCAGAATGGTAATATAGGGATTGGCTGCCGTTTGCAGAATCGCCAAACCGGTGCCCATTACGAAAAGCCCGGTGAGGAAGAATCCGTATGTGCGTGACATCGCAGCCGGAACGAAAAGAAGGGCTCCTGCCGCCATCACCATCAGTCCTGCCATCATCCCCCCCTTGAGACCGGTCCTCTTCAATACCCACGACGATGGTATCGCCATCACCACGTAAGCAATATAAAAAGCAAACGCCACCAGGTACGACTGGAAGTGGTTGAGTTCACAGGAGATTTTCAGGTAGGGGATAAGGATGCCGTTGAGCCAGGTGATGAAACCGAAGATGAAAAAGAATACCCCTATGGTGCCGACCGTGATCCAGTGAGCCTGCCTCACCGTGCTGGTAGCATTTCCGGGCTTCATGTATAAATGGGTTTACGTTCCGTGCGCATCTCTTCTTTTACCCGTAAAGATATCGGAAGAAATTGCCAGTATTACCAATTGGGTTGACCCGTATGAAAAAAAATAGGCCGTCGGATAAAATTCCCTAACGGGAGGCAGAGACGTTCTTAAACGTCTTTACTCCGCCGGGATGTATATGTCGAATGCGGCTCCCATGTTTAATTCACTGGTGGCGGTGATGATCCCGTTATGATTTTCAACTATCTTCTTTACGATCGCCAGTCCGATTCCGGTTCCACCGTATACTTCCTTGCCATGGAGCTTCTGAAAAACCTCAAAGATCTTTTCGCTGAAATGGGGCTCAAATCCGATCCCGTTGTCTTGGATGGTTATGTGGCAGTAGTTTTTATTTGACAGCTTATCGTTGTTTAATTTGCTTCCCTTAACGATTTCGCTGCTGATCCTGATGCGGCACGGTACGTCAGGCTGTGAGAATTTGAGTGCGTTGCTGATCAGATTGTATACCAACTGACGGAACTGAAATGCGATCGTATTTGCTGTTCCCAGTTCTCCCGACTCGATGGTCGCCTTTTTCTCCAGGATGGTATCTTTCAGCTCGTTTTTAACTTCTTCAATGATAGCATTGAGAATGGTTTTTTCAAACTTGAGTTCCGTGGTGGCGATACGGGAAAAGGCCAGCAAATCATCGATAAGCTGCTGCATTCTCCCGGCAGCCACCTGCATCCGCTGGAAATTGTACCTGCCGTTTTCCGAAAGGTTCTGAATTTCATTTTCCAGAATGATCGACACGAATGTCTGAATCTTTCGCAAAGGTTCCTGCAGGTCATGGCTGGAAATGTAGGTGAATGCCAGCAGCTCTTTATTGGCTATGCTTAATTCGGCCGCCCGCTTCTCCTTTTCTTCGTTTTGAAAGGCAAGTTCCTTATTGGCAATGATCAATTCGGCCGCCCGGTTTTCCTTCTCCTGATTTTGAAATACCAGTTCTTTGTTGGCAATGATTAATTCGGCAGCCCGGTTTTCTTTTTCTTCATCCTGGTAAACCAGCTCTTTGTTGGCTATGCCCAGCTCGGTTGCCCTTTTGCCTTTTTCCTGTTTCAGAAAGGTGAGTTCCTTGTTGGCTATGATTAATTCTGCCGCCAGCCTCGCCGTTTCCTTTTTTTGAAAGGCCAGTTTGTTTTTTATGGTAATTAATTCATTGGTAAATATTTCGGTCTGGTCTGACATGATCTGTTACGGTATTGGATTCAGTGAAGTCACAATGTTTGGAAGGGTCAGGACAAAATGCTCCCTGTCTGCCTTCTGGAAATTTTCGGCCATAATGAGTGCTAAAGCGTACTGAATTGTTCTTTTGAATTGCGAAAATTCCGACGGTTTGCGGATAAAATGGTGTGCTCCGGTTATAAATAATCTGTCAACAACCGTCTGCTCAAAAGATGTTGAGAAAATGATAACCGGCAACTGATCCAGTTTTTTGTTGTGCTTGATCTCAGACAGGCACTCGAAACCGTTTTTTCGGGGCATATTCAGGTCAAGGAAAAGGACTTGATGTATAACAGTGTCTTCGCCTTCAAGCAGCAGCATGAGCTCCTCACCGTCGTGAATGGTCTTCAGTTGGACGGGAAACGGCATATCATCAACAACTTCCTTAAAAAAGAAGCAATCATCGAGATCATCATCTGCAAGCAGAATATTCAATGTATCTGAATTCATTGGAAATAATCAAAAACAGGATCGGTTAAGTAGTCAGGACAAAATTATCTTTGGGAGGTTGCAGGATGTTGCTTTGAGCAATGAGAACCATAAATGCCAGGTGAATTAAACTCTTGAACTGTGCAAAATTGTAAGGTTTGCGGATATAGTAATGTGCACCGTTCCGATAAAGCTGATTCACGAGAGTCGGCTCAAAGGATGTGGAAAAAATGATGACAATGATCTGCCTGAGGCGCGTGTTGGATTTTATCTCAAGCAGGCAGTCATTGCCGTTTTTGCGGGGCATGTTGAGGTCGAGGAAAAGGACATGAGGAAGTTCGTTGCTTTCATTTGTCAGGTATTCCATCAGTTTTTCCCCGTCATGCACCGCGGTGTGGCGTGTAGGGAGCCGCAGGTCATCCAGCACATCTTTAAAGAGGTTGCAATCATCCGTATCATCATCAACATGGAGAACATTCAGTTGTTTAATATTCATGGGTAGCGGATTTGTCATGAGGGAAACTTGATTGCCAGACCAGCCAGAGATTTGTTGATAGCCTGCTTAAGCGGTTCTAAACCATCGGGTTTGCGAATGAAATCATAGGCTCCCATCTTCATGAGAAGCCTGATCATGTTGTCTTCGTAATTGATCTGCGTGGGGAAGGATGTTGATAGCAAAACAACAACAAGGTTTTTCAGCCGGTCGTTTTCCTTTATTTCACTCAGGCATTCGAACCCGGTTTTCCGGGGCATGCTCAGATCCAGAAACAGAATATCCGGAATATTGTCAGGGCTGGCCAAAAGGTGCGCCATCAGTTTTTCTCCGTCACCAACAATAGTAAGGGTCGTTGCGAAGGGCGATTCGTTGAGGACTTGCTTAAAGAAAGTGCAATCATCCGGGTCATCATCCGCCAGAAGGATTTTCAAAAGTCGAACCTTATCCGGTTCTGCCTGATAAAGGTTGGTTAGTGCTGAATTCATTCGTCAAAGATGACCAACCGTATACCGGGTAAGTTGCACAATTGTCACTATTTGTTACATAATTCACACATTTTTGCACCAATACCTTTACGGTCGATCCACTCTTTAATACGCCCCGAATCCTACCGTGCACGCTGGTTCCCGGCTATGGTTATGGATTCACCCAATTGCTTGCTTGCCACGAATTTGCCGTCGCAATAAACGACAAAGCTCCTTGGTCCGGTATGAATGTCATACTGCTTTCCTGCGAACCGAAACCCGGTAAGCGACATTGATCCAAGATCCTCGTGTGTGTTGGGTTTTATAATCAATTGATTATTATTCAGGTTGATACCGAATATTCCGAAAATGATCGCCTCCATCCCTGAACCGGCGGCTATTTCAACAGGCATCGATGACCGGTCCTGCTGCGGGGAATCGGTCCTCGGATTCTGCGGCAGGTAGGGGAAAAATTCGATGTAACGCATGTGCCTTTTCAGGATCTCCCATCCGGTTTCGGGAAATCCCTGGCGGTAGAGGTTCCGCGAAATTCGTCCCGGCATGCCGGCATACTGTCCCCCGCCGCCCCAGTCTGAATCGATAAGGTCCCAATGGACACTGTCGCGTCGGGCAATGGAGTAAATGCCGAATTTGCCCAGAAACTCCCCTTCACGCAGGTGGCTCATCAAACCGGCAATCTGGCTCCCTGAGAGGTAATCCGTGCCCAGTGCGTCGAAAAGGTGATTGGTCCAGATGGCGCCCTTTGTTCCGTCGGGATAGAGATTCTCGAACCATTTCAGTTCTTCGTTCCAAAGGTTCTTGTTCATCAGGCCTTTAAGCTTGTCGGCATCCTCAAGGTATCCGCTGCCGGCAGAGTCGCTGAGCATCTGTGCCCAGTCGGCCATTCTGTAAAGCAAATGCACGGTCAGCACGTTAACGATCGGTACAACATGATTGTAACCATCGGTGCGAATCTCGATGATCTTTTGCGTATCATAGCCGATATCCATCAGGCCGGCCTTGTTCATATAATTGGTTTTTAGCTCAGTAACCCACCGCTGCATCCATTCCCACACCGTAGCATCTCCGGCCTTTTCGCTGAAAATGGAATAGTCGCCGGTATGCCTGATATAAGCCTCGATCATGATCTGCAGCGCAAAAGGCTCCTGAATATACAGATTGTCCCAGAAGGCCCCTTTCCAGCTGACGTATGTCCTTTTCATCCGTACCTCCCGAAAGTCGGTGAGGATGGCCTCCTTCAGGCTTTCGGGTTCGAGCATTGCCAGAATGTCCGACGAATAGGAGGTGTCCCAGCTGATGGTAAAGGGCCAGTAGCCCACGGCCCAGAAGGGATTGGTGATATAGTTCGGATTCTCGTACCGGCTCATCAGCACGGACAGCAGGCACCTGTAGTAATACTCCTTCAGCCGGGCATTGGAGCTCTCGAGTTTCGGCAGCCTGTTGTAGGCCCAATTTAGCTTTTCCCGGGTTACCTGGTCGGCGCGCTCCATTCGCTGCCGGATATCTTTCTGTACCAAAGCGGGTTTCGGTTTTCCGGCAGCGTAGAATTGTACCGCAAAGCAGGCGGTTAAATAGTCACCAGCCGGCAGCTCCAGTTCGAAGCCTTTGTCGCTCACCGTTGCAATATCTGAAGATACCCTCGCATGCATCTGTTCGCTGCCCAGCGTAAAGGCGTCGATCTGTGTGGTCGCATCACTGCCGCTGATGCCGTCGCAAAAGAGTTTTCCGGCCACCTGGTTTGGAATGAGTGTAAGCCGGAGGGGCTTGTCGGTTCTGTTTCTCAGGGTTAAACGGATA
The DNA here is from genome assembly GCA_964457845.1 of uncultured Porphyromonadaceae bacterium. Taxonomy (GTDB): domain Bacteria; phylum Bacteroidota; class Bacteroidia; order Bacteroidales; family UBA12481; genus UBA12481. The sequence continues at coordinate 97,838 of CAYWHP010000006.1, read as the reverse complement.
AACACTTCATCGTTGCCGTACGATACGCTGGAAGAGCTTTTTATGGAAAAGCTCAGCCATTTGCCGTCAACTTCCTTGTGAAACGTGCCGGAACGGAAGTAGCCGTTGGGTTGCCAGGTTTCATCCTGTGTCACCATCAGGTAAGGCGAGCCGGGCCTGAAATTGCAGCCAAGCGGATCCACTCCCGTCCCCTGCTGGTTCCACTGGTCCCAGATTGTTGGTACATCGTCCCTTACCAGGATTCCTGTGTTGGCATCGAAAAAGTTCAGGTTGAACGTGTACCCCGGTGCGCTCAGCGGAAGGAACTGGACATTTGTGAAACTCGTCATGCTGTATTGCCTCGGGCAGACAAACCCGCGGTAATTGATAAGCATCACCTGGTAATCATCGAAGTGCATCTGCTGGCGCTCCATGGCATAATATTCCGGGTCGGCGGGGGTGGCGGGCTTCTGAGCGAATCCTGCGGGACCGAAGGCAATAATCAGGGTAATCAGGCGGAAATACGTAGATGCACTCATGGTGATATACCGGTTAGGTTTTAGTTGGCTAAATATAATCTGCTTCGTACAGTAATACGGGGTCGCCGCAAAGAATTCCACCTATTTTCAAGCTGTAAATAAAGTATCTTAACTGGCTAACAAACCTTGGCGATTGTGTCAGGGACAGAAGTAAATTGATACCCGAACCTGCAAGCGAATGAACCACTTATGAAAACTTTGTCCACTCAATTCTGTTTATTTTTTATTCTGATAGTACTTTGTGGATCAGCCGGCTGCGGTGTTGATGACCGGAAATCGGCCTTCCCCCCGCTCTCCGGTGAATCGTTTGCCAACCCGCCGATAGCATCACGACCGGGCGTTCTTTGGCCCTGGCTCAACGCGTATACCGACAGGAAGCAGCTGATGTATGAACTGCAGCAGATGAAAGCCAAGGGCCTCCGCGGGGTCATAATCTGGGATATTGGTTCTCTGGCCGATCCGAAGAAGATGATTCCCGTGGGCCCCGAATTCCTTGGATCCGAGTCGGTGGAAACCATCCGGATGGTGATGGATGAATGCAGCCGGCTCGGACTGGAGGCCGGTCTGGTTGCATCGAGCAGCTGGAATGCCGGCGGATCGTGGATCGGTCCGGAGGATGCCAGTAAGGCCATCATTTCAAGCGATACAACCCTTGCAGGTCCTGCCGTTTTCCTGGATTCGCTGCCCCTGCCGAAAGGCACCACTAAGTATTTTTCCGAAGTGGCCGTATTTGCTGTTCCCGTTGTTGCTGACCAGAATGCGGTTAACCAGTCGGCTATCCGCGACCTCTCATCCGCTTTTCAAAACGGTGTACTCAACTGGCAGATGCCGGAAGGCAGCTGGAAAATCATACGATTCATCTGCAACAATACCGGGCAGCCACTCATGTGCCCGAGTCCGAATTCAGTCGGGCCGATGATCGACCACCTCAGCGCCAAGGCCGCCGATGCCCACGTTTCCTATATGATCAATGCCATTCGTGGCGACCGGAAGGATTTAGCCGGGCTAAAGTATTTAATGTTAGATAGTTACGAGGTTGATCCGGCAAACGACTGGACCCCGGATTTCCTCAGCCAGTTCAGTAAACTGTTCGGATACGATGCCGCTCCTTACTTGCCCGCTCTTGCGGGTGTGGTGGTTGACAATCCTGATGTTACCGCCAGGTTCCTGCATGATTACCACAAGGCGGTTGGTGAAATGCTGGTTACCAATCACTTCCTCAAAGAGAAGGAGATTCTCCACAAAAACGGGCTACTCCTGCTCGCCGAAGCCGGCCACGGCGGTTACGCGCGAACAGATGCGCTGAAAGCACTTGGCCTGGCTGATGTTCCCATGGGTGAATTCTGGAACGGCAGTGAGTTCTGGGTAACCAAAGAGGCTGCAAGCGCATCACATATTTACGGCAACAATCTGGTAAATGCGGAATCGCTTACCGGCTGGCGTGCCTGGAAGGATGGCCCCGCGCACTACAAGCGTCTGTTTGATGTTGCGCTCTGTGAAGGGCTCAACCAGCCAACCTTCCACACGTTTACCCACAATCCGGCTGAAGCCGGCCTGCCCGGCTTCGTTTACCATGCGGGTGAGCATTTCAACGTGAACTCCACCTGGTGGGAGTATTCCGCTCCGATGCTGAAATACATGTCGCGATGCTGCTACCTTCTCCAGCAGGGCCAGTTCGTTGGCGACCTTTGCCTCTACTATGGCGACCAGGCGCATAACCTGGTCCCCCCCCGCAGGATCGACCCGAATCTCGTCAACAGGTACGATTCAACGCAGTGCGGCCATTGCGACCAGCTTAAGCCCGTGAATACCACCGGTTTGGGACTGGGGTATGATTATGATTATGTGAATGAGGATGTTATCCTCAATCGCATGACCATCGAAGACGGCAGGCTCACCCTGCCAAGGGAACTCAGTTACAAAGTGATGGTGCTGCCCGATAAAACCGCTATCTCCCTGGCAGTGCTGCAGAAACTGGAAAAGCTGATCTCAGCCGGAGCCGTAGTCTTCGGTCCGAAACCCGTTCAAACCAACAGCCTGCTGGGCTATCCCGATTGTGATGCAGCCGTCAGAAAGCTTGCTGATAAAATTTGGGGTGATTGCGACGGGGTAAAACAAAAGGTGCATGCGTATGGCAAGGGCAGGGTGTACTGCGGAATGCCGCTCTGGCAAGTGATGCGGGATGAGGGAATCCCTCAGGATTTCAAGCCGGAAATCGCGGATAACGCCGATCAGCATATCGATTACATCCATAGGCGCAACGGGCAGGAGGAGATCTATTTTGTGTCGAATAGCGCACTCGTGCAGCAGAATTTTGTCGCACGTTTCCGTGTTGGGTCCTCCAGGGTGCCGAAACTCTGGCAGGCTGATGACGGGACTATCCGCAAATGCAAGGTAATTGAGGCGGGACCCGAGTTTACCCGGATCGAGCTTTCCCTGCCACCGGCAGGTTCGGTGTTTGTCATATTTGGTTCAGATGCTCAAATTGATGCAACAGTGGCGAAACTTGATCCGATAAGAAGCAGTGACGCAGTGAATGAAGTGATGAAGCTTACGGCTCCCTGGAAAATCGCCTTTCCTGCCGGTCGCGGTGCACCGGATGCGGTTGTTGTGGATTCCCTTACCGACTGGTCCTTGTCGAAGGTTGATGGAATCCGGTATTTCTCCGGTACGGCCACCTATTCTGCCAATCTGGAAATGAACGAAACCATGACTGCCGGGATGGACCGCCTGGAACTGGATCTCGGTACCGTTAAAGAAATCGCTGTGGTCCGGATTAACGGAATCGCTGTCGATACGCTCTGGAAGGTGCCATACCGCACCGCTATCGGACGCTTCCTGAAACCCGGGGCTAATCTGGTAGAAATCGATGTCACCAATACCTGGCACAACCGCCTCGTTGGCGATGCGGGAAAGGAGCAGAAAGATCGAGTAACCCGAACCAATATACAGGACCGCTACCGACCGGACATGGCGTTGTTGCCATCAGGCCTGATTGGCCCTGTAACGTTAAAGAAATGATAATAAAGTGCAATATCATCGCGAAGGCGAAGCATGGTGTCCTGATCAGCCACGGAAATAGCGCAGCAACATGCTTTCTGTGGCTGATCAGGACACCATGCTTCGCCTGAACGCTAAGTCAATTACAATGAAAAAATTCTTCTTTATTCTTTTTCTGGGCGCCGGTTTAACACTCGAGGCTATCCCTCAAACGGCCGAAAAAACCATCATTCCTGTTCCGGAACGTGGTTTCATCAGTTCCACACCGGCCGAAACCTGGGAACAGGGCCTGTTGAGTGCCAACGGTGCGATTGGTGCCAACGTTATGAGCCAGCCGATCGATGAGACCATCATTTTTACCCATGCAGGCTTGTTTCTTCCCCAGGGTCCGCCAACCATGCCTCCCGACCAGTCGGCACGTTTGTTTGAGATCCGCAGGCTGATCGACCTGGGGCTTTACAAACAGGCCACCCAGCTCCAGTTCGAGCTTTCGGGCCAGGAGAGTTTCATGTATCCCGACCCGTTTGTGCCGGCTTTCGACATGGGCATTACCATGAATAGCGACAGGGTGATCCGTGATTATATGCGGTCTGTTAATTTCCAGAATGGTGAAACCCTTGTTCATTGGTCCGATGCGAAAGGTACTTATGAACGTCGCCTGTTTGTTTCAAGGGCCGACGGGATCGCGGTGATGAAGATTTCGGCTTCCGGGCCGGGCTTGCTGAACTGTGAGCTGAAATTGAAGCGAACGATACCCAGTAGCAAGCTGAGCTATAACCATGTGCAGGGATCCATGGAGGTAGCCTCTTCGCATATTTCGGATGTCAAAATCACGGCCGAGGGCGACTACCTCAGCTACGCAAATAAATACACAAAGGCCTATCCCGGAAGCATCCATGCACTGGAAGGTGTTGCCCGCGTGGTGTCGAAAGGCGGAACCAAAACCGTCAACAGGGATAACATAACGATTGCCGGCGCCGATGAGATCCTCGTGATCCTGGATATGGCCCTCCTGTATGACCCCGACAAGTCGATGAAGGAGACCATGAAGAAGGAGCTTGATGCCCTGACGATCGATTATGCAGCCCTCCTCGAACGTCACACCCGGATACATGGCGCCATGTTCAACAGGATGAAACTTGATCTCGGAGGGGGAACCGATCACCTTCTGACCACAGAAAAGCTGTTCGAGCTGTCGACTAACGAAAACCTTAACGAAGCCCTCCTCGAGAAGGAGTTTGATGCAGGACGGTACAACATCATTTCCTGCACAGGCAACTATCCGCCGGTATTGCAGGGGATCTGGGCCGGGACCTTTGTTCCCGACTGGGCAAGCGATTTTACGCACAACGGCAATGTTCCCTCTGCGATTTCCAGCATGCTGATGGGGAATAACCCCGAACTTATGCTCGCCTATACTTCCTATATCGAATCCATTGTCCCCTGGCTGGAGATCAATGCAAAACACCTGTTCGGCGCACGGGGAGTGGTGCTTCCTTCAAGGTCAACCACCAACGGCTACAACAATGCGCTGGCAGGCTCATTTGCCGGTGGATTCTGGGTGGGAGGCGCAGCCTGGGCGGCCCACTATTTCTACGATTACTACCTGTATACCGGTGACAGGAAATTCCTGGCCGAACATGCGCTGCCCTTTATGCTGAAATGTGGCCTGTTCTTCGAAGACTACCTTTACGAAGGCAGCGATGGGAAATATATTTTCTCACCCTGCCAGTCTCCGGAAAACACCCCGGGCAACACGAATTCTCAAGGCTCATTCAACGCTACCATGGATGTGGCCGCTGCCAGAGAGTTATTTGAAAACCTGATCACTGCCTCCCGGGAACTTGGCATCAATAAGGAAAAGATACCGGTTTGGCAGAATATGCTCGCCAAAATGCCTGATTACATGATAGATGAAAATGGAATGATCAAGGAATGGCTTACCCCAAAGCTCACTAATAATGATGCACACAGGCACTCCTCCCAGTTTTATGCCCTGTTCGACGGGATACCCGATGATATAGCAGGCAATCCCGCCCTTGTTGAGTCATTCCGGAAAAGCATCAATTACAAGCTTGAAAAACACTGGAAAGGAAAGGGTTCCGGCTTTATGTCGTTCGGCCTTGTCCAGCTTGGCCAGGCTGGTGCCAGTCTGGGCGATAGCGCCATTGTATACGAATCGCTCAAGCATATGGTTAACCGTTTTTGGCTGAGTAATATGGCCTCCATGCACAATCACAAGTCACTGTTCAATATGGATATCAGCGGCGGGATGCCGGCTGTAATCATCAAAATGCTGGTAGCATCGGACCCGGGCAGTATAAAACTGCTTCCCGCCCTTCCGCCTGTCTGGCCGGTTGGCGAAATCAACGGAGTGCTTTGCCGGGGCCAGATCGAGATCAAAAGCCTTAAATGGGACAAGAATAAGATTCAGGTGAGCCTGGTTTCAGGCAAGGACCAGGAGATAAGCCTTGGATTCCCCGCCGGTGTAAGGAAGTTGAAACTGATGGCGGGTAAGGAGATTACCGTCGAATTACTTAAAAATTAATAGCCATGACACAGGTTGCCCGGACCAGTATATATCAGACTGACACGGAAACGAGTTTGCTGCGCTATTTCTGTGTCAGTCTGATATATACTGGTCCGGGCTTAGTGGTCCGATTGAATAAAGAACTGAACCGAAATGCTATAGCCGTCAGGTTGTAACAGATAAAATGACACCGAAATAGCGCAGCAAACTGTTTTCGGTGTCATTTTATCTATAACAACCTGACGGAATGCGGTTTAAATGACAAACATTAAAAAACTATACCATGAAACGTATCTTATTATTTTCAGTCCTTACCCTGACCAGCCTCTCCGGCATGGGCCAACAGAAGGACATACCTCAACAAATCGATTCCAAAACCTTCGATCCGGCAACACTCCTATGGTACGAAGCACCCGCCAAAGTCTGGGAGGAGGCGCTTCCGGTTGGCAATGGCCGCCTGGGTGCCATGGTTTTCGGCAAAAATACCGAGGAACGGATCCAGCTCAACGAAGAAACGTATTGGTCGGGCGGGCCCTATTCCACAGTGGTGAAAGGCGGGTTCAAAATGCTACCTGAAATCCAGAAAATGATATTTGAAGGGAATCCGATCGGCGCCCATAAGCTCTTTGGCCGCTACCTGATGGGTTACCCGGTGGAACAGATGAAATATCAGCCCATTGGAAATCTCCATCTGTTTTTCGAGAATGAAAAGGAGGTCACCGGTTATAAAAGGTGGCTCGACCTTTCCACAGGAACCACTGGAACAGAGTATACAGTTAACGGTGTAACCTACAGAAGGGAAGTTCTCTCATCGGTTCCCGACCAAGTGATTGCCGTCCGCCTTACTGCCAGCAGGCCCGGCAGCATATCATGCCGTGCAAGCTTGCGCGGTGTGAGGAACGGTGCACATTCAAACTATGCCACAGATTATTTCCGGATGGACCCTGTTGGTGCGGACGGCCTGATGATCAATGGCAAATCGGCAGATTACATGGGCGTTACCGGTGCACTGCGATACAGGGTGCAGCTTAAGGCCATTCCGGAAGGGGGATCCATAAAGGCTGATGAGGGTGATCTGATCATCGAGAAGGCGGATGCCGTAACCTTATACGTTGTTGCCGCAACCAATTTTGTCACCTACAAGGATGTGTCAGGTGATGAGAATGCAAAAGTGCTCAAATACCTTGCGGGCTTTCAGTCGAAAAGCTACAAAGCGATACGGGAGGCTGCGGTGGCCGACTACACGGGACTCTTTACACGGGTAAAACTTGATTTGCCCATTACTGTAAACTCATGGCTTCCAACCGACAAACGGATGACCGGCCTGGAAAAGAGTTCCGATCCGAGTCTGGCATCACTCTGCTACCATTTCGGCCGCTACCTGCTCATATCCTCATCGCGACCGGGAACCCAGCCAGCCAATCTGCAGGGGATCTGGAACGACAACATGAACCCGAGCTGGGATTCGAAATACACCACGAACATCAATACCGAAATGAATTATTGGCCGGTGGAGTCGGCAAACCTTTCCGATTGCGCCGAGCCGCTGATTAAGATGGTTCGTGAACTTACCGACCAGGGTGCTCAGGTTGCAAAGGAACACTACGGCGCCCGGGGGTGGGTGTTTCACCAGAATACCGACCTCTGGCGGGTAGCCGCCCCAATGGACGGCCCAACATGGGGAACATTTACGGTTGGGGGGGCCTGGCTCACCACCCATCTTTGGGAGCATTATCTTTATACACGCGATAAAGAGTACCTGAAGGACATTTATCCGGTAATCAAGGGTTCGGTACAGTTCTTCATGGACTTCCTCGTTCCGCACCCGAATGGCAAATGGCTTGTTACCAACCCGTCGAATTCACCGGAGAACCCGCCTAAGGGCCCCGGATACAAATACTTCTATGATGAGGTAACCGGGATGTACTACTTCACCACAATTTGTTACGGCTCCTCCATGGACATGCAGATACTGACCGACCTCTTTGGTTATTACGGAGAGGCAGCCGGAGTTCTTGGTCTTGATCAGGACTTTGCCGCGAAAGTTGCTGAAGCCAGGCTGAAAATTGTTCCTCCACAGGTTGGAAGAAATGGAAGCCTGCAGGAATGGGCAGAAGATTATGAGCAGATGGAGGACAAACACAGGCATTTTTCGCACCTGTATGGATTGTACCCGGGTAATGTTCTCTCCGCCAAAAGGACACCTCAGCTGGTGGGTCCCGTAAAGGCAGTGCTCGAGCAACGGGGCGATGGTGGCACCGGATTCTCACGCGGCTGGAAAATGGCTTTGTGGGCAAGGCTATACGATGGCAACCGGGCAAACAGCATCTTTAAGGGGTATATTAAGGAACAGGCCTATCCGCAGTTGTTTGCCAAATGTTTTACCCCGCTGCAGGTGGATGGTTCCCTTGGGGTTACCGCGGGAATTACCGAAATGCTGATGCAATCGCATGAAGGAATCATCGATCTTTTGCCTGCACTGCCGGCTGAATGGCCCGTTGGCCGGTTTGCCGGTGTTTGTGCACGGGGCGCTTTCGAACTGGACATGACATGGAAGAATGGAAAAATAACCCGGGTCGGCGTCCTTTCGAAGGACGGTCAGGTCTGCCGTATCAAAACCGGTAATCCGTCAAAAGTTACCTCCGGTGGCAAAACGGTTAAAACAAAACTGCTTCCCGATGGGACGATCGAATTTGAAACCAGAAAAGGCGTGAAGTACGAGATTACTGCTTAATCCTATGGAGGGCACAAGTTATCAGCGTATTATTGATGCACTGGAGCATCGGGAACCAGACAGGATTCCGTTCGACCTTGGCGCAGCTGCAGTAACCGGCATTAATATCCGTGCGCTCAGGAATCTGAAGGAATTTCTTGGCATTAAAACGGAATCCCGGGTTCAGGATGATATAACGCAACTTGCACATTTTGACGATGAAATGGCCCGACTATTCCAGACCGACGTCGGTTCCGTGCTGCCTTGTCCTCCACTGGTTGCTCCCCTGAGAGTTGCTCCCCACCTGGACGGAAGCCATTTCCGTCTTACCGATGAATTCGGCATTGGCTGGCAGATGCCTGTTGAGGGAGGGCTCTATTTTGACCAGTATCTCCATCCGCTGGAAAATGCTGAAACCGTGAAAGATATCGAGCGCTATCCATGGCCGGATCCGCTCGATCCGGAACGCTTCAAGGGTATTGTGAAAGGGGTGGAACAGGTGATCGGACAAGAGCATAAGGGATGCCTGATGGAGCGAATGAGTTCCGGTATGTGGGAGCATGCCATGTGGATGACCGGTTATGAGAAGTTTTTTCTTGACATGTTTGTCAACAAGAAGTTGATTCATGCACTCATGGAGAAAATCCTTGAGCTTAAAATGAAATACTGGGAGAGAGTCCTCGAAATGGTAGGGGAGCGCCATGTGGTGATTTCCTGCGCCAATGACCTTGGTACCCAGGATAGCCTGCTCGTATCGTTAGAAATGTACAGGGAAATGATCTGGCCCTATCATTGCAGGCTTTTTCGCTTTATCAAGGAGAAGGCTCAGGGCAAGGCGTACGTTTTCTTTCATAACGACGGCGCCATCATGGAAACCATCCCCCTGCTCATCGAGGCGGGAGTCGATATTTTGAATCCTTTTCAGGTAAACTGCAGGGGTATGGATACCGCCAGATTTAAAAGGGAATATGGCAGGGACCTCACTATCTGGGGGGGGAGCTGTGATTCACAATATGTAATGCCGAAGGGGACCCCTCAGGAAGTGCGGGATGAAACCCGCCGCCGGATCGAAGATCTTGCACCGGGTGGAGGATTTATTTTTGCACCCATACATGTGATCCAGGGGGATGTGCCGCCACAAAATATCATGGCCTGGTGGGAAACGCTTAATGAATACCGTTAGGCAGGGAATCAGGATACCATCGCCACCGGGTGAGTTTTGAGCACCTGGTCTTTATATTCCGAAGGGGTGAGTCCCGTGTATTGGCGGAAATGCCGGTGAAAATTCGAACTGTTATTGTAACCGCAGGAAAAGAATGTCTCCGTTACGTTAAAATTGCCGTTGGACAACATCTTGCATGCCTGGTTGATACGGACCTCAATGAGGAACTGGGAAAAGGTTTTGTTGGTCCTGAGTTTGAAAAAGCGGCAGAAAGCCGTAGGCGTCAGATTGATGAGACCCGAAACTTCCTGCAGGGTAATCCGTTTTTCGTAGTTGCGGGTAATGTAATCAAATACCTTTTTCAGTTTTTGATTGTCCTCCCTGTCGCTGACGTGCGGTATGCTGGAGGAAATGAAATCAAAGCGGAGTTTTCTGGATATCAGGTCGAGTATTTTCATGAACAGAATGATCCTGGGCACCTGCTTCAACCGCACCATTTGCCGGAGATCTTCACCGATCCGTTTCGTTTCGCTGTTCTTGATGAGGATCCCAAAGCGTGCATTATCGAGAAATTCCTCAATGCGGGCGGTTTCCGGCAACTGATTGAAAACCTCATGAAAGGTGTCTTTTGAAAAGAAAATCGATATCGCCCGGGCATGTACCGGGCTGTTCCCTTCGTAATATTCTTTGTCGTGCAACAAAACATGCGGTGTGTTCTTCCCAATGAGCAGCAGGTCGCCTTCGCGGAACTCCTGCAAACGGTCAACCACCAGCACCAGCCCGCGGCCTTCCAGTATGTAGGTTAGCTGGCACTCCTCATGGTAATGGACCAATTCATAAAAGTAAGGCAGATCCCACGTTTCCACACGTACCGTTTCCTCGCGGAGCCTCGGTACTTTAAAACAGATGGGATCAATTTCTCTCATTAGCTAATCTGATTTATAACAGGACAATGAATTAGTCATTTCAAATATATGTTCTTTTTAATTTCATCACAAAATAAAAAGACAAATATTTTTAAACAAAGAGCAGAATTGTATCTTCGGTAAAACCCTGATCAGGATTTCCGGGTCTGCAGATTGAGATTGAGGACCTCCTGGATTACCAGTGCAAGCGCACCGTAAATGGCTGATTTCCCAGGATGGCTGGCTGGCAGGATATGGTATTGGGTCGACCGGTGGTCGAATACATTTTCATCGATGACTGGTTTTAGCGTATCCCAGAATATGGGCCCGCTTAAACTCACCCCGCCGCCAAGAATAATAGCCTGCGGATTGAATATGTTGAGGAGCCCGGCTATCGCACGGCCAAGATATCCCATAGCTTCGGTAAAAATTGCCACGGCCACAGGGTCGCCGGCAGCGGCGGCTTCAGCCACATGGCGTGCTTCCAGCTCGGTATCAGGGATGTTGGACAGAACACTTGAGGCACCCTGCTGCAGTGCGATCCGTGCCCGCTGAGCAATGGCATCCCCGGACGCATACGCGGTCAGGCAATTCTTTTTGCCACAGGTGCAGGAAATGGTTTCATCCCCCCTTACCGGCAAGTGACCAAATTCCCCGGCCATTCCGTCGGTTCCGTAAAACAGCTTTCTGCCGATGACTATGCCGGCACCAATCCCGTAGCCTACGTTGACGCAAATCAAATCGTCAAATCGTAAAGAACTTCCAAATGTTATCTCTCCAAGGGCCATGGAACGGCTAACGTTATCAAAATAAACCGGATAGGGTACATTTGTGGACATGAAATTCCGCAGTTCAACATTGCGCCAGTTAAAAGCCGGCGAATATTCGACTATTCCGGTGCTCAGATTGATAATTCCGGCGACGGCTATTCCAACACCCATGATTCTCGAAGGATCAACCAGGTTGGTGTTGGCCAGGTTCATGATCACCTGCGCAACCTTGCCAAGTACGTATTCCGGATCCTTGTGCGACTCGGTTACCACTTCAATTTCCTTGATCGCCTCGAAAGAAAGGTTGGTGAGTACGCCTCGTATAAATGTGGTTCCCAGGTCGATGCCGATTAAGTAGTGTCCTGCGCCATTGAAACAAACCGGTATCATCGGTCGCCCTTTGGAAACCGCAACCGGTGGACTGTCCGTGAGAAGTCCGTCATGAGTGAGCGAATCAACCAGCCGCGATACGGTGGCCGTGCTCAGCCCGGTGCGGCGACTGATATCGAGTCGGGAAATGCCATTTTCTTCCCAGACTGATTTAATAACCAGTGATTTATTGTGCCGGGTCTGGTCGGCGTTGCTCAGTTTTTCAGCCGTATTGCGGTTCAAGGGTCTCATTTTTGTGGATGCAAAACTAATATAAAAAGGCCGCTGTAGCATGCGGCCTTTTTTTACTTAATCTCACATTGTTTAACCAAAACGCATGAAAAGATTGATATGTAAATCTATCAGGATCAGACCAGTATTCATGCTTTGATTTTACCGCATTCGGATAGTATCTTATCTGTCAGTCGGGTTAAAATAAGCGCCGTATAGGTTAATCTTCTGACTTTGCATCCTGCAAATGAATGCTACTTTTAAAACCTTAACAACCTGAACTTCGGAAATGACACAAATTCCTGAATTCCCAGGATCCGTTAGCGTGCTGGATTCCACGTTCCTGCGCCGACATATATCCATGAACCGGGCTATCGACCTGATGGCTGAGGCCTTCCTCGTGCTTTCATCCGGTGAGGCTTCCATTCCCCCAAGGGTGGTGATGAATTCACCCGGTAATGTGATGTCGGTCTTTTTCAAACCTGCATTCCTGAGTCGCTATAACAGAATGAGTGTTAAGATCCTTACCCAGATGCTGGCAAACGCAAACCCTGAAATTCCGACCATCAAGGGACTGGTGCTTCTGCTCGACATGACCACCGGGCAGCTCCTCTCAATGTCCGATGGTAATTATATTACTGCCTTACGGACAGGTGCCGCATCGGGTATTGCAACCCGTTTGCTGGCGCGCCCGGGAGCTTCTTCCCTTGCTGTTTTCGGCTGCGGGGCACAGGGGCGAACTCAGCTGGAGGCTATCCTTGCTGTGCGGCCCATCGAACGGGTTTGCCTGTTCGATAAACAGGCCGGCAGGGCTGAAGACCTCATCGATGCTCTTGGTCCTGATCTTACATTTCAGTATGAAATAAATCCCGAACTGACGGTATTAAATGAGATGGATGTTATCTGCACGGCTACCCCGTCAACAGCTCCGCTCTTCGGCCTCGCAAATCTGAAACCGGGTGTTCACATCAATGCTGTTGGATCCTATCGGCCCGACATGCAGGAGATCGGTCCCGATGTTTTCGGAGTGGCAAAAACCTACCTTGATGATGCTCCGGCCTGTCTCGACGGTTCAGGCGACCTGATGAACCCGATCGCTGCCGGGATCATCAGCCGGGATCTGGTGATCGGTGAGATCGGTCAGCTGATAGCCGGTAACATCGATGGCCGGCGGTCCGACAACGATATAACACTCTTCAAAAGCGTCGGTAATGCAATCCAGGATTTCTTCGTCGCGAACGATGCGTATGATAAATCCCTCTTGCAGAGCGATATACCAGCTTTCAATCTCAATGGCTAATCCGGTAATTTGCGGTATTTTTAAGCGTAAATTATTCCGTTTCTCTCAAAATCCGCAGCAATGAAACCCGGAAGAGTAGTTCCTTTTCTAATCCTGATCCTGGCCGGTATTCCATTTAACCCTGTCTGGTCGCAAAATCCGGAGCGCCTCCGGATAAATTTCGATGAAAACTGGAAGTTCAGTCTTGGGCATGCCACCGACCCTTCAAAAGATTTTAATTACCTCACCGACCTCCTGTTTTCCAAATCAGGCCGTGCCGACCGTTCGGCTATAAATCCCTCTTTCGACGACACGAAATGGCGTAGCCTCAACCTGCCCCACGACTGGGCCGTTGAATTGCCCTTCGCCAATTCCCCCGACTTCAACCTCATGGCCCATGGCTATAAACCCATCGGAGGCTTTTTCCCTGGGAATTCAATCGGCTGGTACCGGAAAACCTTCCGCGTGGCACCTGCCGATTCCGGCTGCCTCCATTCCGTCACTTTCGATGGAGTCTTCCGCAATGCCACCTTCTGGCTCAACGGATTCTACCTTGGCACCAACCTCAGCGGCTACTCAGGCGTAACCTTGCCTATTACTGATGTGGTTGATTATCACAAGGATAATGTGTTAGTGGTACGGGTTGATGCCTCCCAGTTCGAAGGCTGGTTCTACGAAGGCGCAGGTATATACCGGCATGTCTGGCTTAACCGGACCAACAACATCCGGTTTGCCGATGACGGTATATTTATTTATTCTGACACGAAAGCTTCCGCTGCGGAAGTGTCTCTCCACGCTACCGTAAAAACCACCGGCAAGGCCGCTTCGGGTTTGGTGATAAGAGCCATAATTACTGACCGCACCGGCCGCGTGGTGTCGTCGAATTCCGGATCTTCCCCTGATCAGAAATTCACGGTATCCAATCCGCGGCTTTGGTCGGTTGATGATCCGTACCTCTACCGGGCAACGGTCATTCTGCTTGCCGATGCTAAAGAGGTCGACCGCCTTGTTATTCGCTTCGGCATACGGTCGGTGCAGTTCGACGCTGCCCGGGGATTCCTCCTGAACGGAAAGCCGGTTAAGCTTAAAGGAACCAACAACCACCAGGACCACGCCGGAGTGGGCAGTGCCCTTCCGGATTACCTTCAATACTGGCGCATAAACCAGCTAAAGAACTTCGGCGTGAATGCGTACCGCTCCAGCCACAACCCCCCGACACCCGAACTCCTCGATGCCTGCGACAGCCTCGGCATGCTGGTGATCGACGAAACAAGGCTTACCAATACAAGCCCGGAGTACATGAGCCAGCTCGACCGGCTCATCCTGCGCGACCGGAACCACCCGTCGGTGATCCTGTGGTCGATCGGCAATGAAGAGCAGGGCATTCAAACCACCTCCGCAGGCAAACGAATGGCGCTTACCATGATGGAACGGGTTAAGGAGCTCGATCCGACGCGAACCACCACCTATGCAGCCGATCTGGGCATCGAATATGCCGGCATCAATGAGGTGATACCGGTGAGGGGATTCAACTACCGGCATCTCTTCATGAAGGAGTATAATGCCGCACATCCCGGTCAGCCGGTGGTGGGGACCGAAATGGGCAGCACGGTTACCACGCGGGGAATTCTGAAGAAGGATACGGTTGCCTGCTACCTCCCCGACCAGGACCTTACCGCTCCCTGGTGGGCATCCCTGGCCGAAGCCTGGTGGCCGGAGACGGCTGATAACGACTGGATTTCGGGTGGCTTTATCTGGACCGGCTTCGATTATCGCGGCGAACCTACCCCGTTCCAATGGCCAAATATCAATTCCCATTTTGGCATGCTTGACGTCTGCGGGTTCCCCAAAAGCATAGCCTGGTATTACAAATCCTGGTGGAGCAGCGAGGATGTCCTTAACATCTGGCCCCACTGGAACAGCCCGGCTGCCGATGGTTCCCCTGTGGAGGTTTGGGTGAACAGCAATGCCGATTCGGTTCAGCTGCTGCTGAACGGCAAAAGCCTGGGCGTTAAGCGGATGATCAGAAACAGTCATCTTAAATGGAACGTGGTGTATGCACCGGGAAAGCTGTCTGCAATCGGATGGCGTAACGGCCGGATGATCCGTTCATCGGTGGAGACCACCGGCAAGCCCGCCGAAATTGTCCTCATGGTGGCCAAAACCACCCTCTTTGCCGATGGCCGCGATGCTACGGTGATCAATATCCGGGCCATCGACCGGGAAGGCCGGTGGGTACCGGATGCACAGAACCTGGTTACCTTCAGCATCGAAGGGGATGCTGGTATAATCGGAGCCGGCAATGGCGACCCCAGCAGTCATGAACCCGACAAGTGCGCTCCGGGCAAGTGGCAGCGGAAACTCTTCAACGGCTATTGCCAGGTGATCCTGCAGGCTGGTAAAAAAGCTGGCATCGTTAAGTTTACCGCCGAATCCGACGGGCTTTGGAAAGGGGAGTCTGAAATCCATACCGTGGAGCCTTACCCGGTTCTGAACAATGAAATTGCTCCCTTTACGCAGGAATCGGTCAGTGTGGCCGGAGAGTCAAAAATGGTTGGAGCGGATATTTCCTTTCTGCCTGAACTGGAAAGTAAGGGGATGAAATTCTTCGACAAGGGTGTGCAGAAGGATGCCATTGAAATCCTGCGCGATCATGGGTTTAACTATGTCCGCCTGAGGATCTTCAACAATCCGGCCCAGCCGAAGGGCTATGCCCCGGGTGAGGGCTGGTGCGACCTGAAAAACACACTGCTCATGGCTAAGCGCACGAAGGCGCTGGGCATGAAGCTGTTACTGGATTTTCACTATTCCGATACCTGGGCCGATCCGCAGAAACAGTTTAAACCGGAGGCCTGGGAGAACCTGCCGTTCGACAGGCTGAAAACTGCCCTTCGCGACTATACCGCGTCGGTGATCGCCGCGCTTGCAGCTCAGGGCACGACACCCGACATGGTGCAGGTGGGCAATGAGATCAACCACGGAATGGTGTGGCCCGACGGCCACGCCGGTAATCCCGGCCAGCTGGCCGCCCTGGTGAAGGCCGGTATCGAAGGGGTGAAGTCGGTTGATCCGAAGGTGAGGATCATGCTTCATGTGGCACTGGGAGGACAGTGGGATGAAACTGCCCTTTGGGTCGACCAGATGATGGCACGCGGTTGCCGCTTCGATGTGCTTGGGTTATCGTTTTATCCGAAATGGCACGGTACGCTCGACGATCTGAAGAACAATATCAGCAAACTGATACTGCGGTATCCGCATCCGATCTGCATCGTGGAATACTCGGCCATGAAGGAGGAGGTTAATGACCTGGCCTTCTCTTCCTTCCGAAACCGCGTAATGGGCACCTGTATCTGGGAGCCGCTGAATACCTGGGACAAGGTGTTCGACAAGGATGGCAGGGCCAATGAAAAGCTTTCGATTTTCGATCAGTATATACAGAAATAACAGAATACCAATATCTTATGACAAAACGGATTTCGGCAGCGCTGCTGCTTTTATTTGCTCTCCTGCTACAGGGGGCAAACGCTCAAAAGGAACTTACTTTCGATGATCAGTTCAACGGAACGTATTCGGCCAAAGGTTTCGGGCCTGTGAGGTGGATCGATGGCGGCAAGGGCTATACGGCCCTGGAGGCATCGAAAGATTCGAAGGGACGCGACATCGTCCGGTATGAATCTTCCACCGGGGTAAGGGCCGTGCTGGTGACGGCTTCGGATCTGGTGCCGGAGGGGAAACAAACCCCGCTGGCCATATCGGATTATATTTGGTCCGACGACGGTTCGCAGCTCATGATTTTCACGAATACCCAGCGGGTGTGGCGTTACAATACGCGCGGCGAATACTGGGTGCTCGACCTGAAAACGAAGAAACTCAAGCAGCTGGGCATCGGTCTTAAGCCGCAGTCGCTCATGTTTGCCAAATTCTCGCCCGACGGGCTCTACGTGGCTTACGTGAGCGAACAGAACCTTTACGTGGAGCACCTTGAGAAGGGAACCCAGCGGGCGCTCACCACCGACGGGGGAGGGCACATAATCAACGGCACCTTCGACTGGGTGTACGAAGAGGAGCTGGATTGCCGCGACGGGTTCCGGTGGAGCCCCGACAGCCGGAACATCGCTTTCTGGCAGCTCGACACCGAAGGCATAGGCACTTTCTACATGATCAACAACCTCGATTCGATCTACCCGAAACTGATTCCCATACCCTACCCGAAGGTGGGGACCACCAACCCGGCGGCTAAAGTGGGCGTTGTTTCGGTGCTCGGCGGCGCACCGCGCTTTTTCAATATTAGCGGTGATCCCCGAAACCATTACCTCGCGCGGATGGAGTTTGCTGCCAGCAGCAAGGAGGTGATGATCCAGCAGCTGAATCGATTGCAAAACACAAACAGGGTGATGATGGGCGACATCCATACCATGGAGGTGAAAACCATCCTTACCGAAACCGATAAGGCGTTCCTGGATATTCGCGACGATACCGAATGGATGCAGGAAGGAAAATTCTTTACCTGGAGCAGCGAGCGCTCCGGATGGATGCACCTGTATGTGGTATCCCGCGACGGATCTCAGATCCGCGACGTGACGCCAGGGGATTTCGATGTAGTCGACATCCAGCGGATCGACCAGAAGGGCGGCTATGTCTATTTTATTGCTTGCCCCGAAAATCCCATTCAGCGCTACCTCTACCGCAGCAAGCTCGACGGCAAGGGCAAGCCCGAGAGGATCAGTCCCGCCGGTCAGCCGGGACAGCACAGCTACCTGATCTCACCCGATGCGAAATTCGCCATCCAGACCTATTCCAATGTGACCACCCCGACAACCATCAGCCTTGTTTCGCTGCCCGCCCACAAGCTGGTGAGGGCCCTGGAAAACAATGATCAGCTGAAGCAACGCTTTGCAGCCCTGAAGATACGGCCCAAAGAATTCTTCCGTGTTCCGGTGGAAGCCGGCGTGGAGCTCGACTGTTACATGATCAAGCCGTTCGATTTCGACCCGTCGAAAAAATACCCCGTGATCTTCAATATCTATGGCGAACCCGCCGGCGCCACCGTGCAGGACAACTGGGGCGGGGGAGACCTTTATAACCAGTACCTCGCCCAGAAGGGGTATATCATCATGAGCGTCGACAACCGCGGAACCAAAACGCCGCGCGGCCGCGAATGGCGCAAAAGCATCTACCGCCAGATCGGCATCCTGGCCGCGCAGGACCAGGCCGCCGCCGCCCGCGCCATTATCGACAGGTACAAGTTTGTCGATCCCGCACGCATCGGCGTTTATGGATGGAGTGGGGGAGGTTCAATGACACTCAACTGCATGTTCCGCTATCCTTCGATCTATAAAACAGGCATCGCCATCGCCTTCATCAGCAACCAGAAGTTCTACGATACCATCTACCAGGAGCGCTACATGGGCCTGCCCGATGATAACGAAGAGGGCTACCGCGAAGGATCACCCGTTACACACGCTAAAAACCTGGAGGGCAACCTGCTCCTGATCCACGGATCGGGCGACGACAATTGTCATTACCAGAGCTGTGAGGTGCTTGTTGATGAACTGATTAAGCACCAAAAGGTGTTCTCGATGATGGAATACCCCATGCGTTCCCACGGAATATATGAACGCGAGGGCACGTCAACTCAGCTGCGGCTGTTATGGACAAGCTGGTGGCTGGATAAGCTGCCGGCAGGACCGAGATAGGACCGTGAAGCGTGACACGTGACGCGTGACACGACGCTCTTTTCAAGCCCTGCCTGAACCCCGTCATTCAGTCCGGAGTTAATGAACACACTATTGTAAAGTATTGTAATTCTTTCCTATATGAAGTTATCACCGGAGACATCATTAACCCCAGACTTCAGTCTGGGGATTTTGTCAGCCTGCTTCAGCCTCGTCGCCCTGGCCGCCGCCACCGGCTGCTCCCGCCCGGCGGAGCCGAAGCTGCCGAATTACGTGATCTTCCTCGCCGATGATCTTGGGTATGGCGACCTGGCCTGTTATGGCAATCCGGTGATTTCTACTCCGAATCTGGATCGGTTTGCTTCACAGGGAGTTGTGTTAACCGATTGCCATTCTGCGGGTACCGTATGCTCCCCGTCAAGGGCTGCCTTGCTTACCGGAAGAAATCCATACCGATCAGGCTTCAGCTATATCGCCGGAGGGAAATCGTTTCTCAGGGATAGTGAGGTAACCATAGCCGAACTGCTGAAGCAGAAGGGATACCAGACCGGATTCTTCGGCAAGTGGCACCTTTCGAACCTGGCGGATACCACGAAGGCGGATCCCGGTGAGCAGGGCTTCGATTACTGGCTGGCCACCTCGGTAAACGCATTCGAGGGGCCCGAAAACCCACTCCGCTTTATCCGCAACGGCAAGGCCGAAGGGAAGATGACCGGCTGGTATTGCGATATCCTCGTAAGGGAGAGCCTCGAATGGCTTGACCGGATCGATCCGAAGAAACCATTTCTGTTGGTTATCTGTACCCATGAACCGCATACCCCTGTGGCGCCCCCCGATTCCCTGGCTGCACCGTACCGGGATGCCAGCCTCCTGACTCAAATCGGCAAGATCCGCTATGGTGGTGTCGATCGCGAGAACAAATTCGAACTGAACCGTGCGGCTGATTATTACGGTACGGTTACCCAGCTCGATAATGCATTCGGTTCCTTTGTATCCGGTATCGACCGGATGGACGGAAGGGAAAATACGCTGGTTTTCTTTACCAGCGACAACGGCCCCGAGCATCCTGTGAATCTTGAGGAGTCGAGAGGTGAATGGAGCGACTCCGGCCGCGACCAGTGCTACGGCACCCCGGGAGTTTTTCGCGGAATGAAAAGGTATGTGTATGAGGGCGGCCATCGCGTTCCCGGCATCGCCCGCTGGCCGGGAATGATCCCTGGCGGAACCGTTTCAGCTGAGCTTTTCAACGGCTCCGATTTGTTTCCGGTGATCAGCCGTCTTTCCGGCCTTCAGGTACCCGGCAGCCTTACTCTCGATGGAGAACCGGCCTTTGAGGCTTTCCTCGGAAAACCGGTAAAAAGGGAAAAGCCTGTGCTGTGGATATTTCCAACCCACGAAGACACCTGGTACCGCATGCCCCACCTGTCGCTCCGGGATGGTGCACTTTCCCTCATCGGCTGGTTTCCGCCCAAGGCAAAAGACGATAAGCTCATTCCCTGGATGGAGCGTTCGGTCCCTGAAAGGTTTGAACTGTACGATATCGTTAAAGATCCGGGGCAGACCCGCAATATCGCCGATTCACTGCCGGATGCCACATCCCGCCTAACCGGTGAAATGACCAGCCGGTGGCTCGGGATACGTATGGAATATATGAATCTTATGAATCACAATTAACCGCATACTAACATCTTCCCAATATGAAAATCAATACCATCCTTTTTCTTTTGTGTCTGGTATCCTTTGGCCTCTGCGGCCAGGACCTCAAGCCGGTATACCACTGGAGCTTCGATTCAGTAACTGATCATCAGACACCGGAGGCGGTTTCGGGTGCAAATGATACCATCGAAGGTAAGTTCAAACAGGTTGCCGGGGTATCGGGTCAGGCAATCCGCCTCGACGGATTCACCTGCATGGTCAGCCATCCGGCTGATAAAACACTTGTCGGGCAAACCTCACTGACTGTCGAGGCCTGGGTGGCCCTGGGCGCTTATCCATGGAACTGGTGTCCCATCGTGGCGCAATTCCAGGAGATTGAAGGTGGTTTTTCCTTCGAAATAGGCCCGCGGGGGGAATTGGGAATGAAACAGACCGTTGATGGGAGTTTGGTGTCATGTGTATCTGATGGGCAGATCCCCCTCAACACCTGGACCCATGTTTCCGCAACCGTTGAATCCGGAAAGGGAATTCGCGTGTTTATCAACGGCGTGGAATCCGGAAGGTATGAAACCGTGCGGAAGCCAACCTGGTCAAGCAATGCTGAAACCCGCATCGGAATGAACTATACCGATGTTTTTACAGCCAATCGGATCGGTACCGGTGGAGGCGACCAGCCATACTGGTTCTCCATCGATGGCATCATGGATGAAATTAAGGTTTACACGAAAATCCTGACGGATAGCCAGTTGCAGGGTATTTCCCAGAAAATGCTCCCTGCCTCCAAGCCGGACCTTCCCCTCCGGCAGTTGCCGCGGGTGGCGTCAACAGGCAAATTCAAGGCCTATTACACAAAACTTAAATATTACGAGGAGTGGGATGAGCAGTGGCCCGTGGGATCCGATCCTGATGTGGTGGTTACCTTTGCCGATTCACCGGTTAAATATGTTTTCTGGCGCGGGACGCGCTACTCACCAGCCTGGGTAACCGACAATCATCTGTGGATGGCCGACCAGAGTGTCGAAACCTGGAACGGGCCCGAGGGGTGCCTCGAGCACATGCAGGACCGCCACTGCAAATATTCCCACGTCAGGATCATCGAGAATTCCCCTGCCCGGATTGTTGTCCAATGGAGGTATGCCCCGGTGAGCGCCTACGACAAGTTGAAAAATGCCAATGCCAAAACCGGCTGGGACCTCTGGATCGATGAGTATTATTACATTTATCCTGATGCCACTGCCATCCGTAAGGTGTGTTGGAAAACCGAATACATGTGCCGGCCGGTGCAGTTCCAGGAGACGATTCCATTTACCGAAGAGGGCCAATTACAGGGGGACGTGGTGGAATCCGATTATCTATGGGTGGCCAATCTGAAAGGGGAGAAGCAACATTATGACTATGTAGTGGATCCATCCGCAGACAAAAGCAAAAAGGCTCCGGAGAATCCAATGATACAGCGGCACAACTTCAAATCGGATTACGATCCGTTCATCGTTTTCGAACCCGGCGGCCGTATGAATTATATGTCCGACCGGAACATCAGGGATTTTCTATTCCCCGGAACCTGTAATCACTGGCCCGTTGGCCAGCCCTATTGCGATGGCAGCCGTGTGGTTGCCAACGACCGCCCGGCATCCTTCCTGGGTTTCCCGATTTCGAACCCGGTGAGGCATGACGGACCGGATGGACGAAGCTGGTGGAACGCCATTTACGGAATGAAAAACATCCCCATCGATGACCTCGTCACCCTGGGCCGCAGCTGGGCACAGGCACCGGAGCTTACCGTGATGAATTCAGCCGGTTACGTTTCCAAAGGGTACGATATGAGCGAAAAAACTTACCGGCTGGCAGGAAACGGCAAGGGTGGGAAAATATCTGTAAAAGTGGCTGCCTCGGTTGACTCTCCCCTTTACAATCCCGCCATCCTGGTGGAGAACTGGGGCAGCGGCAAGGCAAGCGTTACCCTTAACGGCCGGAAGCTTTCCGAGGGTAAGGACTTCCGGCAGGGACTCGTTGAGCGGCTCGAAGGTACCAACCTTATTATCTGGTTGAATAAAATTTCAAGCAATGAAGTGATCATTGAGGTAAGTAATCAATAAGAAGTCGGAATGCACAGGACCAGTTTTGAATTCAGAATGATAAGTATCAAGGCGCGTACCTTGAAACTTTCTATTTTGAATTCAAAACTGGATTTGGTCTTCCGACTTCAAAATTCGCGGTTCTCCATTCAACACCTGTAATTTGGATCGTTTTAAATATCTGAAAATGAAGAAGATATTTCCGCTCTCCGGTCTGCTCCTCGCCGGCTTGACTCCCTCTTGCACAAAGGCTCCAGCCCCCCGTCCGAATATAATTTTCCTCCTAACCGATGACATGCGCTGGGATATGATGCACTGTGCAGGAAACCCCATCATCTTCACCCCCAATCTCGACCGGCTCGCCGCCGACGGAATCCGGTTCCCGAATGCTTTCGTCACCACCCCGATTTGTGCCGCCAGCCGGGCAAGCATCCTTACGGGCCTTTACGAACGCAAGCATACCTATACCTTTACCAAACCTCCGGTACAGGCCGACCTGCTGATGGAAACCTATCCCTATCTCCTGAAAAAATCGGGCTACCGCACCGGGTTTATCGGTAAGCTGGGCGTGAATTTTGAGAAAGGCTGGGTGGATTCCCTGTTCGATGAAGTACGCACCGATGCCTATCCCTATTGGAAAGAGGTGGACGGCAAGAAGATCCATCTGACCGACCTGGAGGGTCAAAAGGCTTTGCGCTTCATCGATTCCTGTAAAACCGACCAGCCGTTCTGCCTGTCGCTCAGCTTCTGGGCACCCCATGCGGTGGACGAAAGCAAGGAGCAGTATTTCTGGCCGGAGTGGTGCGACACGCTGTATCAGAACGTGACCATGCCGGTTCCCCGGACCGCCACGAAAGAGGTTTTCGACAGTCAGCCCGATTTTATCCGGCACTCCTTCAGCCGCACCCGCTGGACCTGGCGTTTCGATGACCCGGTCAAATATCAGGAGATGGTTAAGGGTTACTACCGGATGATCAGCAGTGTGGATGCCGTGGTAGGGCGAATTCGCGCAAAACTCGAAGAACGCGGGCTGGCCAAAAACACCATCATCATCTTCATGGGAGATAATGGTTACTTTCTGGGCGACAGGCAGTTGGCCGATAAATGGCTGATGTATGAACAATCCCTGAAGGTGCCCCTGATTGTGTATGATCCCCGGAGCCGCGAACAATATCGGGGTAAAGTGGAAGAATCACCCGGACTCAATATCGATATCAGCCCGACCATCCTCAACTTCGCCGGAGTACCGATCCCGGCTGCTGTCCAGGGCCAGAGCCTCGTGCCCGTGGTTAACGGCCAGTCTGTTGAACCCCGCGACTATCTTCTTTTTGAACATCTCTGGGATTTCGACAGCATCGCAAAATCGGAATGCATCCGCTCTGATACTTTTAAATACATCCGCTACCTCAAACATCCCGGCTTCGAAGAGTTCTACAACCTCAAGACCGATCCTGATGAGATTCATAACCTGATCAAGGATCCGGCCATGGGCGGGAAGGCTGAGGAATACAAACATCTTCTGGATATGCTAGGGCAGAAGGCAGAGGGCAAAGGGCAGAAATTTAGTAACAAGGACAAAGAATTAAGAAAAAAGGGAGTTCCAATAGGCCTCTGCCCTATGCCTTGTTTTGTTCAGGCGCGGCACGCCATTTGTAAGTCATGGATCGAACCAAACTTGCAATTATGGTACTGCGTAGATTAGTCTTCTCATTCGGGGCTCTTTTAGTTTTTACTACCCTTCAGGCCCAGCGGTCAACCGTTGTCTATGCCGAAGGTCTGGGGAACGGCCTGATTTATTCGGTGAATTTTGATACCCGGATTCTGAACCGGCCCGATGGACCGGGCATCCGGCTGGGGGGAAATGTCCTGAAAGCGGGTGGGGGAGACTTTGTAACCTTCATCCCGATGCAGGTGAATTATGTTTTTGGCACCAGACACTGCCTCGAGGTCGGTGCAGGAGTAACTTTCTCCTATCAGAAGGAAAACGATACTCCGGGCGAGACCTATCTTTTTGGGAACGCCTGCGTGATGTACCGGTATCAGGCCCCAAAAGGATTCAACTTCAGAATCGGCTGGACCCCGATATTTGCTCCAGATGAACAAGGCGCCTTGTTCTCCACAAAGTGGTTCTGGCTGTTTCCGGGGGTGAGTGTGGGGTATAGGTTTTAAACAGGGCATGATGGCAGGTTAAAATACCCATCCTCCGGCTGGTGCACCCTCAACTCCGGCAACGGCCGCTTATCATCCACGCTGCGCACCGGCAGCGGCTGGATTCGCTGATCGAAGTGTTCAGGACGTAGTTTTGAAGTCTGAGGGCCAGGACCAATTTTGAATTTTGAAGATCAGGACCAAGGAGCGCTCCTTGAAAATTTTGATTCAGAATTCAAAACTGGATTTGGTCCTCAGACTTCAACATTGAATATTCTACACTTCAACCTTCACGTTAGGCCCCCCGGCGGGCAGGTTCATCAGAAAACTTTTGAGCTCCTGAGGCTTGTCCGACGAAACCGACAAGATCTTGCCGCTGGTAAACCGGATGGCCAGCAGGTATTTGCCCCCGAAATTCAACTCGGTCTGATTGAGGTTGCGGTGCGTTCCGATCCCTTTGAACGACTTAAATACTTTAGGCTTGCTTAGCTCGAATCCAGCGATTTTGGAAAAGGGGATCACTTTGTATTTTTTTCGGAACGGATGCACCATGTACTCGAAGGTGGTCGACGTTATGCGCACCTCCAGGCGGATAAAGAAGATAATGAGAACCGAAACGGGCCCGATCAGCAGCGTCAGCATGGACAACTTCTCGTCCGGCGGCATGGTGTCCCACTCGGTCAGGTAGATCATCAGGAATACAAAACCCATAAACAGGGTGATTCCGCCGAAAATCAGCATGCGCCACATGGGCGGTATTGACTGCTGCTCGGTATAATTCATGGATGACATGGTATTGTTTTTTAGCAAGACAAAGATAGATTATTAATTTCGTTGAATTATTCAATACGGAAGCCCGATACCCCAATCCACCCTTGAAATGAGAAAATCAATATTCTTCTTACTCCTTCTTGTTTGTGCATGGTCGTGCAATAACCCCGATTCCCTCTGGATCGTGCAATCGCCAGCAGGAGAACGTTATACCGCGCTCGATACGTCGGGAGTTACGGTGATACCGAACGGACGGCTGATCAAACCGGCGGGGAACACTTTCCGGACCGCCCCGCACCCATACGGCCTTTGCCTCAGCCCCGACGGACAGATCGCCGTGACGGCCAATTCCGGAACCAGCCCGCTTTCGATAACCATCCTCCGTAATGTGCAGTCGGATTATCCTGAAATTCAGCAGGTGCCGCCGGGGGCTGCAACAGACAAGGGAGTGCTGGCAAGCGTTTTCATGGGGCTGGCCATTTCTCCGGATAATAGCACCGTTTACGTATCGGGCGGACAGGAGAACACGATTCATCTGTTCGATCTGAAAACCGGCAGTGATCGTGGCGTCATCAATTGCAGTGCCGTTGTTGGCGACAGGGATTATACACATGGCTACATTGGCGACATGACTTTGAACAAGGCGGGAACGCGTCTGTATGCTTTGGACCAGATCAATTTCGTTGTACTTATCATCGACCCGGTGAAAAGGGAGGTGCTGCAGCGTGTCAGCACAGGACGTTATCCTTTCGGGATATGCCTTTCACCGGATGAGAAACGGGTGTATGTGGCCAATGTCGGTATGTATGTATATACCCGCGTCGCCAGCCTGAATGCGGACAGCCTCGATCAGACTTCACTTGACTTCCCTGCATTTGCTTATATGTCGAAAGAAGCAGAGGAAGGGATTCACAACGATTCGGTAAACATACCGGGCCTTGGGAAGCCGAACACCACCGAATCGTTTTCCGTATGGACCATCGACGTGGCTGATGAATCAAACCCGAAGGTGGTGGCCCGCGTAAAAACCGGCAACCTTGTGGGTGAAATGGTGGAGGATTTTCCGGCAGTAGGCGGCTCCAGTCCCAATTCCCTGGTGGCTACAAAAGATTTTGTCTTTGTCAGCAACGGGAATAACGACAATATCTCTGTTATCGATACCCGCACCGACACGGTGTGTCATACGATACCGCTGGTCCTCGACAGACGACTTCGTAGTTTCCGGGGGATCATCCCGTTCGGACTGGCCCTGTCGCCTGATCAAAAACGGCTGTTTGTGGCGGAGTCCGGCATTAATGCCGTTGCCGTCATAGATATCGCTTCAAAAAGTGTGGTCGGCCATATTCCTGTTGGCTGGTTCCCGGCAAAAGTGGAAGTAACTCCCGACGGGAAGAAACTCGTCGTTTCAAACGCCAAAGGTTATGGAAGCGGTCCGAACGGCGGTCCGGATTTCCGGCGCGGACCGGAAGGTTCCTACATCGGAGCCCTGATGAAGGGATCGGTCACTGTGCTGGATATTCCGAAGGACAGCGAATTGAAATCGCTGACCAATGCGGTGCTTATGAATAATTTCCTGATGAAGAAATCCACCGATAAATCACTGGTAGCAAGAAAGACGAACCCTGTGCCACTTTATCCCGGTGCATCGGAATCGCCCATAAAGTATTTGGTTTTTGTTTCCAAGGAGAACCGCACGTATGATGAGGTTTTCGGCCAGATCAAAGCTGGGAAGGGAGAACCCTCTATGGCCCGGTTCGGCATGGGGGCCACCTTTTCGAACAAGAAGGGGGATAACATAATCGAAAAGGCAGATGTGATGATCAACCACCTGGCACTGGCAAACCGGTTTGCCATATCCGACAACTTCTATGTCGATTCCGATGTATCGGCCGACGGGCACCGCTGGCTGGTTAATACTTATCCCAACGAGTGGGTGGAATCGACAGTTCCGGCCAGCTATGGCGGAAACCGCGAGTATGTGGCTGAGTCGAAAGCGCCTGGAAACCTCGCTTTTACCGGAGCCGCTGGGGCAATCTATCCCGAGGATTATAACGAGGCCGGCTCGATGTGGGAACACCTCGACAGGAACCGGATACCTTTCTTCAATTTCGGCTTCTCCATCATGTTTGAACCGGGCGCCTATCAGCCCGAATACAAGTATACCGGGATACGCCATCTGGCCAATTTTCCGCTGCCGGCGCCACTCTTCGAAAATACGGCCAGGGATTATCCAACCTATAACATGGCCATTCCCGATCAATTCCGCATCGATCAGTTCATTAAGCACTATAACGAAAACTGGGCAGAAGCCTCTTCTGTCATCCCCGCGAAGGCGGGGACCCCTTCCCTTACCACGAAATCTGATTTCCCCTCCTTCATCACCATCATTGTCCCCAACGACCACGGTGCCGGCGACCGGCCCGAAGCAGGCTTCCCCTTCCGCGAGAGTTATATGTGCGATAATGACCTGGCCATCGGCCGCCTCGTCGAATTTCTCAGCCATACGCCGTACTGGAAAAATATGGCCATAGTGATCACCGAGGATGATGCCCAGGGTGGCGCCGACCATGTGGATGCGCACAGGAGCATTTTGATGGTGATTTCGCCCTTCGCCAGAAAAAACCACGTTTCACATACCCATGCCAGTTTCGGCAGCATATTCAAAACCTTCTGGAACATCCTCGGTATTCCATATCTCAATCAATATGATGCCGGGGCTACCGACCTGTCAGACCTCTTTACCGATCAGCCCGATTTTACACCGTATCAGGCTATCCCAGTGGATATCCGCATTTTCGATCCGGCCAAAGCACTCGATCCGTACGACGAGAAGTTCAACTGGAAAGCGGTTGAGGAATCGCCTGAGATCGATAACATCAGGGATATGCTGAGGGACAGCAAAGAGGCGGAGGAGTGGAGGAAATAGAAGGCAGAGGGCAAAGGGCAGAAGGCACAAATCAGGTTCAGGAGAAAATAATCAGGAACTCCGGGGGAATTAGCGGCTAATAATGAGTTTTTTAACTGCTGATCGGCCTCCGGATCTGAGCGCGATCAGGTAGATGCCCGGATCAAGGAATGAAATATCGACCTGTTCGTCAGGATAACAGGCTTTCAGGATAAGCCGCCTACCGGTCAGATCATAAACCGAGACAACAGCCTCCTGGTTTTCGGGAAATCCATTAACCATAAGCATGTTACTTGCCGGATTCGGATATATTCTGAAGTCACCGCTTTCGATGGCAACATCCGGAACAGAGGTAATCTGCGACAATGGCCTTTTCCAGATCCCGTTGGTGCCCTGAACCACAAAAAGGGTATCGTTGATGAATGCCATGGGCCAGAATGGCTGTGTGGCCAGCAACCCTTCGGTCCCAACCATTTTGAGTGTGCCCAGGCAATCGTCTGAATAAACCCATCCTTTGTGATAAGCATAATAGAAGTCATGCGATCCGAAGCGGTATGGGCTCCAGGGGTAGGTGTAATCCGGGAATTCCCGGTTGAGCGCCGTCTGGATGTGACTCCAGCTGGAGTTGGCTTCGTCGTATATATACCAGCCATAATAGTCGGTTTCACAATAGAGCCGGTCGTTGCACGTATACAGGTATGAAGGTTCCCTGTCGGCCGGCAGACCGTTTCCGGTCAGTACCCATTGGTCATCGACCAGTTTGGCAACCTGCCCGTCGCCAAAGAAAACGGCATATACGGCTGAATGGTAAACAACCATGTCGCTAAGATTATTGCTCAATGGCTCGGTCAGGCCCACGCTGATCCATGTAGAACCCAGATCTGTGGAATAATACATCTGCCTTCCGAAGCCGTACGTAATGAAGAGCCGGTTACCCGCTGTGGTCAGGCGCAGCTCATCGGCCCACATGGGATGAACCGGGATTTTGGAGGAAAGGTCGGTCCAGGTGGCACCACCGTCGGTTGTCCGGAACAATCTGAGGCCGGCGTTGCACAGGACGAAAAAAGCCTGGCCAACGGATGCCGTTGTCAATATGCCAAAGCTGCTGAAAGCGGTTCCCGTCTGGGTCCAGTTTCCGCCCTGGTCGGCCGTTACGTAAAGTTTGCTGCTGTTCCAGGTAAAGATCCTGTTGTTGTGGATGGCCATTCCGGTGAAATCCGTAGATGTGAACTGGCCGGCATTGTTCTGCTGCCAGTGGCCGTTGGCCCAGTAGTGGAATCCGCCTGTGGTGGTGCCGCATACCGGTCCCCCGAACGTGCGGCTGACAAAGTTTACCTGCTGACAGGAAAGGCCGCCGCTGAAGGAAATCCAGTTTGGCTGTCCGGTGGTTTTTGCGAAAACCCCGTTGTTGAGCGTACCTGCATAAAGCGTATCATCGATACGGTAAAGATTAAGGATGGTTTGCCCGCCGGGTGCTGACAGGCTGGTCCAGGTGACCCCCAGATCGGAGCTGAGCCAGACGAGGTTATCCTTGACGGCATAAAGGTCGTTACCCGACGCATAAAGGTAGGCCGACTGGAATGTCGTCCCCTGACCTCCGACCGGACGCCATATAACCGAAGAAACGCTTGCCTTGTACAATCCGTGATTGGTCTGTGCGATGAACCAGCTCCCGCATCTGACAGCGCGCAAAACGGGATGTATCACCGTCTTACCGCAATCGTGGCAGAAAATTATCGTATCGGCCGGAAGTCCGGTATTCATCAGAAAAAAATCCTTCGATGTTTCATTTACCGCATAGAAACCGCCGCGGTAATGTGCCATGAAGATTTTGCCCCCGTAAGCCATCAACGAGTTGAAATCGAATCCCCCGTTCATCGCCGGTGCGATCAGCCGCGCCTGCCCGGCAAGCCGGATAACGCCGATCCTCGACTGCGAGTCCTGAAAAAGCAGGCTGTCCCCCTTCATTGCCCACTGCCTGAATGACCAGGGCCCAAGCAGGGTCCATCTTCCCGCAGCTGAGTCGGATTCATAGAAACCGTTGGCGGTGGAGATGTACTTTTTTGAGCCATACTCGATATAAGCCAGAACATTTGCTTCAGCTGCCGGAGGGTTAAGCGGGGTCCACTGGGCTTCGGCAACTGCACAGGTCAATGCAAAGAGGCAGATAAACAGGATTTTCAATATGGCTTGACGAAGGGGCATTGCGAAGGGGTTCTGGAACCTACTTGTGAAGGTACAAACATTCGCAATTTTTTTCAATGCCGGCCTTGGAGAAATAAAAAAAACGTCTACATTTGCACCTCAAACTACGAGGTCGTGTAGTTCAGTTGGTTAGAATGCCGGCCTGTCACGCCGGAGGTCGCGGGTTCGAGTCCCGTCGCGACCGCAAAAAGCCCCCAGAAATGGGGGCTTTTTCGTTAACCGACTGTCACAAGCGCTTCCACCCTGATGGTCCCCTCGCCGTCGGGCGACTCATGAAGACTGAATGTTACAGGGGTTCCGGTAACTTCATGGAACGATGCGGTTAGCTCCGACAGCAGGCCAAATCCGTGAACCCGTTCTGAACCGAGACGCGGCGAGGATGTTTCGTCGGGTGCTGTATTTGCCACGGAAAAAAAGGCCCGTTGCCCGCTGCCCGTTGCCGTCGGACCGCTGAGCCTGCCGGTAATTGCTATGGTTCCCATGCCGCCCATCCGACGGATACCGTGCTTGAGCGCATTTTCCACCAGGCTGATCAGTAATGACTTGGGAACATTGAGCCGTTCCATACACGGATCAATCCGGATCGAATACCGAAAACTGCAATCCGAACGCACCTTTTCGATTTCCAGGTAATCGGTGATAATGGCCATCTCTTCGCCCAGGGTGGTGACCATGGTGCCGTTCACAAGCATCCCCCTTAAAATGCGTGAATACCGGTTAATCAGGTCGAAAGCCTGTTCCGGCTGGTGATCGAGCAGCAACCCCTGAACCGAATTCAACAGGTTGAATGTCAGGTGCGCGTTGAACCTCGAAGAGGTCATCGGCCAGGAATCGATCATTTTATCCGAATATACCCCCATGTCTGTTTGCGGAATAATTGCAGGATAAATCTACGCAGGCTCAATTCCCCGGTGGTCAAAGTTTTGTGGAGATTTGTGAAGGTATGGTGAAAGGAAGTGACGAGTGACGAGTGACGAGTGACATGGAATCGTGATTCGGTATTTTGGGGATTTGTGAATTGGTGGTTGTCCTCCAGAGGCCTGGGTAAATAGAACCTTATAAATTTCCATTCCTCCATCTGAATTGCATCTATACTGATAAACCATTTTCTAATCATGAATTCACCAACCGGCTACCACGATTTCATAGTATCCATCAAGGATCGGATCCGTTCCGCACAGTATGAGGCATTAAAGGCTGTTAATAGTGAACTTGTCGGACTCTATTGGGATATTGGCCGAATGATCCACGAAAAGCAAACAGAGCTTGGATGGGGAAAATCTGTTGTCAGGAATATCTCTAATGACCTTCAGATTGAGTTTCCAGGCAAAGTTGGATTCTCTGCCAGGAACTTATGGTTAATGATTCGTTTATATACTGATTACAAAGATGATATAAAAGTGCAACCACTGGTTGCACAAATAGGTTGGGCGCATAACGTTATTATTTTATCAAGCTGCAAGTCGAGCCGGGAACGAATATTTTATATCACTTCAACACTGAAGTACGGTTGGTCGAAACGCGTTTTGGAGCACCAAATCGACAACAAGACCTACGAGAAGTATCTCCTCGGCCAAACCAATTATGATCAACAACCTGCCGAAAGGTTCAAGGACCAGAGAGCTCTTGCCATCAAAGATCATTACACCTTCGACTTCCTGAAACTATCCGATCAGCACACCGAGAGGGAACTTGAAATTTCCCTTATCCGAAACATTGAACGATTCTTGATTGAGCTGGGTGGTGAGTTGAGTTTCATTGGAAGTCAATACAAAATCTCCCTCGGCGGTGAGGATTTCTTTATCGACCTCCTGCTTTTTCACCGGGAGTTGCAGTGCCTGATTGCCATTGAACTTAAGACAGGACCTTTTAAGCCGGAGTACAAAGGGAAGATGGAGTTCTACCTGAATGTGTTGAATGATTTTTATCGCAAGCCGCATGAGAAAGAGGCGATCGGGATAATCATCTGTAAAAGCAAAAACCGGCTGGTGGTGGAGTACTCATTAAAGAAATCAACCACGCCCATCGGGATTGCCAGTTACAGCACCAGTGATGAGTTGCCTGATTATTACCGACACACTTTGCCTAGCCTGCAGCAGATTGAGCGGGGCCTCGGAAATATCGACTTCGGTGTAGTTGATGTCTGATACTGTAGAAATTTGACTGGTATCACAAATTGTGAAAACCTTCGAGCTTCGGGCATTCCACTGTTTCATCTCCCCACAAAACAAAAAACCCCCGCCGGCATTCCTTCCGGCAGGGGGGGCAATCCATCGGATTATCGGTCAGTTTTTTACGGGATATTCGTACACATGAAGGCCATCCGTGCAGCCGATGTACATACGGTTGCCCCGAAACTCCGGATAGGTGATCGGTTCAGCCTCGAGGTCGAAAAAAGATATCTCAGAACCCGATCGGGCATCGAGGGCAAATAAACTGACACTTGTTTTTTCGATGTTGGTGAAACAAATTGAGAAAAGCTTTTCGTCATGGTAAACCGGGTACCTGTTTCCTTGACCAAATCCCGAAGGTATTTCAGCCTTCCAGAGGAGATCGCCGTCCTCCTTTACACAAACCATCATGTTTGTTTTTACCGCAGCAAAGCCATACAGTCTTCCTTCTTTCACAGTTAAAGGTTCGACAGACATGCTACCACCCAAGTAGGTTGACCAAACCTTTTTTCCCGTCCTAATGTTCACCGCAAATATGTTAGAGTTAGTTACCGCGTCACTTGATTTAATAAATACCAGCCCGTTGGAATAGGCGCAATGCCATAAGTTGTAGAATGATTTGAACTGCCAGATTATATCACCTGTTTCGGCATTCAGGGCCAGTAAGCCGGGCTTTTCAATATAGACCGTTTCAAAGACAGTCCGAATGGTAAGTATGTCTTTAGAGTGGAACATGGCGCAAACCAAAATGCCATCCGCAAATAGCAGCTTTCCAAATCCTTTATCCACCTCCCGGTGAGTCCAATTATCCTTGCCGTTATGTATGTTGATAGAAAAAATAGTATCGCCGGCTGAGGTGAAAAAGGCATCACTGGTAATTGATGCCGGATAGATTGAAAACCTGCCAGCTCTTTTCCATAGCATTTCCCCCGTTCGCTTATCAAGGCACATGAGCTCTTTGGTGTTATGAAAAATGATCAGGTTGTCCTGAACAAGAAATTCGCTGGCATTAATTTCAGCATCGGTGTTTAATGACCAAACTGTGTCTAAGGTATTGATATCATGAGCTGTAATGGTGCCTGAAGTGTTGGCGGCAACGAAAACCAGCTTATCATCCACGCAAATCAAGGCTCGACGCCAAAAGAGTTTCTTATACCTGAGATTGTTTTGTTGCGAGGTAGGTATTTGCTGTTTATTGTCATTGAAAGCAATTTTGGTTTTAGCAATTAATTTCAAATTTATTGGGGACTGTCTGTTTGGGGTTTGAATCAAAATATTTTTGGGGTGTGAGGCCAAAAAATCATTTAACTTATTAACAGTTAAGGCTTCAGGTTTAATCGAACTGTTTCTGACACACCTTACCGATAGTCCAAATGCCCGATCTGTCCAGAATTCTCTCTCTACTTCCACCGTCCTTGAATCTAGCCTTCTATGGAATGCAGAAGGTCGGATGTCAAAGTATATTGTATTGAGGTCCCAAATACTGTCGTTAGCTGTCCAGAATTGAGCTTCGTATCCCAGATTTGCAAAATTCTTCCAGGGATAATACTGGGAGTATTTTAATCGTGTCCCTGCGGGTAAAACATTCATAGCGGAAGAATTTGTTCCATTTCCCTCCTGATACCACCCTGAAGCGGATTTCAGGTAGGAACCAACCGGCGGTAAATAGTAATTATTACCGGCGTAGACATTGGTTTCTCCAGCTCTCGTGTCATCAGTGCGCTCTACCACCGAATCCGGCATCCCCAGCGCCTTCTCCAGCACCTTCCACTCACCGTCGGTGGGCAAATGCCATCCAGGAGGACAGATGCCCTGATGCTCAACCGTGTCGCCGCCCCACCGCTCTTCGAGGTACTTCGGCTCCAGCGCCATCGCGGTGGCCCAGTCGTACAGGCAGCCGTACATCTGGTAGTTCTCGGTGGCCTTTGCCTCGGCAACATCCTCTCCTTCATAGTCATATACCCAGATGCCGTACTCCTGCTTCTTCGGAGGGTTCACCCAGGGCATGAAGGCGAGGTTCTCGGCCATCCATACCTGACCGCCGATCTTCACCCAGCGATATTTGTGCCCATCGCGCGGATCGGTAAAGGTGTTGGCATCCTTGAGTTTGGCCAGGCGTGTGCGCGCCAGACCGGCGTATTCGCCCACGTCCGGATACCTTTCAATCAATTGCACATAATAACTTTCAGCCTTCTTGCTCCCTTGCCCCCCTGACTTCCTTTCAGCGATCAGTCCGAGATGGTAAAGTGCGCGGGCACATTCCGGCCGGTGCCCGGTGCAATCCTTCAGGATCAGGTTCAATAACTCCTCCGCCTTTTTCATGTCGTTGGCAACCTCTTCGTTGTATATGGCTTCATACAGCAGTTTCGTGGCATCTTTCTCCTGCGCCGAAAGCGGTATGGCGAGCAGGCAGAAAAAGAGCATCGATAATAAAAACCGTGTTTTCATGGCTTCCTGATTTGTTACCGGTAAAGGTAAACCGGCGTAACCGGCTCCGTTTGAGGTTTCAGCATACCTGTGTCAGGGTTTTGTGGAGTTCAGCCGGAAATCAGTTTGTACCCGATCCCCCGGATGCTGATGATCCATCTGGGCTGATCGGCGTCGTCGCCGATCTTGCGCCTGATGTTGGATATGTGGGTATCAACGGACCGCTGGGTGACCAGCACGTCACTCCCCCAGGCCAGGTTGAGCATATCTTCGCGCTTTACCACCTGTCCGCTCCGGCCCATCAGGGTCTTGACGATCTCGAATTCGATGGAGGTGAGATGGACCAGCCGGTCGTTGAAATAGAATTCATACCTGCCCTCATCGATGCGGAAAGGCCCCGATTCCAGAACCGGCTGGCTACCGCTGGCGGCATCCGTGCCTGCCCTGCGAAGCATGGCCTTCACCCGGGCACGCAATTCGAAGGGACTGAACGGCTTGGTAACGTAATCATCCGCCCCGAGCTCCAGCCCCAGCACAATGTCGAAGTCCTGACTCTTTGCGGTGAGCATGATGATGGGCGTTCCGATCCGCTTGCTCCTCAGTTCCCTGCACACATCAAGTCCGCCCATCTCGGGCAGCATGAGGTCGAGCAGGATAAGATCGAACCGGCCGGTAAGCCCTCTGGCAAGCCCCTCACGGCCGGTTCGTACCGCTTCTACCTCGTATCCCTCGAACCGGAAGTCATCCGAGAGGCCGGAACGGATGGTGGGATCGTCCTCGATAATCAGGATCTTTTTCATTTTTCGGACTGGTTTATAGGCAATTGTATACTGAACACGGTTCCTTCCCCGGGTTTACTTGTCACGCCGATGTTGCCGCCATGCGCTTCAACGATCCGCTTTACGAGGGTAAGGCCGATCCCGCTTCCCTTGATCCCCTTTTCGCGTCCCTCCTCGCCGCGGTAAAAGCGCTCGAAAATATGCGGAAGGTCCTTTTTAGAAATGCCGATCCCGGAATCCGCAATATTGACGACGACCTGACTCTTGGATGCAGCGACAGTAACTTCAACTGTGCCGCCCCCTTCCGAGAACTTGATGGCATTGTCGGTTAGGTTGTAGAGCGCCTGCTCCATACTTTCTGCATCGATCCAGACATCCGGCAGGTCTTTTTTGCCGGCATACCGTACCACCGGCTTGCGATCGATCTGCCTGGTGTTGAACCCTGCAACGGTTCGTTCAACGAGCCCGCCCAGGTCGGTGGGAACGAACCGGTAACGCTTACGGTCGTCTTCCATCCTCGAGAAATCGAGGATGTTCTCCACCAAATGGCTCAGGTGCTCGCTCTGATCGAGTATGATCTGGTAATATTCAGGCTTCTGCACAGGGACCACGCGCTCCTGGGTGAGGAGCTCGGCATGCTGCCGGATCGAGGTGAGCGGACTTTTCAATTCGTGCGATACGTTGGATATGAATTCCGATTTTAGCTTGTTCAGCTGGATTTCCTGGTTGAATGTGTAGAGGGTGAATACGAGCCCGAAAATCATCATCAGTACAATAAACAGAAAGACAAGTACATACACACTGCCGTCTCCGAAAAGCAGGCCAGCCTGGCCGCCCTCGCGGACTTCCCGGAGGCAAAGCGACCAACCGGGAAGATGATCGGGAAAAGCGATACTGAAGAATCCCTCCGTTGCATCATCCGATCCGGCAACATATTTCCCTTCCGCATCACGGATGGACCATACCGTGCTTCCGGTGGAAAGGGCGTTCGTGATCAGTTCCGCGGTATGACCGGCAAGGAATTCTCCCAGGCTGATGACATAAACCATGGATCCCGGTGTATCGCCGGGGCGGTTGTATACCGCAACCAAGCCATTGCGGTTCAGGGGAAAACAGCTCATCCGGCTCAGCGGGGTGTAACCTGCCGGATTGCCGGCTCCGGATATCAGTTCCGGGTTGGCAAGGATCTTCAGCAGGAATTTGGTTTCCGCCTTTTGTGACCCGATCATCGTTACGAGGGAATCGATGGCGGGATCAGCCTCCCCTGCGAGGCCGGCTGCGGCGCTGAACAGGAGGTCAAATACCGGCGCCTCGATCCGGATGCCCTTGTTTGCCAGGTTTTTGAGCAGCCAGATGATAGCCGCCTTCATCTCCGCCCTGTTACCGGCCGCTTTTTCGGTCCTCGCCAGCTCGAGACCGGCCGAAAGGCCAGGAGGGAAGGCGGTTGCGGTGGTAAAGGAGGAATATTCGTCGCGAATGGTGCGGTAAGTGGTGCATGCCTCCTCGAACCGGCCAAGCCGGTTCTGCTCACTGGCCAAGCTCAGAAGGGCACGGAGGCGGATGAGCGAGTCCGTAGGAATATCCTGCGGATCGGCTTCCGCGCCGGCCGGAATGGCGGGGGGAAGGAAAAGGAGGTTGTGTTGCCTCAGCTCCGGAGGGTTACCGGTCTCCACCAGGAAACTCATCCTTACCGAAGGATCGGCCGGCCGGGTAGCCAGGTTGCCGGCGGGTACGGCACTGTCGGCTGCAGTGATGCTGTACAGAAGGGAATCTACGCCGCCAAAGAAACTCCGGCTCAGCGATTCCATCCGGATGCGCCCCTCCTTTTCGCGGATGGCCTCGTCGTTCATGATCCCGCGATAGGCCATGTAGCCCAGGATCAGACCGGGAAAGACTACCCAGATGAAATATTGCAGTATGATCCGCTTTTTGCGGGATCGGATTTTGCCAGGTTTCAAGCTGATTTCGGTTGTCAACCGTAAATATCGCTTTAAAACCCATATTCCTGTTCAGGATTCTGTCTGGCTTTGTCAGGATTCTGTCAGGTTCCCAATTAGCGAGCGCAGCGAGCATAATTAGCGAGCAGCAGGCGAGTACAATTAGCGAGCCGCAGGCGAGCACAATTACCTTGTCAGCTGCCCGCTCATCCTTAACAGCTCGGTCTCACTGGCTTTGCTCCTGTACTGCGCAGTGAGGTAACGATTCTCTGCGTCCATCAGTTTTTTCTGCGTCT
This sequence comes from uncultured Porphyromonadaceae bacterium, assembly GCA_964457845.1. GTDB lineage: Bacteria > Bacteroidota > Bacteroidia > Bacteroidales > UBA12481 > UBA12481. The sequence continues at coordinate 59,316 of CAYWHP010000006.1, read as the reverse complement.
CCCTGAGTTCAATATCGTTGGCCGATCCAATCCGGTATTTCTCCTGAGCGATCGTCAGGTTTCGCATGGCAAGTTTTACATTTTCCTGCTCGAAATCCGATAGCTGCAGGTTAGTCTGGTAATCGTTATAAATCCTTTGAAGATGTGCCTTGGTGTAAAGTTCGGCTTGATCGGCCTCGATACGGGCCTGCTCAAGCCGCACCTGCGCCTTGCTGCGGTTCTGGCTGTTCTGGAAGCCGTTGAAGATAGGGTAGGAGGCGTTCACCCCGATCGAGAAACCGCGGTATAGGTTCTCTTTTGTAATCCCCACCTGCGAATGAGCGTTGCTGTACGTATAGCCCGACGTCAGGTTCAATCGTGGAAAAAGTGTGGCGTTGGCGCTCTTGCGGTCGAGCATGGCCAAACCTAAACTTGTTCGCGCCATGCGCAAATCAGGATTCTGCTCCAGCACCTGCTGCCAGAGGTTTTCAAACAAGAGGTCGCTGGCAACCGGGATCTCCGGCCGTACTTCAAAGGCGGTAAACAGATCACGGCACAGCAGCCGGTTCAGCTCCACCTTATTGTTTTGCAGCATTTTAACCTGCTGAATATAGGCAGAACTGTCGGCATTATAATCCACGCTGGCCTGCAGCAGCGAAAGCTCCGAACTCGATCCGAACCGGATGCCCGCCTGGGCGATCCGCTTCCTTTCGTTCGTTATGGCCATAGCCTCACGGTAGACATCCACCATCTTTTCCTGCGTTACAATGGCGTAATACGACTGTATTACGTCGGCAACCGTGTTTTCCACCACCGACTGCAGCTGGATCTGACTGAGGTTCTGAAGCTCATCCAGCTTGTTTTTCTGTATGAACATGTTAAACCCGTCGAAAAGAGTCCAGCCAAGCTGGGCGCCCGCATTCAGGTTGTAGTTCTGGGCATTCGGACTGGTTTTTTCCGTACCGTCGAAATAGATCTGGTAGGTATTGTAGAGTGCAGTATTTGCTGCACTTGTGAGACTGAGCGTAGGGAGCATGCCGGCCGATCCGGGGCTGTTGCTGATTTCCGCGATGCGGGAGTCTTTCACTGCCAGCGTGATGTCGTAATTGCCCTGCATGGCGATCACAATGGCATCCTGGATCTTGAGCGTGTCCTGAGCCACCACTCCGGCTCCTGAAAACAGGGCCGGGATCAGTAAGGGTATGAATTTAATTTTCATGATTCCGGTGAAGCGAATTTTTTCTTGGTCCCCGACAAATAGGTGTAGAGGGCGGGAATAACGTACAAGGTGAGCACGAGTGCAAACAGGAGGCCGCCGATGATGACAATACCCATGGATACCCGGCTTTTGGCACCGGCTCCGAGTGCAAGGGCTATCGGGAGGGCCCCAAGGACGGTTGCGAGACTGGTCATCAGGATTGGCCGGAACCGCTGCGTGGCGGCTTCAACGGCCGACTGCTTCAGGTCCATGCCTGCGTATTTTTTCTGATTGGCGAATTCCACAATGAGGATCCCGTTCTTGGTGACGATACCGATCAGCATGATCATGCCGATCTGGCTGAAAATGTTCAGTGTCTGCGCGAAAAGGATCAGCGAGATGAGCGCCCCTGCAATGGCGAGCGGTACAGTGAACATGATCACCAGCGGGTCGCGGAAACTCTCGAACTGGGCCGAAAGAATAAGGTAAATCAGCACCAGGGCAAGGATGAAGGCAAAGATCAGTGTATTTGAGCTTTCGGCATAGTCCCTGGAAACACCCGTAAGTGAAGTGGTAAACGTGTCATCCAGTGTCTCCTTCGCAATCTTCTGCAATTCCTCAATTCCTTGCCCAAGGGTGTAACCCTGTGCCGGCGAGGCGGATACAGTGGCCGAAATGTACCGGTTAAAGCGGTAAAGGGTCGGCAGGTTCACTCCGTAATCAATCTTTACTACGTTGTCGAGCTGAATCATCTGACCTTGCCGGTTGCGGATGTAAACGGTGCTCAGGTCGACGGGCTGGTCGCGGTATTGACGCTCCGCCTGGCAGATGATCTGGTACTGCTTGCTGTTTAAGATGAAGAACCCCATCCGCTGTCCGCCAAAAAACAGCTGAAGCGTTTCTGCAACATCCCGCAGGGTGAGCCCCAGTGTTCTCGCCCGATCGCGATCGATACGCAGCGTCATCTCTGGTTTGTTGAACTTTAGGTTCAGGTCAACCACCTGGAACATCTGGCTGGCCTGGGCCTTTTCCATAAAGGCCGGGATCGAAGCCCTGAGCTTCTCCAGACTGGTAGCCTGAATGACTACCTGAACCGGCAAGCCGGAATTTCGTCCTCCCCCGATGGTCTGCTCTTGTGTTACGAAGCTCCGGGCAAATGTCAGAGGCCGCAGAACACCGTTGAGATAATCGGCAATCTGCTGCTGCGACCGCTCCCTCTCTTCAGGTGGAACGAGCGTAATCCGTATAAAACCTCCGTTGGAACCGGATCCTCCCATACCGGTCAGTCCCATGAAGGATTCCTTCTCGGGCAGCGTGTCCACAATGCTGACGAGCTGCTGCATGTACGCATCCATCTTTTCGTACGCAACACCTTCCGGTGCCGTGGAGGAAATGGTAAGCCTTCCCTTGTCCTCGAGCGGCGCAAGTTCACCCGGTATCTGAGGCCAGAGCCATGCAACCAGGCCGATGGAGAGGGCCATGATGATGAAGGCCATCCAGCGAAAACGTATAAATGTCTGCAATGAACGATTATAACCACCGATCAGAGCCACGAAAAAAGGTTCGGTCGCCCGGTAAAAGGCGTTGTGGCGGTCGGTGTGCTTCAGCCAGTGAGAGGCGAGCATCGGGGTCAGCGTCAGCGAAACAAAGGCCGAGATGAGCACAGCGCCGGCCATGACAACCCCGAATTCCCGGAAAAGCTTCCCGGTAAGCCCCTGAAGGAAGATAATCGGAAGGAAAACGGCTGCAAGCGTAATGGTGGTCGATAAAATGGCAAAAAAGATCTCTTTCGACCCTTTGTACCCGGCTTCCATCGGCGACATGCCCTTTTCAATCTTGGTGTAAATATTCTCGAGCACCACAATCGCATCGTCTACCACAAGCCCCGTTGCCAATACGATGCTGAGGAGAGTGAGTATGTTAATCGTGTAACCGGAAAGGTACATGATGAAGAACGATCCGACCAGCGATATCGGGATGGCAATAACAGGGATGATTGTGGTTCGCCACTCCCTGAAAAACAGGAAGATGATTAGCACCACAAGCATAAATGCAATGAGTATCGTCTCTTCAACCTCGGTGATGGCTTTCCTGATCGATAGGGTGGTGTCGTTGGAAACGCTGACCGTCAGGTCTTCGGGCATCTCCCTTTTAATCAGTTCGAGTCGTTTCTTCACCTCATCCACAATGGCTATCTGGTTGGAGCCCGGCTGCGGGATGATGGCCAGCCCCAGCATCGGAACCTTCCCGTTTCCGCGCATCACCGTCTTTTCATTTTCCGGCATCAGCTCGGCATGCCCGATGTCACGGAATTTCACGAGCGTTCCTTCAGATTCGCGGATAATCAGGTTATCAAATTGCTCTTTGGTACTCAGGCGACCGATCGTACGTACCGATAGCTCAGTGCCGTAGCCCTCAACACGACCGGATGGAAGCTCGATGTTCTCCCGCGATACGGCTTCGCGGATGTCCGACGGCGTCAGGCCATATCCTGCCAGTTTAATAGGATCGATAAACAGCTTGATCGAATAGCGCTTCTCGCCCCATATCCGGATCTCGCTTACCCCAGGCGTTGTCTGTAGTCGTTCCTTAAACAAGTTATTGGCGATCTCGGAAAGCTGAAGGAGGTTGCGTTTGTCACTCTGGATGGTCAACCCGAATATCGGGTTCGAGTCGGCATCTGACTTTACCACCTGCGGCGGATCCACATCGGGCGGCAACGACCGCATGGCCCGGGAAACCCGGTCGCGTACATCGTTGGCGGCGGCTTCCATATCGGTTCCGATCTGGAATTCTACGGTAATCCTGCTGCTCCCGTCGCTCGATGAAGACGTCAGGGTGCGGATACCGGCAATCCCGTTAATGCTCTCTTCAAGAGGTTCGGTGATCTGGCTCTCAATAATTTCTGCATTGGCTCCCGAATAAGAGGCACTTACGGTTACCGTTGGCGGGTCCACACTCGGGTATTCCCTTACACCGAGGAAGGTGAAGCCGATCACGCCGAAAAGTACGATCAGGATAGAAACCACTAGTGCAAGGACGGGACGCTTGATGAATATTCCTGAAAAATTCATGTTGACCGAGGGTTAGTTATTTTGAACTGGCCGGTGCCGCCTGGCGCAAGCCCTTGACGAGCACCGGGATCCCGTCGTTAACTTGAAGCAATCCGGTAATAATAAGGCTGTCGCCCGGCTGAAGACCGCTGGTGATCTGAACGTCCCTTTCTGTACGGATGCCTGCAAAAACAGGTACCGAGCGGGCCATCCCTTTACGCACAACAAATACCTTGTTGCCGGTTATGTCGCCGACAATGGCTTCCGAAGGAACCTTGATGGCATCGGGTATGCTTTCGAGAACGGCGTTGATCCTGGCAAAAGTGCCCGGTACCAGCAGCCGTTTACCGTTCGGACAAGTGGCCCGTACACGTATCGTTCGTGTTGCTTCATCCACACCCGACTCAACGGCATATACTCTTCCGGTGAAGCGCTCTTCCGTGTAGTCCATGCCGAATCCGATCTCCATGCCCGGCTTGATCAAATGGGTATATTTCTCAGGAACAGAAAATTCCACCTTAATCGGATCAACCTGCTGAAGCGTGGCAATTACCGTATTGGATGGGATATAGGTTCCCGGACTTACATTCCGTAATCCGATCTTTCCCGATAATGGTGCAAATATCTGCGTTTTGGCAAGCTGGGCATCAAGTATCTGCCGTTCGGCCTGAACGGATTTCAAAGCGTTGGATACCACATCGTATTCTTCCTGACTGATGGCCTTAATCTCGAGAAGCTGCCTTTTTCGGTACTCCTCGTCACGCGCCTGCTTTTCCTGTACCGAATTCTTGTTTAACTGAGCCTGCAGGTCCCGGTCGTTGATCTGAAGCAAAAGGGTTCCCTGCTTCACCTCAGCACCTTCCTCGAAATAGATGCCTGTGATTCGCCCGGAAACTTCATTCCGGATCTCAACCTTTTCATTCGGTAACAGCGAACCAGTTGAGTAAAATGCGTTCACCATTGTGTCAGGTTTGATCACAAGAACCTCAACGTTTACTGCTCCTGCGCGCCGCGCTCCGCCTGCCGGACCCGCTTTGGGCTTCTCTTTGCAGGAAACTGTGAGTGCCGTCAGTATAAGACAGACAGCTAATGTTCTGTTAATTATCATGTTGGACTTAATTATTGGCAGTTTGGTTTTCGATTGGCTGTATTCAGCTCTTAGCCGCGTAAAGCTACCAAATCACCCGTGAGTACCCGCAAAAGAAAAGTTAATTATTCCTAAAAATCGACTTCTTCCTTCCGCCCTCTTGCAAAAGAAGAATTCGTACTTTAACCTCCCAAACGCCGCGCCTGTGAAACCCACTATCCAATCCCTCACCTGTCTTACCACCCTGGGCCTGCTGATCTCCTGTCAGCAAAAGCCCGATGTGACTACTCCCAACGTAATTCTGATCTTCATGGACGATATGGGGTACGGCGACCTTACCTGCTATGGAGCACCGGCCGGGTACAGGACCCCCAATATCGACCGTCTGGCAGCCGGAGGCCTTCGTTTCACCCAGTTCTACGCTGCCCAGGCGGTTTCAACGGCTTCACGCGCGGGGCTCATGACGGGTTGCTACCCGAACCGGATTGGCCTGACAGGCGCGATCGGCCCCAATGCCAGGCATGGGATTAATGAAACTGAGATGACCATGGCGGAACTGCTCAGGCAAAAAGGCTATGCTACCGGCATGGTGGGCAAATGGCACCTCGGTCACCTCAAGCCATTCCTGCCGCTTCAGAACGGCTTCGATGAGTTTCTCGGCCTGCCCTACTCAAACGACATGTCGCAGCTGCATTATGAAGGTTATCAATATGTGCCGGATTCCTCCGGAAGGGTCGGATACCCCCCGCTGCCGCTGATCGACGGCAACGATACCATCGACACAATGGAAAGCATGGTTAAGCAGGATACGCTAACCACAATCTATACCGACCGGGCCGTGAAGTTTATCAGAAACCACCGAAAGGATCCTTTTTTCCTCTATTTTGCCCATACCATGGTGCATACGCCCCTGGCCGTGTCGAAAAGATTCCAGGGCAAGAGCAAACAGGGTAGGTTCGGCGACGTTATGATGGAAGTCGACTGGTCAGTGGGAGAGATCATGAGAACCCTTGAAGAGCTTGATATTGATGAAAATACGCTGGTTATATTCACAAGTGATAACGGTCCCTGGCTGAATTTCGGCGCCCATGCGGGAAATACCGCCGGTTTACGTGAGGGCAAGGGTGCGAGTTTCGAGGGCGGCCAGAGGGTGCCGTGTATAATGCGCTGGCCCGGTGTCATTCCTGCAGGAACAGTTACCGGTCAGGTGGCCGCAACAATCGATATATTTCCAACACTCGCTGCAATTACAGGAACATCAATTCCATTGCATAAAATCGATGGGGTCGATCTGTCTCCGGTACTGAATGGCGATTTTGAGTGTGAACCGAGGTCATCATTCCGGTACTATTATAACCGGAACAGCCTTGAGGCAATCCGGATGGGGAACTGGAAACTGGTGCTGCCGCATCCCCACCGCAGCTATGTCAGCGTCCTCCCGCGCGACGACGGAAAGCCCGGCCCTTATGCGAACGCGGTGTCCGGACTTGCACTGTATGATCTTCGTCGGGATCCGGGTGAGCAATATGATGTGAAGGAGATGTATCCTGATGTTGTGGATAAAATTCAACTTCTTGTAAATGAGGCACGAACAGACCTTGGAGATGACCTGGTCGGAGCAGAAGGGGATGGCCGGAGGGAGCCTGGTAAAATTGGCGCCGCAAAACAGCCCTAACGGCACTATATTTGCTTGGTTCCAACAACCAAAAACGTATTACAATGAAAAGGACATTCCTCTATTCTTTCGCACTGGTCTCCATTGTTGCGCTTGCCGGTTGCATCAAAATTGAATGCGACTGTAACCCCGATCATGACCCCCACATGGGCAGACGAACCCCTGTCCTCTTTCAATATGAGTATTATAATTATGCCTGGGGATTTCGGCATAATGGCTTTATGATTGATAATCAGGGTGTAATACGAGCTTTTGATAATCCTGAAAAATGGATCGAGATGGATTCTACCGGCCTCATGACCGAAGTCGACCTTGCCTATAATCTTGCCCAGTGCGATACCATATGCGGCACGGTCGACAGGAAGGATCTGGAGCAATACTATTCCCGGATAAGGGATATCCGATACGGCGAAATTATTGACAGCGGAATGGTTATGGCCGACGCCGGAACGGGAGTATTGTCAGCCTGGTACTGGAATGAGAAGGCAGGTAAGTACGAAAATGTTCTGCTTGCCTCCAACGGCGATTATCAAAAGATCAATACGCATGAAGATGTAAGTGAGATTATTGCCTGGATGCGCTGGATCGGCGAAAAAACCGACAATTTCTGGTGGTTCGGCAAATAGGTAGAGACGCATAAATGCGTCTCCTTTTAAATATCCCACAAGAAATGGGGCGGCCTTTGGTCGCCCCTTTTTCATTAATTTAATCGCCATGAAAAAGTCAGTTTTACTTTTGTTGGCAGTCGTCGGGGTCGCCGCGGCAGTACATGCTCAAAAATCCGGGCAGATGGTGTGGTGGAACCCGGCAGACTCTAAGGTGCCGGTGATTGAAGGTCAGGCCTGGCCTGCTGAAGTGACCGGCCGATACGACAGGCTTCCGTCGAGGGCTGAGAAAACAGTGCGGCCGGATGTCTGGAACCTGTCACGAAATGCTGCCGGTTTGGTGATCCGTTTCCGTTCCGACGCTGCAAAAATCTCCGTCCGCTATGCCGTTGGCGGTCCTGTCAGCATGCACCACATGCCATCCACCGGGGTCAGCGGGGTTGATCTTTATGCAAAAAACGCCGATGGAGCATGGCTTTGGTCAGCCGCCCGTTATTCTTTCGGCGATACGGTCCGGTTTGATTTCAACGGCATCAACCCGGCCGAAGCCAATCACCGGCAGGGAAGGGAATACCGGCTTTATCTGCCGCTTTACAATTCCGTGAAATGGCTGCAGATCGGCGTTCCCGATACCGCGAATATTGAGCAGCTGCCAGTGCGAATGGAAAAACCCATCGTAGTATACGGTACCTCAATCGGTCAGGGCGCCTGCGCATCCCGACCGGGCATGGCGTGGACCGCAATCCTTGGCCGCAGTTTCGACCTGCCGCTTGTGAACCTGGCCTTTTCAGGCAATGGCCGGCTGGAAAAGGAGTTGATCAGCCTGATGACAGAAATCGATGCGGAAGTTTATGTTCTCGACTGCCTGCCAAATCTCGTCAGCGCAAAGAATTATCCCGCTGAGGAAGTCATTCGGCGTATTATGACCAGCGTTAAAGAGTTGCGCAGCAAAAGGCCGGAGGTTCCGGTGCTGCTTACCGACCATGCCGGATATACCGACGGCTTAATAAATCCTGTTCGCCAAAAGGATTATATATACGCCAATGAAGCTCAGCACGTGGCTTTTGCCCGTCTGAAATCCGAAGGCCTGACCGGTATTTACCTCCTTACCTGCGATGAAATAGGACTTACGCTTGATGCCATGGTCGACGGCACCCATCCATCCGATCTGGGTATGCAGCAATATGCAGTAGCTTATGAGGCCCGGCTGCGGGAGATCCTTCATCAACCCATCGGCAGGTCGACGGCGGCAAAGCCCTGCACACAGGCCCGCGAACCGGGCACCTACGACTGGGAAGCCCGGCACCGAACCCTGCTTGAAATGAATATGGAGAATCCGCCGGGAACCGTTTTTATCGGTAATTCAATAACCCATTACTGGGCCGGCGAGCCGTCCCATCCGCTCCACCGTGGTGAGGATTCCTGGAAAAAAATCCTCGATCCGGTCGATGCACGGAATTTCGGTTTCGGCTGGGATCGTGTTGAAAATGTCATCTGGCGCGTGTATCATGGAGAACTGGATGGCTACACCGCCGATAGGGTCATTATAAATATCGGAACAAATAACCTTCACCTGAATTCCGATGCCGAAATTCTCGAGGGTATGGAATTGCTCCTGCGCGCCGTACGGCAGCGTCAGCCAACTGCCGATATCCTGCTCCTTGGGCTTTATCCGCGTCGCCAGCAGGAAGTCAGGGTTGCGCGGATTAATCTCGAGTATGCCCGGCTTGCCGGTAAACTAAACGTCCGGTATGCCGATGTGGGCCAGGACTTGCTTCTGCCCGACAATAAAATTGATGAGTCGATGTTTACCGATGGTCTCCACCCGAATGGGGAAGGGTATCGGAAGATTGCAGAACGGCTTGCATTGCAGCTGAAATAAGGTAAGAGGGCAAGAAGGCAGGAGGGCAAAAAGTAAAATTCCAAGTGCTTTATGTATTAAGAAAAAAGGTCGTTGGGGATCCCAACGACCTTTTTTCTTATCTCTTAATTGCTTTAGGACTTTACTTCCTGCCCTCTTGCCTTCCTGCCTTCCTGCCTTTTAGAACTGAATCATAATCCCTATCGATGGCAACACGGTCCCTGAAGTCGACTTAATGCTTTCAAGCTGATACTTCGTCCCGCCATCGGTTAGAATGTAATTGCCTGCGGCATCTTTTGCCCTTACAACATAGTCGGGCTGCTCCGACTGGAATCCGTATGCGTTCTGAATGTCGAAATAGGCCATCAGCGACCATTTCTTGAAGTAGAACCGCTTGTCGATCCTTATATCAAGCTGGTGAAAGGGTGCCAGACGAACAGAATTAAGCTGGTCGAAGTCGAGCAGCGGCCTGCCGGTTACATCCCAGGCTGATTTCAGTGATGATGTTTCAAGATCGTACGGGGTGTAGGGCTGGCCGCCAAGGTAGCGCCATTTGAGCCCTGCACTCCAGTTTTTGCCGAATCCCTTGAAAACAGTAAGGTTGAAGATGTGCCTGCTGTCCCAGCTGGTCGACTGGAACTCGCCGTTGAGCTTCCTGTATTCGCTGATAACATATGTGTAGGAAAGGATCACGTTGAGTCTGAGGCTCTCCTCAAATTTCGACCTGTTCATGACCTCGAATCCATAGGCGCGTCCCTCGCCGGTTGACAGCACTTCCTCGTCGCCGATCACACCAAAGTCGGCACCCTTGGATGCCAGACTCAATGAGTCCCTTACAGAGAAAGGATAGTTGCGGTAGTATTTGTAGAAGCCTTCCAGCGTCACCACCAAATTGTCCTTCGGCTGATATTGCACACCGGCGATGATATGGTCGGATGTGATGTATTTCAGGTTGTTATCGCGATTTACATAATTGCCGGCCAGATTCTTGTAGCCGAGCGTCGTGTAGGCAGGAAGCTGGTAGTATCTTCCGCTGTTCATATTGATGCTCCATTTTTCGGTAAGCGAATAGGAGGCTGAGATCCTTGGGGAAAACTGCTTCAAGGGATTGCTCATGCTTGATGAATAGCTGTTGCCATCGATCCGGGCGCCGAATGAAGTTGTCAGCCGGCTGTCAAGAAATGTCTTGCTGGCCTGGGCAAATGCCCCGTATTTAAAGAAACTGATATCTGCCTGGTATTTAATGTTCTGTAGCTGGCCATCAGCATAAATCTGCTGGTCGGTATTGTTATTGTACTTTACATATTCCCCGGATAAACCATAAGTTAACTTTAATGTGCCCTTACGTGTGTCGTTCTCATAACGGAACTTGTTTTCGATTTCCTGCGATACATAGTCGAGGACTTTCGGACGGGATTCATCATTGTCAGGATATTTGAACGTGCGATTGTTCAGCATGTTCCTGCTAAGCGACAAGGTCTGGTATGATTTTTCACGGAAATGCTTGTAAACGCCACCGATAGCATAGGTCCACTGCGTATTTACAGGGATGTTGGTAAGAATATACTCCTGAGTCTGGGTCGGGTTTTTGATTCCTTCGTTCAACTTGAAAAGGTCGCATGATCCGATGGAAATAATTGATAATTCATCTTTGGGGCTCAGTTTCGTTTTAACCTTCATCTGCCAGTCGTAAAAGGTTGGAAGAAAAGGAAGGCCAATCAGGTTGAAAAGAAATTTCAGGTAACTGGCGCGGGTGGAGAAGATCATGGTAGTGTTCTTTGCAATAGGACCGTCGAGCGTGAGGCTCAATTCTGAGGCACCCAGCGTTCCGCGCACCTTAATCTTTTCCGGGTTTCCGTCGGGCTGCGTAAACTCGAATACGCCGCTGAGAGCGTTGCCACGCGATGCCGGGAAAGCACCTGAATAGAAGTTAACTCCGTTGATTAAGTCGGCGTTTAGAATGCCGTTCGGACCGCCGGAAGCTCCCTGCGTGGCAAAATGGTTCAGGTTTGGGATTTCCATCCCGTCGAGGTAAAAGCGGCTCTCGCTCGGACCGCCTCCGCGGATGATGATGTCGCTTCGGAAAGAGGCGCCGGACCCGACACCCGGAAACGAACGGATCACTTTTACAATATCGCGGTTGCTGCCGGGATTGGTTTCGATTTCACTTACACCTATGCGGGTCAGCGAAACCGGGCTTTCTGCCGTCCTGCGGAAAGGCGACGCCCTTACGACAACCTCTTTTATCGCCGTTTCTTTAGGGGTTAGCCTGATTTCAACGTACGCAGGGTTGGCATTCGTCACCTGAACTTCAGGCGACAGCCCCATTTCATAACCGACAAATGAAGCCTGCAGGGTTACAAACCCCGGGGTTAGTCCGGTGATGATGAATTTTCCGTCAAGGTCAGTCGTTGCCCCAACCGTAGTACCTTTCACAATGACGTTCACAAAGGGCAACAACTCATTGTTGTTCGCATCGATCACCTTGCCTTCAATCCGGCCGGAATTCTGTGCCAGGGAAGGCTGAATGGCCCAAACGGTCAACAGGGCAAAGAATAGTAGTGATTTGGATTTTAAATTATTGAATATCATATCGTTTACTGAATATTAACAAGTTTAACACTAACATGGTCGATAATTTTCAAGGCAGTGGTCATGCTCCGCAGATCGGTGTAAAGCTTGCCGTCCTTTCCTGAATAATGGCCATGTCCGATCGGATTGAGGAAATACTCTTTTTCCGGTTTGTCGAGATCGATGGATACCGAATATACCAGGGAGGGCTGACAGGATGTCCGGTAATCGGCATCATCATACAAAGCATTGGTCCAGTATTCGTTCCAGTCCCATGGCTGGTTGATCTCCATAACCAGCCTGAATTTCCGGGGGAGGGTCTGCTGACCTTCTGCCTTAATGACGAAATCTCCAGGCGGTGTGGCTCCGGTGTAGCCATCGAGAACCGGATGTTCCGGATCGGGCACTGTTGGTACATTGAGTGCCCCGGCACGCCGGTGCATCCAGTAGGGCAGGGCGGCCGGCCGTTTCTGCGGGCCCGGCTTGCTGTCCCATACTTCCTGCTTGATCGGACCATGTCCGAATATGCCGGTGGCAATTGATTTGGTAACAAACAATGATCTCAAATAGTGCTGATCCATGTCTTCCATCCAGATGGCAAAGGTTGGGTGATTGTGCCCTTGCCCCTTAACGAAGTCGATCTGGAGAGCCAAACCGTTATCGGTGCCTTCTATGCGGATCGTATCTGTAGTTTGCGCACTTTTGCCGAAATCCTGCTGAACGGAGCAGCTGCTTAACGCAAGCGAACCGATAAGGAGTCCTGAAAAGTATACTAAGGAAACTAATTTCATAAAAAAAGTTTTTGAAGTTTACGCTAATACAAGTTCTGTGTGGAAATGTTTCACAAAAGATAAAAAAAAAGTTGCCGGCATTGCCGGCAACTCACACATCAATTTAACAAAACACTAACCCTTGTCCTCTAATTCCATGGCATCATCGACAATTCGTAAATACTCAGGTAACCCAACTTGACTATTTTCAGCATTTTATCCCAATTGACCAATTCCAGGTGATCATTAAACTTGTGATATTCTGCCGGCATTCCTGCCATAAAATAGTAAATGGGGATATCCTTGTTGGCGAAGGGGGCATGATCGCTTCCGCCACCCGGTTTGTCGGACCCACGCAGTGTAAGTATTGCGCCGATATTGTAGTCCTTATTGAATTTCTCAACGAGATCTTTTGAAACCGGAAACTTGTTTGAATAGTTCATCGTGATGGCACTATCCTGGTGTTCGCCGGGACTGTTGCGGGAAATCATATCAAAATTGAGATTGCAAAGGACTTTCTCCTTATAGGGATGATCCACGAAATAATTTGAGCCGAGCAAACCTTTTTCTTCGGCGGTCCAGGCGCAGAAGACCAGGGTTTTCTCCGGTTTCACACCGCTGGCGATCATTGCTTTGGCGATTGTCATCACACCTACGGTGCCGGAGGCATTGTCGTCGGCACCATTGAAGATAAAACCGTCCTGTTTGCCCATATGGTCGTAATGGCCGCCGATAACGATAATCTCTTCGGTGTTTTTTCCTTCGAGAACACCAACCACATTTCGCACCTTAACAATCCTGGAATCCACAGTGGTCTTAATGCGGATGAATTTGCCGGTCAGTTCCCGTGAAGCCGGTTTACCGGTTTCGGCAATCTGCTTCTCGATGGCGGCGAAATCAATTTCGAGACCATTAATGATTTCGTTTATAACCCTTTCTGTTACCTGAAGCGACATTACGCCAGCAGTGATTTTATCCTTCATGATTGACATGGATTTTCTGGTTCTGTTCTGGGGAACATCGCCTTCGTAGGTTTCACTGTTGAAACGGAACGGCACGTTGGCCGCCCATTGGGTTGTCGGATCATTGCCCGGCCGGTATTCAATGACACCAATGGCACCTCTTTCCGCAGCCCAGGGAAACTGGCTGAAACCGCCTGTGCGGAACTGCCTGGGGGCAGCCGGATCAAATGCCGGGACAACCGGTTTGAATTTTTCGGCTGTTTTGGATTCGGGAAACTTGGATCCCGGGTATCCGGTAAGTTTGATCACGAATTTTCCTTTCAGGTCGATGCCTTTAAAGTCGTCATAGCCGTTTTTCTCATCAACGAGGCCGTATCCCACAAATACGACGGGCACTTCAGCTTCCACCCCCACCTGCGGCGGTGTGTTAATCGAAAAATCGGTTTGATAGTCGAAATCAACGGAGCGTGATCCGTTGCCTGTTTTGCTGATGACACTCAATTCCTGGGTTGGTCCCGGTGTTGTTTCAACCAGGTTGAAACTCTGAAAATAGGTGCGCTTGGGTTCGGGGCGCGGCGCAGGAGCTCCGCCGCCGGCTGTTGGCCGCTGGCCGCGGCCAGCGGACCGAGCCTGCTCTGCATCACCACCCGGGAGCAGTCCATAGAGCTTAAACATGCTGGCAATATAGTCCGAAGCCATGTATTCGCCTTTAGTTCCGGCCTCCCTGCCTTCCGTCCAGTCGGACGCCAAAAATTCGAGCTGGCCCTGAATGGCCTCTTTGGTTATTGCGGTAAGGCCTTTATCCCTCGACGAATTCTGTGCAAACTGGGGCGTGGCCAGGCCGGCAAGAACGCCAATTAGCAAGAACAGGAAAACTGATTTTTTCATTGTTTATGTTTTAGTTACCAATTTCGGTTTGCGAGCTCAAAAATGTTCAGATACCCAAGCTTAACAATGTCCGTCATGTAAGGCATCACTGCCTTGTCGGAATGGTCGGTGTACTGATGATAGTCGGGTGTGAATTTCCCATGTATCAGGAAGATCGGGATATTTTGCCTTGAAAAGGAGGAGAAGTCGGATCCGCCAACAGGCTGTGGTGAACTTTTATACTCCATGTCCAGTCCCAGTGAATAATCCTTGATATGCTTTTCGGTTATCTCCCGAATGTACGGTAATCCTGATGAGTAGTTGAAATCACATTTTCGTCCGGTGGAATCATCAAGCGCAGTCCGGCTGATCATGTCGTAATTCATGTAACACAGGATGTCTTTGATAAGCGGATGGGAAGCATACCATGCTGAACCCAGCAGCCCCTTTTCTTCGGCGGTCCAGGCACAAAACACCACGGAGACCTTTGGCTTGACCCCCGTGGCGATCATCGCGCGTGCAATTGCAATGATACCGGCAGTACCGGAGGCATTGTCGTCCGATCCGTTATATATGAATCCGCCGATTTGCCCCATGTGGTCGTAATGTGCGCCGGCAACTATGCATTTTTTTGTGTCTTCCCCTTCAAGAACCCCTACAACGTTTCGTCCCCTGATGATCCTGGAGTCCACAGTGGTGGCCACATTCAGGAATCGCCCTGCAGGCATCCTGCCCGGCTTTACATTGCCTGCAGCGGCAGCCTTCTCGTAACCGGCAAAGTCGATACCGCAACCATCTGTCAGGAGGTTGAATGCCCTGTCGGAGAGTGAAATCCTCATGAGCGAAGGCTGTTCCAGTCCTTGAATGGCCGTGCGGTAGCCTGCCTGGGAATTGAAAGGCACGTCGCCCTCGTAGGTGGGCGTATTGTATCGGAATATATCGTTGGCAGGTACAGGAGTAAAGCCGGACAACCCGCGTCGGATTTCAATAATCCCGATGGCACCTCGCCTGATGGCCTCCTGATCACGACTCTGGTCGAGCTGGCGCATGACCATCGGATCATCGGATGTAAACCGCTTAAAGTTTTCTGAGCCCGGATCGGCAGATCCGGGATAGCCTGCTACCCGGATCAGGATGCACCCTTTTACATCAAGACCTTTAAAATCATCTTGTTTCAGCTTTTTGTCAAAAATTCCATAGCCGACGAACACCACAGGTGCTTTCGTTTCAACCGACATTGATCCTGCAGTAACACTATAGTCGAGCCTGTAGGTGAGGTTGGTTTGATAAACTGCCTGGCCATTCTGTAAAATGATGGCACACTCTTGCCTGTCACCGGGCCTGTATTGGATAAAGTTGATGTTCTGGAACCAGCCCGGGTTCGTCCGGCTGGTGCTGCCTCCCGGCTTGAGGCCAATGGTCTTGAATACAGAGGCGATATAGTCGGAAGCCATGAACTCCCCCTTTGTTCCTGTCTCCCGGCCGGTCATCCAGTCGGAAGCCAGAAATTCAAGCGGCCCTTGTACGGAAGAAGGGGTTATAACAAGAAGGCCTTGCTCTTTCGGGCTAACCTGGGCTTGTATGAAGGATGTTACGGTTAAAAAGACAAGGAGCGGAATCAGTGAGATTTTCATTTCGGTTTGGATCAGGCCAAACAAAAATAGCTCATGAGCCCGGTTAAAAAGAGGGCTAAAAGTTAAAAGTTGTTAATCCTTGAAAAAGGAGAAATGCACCTTACCGTAGTTCCGCTCTTCGGTAAATCCCGGGAATCGGGCGAACGACCTGTCGGGACCATGTTCCAGAATGAACAGCCCGTCGGGCCTCAGCTTTCCCTTGCCTGTAATAAGCGCTGGTATGGTTTCAAGCAGGGAATGGTCATAGGGCGGATCCGCGAAAATGAAGTCGAACGGGTGCATCTCCTTGCGGAGGAAATTAAAGGCATCGGTTTCAACAAGCCTAATGCTTTGTATATCAAGTAGTTCCAGGTTTTTCCGGATGGCTGCGCAATGAATGCGGTCGCGTTCAACAGTTGTTATGTCGCGGCAGCCGAGAGAGGCAAATTCGTAGCTGATGATGCCGGTTCCGGCAAAGAGGTCGAGAACGCGGCTCTCCTCGAAATCCAATCTGTTCCGAAGGATGTTGATAAGGCCTTCACGCGCCATGTCGGTGGTGGGCCTGGCTTTCAGGCTGGCGGGGATCAGCGGCCGTCTGCCGCCCAGTATTCCGTTGATTATGCGCATCGTAACAGATTAATCAGGTTGGTGAACCATTCCGCCGGAATACTCGCAAATACCGGGCTGTAGTCAAAGGATTCAGGTAATCCTGCGATGGTAATATTTCTTATATAACCGGCGACCGTGTCTGAAAGTTCCGGGAACAGGCCCGAAAAACCCGAGAGGAGCAGCGGGGTTTCTTCCTGGGAAAGGTTTAGCTGATCATACAAGTACAGGATGAAAAACACCAGATCGTTTTGATTGCCTATGACAAAACTGTTTTGAAGCAATAACCTTCCGCCATTTACAACGGTAAGGTCGGCATGACCGCCAAAGATACTGGCCATCACCTGGGTTTTGGAATTGTTTTCCGGTGCTTCCGACAGCGCCATGCTAACCTGAGGGCTCCACTGGTGAAACAATCGTACATCGGGCCAGGTTAGCCTCACCAGACTGTTGACTTCGGCCGGAATTGCAAAAACCACAACTGCATCCGCCTGCGGGATCCGGTTGTGCAGAATCTCGCTGTCGCCATGAAGAATTGTCGAAAATCGGAAATACTCTTCCTGCTTATCGCTCCTGAACAACGGCGCAGGTATCAGGACGGCCTGCCGTGAAACAAACTGAAAGCGGACCGACCGATAGGGCAGCGCAAGGTGTAAATCTGAATTTATGAGGTTTCGCAGCTGGAAAGCCAGCGAGTTATAGGGCAGTGGTTCAGGAAACCACCGGCTTTTACACGCGATAAACAGATTGCGGGCCCTGTCATAGACCATTGATGAAAAAAAGCTGTCACCAAACTGAACCAGGAGATCGCAACCTGTTGCCAGGCTGGTGTCAAAGTTCTCATCGATAACCGCAATGTTCCTCATTTTATAAAAGTAGGGAATCCTCAGGGTTAAAAAAAAGCTTCACCCGCTGAAGGTGAAGCTTTCCTCTTATGCATTTGAGCGAATGCTATTCCCAGTTGCCTGCATTGTTGTTCGCCTCCTTCATGCTTCCCACCCGCAAGCCTTTGAAGTCTTTGGCCAGGTCGTTGAGGTTGATGATCAACTGGCGGTTCATGCCGTTGAGAATATCAAAATTAAGAGCACCAGCTTCAAAAACCTGAACGAGTACTTTGGACTGCGTCTGTATGTAACCGGCAGTCAGTGAGAACTGTACCCCGGAAGTATGGGGAACATAGCGAAGCGAATCATGATAGTAACCTTTGGGGAACAGAGAATCCCGTACCGGAACATAAATGGTATCCCTCTTCACAAGACCTTTAGCAACAGCAATGGAGTCATCAAGTGATCCTTCCTTGAATTCCACCGGAAAGGAGTCGTATTTCAGGAAATTGATCAATGTGTCAAAACTGCCTGTAAATTTCTGGTATACAGACTTGTATGCAACCTGTGCCGTGCGGATGTCCTTGAGCCTTTCGATCACCTTGTCATAACGTGAGTCCTTCTCCTTTACAAAGTCGATCGGCTTCATTATGCCACTGTAAATCAGATAAGTGAGGCCTAAAATAACCACCCCGAGTACGATCTGAACAATAAGTCTTCCCGTTTTCATTTGCCCGGATTTGTTTAAGTTTGAGCGCAAATTTATAACTTATTCGGATTAATCCGACCTAACTTCCGCATTTTTTCCCACTATGTTGTCTGATGAACTTTGCCGGCAGATATCATTGAATCTTGGTCATGTTCCCACTCCGGGACAGGACCGCGTAATTTTGGCTCTTGGGCGTTACCTGTTGGGGAACGACGACCGGATCTTCCTGATGCGGGGGTATGCCGGAACGGGTAAAACCTCCCTGGTGGCCTCGTTGGTGAAAAGCCTTGCAGGTTACCGGCATAAAACAGTTTTACTTGCCCCGACTGGTCGTGCAGCCAAGGTTCTTTCCCGTTATTCGGGGACTGATGCCTATACTATTCATAAGAAAATCTACCGGCAGAAAACCGAGATCGATGGATTCGGAGAGTTTAGTCTCGACAGGAACCTTCATCGCGACACCTTGTTTATCGTCGACGAGGCTTCAATGATCGCCAACCAGTCGATCGAACTCTCGGTGTTTGGCAGCGGACGCCTGCTTGATGATCTGGTTTCATACATTTTCAGCGGGCAGCGCTGCAAACTCATCCTTATAGGGGATGACGCCCAGCTGCCTCCGGTGGGTTTCGATGTGAGCGAGGCGCTGGATCCGAAATACCTGCAGCGATATGGCCTCCCGGTTGAGGAATATAAACTCACTGAGGTTGTGCGGCAGGGACAGGATTCCGGCATTCTTTTTAATGCCACCGGGCTACGAAGCAAGATTGGGCCGGATGTCCACGGGTACCCGGGGCTCATCGACGGCAGGTCGCCCGACTTTACCCGTGTTTCCGGCGATGACCTGCTCGAAAGGCTGGAATCGAGTTACCAGATGGTGGGACAGCATGAAACAATTGTTCTGTGCCGCTCAAACAAGCTTGCAAACCGCTATAATGCAGGCATCCGGAACATGATTCTCCGCTATGAGGAGGAGATCAGGATGGGTGACCTCGTCATGGTGGTGCGAAATAATTACCATTGGCTCAAGGATTCGCAGGAAGTTGATTTTATCGCCAATGGCGATATCCTGGAAGTGACCCGTGTTCGGGGCGCCAAAGAACTCTATGGGTTCAATTTCCGCGATCTGGAGATGCGATTAACCGATTACCGCCTGATGGAGTTTGAATGCAAGGCGATGCTGGATACGCTTTTCTCCGAAGGCCCCGGCCTCGATAAGGACCGTAGCCGGAAACTGTTCGCCGATGTTTCGGAGGATTATCAGCAAATGAAGGGAAAAAAGCATAAATCTGATGCCATCCGGGAGGATCCCTACTTCAATGCGCTGCAGATCAAATTCGCCTATGCCATTACCTGCCATAAGGCCCAGGGCGGCCAGTGGAAACATGTTTATATCGACCAGGGATGGCAACCGGAGGATCGGCTCGACCGGGAATATTACCGGTGGCTATATACCGCCATTACCCGGGCAACCGAAAAGGTTTTCCTGGTGAATTTCAAGGATGAATTTTTCGGGTAGAGACGCAATTATGTATCTCTACGATCCAATGATTTTAACCAGCACGCGCTTTGCCCGCTTGCCGTCGAATTCCCCGTAAAAGATCTGCTCCCAGGGCCCGAAATCCAGCTTGCCACCGGTCACCGCAACAACTACCTCACGGCCCATCACGCTGCGCTTGAGGTGTGCATCGGCATTATCCTCGTATCCGTTGTGGAGGTACTGGCTATGTGGTTTTTCGGGAGCCAGATGCTCGAGCCACCTCTCGATATCCTGATGCAGGCCGCTCTCGTCATCATTAATAAATACCGAACTGGTTATATGCATCGCATTGCAAAGGACCAATCCCTCGGTAATGCCGCTTTCCTTAAGGCATTCCTCTACCTGTCCGGTGATGTTGATCAGCTCGCGCCGTTTCGTCGAATGAAACCAAAGCTCTTTTCTGTACGATTTCATTTTCCCTTTCAACTATCGAGTTTCATCCCTTCAACCAGCAACCTGATCCTTGCATCCAGCTCTGCCTCTGCAGCAGGAAGGTCCTCAACGGCGCCAACCCGGGTCCTAACACTGAAGTAGAATTTTATCTTCGGCTCCGTACCGGAAGGCCGGGCCGAAATGATCGACCCATCGGCGGTAACATATTGAAGAACATTTGATTTCGGCAAATTGATGTCAAACTGAAGGTGCGAAATCATGTCAAACGACTGACTCTTCAGGAAATCATTTACCGTAACCACATCCGATCCGCCAAGTGACTCGGGAGGTTCGCTCCGTAATCGTTCCATCATTGCATTGATCAGCTCGACACCGGATTTACCCTTCCGGACAATCGAGACCAGATGTTCCTTATACAGCCCGTAACGAACATAAATGGATTCCAGCAAGTCGAGCAGTGTCAGGCCCTGCTCTTTCGCCCAGGCCGCTGTTTCAGCAATCATGGCACAGGAGGAGACCGCGTCTTTATCGCGTACAAAGCTGCCTGTCATGAAACCATACGATTCCTCTCCACCGCCTATAAACACTTCGGATACCTCCTTGCGACGGATAATGTCGGCAATGAATTTGAATCCGGTAAGTACCTCATAGGTCTTCACCCCGAATTCCCGTGCAATGTCGGCAAAGAGGGGAGTAGTGACCACTGTTCTGGCAATGAATTCGTTGCCTTTCAGCATGCCTTTAGAAGCATGGTTGCTCAGCAGGTAGTAAATCAGGATGGAACCGGTCTGGTTGCCATTCAGGAGCTTGAAACTGCCGTCGGGCTTCCGCACGGCAATGCCAACACGGTCAGCATCCGGGTCACTCGCCATCACCAGCTCGGCGCCCGTTTCCATAGCCTTTTCAATCGCCAGGTTCAGCGCGGCTTTTTCTTCAGGATTCGGCGATGCTACGGTTGGGAAATTGCCATCGGGGATATCCTGCTCGGGTACATTGATTATGTTTCTGAACCCAAACCGTTTCAGGATTGCGGGCACCAGTGTAACACCCGAACCGTGGATTGGCGTGTAAACGATCTTGATATCCCCGTGTTTGCGGTTAAGTTCGGGATTCAGGGAAAGACCGGCCAGGCAATCAAGGTACGCTTCATCAATCTCAGCGCCAATGGAATGGATAAGGCCGGGATTTCCTTCAAAGTGTACATCCCGAAGACTGCTGATCTTCTCAACCTCCTTTACAATGTCCTCATCGTGCGGGGCAATCACCTGACCGCCGTCGTCCCAGTAAACCTTGTAACCGTTGTATTCTTTCGGGTTATGGGAAGCCGTCACCACAACACCCGACTGGCAGCCAAGGTGCCGTATGGAAAAAGACAGCTCCGGAGTCGGCCTGAGGCTGTCGAACAGGTAAGCATGGATACCGTTGGCCGATACCACCTTTGCAGTGGTTTCGGCATACAGCCTCGAATTATTCCGGCTGTCATAGGCAATGGCAATCTTTAAATCATTTCTTCCGGGGAAATTCATTTTCACATAGTTGCACAATCCCTGCGTGGCCATGCCGATCACATAAATGTTCATCCGGTTCGTCCCTGCGCCCATGATACCCCTCATTCCGCCGGTCCCGAATTCCAGACTGCGGTAAAATGATTCGGTGAGCATTTCGGGGTCATGGTCGAGCATCTGCTGAACCTGGCTGCGTGTTGCTTCGTCAAACTCAGGAGCCAGCCATTGCCTGGCCTTTTCAAGGATCATCGGGTCGATTGCACTCTTATCCATTTCTTTAAAAATCTTTTAGCTGTTATTTTTCAGATATTTTTCGTAGCAGTCCGCAAGGCTCTCCCTCCAATGCGGAACATCTTTGCCGGACAGGCCCCGGTAACGGGAAGTGTCCATCAGGCTGTAGGCCGGTCTCGGGGCAGGAAGCGGATAGTCGCTGGTCGAAATCGGTTTTACCTTGCAGGGCAGCCCTGCAATTTCCATAATGGCCACCGAAAGATCATACCAGCTGGCCACACCGGCGTTGCAATAGTGGACAATTTCGGGTTTTGTCAGCCAGTCCTGGTTGGCATGAAATGCATTTACCATGGTCATCATGGCCCCGGCAAGGTCGCCGGCATACGTTGGGCCACCGATCTGGTCGCACACAACTCCGATCGTTTCTTTCTCTTTTCCAAGTCTCAGCATGGTAAGGAAGAAGTTTTTTCCGAACTCGGAGTATAGCCAGCTGGTCCGTATGATAACCGACCGGCCGCCAATTTCCAATATGGCTTGCTCCCCGGCAAGCTTTGACTTGCCATAGGCGGATTTCGGATCCGTTGCATCGGTTTCCTTGTAGGGTGTCCAGCTATTCCCCGAGAAAACATAGTCAGTGGAGATGTGGATCAATGGTATGCCTGTGTCGCGGGCGGCAATGGCAAGAATGCGAGGTCCCTCGGCATTGATCAGGAAGGCTTTTTTAGGTTCCTTTTCAGCAAGATCGACAGCCGTATAAGCGGCGCAGTTCAGGATGAAATCGGGTCCTTCCCTGCCAGCGAAAGCCTTCACGTCAGCCGCACTGGTGATGTCAAGCTCGTTATAATCAGTGGCTATCCACTCAATTCCGCCAGATAAGCCGGGCAAACCGAGCAATGCCTGTCCCAGCTGCCCATTGGCACCGGTGATGAGGATTCTTGTTGTTCTCACGGCCGGTAGGCAAAGTTAATCTGCGCATCCTTGAACATAGGCAGAACCTTGTCCTTGGGGCTGATTATTGATTCTGATTCCGACACCGGCCACGGTATGGCGAGATCCGGATCATTGAAGTGGATTCCCCGTTCGGCTTCGGGATTGTAAAAGCTGTCGCATTTGTAGAAAAAGACCGCCGACGGACTGGTAACAGCAAACCCGTGGGCGAAACCCTGGGGGATATAGAGCTGGGTCTTGTTTTCGGCACTCAGCTCGATACCAAAGTATTGTCCGAAGGTGGGAGAGTTCTGCCGGATATCAACCGCAACATCCCACACCGATCCCATCAGCACCCTAACCAGCTTGCTCTGCGCAAACGGGGCGAGCTGATAGTGCAGTCCCCGCAATACACCGTATTGTGAGAGGGATTGGTTGTCCTGCACGAACTGGGCGTTGATGCCGGCATCCATCAGGATTTTGCGGTTGAAACTTTCGAAAAAGTACCCGCGGGAGTCCTCAAAAACCCTGGGTTGCAGAATCAACAGCCCCGGCAGGGGAGATTCGGTTATAGTCATGATTTTACCATTTCTTAATTTTCTCATTTGCAAGTGCCAGCAGGTATTGACCGTACTGGTTCTTTTCCAGGGGTTTCGCCAGGTCGAGCAGCTGTTGCTTCGTAATGTAACCCTTGGAGTAAGCGATTTCTTCGATGCAGGCAACTTTGAGGCCCTGGCGTTGTTCAATGGTGGCAATAAAATTGGAGGCCTGGAGAAGGCTGTCGTGTGTGCCTGTATCCAGCCAGGCCATGCCTCTGCCGAGAAGACTCACCTTGAGTTTGTCTTCTTCGAGATAGAGACGGTTGAGGTCGGTAATCTCCAGCTCACCCCTCTTCGACGGTTTCAGGGATTTCGCCCTTGCCACGACCGTATTATCATAGAAATACAGGCCCGTAACCGCATAATTCGACTTGGGAACGTCCGGCTTTTCCTCAATGCTGAGCACCCTGCCGGTTTCATCGAATTCGGCTACACCATACCTCTCCGGATCCGTAACATAGTAACCGAAAACAATGGCACCTTCTTTCAACTTAGCGGCCTCTTCGGCAATCTTGCCGAAGTTGTAGCCGTAAAAGATATTGTCGCCCAGAACCAGACAGGCTTCTTCGCCCTGGAGAAATTCCTCGCCAATGATGAATGCCTGTGCCAGACCGTCAGGGGAGGGTTGCTCTGCATAGGAAATGGTAAGGCCATAAGCCGATCCGTCCTCAAACAAATCCTGGTAAAGATGCAGGTCCTTTGGAGTCGATATAACCAGGATCTCCCGGATCCCGGCAAGCATCAGCACCGACAACGGATAGTAAATCATCGGCTTGTCGTAAATCGGAACAATCTGCTTGGATATGCTCTTTGTGAGCGGATAGAGCCTGGTGCCGGCACCTCCGGCAAGTATTATTCCCTTCATGGTTTACTTGGTTTTGAGCGTTGTGAAATATTCGATGGTTTTCATGAGACCTTGTTCAAGCTGCACCTTTGGCTCCCAGTCATTAAGATGGTGCCGTGCTAGGGTAATGTCGGGCTGCCGTTGTGTCGGATCATCCTCCGGCAATGGAAAGTAAACCAGTTTAGATCTTGATCCGGTGAGCTTGATGACTTTTTCCGCAAGCTCCCGAATCGTGAACTCCACCGGGTTTCCGATATTAACGGGTCCTGTGAATTCATCGCCTGTTGCCATCATGCGGATGGCCCCTTCAAGAAGATCATCAACATACTGGAAACTTCGCGTCTGGCTGCCATCACCGTAAATGGTGATATCGCGGTTGTGAAGCGCCTGGATTATGAAATTCGAAACTACCCGGCCATCCTGCGGATGCATGCGGGGACCGTAGGTGTTGAAAATCCGGATAATCTTAATCCGTACACCATTCTGTCCATGGTAATTCATGAACAGTGTTTCCGCACACCGCTTGCCTTCATCGTAACACGATCGGGGACCGATGGGATTTACATTGCCCCAATAATCCTCCTTCTGCGGGTGAACTTTCGGATCCCCATACACTTCACTGGTCGACGCCTGAAGAATTTTTGCCCGGATACGCTTAGCCAGGCCAAGCATATTGATGGCCCCCATAACGGAGGTTTTTACCGTTTTGATCGGATTATACTGATAATGGATAGGAGAGGCAGGGCATGCAAGATTATATATTTCATCCACTTCGATAAACATGGGCTCCGTCACATCGTGGCGGATCAGCTCGAAATAGGGATGGTCGAGAAGGTGGATGATATTACTCTTGCTGCCGGTGAAGTAATTATCGACACAAATTACCTCATGGCCTTCATTCAAAAGCCGCTCACAGAGATGGGAGCCAATGAATCCCGCCCCGCCGGTTACCAGTATTTTTTTCATTATCAGGTACTAGACAATCTTCCGTCCCATGCCGATATATCGGAAGCCTACTTCAAGCATTTCATCGGCATCGTAAATATTCCTGCCATCAAATACGACCTTGTTTTTCATCAGCTTGGCCATAATCTTGTATTTCGGCACCCTGAATTCATTCCACTCTGTCAGCAGCACCACTGCATCTGCATCAATCAGCGCTTCATACTGATCGTTAACATAGGAAATGGTGTTTCCGATTTTACGCTGGGTTTCGTGTATGGCCACCGGGTCATAGGCCACCACATTTGCGCCTGCGCCAAGCAGCTGGCCAATGAAAACAAGTGAGGGAGCCTCACGCATGTCATCGGTATTGGGCTTGAAGGCAAGGCCCCATATGGCAATCTTCTTGCCCTTCAGTTCCCCGTTGAAAAACCGGCTGACCTTATCGAACATAACCTTTTTCTGGTCATCGTTCACATCTTCAACGGATTGAAGTACCCTCATCTTGTAGCCATATTCGCTGGCTGTTTTGATAAGCGCCTTAACGTCTTTCGGGAAGCAGCTTCCTCCGTAACCCACACCCGGATAGATGAATTTGGTTCCGATACGCGAATCACTACCAATTCCCTTTCTGACCATATCGACATCCGCACCTACAATTTCACACAGGTTGGATATATCGTTCATGAAACTGATCTTGGTTGCCAGCATAGAGTTTGCCGCATATTTTGTCATCTCGGCAGATGGTATGTCCATAAACAACAACGGATGCCCGTTGAGCACGAATGGCTTGTATAAACGTGCAAGCGTTTTTTCTGCTTTCTCCGAGTCAATTCCGCAAACAATCCTGTCGGGCTTGAGGAAGTCGGCAATAGCAGATCCTTCTTTCAGAAATTCCGGGTTTGAGGCGACATCGAAGTCGATATCAACACCACGTTTAGCCAGTTCTTCCTTGACGGCAGCGCGCACCTTGATGGCCGTGCCAATCGGAACAGTACTCTTGGTCACCACCACCAGATAATGGTCCATGTATTTTCCAATTTCACGGGCAACCCCCAGTACGTAACGCAGGTCGGCGCTGCCGTCTTCATCGGGAGGCGTTCCCACCGCGATGAATACCACATTGGCCTCCGCCAGGGTGTCCTGAATTTTGGTGGTGAAGAAGAGCCGCTCCTTTTCAACGTTGCGCTTGATCATGTCGTCGAGGCCTGGCTCATAGATCGGTACCTGGCCGTTGTTGAGCATCTCGATTTTTTTTTCATCAATATCCACACAAGTAGCCGTCACGCCGGTTTCGGCAAAACAGGTTCCTGTAACGAGTCCAACATAACCTGTTCCAACAATGGAGATTTTCATAAAGTGTTGTTTATCGGTAAATATTCGTTGCGAATCTGAGCTGGCGGTATCCCTTGTTCATTGTATTCCCTCTGCCAAATTAAGAGTATCCTCTAATATATGGAAAACCATTGGTCAAAAAAAGTGAACGGCCTGAATGGGGCTTTGCGCGTCGTTCATTGGTTAACTTAATAAGTGCTATTTTTACCCGAACTTAAACCTAAGGCTTCACCAAATTGGATAATCTTTACGAAATTGCTGAAAATTATTGGGATTTGATGATTATACCCGCAATGTTTGATTAATGATAAAGAACCGGTTTACGCGGCTTATTTTAAAGAGGGTTTGGCTCATCGCAGGGGTTGCCGCTCTGGCTGCTGTTATTGTGTTCTTCCTGGTCAGGAACAAGCCTGAAAGCTTTACTGCCCGCGCAACAATCTGTATTTGCCCGGTTTCCGGAAATCTGTTCCCGGTAGGTGCTGAGGATGATCTCATGGATGCCCGTTTTGGTAACCTCAGGGCTTTGCTGAAAAGCCGCGAAACGCTTGAGCAAGTCTCGATCTGTTTGTTGGCGGCTAATCTGTTGCAAAATATGCCCGGCAGTGATCTGAATCAATCGGAATCCCATTACAGGCTTCTTTCTGAAGTTCCGCCTGAAATACTGGACATGGTTGCTAAAAGTGGCCGGGAAGAACCTCCGGCACGGGATTCTCTCGCCGGAGCCGAACCCGTGCCGCCTGCCGCTGCCACAAGTGTCCCGGTTATTTATACAATAAGGGCCGGCGATAATCCGGCTGCGGTTTGTTCCCGCTTCAACATCACGCCCGCGCAACTGGAAGCCATGAATGTGCCAATGCCACCGTTTCAGGGTGGCAGGCAACTTATCGTGGGAATAACAAGCGATGAGCTGAATGCCAATGACCAGACAGTTACCGTCAGAAAGCTGGCTACCGACAGTCTGGCCGTCGGGGATGGGAATCCCCTTTCAACAGCTGATGATTCGATTGACAACCGATACCGAACGCTTGTGAGGTATCTCACCGAATACCGTGCCGGCGGCAGGGAGAATTATCTTGCCGGCCTCCTTTCTTCGGATGCCCCTTTTTATGGCATCCGAAGTTTATCGGCCATCAAGATGGCAAAGCTGAAAGACTCAGACATGATCGGGCTTTCATTTACTTCAGATGATCCCGCTGCCAGTGAGGAAACCCTGAGAATCCTGCTCGAAGTGCTCGGCGCACGGCTTTCTGCATTCAGGCCAGATGATGGTACCGGAAGCTGCCGGATCCTGGTGACCGAAGCACCGTCCTGCTATGCCGGGCCGGTTGCGGTTAATGCTGCGGGTCTGGGGGTGCTGGCTTTTTTTGCAGTGCTTATCCTGATAATTGCGTTACTCTTCCTGGTTGATGTATTCGACAGACGAATAAAAACACCTGCGCGATTCGAACGGTTTTCCGGCTTGGAGCTTTTGGGAACACTTCCCGTTATTCCCGAGGGAAAAGAGAATGATCATGATTTGTCAGTATTGGCCTCCCGATCTGTAGATTTCATCTCACGCAGGCTTTTTGTTGAATCTTTCCAAGCGGAAAACGCTGCTGAACAGCCATTCATTATTCTGATTATCAGCTCAGAACGGATGCAGGGAAAAACTCGGGTGGCCGGACTACTCACACAAAAGCTTCGGGCATCGGGTTCACGGGTTATTTTTATCAAGCCTTCTGAGAATTTACCGGCAGTGGAACTGGCCCGCCAGTTTACCAGTTTTGATGTCTACCGAAAAACCTGGGACCATGAATACACCGTCCCCGACAACATGGTCGGAATCCGCACTGTTAATGAACTGCTCCGGAATTTCTCTTTCACACCAACCGCATGCCGGTTTCTGATCATTGAACTGCCAGCCCTGCAGGTTGCCCAGTTCCCGGTATTGCTGGCCCGGTCGGCAAACCTGTCGCTGGTGGTCGCAAGCGCAGCCGCAAAATGGAGTGGATCCGATTCTGAGGCGTTGCGGCTCTATCAAACTGCAGTTCAACATCCTGTGATGGGGCTTCTCAACTATTGCGAAGCGGATTTTATCATTTGAAGAAAAATCTTTACCTTTGCGCCCAAGTTTATCAAAATAATGTCTAACGCATTAATTAATTGAGATTTACAAAATGTCGGAAATTGAAAAAAACCTAAATGAAGAGGAAACCGGTGAATTGATCACCCCGGTAACCGAATCGGCCCCAGTGGCAGAAATTCAGGAAGTCGAAGCGGAAGCTGGCCCTGAAGAAACAGAAGTTGTGATCGTGGAAGAAGATCTTGAAGAGGAAGATTTTGTTCCTGAAGAAGAAGAGGATACAGATGTTGAAATTGAGGAAGTAGAAGAAGATGAAGACGATGTTGACGTCGTCCAGCTGATCTCTGCAGCAAAATTAACCGGTCAGGAATTTGACTGGGACAAGTACGAAGCCGAACAGGACGGTTACAGCGCCGACGAACGTTCGAAGCTGGAAGCCATGTTCGACCAGACACTCTCCGTAGTGGGAGCAAACGAAGTGATCGATGGTACCGTTGTGTTTATGAACAAGCGGGAAGTCGTAATCAACATCGGCTATAAGTCGGAAGGCGTTGTAAGCCTTAACGAATTCCGCTATGATCCCGACCTTAAGGCCGGTGACAAAGTGGAAGTTTATGTTGAAACCCTCGAGGACAAGAACGGCCAGCTCGTTCTGTCGCACAAGAAAGCACGCGCACTGCGTTCATGGGATCGCGTTAATGATGCCTATGAGAAAAGTGAAATCATTAAAGGGTACATCAAGTGCAGGACCAAGGGCGGCATGATCGTCGATGTCTTCGGAATCGAAGCTTTCCTCCCGGGTTCACAGATCGATGTGAAACCCATCCGTGATTACGACATTTTTGTTGGTAAAACCATGGAATTCAAGGTGGTTAAGATTAACCATGAATTCAAGAACGTGGTTGTATCGCACAAAGCCCTCATCGAGGCCGAACTGGAAATCCAGAAACAGGAGATTATTTCCAAACTGGAAAAAGGACAGGTTCTCGAAGGTACCGTCAAGAACATCACCTCCTACGGTGTATTCATTGATCTCGGCGGCGTCGACGGTCTTATCCACATTACCGACCTTTCATGGGGCCGCGTAAATCATCCTGAAGAGATCGTTACCCTCGATCAGAAAATCAATGTTGTTATCCTTGATTTCGATGATCACAAGAAGCGTATCGCTCTCGGCCTGAAACAGCTTACCCCGCATCCGTGGGATTCGCTCGACGCAAACCTCAAGGTTGGCGACGTTGTTAAAGGTAAAGTTGTTGTTATGGCCGACTATGGTGCATTCGTTGAAATCACCGCCGGAGTTGAAGGCCTCATCCATGTTTCAGAAATGTCATGGTCGCAGCATCTCCGCAGTGCTCAGGAATTCCTGAAAGTAAGCGACGAGATTGAAGCCGTTATTCTTACCCTGGATCGCGAAGACCGCAAGATGTCGTTGGGCATCAAGCAGATGCGCCAGGATCCATGGTCGAATATCGAAAACCGGTATCCGATCGGTTCGCAGCATACCGCCAAGGTTCGCAATTTCACCGGTTTCGGTGTATTTGTTGAAATCGAAGAGGGTGTCGACGGTCTGATCCACATTTCCGACCTGAGCTGGACCAAGAAGATCAAGCATCCTGCCGAATTCTGTTCCATCGGTGATGAGATTTCCGTTGTTGTACTTGAAATCGACAAAGAGAACCGCCGCCTGAGCCTTGGTCACAAGCAGCTCGAGGAAAACCCGTGGGATGTATTCGAATCGATGTTCTCCGAAGGTACCATCCACGAAGGAACCATCATCAGCATTTTCGACCGTGGTGCCGTGATCGCACTGCCTTACGGTGTTGAAGGATTTGCTACACCGCGCCACCTGATTAAGGAAGACGGCACGCAGGCAAAAGCTGAAGAAAAACTGATGTTCAAGGTTATCGAATTCAATAAGTCATCCAAGCGTATCATCCTCTCACACGGACGTGTTTACGAAGATGAGAAGCGTATGGCTGAAGCTGAACACAAGCCGAAACCGGTTGTCGAGAAGGCTCCCAAAAAGGTTAAAACCAGCATGGAATCCACCACCCTTGGTGATATCTCTGAACTGGCTGCCCTGAAGGACAAAATGGAAGCCGCCGAACAGAGTGATTTTCGCAAGAACTTCGCTGCTAAAGCCGCTGCAGCCCAGGCTGCTGAAGAGGCAAAAGCAGAAGAAGCTCCTGTAGCTGAAACCGCTGTTGAGGTGGTAGCTGAAGTTGCTCCGGTTGCTGAAGTTGCTCCTGTAGCTGAAGTTGCTCCGGTTGCTGAAGTTGCTGAAGTTGCTGAAGAAGCAGCCGACGCTCCAGCAGCAGAAACTCCGGCCAAAACCAGGAAGAAGAAGGATAAACCGGCTGAAACCGATACAGCGGCAGAAACAGAAGCCTGATCGGAATGAAGTTTTCCCTGACTATACTGGGAAGCAGTTCCGCAGTTCCTACTGCCAGCAGAAATACGACCGCTCATGTACTCAATGTACATGAGCGGTTTTTTTTAATCGATTGTGGTGAGGGCACGCAGATCCAGTTCAGAAGGTTCCGTATCCGTTTTGGTCGGGTTCACCAGATCTTTATCAGCCACCTTCACAGCGACCATGTCCTTGGCCTTTTCGGTTATCTCGCCACCCAAACCCTGATTGGACGCAAGAAAGAACTCGAAATTTTTGGCCCTCCCGGCCTGGAGAGGTATGTGAGAAGCCATTTTGAGTTTTTCCCCGAAACGCTTGTCTTGCCGGTAAAATTCCATGTGCTTGACGGGGCAATGCCCGGATTGATTTTTGAAGATAAGGCCGTTGAGGTCTATTCCTTTCCCGTAAAACACAGGGTACCAACCTGGGGCTTTCTGTTCAGGGAGAAACTCAAGGGGCGCAATTACCTTTCAACCCGCCCCAGAAGTTATGCCTATTGTACTGACACGCTTTTCGAACCAGCACTGGCCGACATACTCAATGGTGTCGACCTTCTTTATCACGAGGCCACCTATGGCCACAAGGAGGTTGCCAGGGCGGTGGCCACCTGGCATTCTACCGCTGTTCAGGCTGCCGAAATGGCCCGTATGGCGGGAGCTCAAAAGCTTGTGATCGGTCATTTTTCGGCCAGATATAAGGATACATCAACACTCCTCGAAGAGGCAAGGACGGTTTTTTCAGAAACCATTGAGGCAACGGATGGTTTAACCATCGAAATACCGTTTCAATAGTTCAGCAAAGCAGGCTATTCACCAAACTTGCGCCCTATTGCCGAAAATTCCATAAGAATTTCCTGAAGGTCTTTGATGGTGGTATCGTTGAAGAGCTTGTCAAGGAAGAAAAGTCTTGAATAGCCCGACTGCAGGGGCAGGAAGTTGCTCAGAAGCGGGGCATTTCCGGTTCTTATAATCATATCCACCGGTGTTGTTACCCACAAATGCCCGGTGAAACCGACGGGATCGCCGCATGTGTTCATTGCATGGCTTACCTCCTCGATCGGGTCGTAAGCAAGTAAGAGATTTAACCGGCCTGACCTGAAATTACGGGTGGATTCCTCAATTTTCAAAACCTCCGCCAGCAATGTTTTCGGAATAATATCCCGGTTGCCGGCGCTACAGACCCGTAAGTTAAGCCGATTTGCCAGTCGGGCAATCTCGTTCGACAGGGCCGATTCAACCAGCTCCAGATTTGCTCCCAGATCATCGTCACCACGCTTGAAATTCTGAATGCTCGACAGGTAGATCGTAATTTCACCAACCCCGTAACCGGTAAGCCAGGTTACCATCGATTCCAGGCCCGATCGTGTTCGGTCATAGGCTTCTCGTAATGAGCAACCATGCAGATCCGCCCAGCGTCTGCCACCGTCGGGGATGATACCTACATGGCGTGGGACATTACCGGGCTCCGGATGAAATCCGTGATTATTGCTTGATTTGGTCATCGAAGTTTTTTTATATGTCAGGACTGCCATGGAGCAACCGGAAATACTGTTCTGCGAGTATCGTATCCGTTACGAAGCGATAGGACCCGTTTGAGTCGGAACGGGCTTCGAAATCAAAGTCGAAAAGGGAAATTCGAAAGCTCTTTTGGTATTGAACCGATTGGATGATGCCTTCCAGATCTGCAGATTGCCTGTAATGGTTTATTGTGGAAACCAGACCGGCTATTTCCTCGGCTCGGGTAGTCATGGGTGAGTGGGAGTGATAGATGGCCGGAATTTTTACAAATCCCGCCTTGCGTCCGGAAAGGATGTTGCCGGCCAGCATATCATACACGATGCCATACTGAGAAGCAGTTTCCGGTTGAGTTAGCAGCTCAAGTTTAAGCGCCCTGAACCCGCAGGCTGCATCGGGTACGTTGATTCCCAGATATTTCCGGAACATGAGGATGGCAAAAAGATTGGCGGCAATTTTGGGCGGCGCCAGCCCGTCAATGTTGTGAAACCGGTTGCCGGAAACAAGGTCATAGGCTGATAAGGCATCCAGGAAGTTGCCGAGAAACGACGGATCATGCTGCCCGTCGCCGTCGAGCGAAATGAGATGAGTATAGCTGCGCTCTTCCGCATATTGTCTTGCCGTGAAATAAAAGCCGGTAAGTCCCTGATTGGTTTTGTGCGAGTAGCAGGAAAAGCCTTTCGACCTGACCATCTCCGCAGTGCGGTCGGTGCTACCGTCATCAATAACGATAATATCCTTTTTCCAGGATTCTAACCTGTTGAGTAATCCCGGAATAAGCAACTCTTCATTGTAGGCCGGAATGGCAACAAGCGCGCGGATAATGCCGGCATTGGAATTCATCGGAAGAGATAACTTGGGGAATGGTAAAAATGTCCGATCGGCCGTAAGCTCTTAAGTAGGAGATTTATAGGGTTGAACACTCCATTCCGTTTCATTGCCCGGTAGTCCTCCCGCCATTTATGGGATATTCCGCCCATTGTTCTGTTGCTGATTCCGCCAACACGCATGGTTACAAGAGTTTCCGGAAGGTAGGCGGTGGAAACCCCTTGTGTGACAAGGATTCGCAAAAGCCAGTCATAATCGGCAGCTATTTTGAACGATGTATCAAAATCACCATGATTTGAAAAGAGATGGCTTTTGCAATAAAAGGCCGAATGAGGGGGCATCCATCCGAACCGGAATCTTCTGATGCTAAAGGGGCCGGATTTCCGGCTTGTCAGGATTTTCCCACTATCATTTCTGTCACAATACCGTATGTCGGCATATACGGAATCTGAACCGCGACCTGCCATCAGCGTGACTATCTTTTCTACCGCCCGCAGGTCAGCGAAAAAATCGTCAGAATGGAGGAATCCGATCACGTCACCGGTCGCCATGCGAATGCCTTTGTTCAAGGCATGGTAAATGCCTTTGTCTGGTTCACTGATCCAGGAGCTGATACGGTTTTCATAGGATCGTATGATATCAAGCGTTCCGTCGGTTGATTTGCCGTCAACCAGGATATACTCTATGTTGGGGTATGACTGCGAGATGACGGATTCAATTGTCTGGCCGATATGCTGTCCGCTGTTAAGGCAGGCGGTTATAATGCTGACTTTCATTGCAGTTGGACAATCTTTGGCTTTGTCTCCAAAAGGATCAGGACCTGCTTTGTGGCATAGAATACGGCAAAAGCGATAACGGAAGCCTTTGTAAGATAATTGAATACTGTCGCAAAATCGGTTTCAGCCTTCATTACCTGGAAGAACAGGAAAGGAATCCAAATAACCAGAGTCGGGTTCTTTTTGGCAAGCTGGATCACGAAAATAATAACCCAGTTGTAGAAAAGCGATACAAGAAAAAGGAATACGATGCCCCCGTAGGGCCCGAAATTGGCATATCCTTCGCCAACGAGGGAGATATCCATACTTGTACTCTCCGGTAGAGGGGTACCGGTAAACCGTTCAAAGTTTGCCCTTCCTCCTGCCCTGGCTTTGCTCGGAACCAGAAACCGCGGAAGAAGTGATGCATAGAGCGCTTTCTTAACGGTTTCACCCCTTACATAAGGTGTTTTTTCAGGCATGTAACCCATGATCCGGGCAATGATCCATCCCTGGTTCAGGCGCGCACCCATGTTTCCGAGAACTTCCGTATTAAACAGTTGACCGGGGTTTGATAATCTGGATGCGATAATTTCATTGTAAATCTGTGAGTTGGATTTGGTGCTTTCCGCATACCATGTTGCCATCCTGTATTCCTGTTTGGTCGACTGGATAAGCAGCATCAACATTAATCCGACAACAATGATGCTGACTTTGCCCCACATCGGAATCTGCACGACCATGGCGATAATGAGGAAAGAAAGCATCAGCCACTGAACCAGCTCACCGAACATTCCCTGAAGAACGGCTGCCGACGCTGCCAGACCCATAATGCCTGCAAAAACCAGCCACTTGAATTTTCCATTTCCAAACAAGATCATGTAAACACCTACATACTGAAGATTTGTCAGAAGAAAGCCGATAAACCGCAGGCTGGGAGGGAGCATCTTGGAAGCGAATCCGGCAGCAAGTCCGATAGCTGCAAGTACATAACCGATGTAAGGATACTCACCCAGATAAGTTTTCATCCGGTCGATGTCCTCATGGTTGATGATTCGTTCATCCCGTAGCGGGAAGTAAAGGCCGATTGCCATGAAATAGCAGGCCGGAACCACAAAGTCCATGTATACCTCTTCCGGCACCGCCATGTAGTACAAATCGTCGTAAGGCAGATAGTTATAGGCAAGGATGGGGCCGACAACCCACTGCAGAACGGACATGAACGAGATGAGGTCCCTGATTTCGATGCGCTTGCCAAGATCCTGAACGAATTTTACCGCAATCCCGGCAAACAATGCCATACCCAGACCAGACATGAAGTAGAGGCCGGTGAAGACCTCGAAGTAGGCGAATACCGCCAGTCCGATGATCAACAACCGCACGCTCCGTTCTGAAAGGTACATGGCAGTAGCGTTATTTAATTGAATTCAGGATGTTGCTCTCAAAGCTCGTGCAGATAGCCTCGAATGACCAGTGGGATATGATCTTCCTTGAAACATCGCCCATCTGTGCGGAAAATTTCCGCGAAACCGTTAGCCGGCCCAGCAGCTCGGTGCACTGATCCGGATTGCCGGAGTTTAAAATGTATCCGTTTTCGCCCGGCTTCACCAAATCAATGGCACAACCCGATTTGTCGCTTACCAGGATGGCCTTGCCGCAAACCATCGCCTCATTAACCACCAAACCCCATGTTTCACCCGGCCCCTGCGAAGGCAGCGCAAGGATGTCGCTTCCATAGTATATTCCCGGTATGGTGCTCTGATTCTGGAAAGGAACGAAATGAATAAAACTGTTTTCACCGGCCATCTTTCTGAGCGAATCTTCCAGCACGCCGTTGCCCACAAAGATGTAATGCACACCGGGTTTGTTCAGCCGCAGTGCTGCCTCCATAAGCAGGACGGGATTTTTCTTGGGTTCGAATTTGCCTGCAAAGAGCACGGCAACCTCTTCGTTACCGATGCCAAGCTCTGACCTCCATCTTTCTCCAGCCAGCTTCATCTCCCCTGAGGGGTCACTGAATCGGTGATTGTCAATCGCATGCGGTGCAAAGAAGAGATTTTTCGATTTAAGGCCATGCTTCAGGTAGTATTGCCTGTTGTTTTCACCAACATAGAAAGCATAATCCACCTTCTTGTAAACCATCCGAAGAACCATTCTCCGCAAGGCCTGTTTCCAGCCTCCGGTTTCGTCGAGCAGGGTGGAGTCTCCACGGAACCATACCGGGATTTTTCCCTTGAAATGACGCATGGCATGGTAGTGCGCATGATAGTTCCATCCGTAAACCAGGAGCGCTTCGGCGCCCCAGTCTTTTATCCTGCTGTTAAGTTCAGGGCAAACCATGCCCCGGAAAGAGCCCGGTCCGGGATTCGCTGAGACGTTATTTACAAATTCAAAAGCATATCCGTCGAGAAGCGGGATATCCCACTGGATGGTTTTCCCAAAATCCTTATCGAAAAGCGTTTCCCTGCTCTGGCTCCAGGTATAAAAAACCTTGATGTCCAACAGGTCAGATTTTGCCAGCATCGCAAAAAGCGGTGCATTATACTGAATAGGGTGGGAAGTTACGATGGCTACTTTCTTCTTCATGGCGCAACGATGCTATTGAAAAAATCCACCTGCTTTCTGGCTGCAGCTCTTGCTGTGTAAGGTTCAAATTCCTGCCAGTCGGTTTCCGGCACAAAAGGTATCTTCTCCAGAAATTCCCGCATCACCGGAAGCACCCTCCCGGCAATCGTTTCAGGTGAGTCATCGTTGCGGAAGGTTGCGCAGGTACCCGCCTTAGTTTTATCAAGGATCCCCACAACGGAGCTGTTTTCGTTAAATACGGCTATAAGCGGCTTGTTTGCAAGGATATAGGGGTAGAGCTTGGATGCCGTATACTGGGTGTCAGTGGAACCGGGAATAATCAGGATATCGGCATCTTTGAGAACTTTAAGGGCGGTGAAGTAGGGTAGCCGGTCCGTAATTTCAGTCACCTGGCTATCGACTCCATATTTTGCCGCTACGGGTTCAATGGTTTTCTGGCCCAACCCGTCGGCTGCATAGCTTGTTCCGACAAAGTACATCCTGATTCGGGAAAACAGTGCTGAATTTTCACTTATCCCGGCCCCGAGAGCGGCAAAAATCCCGCTGACCGCCAGGTTCATGTCGTGGCCGCCGCGCCCGATATAGGCGAAATTGATGGTGTCACCATCTTTTT
Organism: uncultured Porphyromonadaceae bacterium; assembly: GCA_964457845.1. Lineage (GTDB taxonomy): Bacteria > Bacteroidota > Bacteroidia > Bacteroidales > UBA12481 > UBA12481. The sequence goes on along the minus strand of CAYWHP010000006.1, from coordinate 21,852 downwards.
TAAAGAGTGGATTAACGATACCGGCATTTTCCAGAACAGTGAAATCAATGGCGGCACCACCAAACGGAATTACCGTACACATGTCGGGTTTGATGTTCGGATATCTTTCCATAAGTGTTTTCGGATATCCCGGCGATACGGAAACAATACCGTCAACCTTTTTCATGGTTATGGATTCCATGATCTTATCCATCGTATACGCCATCAGGAACTTGGGCGGACGCTCGCTCCGGGGCTTATCCAGATAAAAATCATTGCGCCATGGATCCTGCATATCTATGATATAGGGTATGCCAAACCTTTTTTTCCAGTAACGGCCGAGGATCATGACAGGGAAAGCGGTGGTTGAAAAATAGATGAGGTCATACCGGTTTTTCCGTATCAGTTTGTTGCAGGCCTTGAAATAGAAGAGGAGTGAGCGGTAGCCGAGGTTGCCCAATCCGATTTTTCGTGTGTATTTTGAATTGAATGCCTTTATCCTGATGATTGTTGCATCAGCGGGAATTGTCTCCTGCAACAACGGATCAAGGCTCATTTCAACAAATTCCGGCTCAACACCAACAACGGTGGCTTCCCATCCCATAGCCGGAAAATAGGCCAGGCTCTGCCTCACGCGGTGCATGTCGGCTGCATTTACCGGTGGAAAGTTGGGCGAAATGATCAGAATCTTCTTCATTCTCATCAGGCTTTTATTGCGTCACGTATCCAGTTTACAAGCAAAGGCTCCTGTATCTCCCAGCAGAATTGCTCACGGGCTGCCTTTGTTGCGGCCTTTTTAGCGGCCATAAGGCTCTCTCTGTTGATGAGCAGGTTGTTGAGTACGGCAGCCAGGCCGTCACGGTCTCTGTTTCGGAAAAGAAAAACAGCGTCTTTTGCTGCTTCAGCAACTTCCTGCTGCCCTTTTGTATCGGAGGCAACCACTGCCAGACCGCCCTGCAGGTACTGCAGAATCTTATTGGTGATTGTCAGGTTCCGGCTGTCGGGGGCATATTCTTCCGTAGCCAGGCCGATATCGTGTTCGGCAATCCGTGAAAGTAATTCCGCATGCGGAACCAGGGGGTGGAAGATTAGATGGTGGCCTTTTTTTTCGGGGAACCGTCCGGTGAGTTCCTCCCGGAACCCTTCAAACAGATTGCCACGCAGATGCAACTCCACCGGCGTAACTACATCCTCCAGACTATCAATAAGGAATTCAATCCCCCTGCCGGGACCTATTGTTTGGGAATACCAATGCAGCGAAGGCATGGATGGGTCTAACCGGTCGCGGACCTGCCCGTCCATGTGATTGCGGTCGCTGAAGGGGAAAACGTTCTGCAGAACATTTGGCGGAGCGGAGCCGGCAAAGTCACCAAGTGCATTTGCCAATGCTTTTGATGTTGTGTAAGTCAGCACCCCGCTGCGGAGGGCGGTCTTCTCTGTTTTTTCGAGCAGCTTCACCGGCCGGGTGCGGTTGGCTTCCGGGAGCAGATCGTGCGAATACCAGTCTTCGAAATCGAATGCCACCCTGAATCCTCGTTGAATCAGACGGCACCCGATTACGGTACTGACTTCCTGATGGCAGGTATACAAATCGGCATTTTCATTGATAGCTGCCCGAAGGTTCCCTTTGTAATCATATCCCAGTGCCCTTGGATTTTCAATGCCGAGCCTGGCAATCGCCTCGCCGGCCAATCTCCTTGACAGCCTCATCTTTAATCGGTGCCAGTCACCGGCCTGTCCCTGGATCAGATTTACGCAACCCTTTAAAACGATGCCGGTACCGGCAATCAGTTTCCGGTCTTCTTCCAATAATACGGGATTGCTGAAGGTCGTAAGAATGACCGTTTCGTATCCGGCCGAATCCAGGGCAATCGCTTCCTTTACAACCCTCGGATTGCGGCAGAGATGGCTCTGTGTAAGTATGCAGACCTTCTTTTTCATGCAGATCCTATCTTTTTAATAAACTGTGAATATTCCGGCGCAAAAGCTTGGCGCTCTTCCAACCGAGAATTCTGCTGGTGAGCTCAATAATTCTGCCACCGAGCACAGGGATATCCGGCCTTTTACCCGTTTTTGCCACTTCGGCTTCGCATTCGGCAACAATATCCGGGAACTGGGGAAAGGCATTGATCGCAATTTCCTGATAAAGAGTTGCCATGGCCTGAAGATATCGCTCCGACTTAACCCTCGCCCCAAGATAGCCCGCCTTAAGGTTAAGGGCCAGCAGGGCGCTCCTGAGGTTTTCCGGCTTGTTTGCCTTTGCGGATATGTTGCTTCCGGCTGAGAATCGGCGGTAGTAGTTGATGCCGCCGCTGGTTCTCAGGCCCGAAGAGGCAAGAACGGCACGGGCGAAATACTCACCGTCCTGATCCAGCAGAAGGGCTTCATTCCAGGGGCCTATAACCGATGTGATACTGGCAGGTGTAAGCCATGCGCTGGTTTGCACCATCCATCGCCTGCCATCGCCACCGTACAGCCTGACAAGGAAGTCTGCCGGGTCATCGCTGTCGCGGATCCAGAAGGACTCATCCGCGGGTTCCATGCGAAGGTAGTCCTGACCATTCATGAAGTGCACGGTGTTGCAAACGGCCAGGCAGCCGGGATTTTTTTCGAGCAGTTCAGCCTGCAGCCCGATTTTGTCGGAACTCAGAACATCATCGGCATCAAGGAATTGAATGTATTTCCCGCGGCTCATTGTCAGACCCCGGTTTCGGGCCACGCAGGCACCGCTATTCTTTTGCCTGACTACCTGAACCCGATCCGAAATGAGCTCGGAGGCTGTTTCAAAGGTTTTATCTGTTGAACTGTCATCAATTATAATCACTTCGATATTTGGCCAGGTTTGCCTCAATACCGAGTCGACTGTTTCCCGGATAAAACCGGCTGCATTATAAGCCGGAATGATGACCGATACAAGGGGACTGCTATCCGGCATTTTCCTGCTTTTTCACGAGTGATTTAGCCGGAATTCCGCCGACAATGTCTCCGGCAGCAACACTTTTTGTGACCACCGAGCCTGCAGCAACGATGGCCCGGCGCCCGATCGTAACGCCGGGCAGAAGGACTACTCGTGCACCAACCCAGGCTCCGTCCTCGATGATCACCTTCCCGGTATGAACCCCGCCCTTCCAGGCTGCCAGCGTGTCGGAGTGGTAATTGTGATCGTGCGTATAAATAATATCGTACGGGCCCAAAGCTACCTGGTTGCCGATAATGACGTCATCGCTTGTGTCAATGATGGTGTTGTCTCCGATATTTGATCCTTCACCCATCACGAATTTACCGTCAAATCCGGGCTCCCTAGGAAAAATTCCGCAATAACTGGATATGGAGCTCCCGTTGCCGAGTTCAACTCCGCGTCCGTTCCTCAGGATAGCATTCGATAGTACCGAACACTTTTCCCCCAGTTTGATGATTGTGTCCTTACCGGCATGAATGTTGGCTTCGGGATGTATGCGGGAACCGCTGCCAATGATGACTTTGCTGTTGCTGGAGAGACCGATCGAAGCTCTTTTCATAAGCTCAACGCCATTGCCGAGGATCAGCTTGCCGCTGCCTTCAACAATAACCGGAAAGTGAACTTTCAGGCCCGGCCCCGCAGAGGATTGTGCCAGACGCAGGTTCCAGTACAGATGGCGGCTTGCACGGCCAAACAGGTGTTTCGCGTATAAGGCCGTGATTTTTATCAGATTAATAATTGTTTTCATGGATTTATCAGTTTGGTTTCCGGATGGCCAACATGAAAAGCTGGATGTAAGAGAAGGAGGTTTGGCGTTTCAGTTCACTCATGATTTTCCTCGAATGGTTTTTACCGACACCCATAATATACCGGGCCTGGTTCCAGTGTATCTTACGCAGGGCCTTTTCGCGATCGCTTGCGGAAAGCGGGCACTCCGCCCGGTTGATCATCTCCTCGGCACAGAGCAGGTATTTGAAAGGAATCGTAAAGTCGGTGCGGTTGTTCTGCATTTCCTGCTCCTCATGCTCACGGTACCAGACAACGCCGTGTGGCATCAGAACCACAGGAAACCGGGAGGCCAGAATGTGCCACATTTCGAAATCGCCCAGGTAACGGCGACCGGTAAACCCATTCACTGCATCGAAGGCTTCCTTGCGCATTATTGCGGAAAGCGGGGCTTTGTGGAAAAGCTGTTCCTGGAAGTAATGCCGTTTATAGGCTTCTTCTGGTGACAAAACAATCGGGAAAACGCGGAATTTGTCCTGCGGAAGGGAACAGAGGCCAAAACCGGCCTCGGGATGCTGCTCCATACCGTTTACCAGAACCTGCAGACCGGTGGGGTAAATCAGGTCATCGGCATCGACATATTTAAGGTATTTTCCGCGTGCTAAGCCGGCCGCCTTGTTCCGGTTTGGATAGTCTCCCAGATTTTTTTCGTTCAGAATGACCCGGATTCGTGAATCCTGTCCGGCAAGTTCCCTGGCAATTGCGAGGCTTTTGTCCTTCGACTGGTCATCTACGATAATCAGTTCGAAATCTTCATAGGTGGATGCCAAAACACTCCTTACCGCCTGTTCAAGGTACTTTTCGCGGTTATAGGTGGTCATCAGCACACTTACCATCGGCTTTTCTGATTGTATCATAACTTCGGTTTATTTAGATCTGGCCTGAACCCCCTGGGGCGGATAGCCAACGAGTTTTTTCTGCGAAGATTCAACCCCTTTTATCCCCCTCGTTACAGCAATGACGGCGAAGATGAGTGCGGCCGACCAGGATGCAGCCACCAGGGTGAGATTGTATCTGAGCCATTTGGACTTATCTGCCGCCGATAGCTTTTTGCGGAGGATACGAACCGTAATCTGAGGGATGCTCACCAGCGGGTTTTTCGGGAACCTGATGTAATCATAGAACTTGTAATTCTGGTACAGGATGATATAAGTCCGCTTGAAGTAAAACGAAAAATTCTGATGATGGTAATGGTAAACCCGGGCCCGGTAATCATAAACGATTGCATATCCCTTTGCAAGGGCATCCTTTGCCCATAAGGTATCCTCTGAAAACATCAGTTTTTTGAACGGCAGCAGCTCCTTGGCAGATTTTCGGTACATCGCGGTAACATCGTCCCAGTTGCAGTATTCATGCTGCTTCCGTCCCTTCATCGACATGAACTTTTCCGGTTCGGGAAACCTGTAAAGCACTGGTTTTGCCTCACTCGCAGGCTGGAACCATTGCAGCGGGTTCTTGTCAGGATCGTGCCGTACGATCTGCTGCCCGCAAACCCCGGCAACTTCGGGATTGTCAAACTGCGCCAGCATTATTTCGATCCAGTCGTCGGTGGCGGGTGTTGCATCCTGAACAGTCATAACCACGAAAGCGCCTTTCGACAGCCTGATGCCCAGGTTCCGCGTTTCACCGTGATTGAATTCCCCGGGTGGCAGATGATGCAAACGTATCGGATAACGCGACAAAAGTTCGAGTGTGCCGTCGGTTGAGCCGGAATCAATCACGATAACTTCCATCTGGTCACGCAGGGTCTGGCGAAAAATGCCATCGAGGCAGGACTGCAGTGTTGAGATACCGTTTTTTACCAGTATAACAACCGATATCAGTGGGTCAATTGGCGTACTTGTTCCCATTTTCAAGCGTTTCTGTTAGCGTGTGTTTCCCAATATTGTTGTCCTGCCTGTATTTCCGGGTTATTATTCCCAACAGGCGGCCCACAGCCGAAATGCGGTTCAAACGAAGCAGGTAAATCAAGAGAACGAACTCCAGCTTCAGGGCTTCCCCGGATGAAAATACCCCTTTGCGCCGGCCAAAACGGATTACGGCCCAGCTTATGCGCGGCTGCAGGGCTTTGGCCGACCCGATGGCGATATTTCCACCGAGAACGGCAAGCCCTTCAAGAATGTCAGGTGTCAGCACTGGCAGCAGTGCTTCTGAATGAGTGATGAAAATCTTTTTCCGGCTTTCAAGCTTTGCCGGCGAGCTGATGCTGCCCTGGCTGATACTCTGGGTTTCATGTTTTCGGTACAAGGCATCCGGAGGTAACCCATAATATTTTTCTCCGCGGAGCCCCCCGATCAGCGCCTTGAGGTGAAAGTCAACATCCTGCCAGCATGCCAGTCCTTCTGTGAAACCTCCGATCTTCAAAACAGCTTCCCTGCGCCAGATCGGCCCTGTCGTCTGCCATGGGGCATCGAGCAGTAAGAATCGCTTCAGATCGGGCTCTTTGTTGTCAATGTTCCACAATATGCCGGAATCCTCCGGATTGTCCCTGAATACCCGCATGGGAAACACCCAGAAATCGTCGCCGGGTTGCCGCCTGATGGTTTCCACCCGTTCGGTGAGCGAGAAAGGCAGGAGCAGATCATCCGAATCCAGAAAGATCAGAAATTCACCGGTCGAGATGTCTGTGCCAATATTGCGGCAGACCGGGGCACCACCGGGCAAACGGTCTCTTTTTACAAACCGTATCCTTTCGTCCCTTTTGGATAATTCCGTGGCGACCGCCTCGCTGCTGTCGGACGATCCGTCGTCAATAACTATGGCCTCCCAGTTGGTATAGTCTTGATTTATAAGTGATCCGAGTGTCTCCCTTAATAACTCACCCCGGTTGAAATTGGGGATGATCACTGATATGAGGGGATTTGCCGGATTCATGGTATGTTTGGTGCTCTAGGTGCTTTTTGAACGGAAACCTGATTTAAAGGCGACACCTGTTTTGATAATTCGATCTCCAAGGAGAGGAAACAGAAGCAGGCGCCAGGTGCCCCTGCATTTCCAACCGTCGCGCAGGATCTCCCCTCCTATTTTCCGAACCTGATTCCAGTCGCCGGCATTCACCATGAGGCCATAAACGTAACCAAGATCCTCCCTTACATGTTTTCCCTTTTTCGTTGGTTTAACCGGCGCTGCAGCCGTCGGCCCGGGGGGAGGGGGGACCGCCTCTCCACGCATGATCGGATCGGTACCGGTGCGACGCCTCTCTTCGGAATACTCGTAAAGAAGCCTTCTGAAATGGCTGACCTTCCCGGCATGAACCTGTGTGGCTGAATGGCCATGCAGTCGCACGAAATAGTTACAGCGGTTCAATACCGCTATCCGGAATTTCTCGACCATTCGAATCCAGAGATCATTATCCTCAGATACAATGAATTGGGTTCGGTAACCGCCCAGCTCAAGAACGTCCTTAAGCCGGTAACAGACCGTCGCATGAATGACCGGGCTCGAATTGTCAGGCCTGAAATCATCGATACTGAGATCCCTATAGGGCTGATTGCCAAAATAATTATTGTGCGGCATCCGGTATTTCCAGGCGATTTTTCCACGGCTGCTCATGAATGCCACCTGGTTGCTCACCATAATATAATCGGGCTGGGATTCCATGAAATCAACCTGTGGAAGGAATGCATCGGGTGTTGAAGTATCATCGGCATCATGGCGACGCACATATTTACCTTTCGCGATAGCCAGACCGTTGTTGAGCGACCGTGCAACGCCCTGGTTTTTCTGGACTACAGCCACAATCCGCGGATCTTGATAGCTTTCGATGATTGCCTGCGTATCATCAGTTGAACCATCATTAACAATGATCAATTCAAAGTCACGGAAAGACTGTGCAAGTACGCTGTCGATGGCCGGACGGAGGTATTTGCCGCCGTTGTAAACCGGCATCAGGACACTCAATAACGGGGTCTGATCCATAACAGTAAGTTATTTAGAACTCCAGGTGGATTGAAGTACTGTTTTTGCCCGCTGGTTGAACGGGAAAGGACGGTGGATGAAATTGTCGCCCTGCTTGATCGTGAACCGGATACAGTTCTCGATGTAGTCGAACGTCCCGTATGAGTTGCCGAGCCACAGCGATATGTAGTAGGTTCCCGGGGAGAAGCAGATTTTTCTGACGGTTACGGAAATACTGCGAACATCGCCCTTGTTTATGCTCTTGATTTCAAATGCATCATCATAGTTGGTAATGTGACCGATAAACTCATTCGAGTCGTTGCGAATGTCCAGCGTCATATCGCAGTAATCCATTGTTTCATGTGATTTGAAATCGGCAGTTACGATGAAATCATCGCCAAGAAACACCTCATCGGTTTTCTTTCCGGCAAGATCAGTCATCCGGTAATCCTGATACTCGACTACCCGTGTGCCACTGCGGCGCAATTCATTTTCATCAACCGACATCATCTTATAGGCTGATGTGATGTCGTGAACCTTTGCCTGCATCTTAACCATCCCGTTCTGAATCAGGATGCCTTTGGTACAGAGCTGCTCAACAGCTGTAAGGTTGTGACTGACAAACAGAACGGTGCGCCCGCTGCGCGATACGGATTGCATTTTGCCAATCGCCTTCTTCTGGAATTCGGCATCCCCTACGGCGAGCACCTCATCAACAATAAGGATTTCCGGCTCAAGATGCGCGGCAACGGCAAAAGCCAGCCGCACATACATACCCGAAGAGTAGCGCTTAACCGGGGTGTCGACATATTTCTTGACCCCTGAGAATTCAACAATTTCCTCAAACTTGGCGCTGATCTCCCTTCTTGTCATGCCCAGAATTGCCCCGTTAAGGTAAATATTTTCCTTCCCGGTGAGCTCCGGGTGAAATCCGGTGCCAACCTCGAGAAGACTGGCGATCCTGCCCTTAATCTTAATCTCGCCCGTGGTTGGTGAGGTTACACGTGACATGAGTTTAAGAAGGGTGGATTTACCGGCACCGTTCTTGCCGACAATGCCAAGTACCTCTCCGTCACAGATCTCCAGATTTATGTCGCGGAGCGCCCATACATATTTTCCATCCACGGTATCGAGCTTATTGGAAACACCCACTTTCATGGTCGGATCTTCTTTCCCAAGCGCCTTTGCGAAAAAGCGGTTAAGATCATGACTGAGCGTTCCGGTACCTACATTTCCCAGCCGGTACTGCTTGGAGACGTTTTCGAGTTTGATTACAACGTTCGGCATTTTAATGAGTTTAATCGGGTTGTACGGGTATGGTTTTATGAAGGTATCAGACGGTATCCATGAAGGTTTTCTCCACTTTGTTAAAAATGACCACGCCTGCCGCGATCACGACAATGGTGAAGCCAAAGCTGTAAAGCAGATGCAGATAATTGATTTCCCCGGCCCCCAGCAGGGCTGTCCGGAAGGTTTCCACAACCGGTGTCATCGGATTGGCTACGACAAACATCCTGTACTTTTCGGGTATTTCCGAAAGGGGATAGATAATCGGAGTGGCATACATCCAGAGTGTCACCCCAAATGTCACCAGGTGCGTGAGGTCCCGGTATTTTGTTGTCAGCGATGAAATGATTATGCCAAAGCCAAGGCCGAGGCCGGCCATCAGGAGGACGAGGAACGGGATCCACAATATCAGGATTGTCGGTTTTACATCAACGCCCTGAACCATGAAGTAAACCAGGAAGATGCAAAGAAACAGGAACTGAATGACGAAGCTCACCAGGTTCGATATCACAACCGAAATCGGGAGGGCAAGGCGCGGGAAATAGACTTTTCCGAAAATCGATGCATTCTTGATAAACGTTTGTGAGGTGTCATTCAGGCAGGTGGAGAAATAGGTCCACCCAACAATGCCGGACATGTAAAAAAGCACCTTCGGAAGCCCGCTGGTAGATATGCCGGCTATATTTCCGAAGATAATCGTAAAAATTATGGTTGTCAGCAGCGGTTGAATGATGAACCACAAAGGGCCAAGAATGGTTTGCTTGAACTTCGAGACGAAATCCCGCTTAACAAAAAGCAGGATGAGATCGCGGTATTGCCATAGCTCCCGGAGGTTGATGTCCAGCAGATTGCGCTTTGGCCGCAAAATCATCGTCCACTCGTCGGGGAGAATGTTTTTTTCAGGTACAATTTCCGGCCTGTTCATGGAATTCTCATCAGTTGATATCATAATTTCTTGCTTTCTGAATTTCTAAAAGACAGTTCGGTTATACAACAACGGTCAAAATTTTCGGATAAGTTCGATCATCGCCCTCCTCGCAATAAGGAATGGCCGGATAAGGATAAATGCACGACTTTTCTCGTCCTGGTTGAATACGCGGTCCCGCAGTTTTATCTTCTGTTTGGCATCCGTAAGGACAATAAAAATCCGCTTCATCTTATTTTCCACTGCTTCGCTCAGCATTTCCGAAAAAATCTTCTTGGTTGTGTGGTTGTATCTGACAACGAAGAGCGTTATGTCGGCAAACCGGTTCAGCAGATAGGCATCGCCAACAACTCCTGTTGCCGGGGTGTCCATGATAATAAACTCATATTTGCTTCGCAGCTGGCAAAACAGATCCCTGGTCCGCTCCGATTCAATAAGTTCATCATGATTTGGCGGTATTGGGCCAGAGAGCAGGATATCGAGGTTTTTGGTATAGGTTTTCTGGATTACCTGATCAAGCGAAATGTCGTTGATCAGGAAGTTCGTAATCCCTTCATTTCTGCTTAATTCAAAGGCTTCTGCGATCCGGGGACGCTGCAGATCGAATCCGAGGAGTAAGGTCCTTTTCCCTGCAAGGGCATAAACCGAGGCAAGATTAATGGCCACAAACGTTTTGCCATCTTCGAGATGCGCCGAAGTAACTGCAATTACCTGTTCCCCTTTACCCGAATCGAGGCTAAGCTTGATTTTAATGATTCTTAGCATCTCGGTAAAATGAGAGCTGGTGCTTAACAGGACCCTTCCGTTCCGTTTGTCCGTATTTCTGACCAGCGTTCCGATCACGGGTATATCGGTAACAGCTTCGATGTCATCCTGTGACATGATACGGTTGTTGAGCAGAACAACGGCAAACAGGAATATCGCCGGCAAGAGGAACGCCCATAAAAGGGCATTGATATAGGCGGTCTTTGAACTGGCCGAAATGATGGAGATGCCGGTATCTCCTGCATAATCAATGATTTCATGGTCGGGGGTATTGGCAGCCCGCTGAATTTCCACCTCCGATTTACGCTTCAGCAAAAAATCATACAGATTATTGAAAACATTGTATTTGCGCTCAATTTCGAGGTACTCCCGTTCAATGCCCGGAAGCGTTAGAAACTCAGCATCCTTGGCAGCCAGCCGTTTGTCGGTATCCTCAATCTTTATAGTGGTTGTCTTTATGATGCTCGTGATGTTTTCGAGCAGTGCGGCCTTCATGTTGCTCATCTGTTCTTCCAGTGTCTGGATATAGGGGTTTTCCCTCGATGAATTGGCAATCAGGTCTTCCTTTTCAAGAGATACAGTCGACAACTTCAGGACCAGGTCGGAGAAGAGAGGCAGGCTGATTCCCACGGTTGATGGCATCATGATGTCTTCAAACGCACTGTGTGTGATGATGTAATCCTGCAGATATTCATAATACTTTAAGTCGGCAACGAGATTGGCACGGCTCTTCGATTCGCTGTTCATATCGCTCAGCAGTGTGGCGGATTTTGCTGATAGCTGCATGAATTTGTTCGATTTGCGAAACTCCTCCATGTCGTGTTCTGCCGAATCGAGGTCAACACCCATCTGGATAATCTGCCTGTCGATAAATTCTATCGTGCTGGTGAGAATCCGGTTTTTCTTTGCAAGGTTGGATGTAAGGAACATCCGCGTCAGTTCGTTAAGGTAATCCTTCTCCTTGTCACGGTTAGGACCCGAGGAGGATATGTTAATGACCGATGCTTCTTTTTCGCTTGAAATATTCGTTTTCTTCCGGTATTGACTGGTAACCTGATTGATGTCATTGATGGTGAACCCGTATTCTTTACCTGAATATTTGCGAATGTCGAGACTGTCGCGGATGCGGATGAAAAACGAGTAGTCTTTTCCGATTATCTGTTCATCGATGCGGTATGCTCTGGGGTTGCTGAATGCGGAATAGGTTTCAGACCAGATCTCCAGTTTTCCGCCATCGGTGAATTTTACATCAAACCGCTGGTTCTTTACCTGTGGATGGGTGGTGTCGTACACCACTTCAAAGGGAGCCTTTTTATGAACTTCCTCCCAGATGTATTTCCCTCGTGCAAAATAGGAAACCCGGAAATCAAGGGTTTCGATGATTTTCCGAATCTGGGAAAATGATTTCATTATGGCCACCTGGTTCTGTATCAGTTTGGAGTTCAGGAACAACGGATCGCCTGATATGGAACCACGTGCATCGAGAACGGATTTGTTGCTTTTATCCTCGATAAGTACAGAGGAAGAGAGGCTGTAAACCGGGACCACATACCTGTTTTTTACTGTGGCAAAAAAATAGGCAATGGCAATGGCAAACACGAACAGGTACCAGTTTTTGAGGTATTTGTTCAGTATCCGCTTGAAATCAATGCCTCCCTTGAATCCTGCTCCGGCTTTACCCATTTTATTTTAGATAAGCATGGTTCTTAGTAGAACCGCTAAGGTTAGAATCGTCGAAATTATACCAAGAGAAAATGTGGGTGTAAGCCCCATTGCCTTAGCCTTCATAGGCTCGGCATAAATAAGGTCGTTGGGATATACATAAAACATGTTTTTCCCGATCAGGTTCCCACTCCTGAGATCCACGACGTACATTTTTCTCTCGTTTCCCTCTGTCCGCAACACTTTTATAAAGTCGCGCCTGGCGTAATCATTCAGACCTCCTGCAAGCACTACCGCCTCGTAAATCGACAGCTTGTTACGGGTCATGTTAAATGCTCCCTGCTTGGCAAATTCTCCCATCATGTATACGGTATTGTTGATAAGCACCACATCAACGCGGCAGCGGCCGAGCAGGTGGGAGATGCTGCTCTTGAGCGTGTCGCGGGCCTGGCTCATCGTTAATCCTGCCAGCGGGATAAACCCCACATACGGGAAAAAGATCCTGCCGTCATCGGCAACATGATAACCAACCAATGCCTGATTGCCGTCGTTAAGGTAATTAAGGCCGGCCGATGGCTCGATAAACTGAGAAATGGGCTTTTCTACGGTAGTAATATTGATATAGAGATAATCGTTTGGCAGAATACGGTAGATCGAATCTTCAAAGTCGGTTCCGTTAAAGGATTTTGCATAGGTGCTGTCGATAAGTTTGTCATACTGCATGAGCAGCATTTTTTTCTGCGGAATGCAGGAAGTCAGTGCAACCAGGCCGGCAAAAAGCGCGAGCGCTATAGGTTTACTGTATAGATTTCCCCGGAATGATGATAACATCTTGAAAGGCTCCTCTCCTTTTATCTAAGCAAATTTAATAAAACGGATGTCAAAACTGTTGACGGATCCTACCATAAACAGCTGTTTTATTGAGTATTTTGATGAATGAACCGCAATAAATCAATTCTGTTTATCGGCTTTAGCAATAAATGCGTGAATTTGTGTTCTGAAATTCGGTCTGTATAACTCTTGGCCGTAAAGGCAGTTTGGGCCAAAAATGGAATATTTTGATACTCAGGCCATCTGCTTTCGATTTCTGATTTAAGGGTTATTCCATCCCAGGGGGCCGGCAGTCCGATGTCCATAATCACCGCATTGAATACGATTCCCCGCCCGTAAAAGTCATCAATAATGTTTAACGCTTCATTGCCTGACAGGGCTTTTGAAACAGCCGAAACACCATCGAGATAAACCCCCAGTATGGCTGAATTCAATTTGTTGTCCTCAACAATCAGCACGTTGAGTGACCGTTGACGGATGGAACTCTCCAGCTGGGAAAGATCGTCCATGTTTTCCAGTGGAGGTGCAACAGGAAGCATAACGGAAACAATTTCACCACTGTCTGCAGCAGGTGTGAAGCTGATTCTCCCGTCGATCAGATTAAGGGTGTTCAGGATCGACTTCATTTCCGGGCTCTGGTTTAGTATCGGGTTGTTCACCTCATACTCTTTTCCAGTGTTTGATCGCCGGATATAATTTATAACTCCGCGCGGGATGTCCTGTCCCAGGTTGTCAATAGTGAGAACAGCCTTCTCCCGGCTCAGGTCGGTTTTTACCTCAACCGTTACCTGCTCATTGCGTGTGTACTGAACTGCCTGACTGAGCAGGTATTTCAGCAGGTCGAGAAGCAGAAATTCATCTGTGTAAACCTTAAGGTCATCGATGTGTGTGATCTGTATGGAGATGTTGCTGTTTTTGGCAACGGGGTCGAGCAAAATAATGGCTTTTCGGAGGATTGGACCCAGCATGCAGGGATTTCTTGAAACCTCATACGAATTATGGTCACCCAGGCTGACTTTGTTAAACAGTGTTTTTAGCTGGTTGCCGCTGTTCATGATCGAATCAATATTGGCCCGCATTTTTTTGTCGGCAGCAACCATCTGCTCATTTGCCAGGATGGTGCTGAAGCCCATGATGTTGTTTAAAAGATTCCGGGCCTGATGCTCGAAATTGGGCGTCCAGAAATGGGAAATCTCCGGCGTGCCGGATGGGGCCGGGATATTGGAATTCTCAGTCGATGGTCTTGGCGACAGGTCGGTGGAAACTGACGGAGTTTCTTTCAACTCAACCGGGACAAAGGTGCCCAGAAATTTCTGGCCTTCAATTTCCTTGAAATCGATCATCACAGGGACCAGATAGCGACGGGCGTTCACCAGATAGAGCCTTGAGGTGAATTCGGTAAGTTGTCTCGCATCAAGCGGATTGTCGAGTTCGGAAAAGCATAAGAACAGGTCGCGGAGGTGATATTCCCGGATCTCCTGCTCGGTATATCCTGATATAGATTCCGCCTTTTTATTGAGCAGAAAAAGATCTCCATCGGTATCTGCAAGGATAGCCGCTTCTTTTTTGCTGTCAATCAGTGTCTTATAGTAATCCCGGTTCGCCAGGCTTTTCTTCTCGCGATTCTCCTTATTGCCAAAAACCGATCGTAACGCCATGGGCAGGAATAGTTATTGTTTATTGATTTTCAGCTTATGGTCAGGTTGAAAGCCAAAGAATGGTTACCGCGGCAAGCGCCAGAACAAGGCAAATAATAACGAACCGCTGCCTGTACTTTTTTATCTTCAGCCGGTTTTCCGATATTTCCTGCCTAAGCTGCCTGGCTTCAAGGATCTGAACCAGAGTTTTTTCCAAATTATGCTGGAGTTCATTGTCCTTCAGGATATAATCGACCGCACCCTTTTTGAGCATGGTCGTTGCTTCACTGATGTCCTCGTTACTGGTTAGGATGACTACCGGAAGGTTTTTACTGATCCGCCTGATGAAATGCAGGATTTTGTCACCGTTCATGGCAACACCCTGACGGGTTTCGATGTAATAGTCAAGCAGAATTATATCGGGATCTTCTTCCCATGATGAGATCATCTCCTCCCCTGAAGCGAAAGTTTGAACTTCGTATCCTTTATTCCGCAGGAAAATGGCGAGGGTTTTTGCAAAAAAATCATTGTCCTCAACCAAAAAGACGGTTGTTTTATTTTTTCTTTCCATCGTTTTCTTCAATATTATCCAATAGTAGCCGGTTGTCAACTTTCATTCTCAGAGCCTGGTTTTTAAGATGACGGTCTTTGATACGTGACCGCACCAGTTTGTAAAGAGTTAGGAATTCCAGAAAGAATATTGCCTCCAGAACAAGCAGCGGAGCAACCAGTGCGAGTGATTGTGATCGAAACAGAAACCCTGTGCCAATGATAACGATATTGGCAGTGTATAATAACCTGGCCGACTTCGGGTGATTGAAGCCTGTCTTCATCAACAGGTGGTGGACGTGCGTTTTATCTGCACTGAAAGGAGATTTTCTGTTGAGTAACCTGCCTGAAAAAACCCGTATTGTATCGTAAACCGGCAATAAGAAAACACTGAAGACGAAGATAACCGCCTCCCCTGCGGCGAAAGCCGGTTCGGGACTACGGCTGATAACCATAACCTGGATGCCCGCGGCACCCAGCAATAACCCCAGTACCATTGACCCCGTATCACCCATGAAAATCTTGGCAGGATGCCAGTTGTACCGTAAAAAGGCCAGCAGGGCTCCTGCTACGGAGGTGGCAATGAACAGGAAACTAAGCTCTCGGGAAATTAAAAAAATGAGGAGGAACCCGGTCATGTCTATCAGCGTAAGCCCGCCGGCTAACCCGTCGATCCCATCGATCAGGTTTATGGCATTTATGATTCCTACAACAATAAATACGGTTATAAAGTACTGAACTACCACATGAAGTTCCGTTATTCCGAACAGACCGAAAAGGCTGTCGATCCTCAGCCCGGCCTTTGCAAGCAGAAGTGCCGCCATGATCTGCCCGATGAATTTGATTTTTGGCGTCAGCTCCCGGATGTCATCGGTGATCCCGATGACGAGCAGGATTGCAACCGCCAGCAGCAGGTGGATGAGAATACTGCTGTTCCCGTAAATGAACCACAATCCGGCGGTTGAAAGGGTACCGGCAACGATTCCGAGACCCCCGAGACGGCTGATCGGGTTTTTGTGTACTTTCCGTTCGTTGGGCTTGTCAAGCAGGTTGAACCGGGTTGATAGCCTGATGATCACCGGAATCAACAGGAGACAAACCAGAAAACTGCCGGCAAATGCGATGGCCAGCAGAATCAGTTCGTTGCGTCCTGCCGACTGAAAGGCTTCCCTGATGGAATCAATGATGATCATAGGCGGTTACTGTTTGTGTTAAAATTGACGGTTTACCCATTCCGGAGGCATGAATTGCTTGAATTTGGAGGCATTCTTGTTGAACAGGGCTGCGAAAAAGAGAATGCCGTTGATGTTCATTGCACGGATATCTTCCAGACTTTTCCGGATAATATTTGATACGCTTTTGTTGCTTTCTCCCCCCACACGCATCCTGATCAGAACAAGCGGAATGTAAAAGGTGGTGACATGGAATCGAACCAGAAACCGAAGCACCGATTCATAATCGGCAGCAATCCGGAATGTGGTGTTGAACCCGCCATACTTTTCATATACTTCCCTCTTAACATAAAAGGTGGGATGCGGAGGCATCCAGCCTGTGAGCGCCCGGCTTCGTGAAAATTTCCGTGATCGCCAGAAGCGGATGATCTTATCGGTATCGTTCTGATCTACATAAACAAGATCGCCGTATACCGAATCGGTATTGAATTTAATAAAGGCCTCGGCAATCATCTTAACGGATTCGGTTGAAGCATATATGTCATCCGAATGCAAAAAGCCGACAACGTCGCCTGTTGCCATCCGTATTCCCTTGTTCAGGGCATCATACAGACCGTCGTCCTTTTCGGAAACGAATTTCGAGATCCTGTCACCATACGATGCAACGATTTCGCAGGTGCTGTCTTTTGATTTTCCATCAACAATGATATATTCTATGTTATCATAGGATTGCCCCAGGACCGACTCGATGGTGTCGCGAAGGGTTTTTTCACTGTTGTAGGTTATGGTGATGACTGAAATTTTCACGTTTATCACTCTTTGAAGGTTTCGACTGCAATTTAATGAATTGAATCCCGGATATGGCCTGTCATGAATCAATAATGCGCTCCTTTACCGCCATCGCAGGGTTGCCCTGGTAAATGCCATACGCCTCAAGTGTGCGGGTGGCAACCGAATTCACGGCCAATACCGAATGCGACTTACAGGTGACGCCCGGGCAAACAATGCTGAAAGCGCCGATCCATACCCCGTTTTCCAGTATTATTTTTCCGGTAATCAGGTCAAAAGTCCTTTTCCGGTAATTGTGATTTCCGCATAACAGCATGGCTCCCTGCGAGATGCAGCAATTTTTACCGATAACCACATCATCAAGATTGTCAATCCATGCATTTTCCCCGATCCAGGAATAATCTCCGATTTCCAGACGCCAGGGATACTTTATGTTAACACGGGGCTTGATGTTGACCCCTTTGCCGACGCGCGCACCAAATGCCTTGAGCAATAGGCACATAAGGCCGCTGGAGGGAAACAACCCGGACTTGAAGAAAACAGTATTGACAAAATACCAGCAGAGCCGTTTAACCGCATTGCCTCCTGGATTGTAATACGAGTTGTTGTAGGCGGAAAAGTCCGATTCCATGATCAGGTATTGAATAGGTTTTTATTCTCAGCGAGCATCTCCGGGTTTTCGATATATGCCAGGGCATAGGCCGATGCCCGTTCTGACCATTGCAAAAACTCCTCATTACCTGCGGCGGCAAAGTGGTTGATGGCCTCCGCAAATTGTTCCGGGTAATCGAGCGAAATATCCATTCCGATACCGGCGGTGCGCAGATTTCGCCAGGGAGTGCGGTCACTGATTACAACCGGGCATCCGGCCATGAAACTTTCCAGTATGGTATGTCCGAAATTCTCGCCGGTAGTGGGCAGCAGCATGATATCATACCCCTGCAGCTCCTGCAGAATCATTTCGCTGCTTATGCTGCCGCGGTAAGTAACCCTGACGTTCGACGGGAGTGTCTCAATAACGGCCATACATTTATTCCAATACGGTTCGCTGTACACCGGCCCGATGAGATCATACCGGATTTCGGATTCCGTGCAGCGTCCCAGGATCTCCAACGCATAAAGCTGGTTTTTTTCCGGTGAGATACGGGCAATGGTCACCATGCTTAATTTGCCTGCCGTTTTCTTTGGCCTTACCGGCGGTTCGGAAATCCTTCTGGGGAGCTCGCGTGCTTCACCTATTCTTACTCTATTGCCAATGTGAGTGCGGATATCTTCGGACTCGTGCGCAACAACCGAATGAAACACCGTTCCCCTGTAGGCACCGGCCATTTTCATAATGCGGAGGAAAAACTTTTTTCTTGATGATTTTATCGCCAGTGCTCCCTTGCCGAGGCATCCGTGCGGAGCTATGATAATCCTCGAGTGGTGCTGCATTTTTGCCAGCAAGAGCGGCAGAATGGAATACCAGAAGCCGAACAGCATGTGGATATAGACGACATCATAAACACGTTCGTTCAGCAGCTTCCTGAAAACACCCGCAGACTGTCCGGCTGCCGAAACGTAATACACATTAACGTTGGGCGAAATCCGGTTCCATTGGTCTGCAGTGACCTCTTCATACGGTTTGTTATCCGTATAATCGGTGTTGCGGGTGACGATAAAGAATTCAAAATCACTGCTCAGATAGTCTACCTGATTCATAAAGGCCCGGATGGTGCCTCCGGCCTTGTAGCCGGGCCAATAATAATCGATGAACGAGATGACACTCTTCATGTGTTATGCTTTATCATGATTTCATAGATGGCAGCGTACTCCATTCCGATGGTTTCCGGGTGGAACCGCTTGATGTTCTCAAACCCGTTTATTACAAGCTTCTCACGTAATGCCGGGTCTCCGATGAGTGCGGTTACAGCCCCGCGAATGGCATCGGTACTGCCGCAATCGATTATCAGTGCAGCATCACCGGCAACCTCCGGTAACGATGTGTTATTTCCCGTAATCACCGGCCGGCCAATGGCATTGGCTTCCAGAATGGGCAGGCCAAACCCTTCGTACAGCGATGCGAAAAGCACAATATCTGCCTGACGGTACTTTTCAAGGACCTCGTTGTAAGGGAGATCGAAATAATTCTCATACCGGATCCGGTGGGTTGAGAGAAGTTCTGTTTGTTCCGCGGTCAGTTTCCCGATAATCAAAAGCTTGATATCCAGTCCCGCCAGTGCGGGGATTACCCGGTGAAGGTTCTTGTTTGGTGTTGTTCCGATCTGGAGGATAACAGGTTCTGAGGGGTTGAATTCGCGCGGGGAGGGTTCAATAGCTGTTGAAATGCAGTCGTGCACTACCAGGATTTTTGCCGGATCAATGTGTGTCAGGCGGATAAGTTCCTGACGGATAAATTCGGAAATTACCGTAACATAACGAACCCTGATACCCGGCAGCGTAAACCAGAAAAACTTGATGACAGCAGTGCGCAACCCGCCGCCGGATGAGAGTATGCGTAAGTCGTGAATAGTCAGGACCGTCCTTTGCTTTTTAAGCAGGATGGCTATGTAATGCACATCACCGGTTATGTGGTTGATCTGCCCCTGGTGAAATACTGCATCGAAAGCGTTGAAGACCCTCTTCCAGAGGCCGATGCTGTTCCGTTTCATTACGTAACGCACCGGAGATACATTTGATGGGAGAGCGCTTATGATGGTATCAAAAAGCTCTTCGATACTGTGGTGCCAGGCGGCGTTAGGTCTTCTGAAAAAGAAAACGGTTTTCATAGGTTTCAGTCAAGTAAAAGGCCCAACTTCCGAAAAACCGGCGGATCCCTGTCAATCGCTGTCCGTCAGGAATTTCTTAATTCTCGGAAGAATTCTTTTTACTGGTTTATCGGCTGATTTTTTGCGCATTGCCTCCTCAATTTCTTTCAATGCCGGCAAAAGCTTGTCAAATGCCTTCTCATCCTTGGTTATGTAATCCATCGCACCCCGCTTTATCGATTGTACGGCAAGCTTGACATCCGTTTGTCCGGACATGAATATTACTTTCAGGTCCGGCTTGTACGCCCTTATCTTCTGCAGGACTTCCACGCCGTTTACCATGCCAAGATCCTGGTCCATGATGATCACATCAGGGACCTCTTCTTCGTAAACCTGAAGCAGGCATTCCAGTCCGTTGTCGACATGCTTGGTATTTTCATAGCCGGCATTCTTCAGTACCTCCATGACCAGTTTTGCATAGAGATGGTTATCTTCAACTACCAGTATAAACACGGTTTCTGTTATTTGTTTGCAAGGTACAAATTATTCAATCGTGATATTCGGACTCAACGACTCCCGGATGGCCAAAAACTGCTATTTTTGACGGGTTGATCAAAGTTTGGTACTAAACGTTTGCATACCCCGGCATAATCATGGAAGATACTATTCTGATCCTGGATTTCGGATCCCAGTATACACAGCTCATCGCGCGAAAAATCAGGGAACTTAATGTTTATTGTGAGATTCATCCGTTCAACAAGCCACCGGTTAATGGCGACCATATCAAAGGTGTTATCCTGTCGGGCAGTCCTTCTTCGGTTCGGGATCCCAATGCACCCAGGCCTGATCTTTCAGCCTGGAAAGGCATATTGCCGATCCTCGGCATTTGCTATGGCGCACAGTATCTGTCTCATTTCTTCGGTGGAGAGGTGCTGCCTTCGAGCCACCGGGAGTACGGGCGTGCAAACCTTTCCTATATTGATCAAACCGATCTGCTGTTTGGGGGCATCTCGCTGAATACACAGGTTTGGATGTCGCATGCCGACACAATCGCCAGTATACCGCAAAATTACCGCATAACAGCAAGTACGGCCGACGTGCGCGTCGGCGGATTTGTTATCGAGGGGGAACCTACTTACGGCATTCAGTTCCATCCGGAAGTTTACCATACTTTCGAGGGCAAGGACCTTCTGCGGAATTTCCTGGTCGATATCTGCGGCTGCAGCCAGAATTGGACACCCGATGTTTTTATCGACAGCACGGTTGCCGCACTCAGGGATCAGCTTGGTAACGATCCTGTTATCCTTGGCCTCTCGGGAGGAGTCGACTCAACCGTCGCCGGTGTTCTTCTTCACAAGGCTATCGGAAGCCAGCTTACTGGCATTTTTATCGACAATGGCCTGTTGCGGAAAGGTGAGTTTGAAACCGTCCTTGATTCGTATAAACACCTTGGATTGAATGTTATCGGAGTCAGTGCCGGAGAAGCCTTTCTCTCCCAGCTTGAAGGGATTACGGATCCGGAACTTAAACGCAAGGCAATAGGCCGCGTTTTTATCGAAGTATTTGAACGGGAAGCGCTTCGTTTGAAAGATGCCCGCTGGCTGGCCCAGGGGACTATTTACCCGGATGTTATTGAATCTGTTTCCGTTAATGGACCATCGGCCACGATTAAATCGCATCACAATGTTGGTGGGTTGCCGGAAAAGATGCACCTGAAGATTGTTGAACCCCTTAAGCTTCTTTTCAAGGATGAGGTCCGCAGGGTGGGAGAGGCCCTGCATATTCCGGAGGCTTTCCTGAAAAGGCATCCATTCCCGGGTCCGGGCCTCGGAATCCGGATTTTGGGCGCGGTAGATCCGGTTAAGGT
>CAYWHP010000005.1:73945-130090 GCA_964457845.1 uncultured Porphyromonadaceae bacterium | reverse complement strand
GGGATGACAGAGGAACGCGCCCGTCAGCATTGCGTGTATGGATGGCGATCCCCGCGAGGGCGGGGACCACCATCCATACACGTACATTCATCGTAATCCCCCGCTGGATGACACCACAATCAACAAACCCTTCCCCCCCGGTACCACGAGCTTATCCAGCGCCACACTCTTCTGTTCGGTCTGGAAGTCTTTGAGCTCCGGAATGTAAATTTCAACACCGGCGGGATCCATCCCCAGCTTTTTCCAGTCGGGTAAGAGTTTCACGGTTTGATCCTTTGCGCTCCAGTTACCGATGGCTATGACAGAAAGATCCTTTCCTTTAAATACGGTGGCCTTGATGTGGTCGTTTCCGGTTGTAACGGGAGAACGCTTATCCCAGTAACCGATCATGTCTTTATTAACCAGCTCATAATCATCCCAGAATTTCCAGAGTTCCTTGGGTGGATTGGCCGTCCAGCCGGCCCGGTTGGAGATCCCGTAAACCATTCCGCGCCAGGGGTTTCCGCCGCCTTCGAGCATCTGGCCGGGCAAGCCGAAGGGAATACCCGATACCTCGATCAGCCAGTGATCGGGCAGGCGGTTGTAGTCCCTCCCCTCGCCGATCCACACCTGGTCGAAATAAGGCAGCAGGTCCATGTAGAGGTTGAGGCAGTTGGTGAAGCCGGCCCATTCATTGAAGTGGTTCCAGCTATGGAGGTCCATACGGCCGTTCGGACGGCTGCGGTCGATGATCTTGCGGGCACGCATCAGGGTGAAACGGTCGAGGGCGCTGTCGTCGATGTACACCCCGTCGATCCCGATGTGCTGAACCATCCAGTCGAGACCGGCCACATAGAAATTATTCAGCCGGCTGTCGGGGGTGGTGATCACGGAAAGGTCGGTTTCCCCCTTGAATTTCCCCTCCGGAACCAGGTTGTACCAGGCAGGTATATACTTGCCTTTCAGGTTCTTCTTCAGCCACTCGTTCGGTCCGTTCGGGCAGATCAGCGTTTTGCAGGTGTCGCCCGGGCCCGGGAAGATCACCTCGCCGTTGAGGCTGTAAAAGGCGCGGAACTCGGGGAGGTTTTTGGTGAGTTCGCGTGTGGTGTAATAAAATTTCATGCGAAGGCCGGCATCGTGGGTGGCTGAAACAAGCTTTTTCAGTTCACCGGTATTCTCATCGAGGTAGGGATAGTTGATGAACGGATAGAGGTCCTCGGCATGGTGGATGTTGATGATGTTGGCGCCGGCTGCTTTGGCGTTTGCAATCTTCACCGATGTGTCGGTACCGCCGCCGTGAAAGTAGCGGTCTCCGAACTGCGTTTTCCTGTCGAGCAACCGGAATGGTGTCAGCAGCAGCTCAAAATCATAATTCAGCACCTCACCCTTGGTTAATGCCCGGGGTCCTGAGAAGGCATTCACCAGCACGTCGGCTGCTTTCTGGGTCACCTCCACGCCCCCCTTGCCCGCATTGCCCCATGAGGGCGGAAGGTTCAGCGGTCCGAATGCATAATAGATATTGATGAGCGGCCGGCGCCAGTTTTCCGCCTTCCACTTGATCCGCATTCCGCCGTTGACGGCCCCGATCCAGAGCATATCCTGGTTTTTCGAAACATCCCATTTCCATTTCATGTCGGGGGTGCGCAGGCCTCCCTCATGGTTTAGGCCCATCATGTATTCGGCCTTTTTCGGATTTACCGGGATCTCCATACGGATATCCTTAATCCGAAGGGCCGATTTCGCTGTCAGTTTCAGCCGGTAATCCACGAATCCGTCGAACTCCATCTGGCCCGAAACCTCCAGGTCGAATTCCGGGGAGCTATTCACCACACTCCAGGTAACCTTTGCGAGGCTTGGCTGGCGGATGCTCAGTCTGCCGGGATTCAGGCGCACCAGCCTGCCATCCTCCAGTTCGATGACAAACCCGAAAGCCTTGTTGATCAGCGGTTCACCATAACTCATCAGCTCCTCATTGGAGGCGCTGAAGAAACTGGTGAGGGCAGCAGGCAGGCCGTTCGGGGCGATCTCCAGGCTGCGGCCCAGTATCGACACCCGTTTCCCAACGAGCTCCACCGGCAGGAATCCTTTGGTGATGCTGTCATCGATGCCCACCCGGGAGTTGAGCCAGTTGAGCCTCGACAGGGATTTACCCTCATCATATCCGTGGTTCGGGATGGGATCGCCGCCCACCGTAAGCTCCAGCGGCACCAGTTGCCTTTGGCTGCCGGAAACCAGCACTACCGAGCCCGCGTAGGTTCCGGGAGGGATTCCGCCAAGGTCGATGCCAAAGTACAACTCCTGTTCAGATCCTTTCGCGATATCGATCCGCTTACTGAATGGTCTGCCTTTGAAATCGGTACCGCCGGCGTTGAAACAGGTAAGACGGGTATAGGGTATCGGGGATTGGGTATCAGGTATCGGGTGTCGGGTGTCGGGCGCATTAGCGGGCAGGAGAGCGGGGAATTGGATTTTTAGGTTATCCAGGGGTTGGGTGCCGGGCTTAATAATCAGGCTGAAAACCTTAAACTGGTCGGGACGGGCGGTGAGTTTCATGGGCACAGGCTGGTGCTGGCCAAAGGCAAGGGATCCGTCTTTGAGAAAGGCCTGTTGCCGGTCAATGTCCGCCAGCGTCGGGATCGGTTGTGCAGCCTTCTCCCATTGCGGCGAAGCGTTCGTTTCAGCCCCCGGCCGGGCGTACCAGAAGGTCACCAGCGAATAGTCGAGCAGGTTCCAGCTGTTGCGGATATCCGTACCCGGTGATGCCTCCATATCGAATTTCAGCCGGTTGGTGAAAGGAATAGCATCCAGGATGCGGCTGCGGGTGCAGGTGTTGTACCCGCGCGGGTTCAAAGGGTTGCCCACACAAATGTTGGCCCCGATCGGTATTGAAAAGGTATCGCGGCCCGTTGGGTTCACCCCGCCGGCCCATCCGTAATAATCCTCGGTGCCGGTGCCGAAATGCGACGG
This sequence comes from uncultured Porphyromonadaceae bacterium, assembly GCA_964457845.1. Classification (GTDB taxonomy): domain Bacteria; phylum Bacteroidota; class Bacteroidia; order Bacteroidales; family UBA12481; genus UBA12481. Next base: position 127,144 of record CAYWHP010000005.1, on the reverse strand, counting down.
AAATTTCCGGGCCACATCGGATTGGCTGATGTAAATCTTCTCATCTCCTTCGCCCCACCAGCCTTCGCCCGGACTTAATACCGACAAGGCATCCCCGGCAAGGACGCCCTTTCCCCGGATATCGATAAAGTTCATATCACAGAACGTCTCGCCGGTGAGGGTTCCAACCGGTTTCCAGGCAGCACTGAAATGCATCGAACGCTCGTCCCATTTCCAGTCACCGGCCTTCACCGTTATGGAAATCCCGATCGCATCCTTTTGAAGATTGATGAGCCTGATCTGCGCACTTTTTTCATAGGGCATCACGTAACGGCAGATCATGGTTCCGTCGGGCAGTACCTGCCTGCTGCGGGTATTGAAAGGATTAACCTTGTCGGCACTGCAGAAGAAATCCCCCACGGGGCACCACACGGTGCGCTCGCCATCGAAGGTCATCTCCAGTATCGTCGACCGCAGGGCTTGCGTACCGGCTGCCGGGTCAATCCTGATTTTCAACTCACTAACCGCATGCTCCCCGTCGGCGAGTCTTACAGTCTCCTCGTCTTTCAGTCTTATCGTCTTCTCCACAACAGAAGAGGCCGGCACCGGCGAAGGAGCAGCAAGCTCCCGCGACGTCCGCGCGAGCTCTTCGGCAACCTTACCGTACTCCTTCATCGAGAAGCTCTTCACCCGCGTACCTTTCGGGTAGGCCCGGTAATTTACGATGTTGTAGAATGCCTTTGAGGTCATGGTTATTTTGCAGCTCTTCGCATACGGTATCGGCAGGTAGCAGACACCGGCCCTGGCCGTGAAGGTGGCGAACGGCGGCTTTATGCTGCCCTTGCCGCTCAGCAGTTCGATGAAACACTCATCGATCACCGGGACCTCCTTGCCGTCGAGGTAAATCCGGATATTGGGGCCTTTCCTGTTGTTGAAATCATAATAGAAAAAGGGAGTCCAGAGCCTGGTGATGCATCCGGGGCCTGTATGCTCCATCACAACATACTCGGTTTTACCTTCCTTTGATTCCTCCCGGATCCACGCCACCCCGTCGGAGTCGGCGAACCAGCCGGGCTGGTCGGGCGATACGGATTCACGGTTATAGCTGCTGGCCTGCAGCGAATGGTATTCGGGCAACGGGTACTTTGCCATCATGGCCGGGTCGGCCATTTCGCCGAGGAGCGATTTGAGGGAGATCACCTGGGCGGTTAGGGAGGATGAGAAGGTAAGGGCAATAAAGAAGCCTAGTAAAGAGCTTTTGTTCATTGGGTTATAATCAGAGTTGAATAATCGTTTGCCGAATCAGATGAGAGCTAATTTACGGAAATTAGGCGTAATTGGTACCTGGTTGGCAGTTCGTGCAGGGGTAGCGGTCCCCGCCTGCGCGGGGATGACAGAAGAACGCCTGCGCGGGGATGACACGCGCATTTCCTTTTTTTATACCTTCCCGCTCTAAACCTCAATGAAATGGCACACCGGATCTCCGCAGCAAGAATGTCAGCGCTGATAATACCCTTACTTCTTATGGCCTGGCCTGCTGCCGGCCAGGAAAAAATCCCGGTGCTGATCCTCTCGGGGCAGAACAACCACGACTGGAAAACAACCACCCCGGCACTTGAGGGAATCCTCAGCTCCTCTGGTCTGTATACCGTTTCGGTAACCAACCGGCCCGATACGCTGAAATACAGCGATTACAAGCAGTTCCGCCTGATCGTAAGCAACTGGAACTCATGGCCCGATACCTCCATGCGGTGGAATTCAGCAAAAGAGGAAGCATTTACGCGATACATGAAAGAAGGTGGCGGGGGGCTGTTTATTCATGCCGGCGGCTCCTCCTTTTATGGTTGGAAGGATTACCACAAGATCGCCATCGGCCGCTGGGGCAAGAACACCTCTCACGGTGCGATCGGTGATGCAATGGTACATTTTACAGACAGGAACCACCCCATCACCCAGGGATTGGCGGATTTCTCCCTTACCGATGAAATCTGGGAAAACACAGAAATTCACCCGGGGGCAACATCGTTGGGTTGGGTTAAGAAATTCGCCTCCGACGGAAGCCTGGAAACGGCCGCGCACCCCATGCTGCTGGTGAATGAATACGGACTGGGCCGGAGTTGCTATACCCTTCTGGGGCACGATGAAGCGACCCTCGCCAATGCCGACCTGCAGCAGCTGCTTATCCGGGCCGCCACTTGGGCTGCCGGGATTGAAACTTCAGGTTCAGGCCAATTTGGCACCTTCCAGTTTCATCCGGACCGCAAACCACATTTCCACCCGCTGCTGTCACCCAACGGCACTGTACTTACGGAAGAGTCACCCCGCGACCACCGCTGGCACATGGGGCTCTGGTTTTCCTGGAAATTCATCGACAGCCTGAATTACTGGGAATACACCGGCGACCCTTTACGTCATATCAGCGAAGGAATGACTGAAATTCAATCTATTAAGACCGGCACAGCACCTTCCGGAGCCAAAACTTTCGAGCTTCGAAACGTATACCATCCCTGGGACAAGCCCGATGAGCCTGTGATGAAGGAGACACAGGTAGTTGTTGTTTCTGTTCCGGGGACCGATAAAAGTTACCGGATCGATTACGACTACACCTTCACCGCACTGCAGGACCTCACCCTCGACCGCACCCCGATCCCCGGCGAACCGGAAGGCCAGTCGTGGGGCGGCTATTCGGGCATGTCGATGCGCCTGAACAATGAATTCCGCGATGTTCGGTACTATACAACCAACAATGAACCTGTTGCGTACGGCAAAACCGCCGGCTGGGTGGCCTGCGAATTCATCAACGGCACCGGTAAGCGCGAGCAGGTGATCATTTCAGACGATCCGGGCAACCCGAGATACCCATCACCGTGGTACTGTATCGCTGATTCAGCAACCCCGATGTACTATTTCAGTCCGGCGATCCTTTATAAAGAGCCGATGAAACTCTGTAAGGGAGAAGTGCTCCATTTGAAGTACCGGGTGTGGATGCCGAAGAGGGTGATGTCGGCGGAGGAGATTGAGTTGATGGTAAAAGACACCAGAAATTAGACATGAGACATGAGACATGAGACATGAGACATGAGACATGAGACGTTAAGACTACAAGACTGGAAGACTGGAAGACTTTTAGAAGCACTTTGAAGACGCTTCGTTCGCGTCACGCGTCACGCTTCACGCTTCACGACTCTTCCGTCACTCGTCACTTGTCACTCGTCACTTTCTTCCGCATCACGCATCACGCGTCACGCGTCACGAATTAAAAAATTGACTAACTGTATCCACATAGCAAATGAACCGAAGAAGCTTCCTCACCAAAACCGCCATCGGAACCGCTGCGGCAGCAGCGGCCGGCCCGATGATCCTCACCAGTTGTTCACCCGTTAAAGGCGCCAATGAGCGTGTCATCTTCGGTCACATCGGCCTCGGCGGCCGGGGTACCGGTGAGCTAAAGGGCTATTTTCTGCGGTGGCCCGATGAAATCCGTTCGACCGTCTTTTGTGACGTTTTCCGGTCGAGAAGGGAGAACGCCCTGAAACTGGCGGAGAAAGCCTATCAGGATAAAAAAATAGAAGCACAGCTCCAATACCACAACCGGTTCGAAAAGATACTGGAACACAAGGAGATCGATGCGGTGGCCATCACCACGCCCGACCACTGGCACCTGCCCATCGCGATTGCCGCGGCGAGGGCAGGCAAGCACATTCACCTGGCCAAGCCGCTCGGGCTGAGCCATCCGGATATGGTGCTCCTTGAAAAAGTATGTAAGGAAAACAACGTCCTGTTCAATTACGGTGTTCAGCAGCGGTCGTACACTTTCATGCAGCAGGCGGTTGAGATGATCAAAAACGGGGAGATCGGAAAGGTGGAGCGTGTCGACGTGTGGTGCCCGAGGATCAATGATGTGCCGATGCCGTCGTGCGTGGAAGAGCCGGTACCGGACGGCCTGGATTACGACAAGTATGTCGGTCCGGCACCGCTGCACCCCTACTGCCCGGCGCGTGTTGACATGCAGAGCTCCTATTTCATCAACGACTACAGCATCGGTTTCCTGGCGGGCTGGGGCGCCCACCCGCTCGACATCATGGTTTTCGGGATCAAGGACCAGATGACCGGACGGTACACGTGTGAGGGCATGGGCGGCTACTGGGCCCCCGGCGGGATCTGGGACACCGTGAGCACGTGGGACCTAATGTATGTGTATGAAAACGGCCTGAAACTGCACTTCATGAGCGAGGAGATCGCGCAGCCGCAGGTGATGAAATACCGGCCCCTCTGGGACAACAACGGCACCACCTTCTTCGGCACCAAGGGGTGGATCTCGCTGGGGCGCACAACGGCCAGTTCCGATATCCCGGCCATCCACAAGGAACTCAACACCTCGGCCGATAAAGACGGATGGGTGAACGGCGAGGGCGCCCAGATCGTTAAGATTTTTACCGATACAATCCGCGGCAAAAGGAAAGAGCTTTGCCCGCTCGACGATGCCATCCTCTCGGATACCATCAGTCATATGGGGAACATTGCCATACGCACCGGGAGGAAGATTACGTGGGATCCTTCCGTGGGAACTACGGTTGGGGATACGGAGGCGATGGGGTTGTTTGTGAGGGAGCACCGGTCTCCCTATTCAGTAGGTTAGAAGTGATGAAAATTGAATGATGAGGTCGGAGATTCGAGGGCCAGTTTTGAATTTTGAAGACGAATAATCAAGTGGCGCCTAACGAAATAGTTTTCAAAAGGCGAAACTTGGATCTTGATTTTCAACATTCAAAACTGGCCCTCGAATCTCTGACCTGGCCCTGAAATCCTAAACACCTGATAACCTTATACCTATGAATATCAGAATAGTTTCTTCGCCATCCGACCTGAAGAGATTCGTCTTCCTGCCCTACTCCATATACAAGGATGACCCGGTGTGGGTTCCACCGCTGCGTTCGGAGCTGAAGGGCCAGTTCAACCGGGCGAAGAATCCGACGCTGGACCACCTGGTTTACAAGATGTTCCTCTTGATGGATGGTGAACAGGTTATCGGCCGGATTGCGGCATTTTATGATACCATCTTTAATGAATACTGGAAGGAGAAAACCGGACTTTTCGGTTATTATGAATGCCCCGATGACCCGGAGGCTTCGCGGATGCTGCTGGATACTGCTGCCGAATGGCTTCGTGAGCACGGTATGGACTCGATGCGTGGCCCCTGGTCATTCGTCTCCCAGGAGTGGGGCATGGTGCTGGAGGGGTTTGAGCCGCAGCCGACTATGATGGCGCCCTATAATCCGCCGTTTTACAATAACCAGATGGAAGCTTACGGGTTGGGTAAGGTGAAGGATCTGCTCTGCTACTACATCTCCGGAAGCGAGGGATACCGCATACCGGACCGAATCATGACACTGACCGACGATGTTGCCCGCCGATATGGGGTTACGGTAAGGCGGCTGAATATGAAAAAGTATCATGAAGAGGTGCAGCATGTGATCGATATTTCCAATGTCAGTTTGATTGATAACTGGGGATATGCACCGGTGACGCAGGCCGAGGCCGATGCTTTGGGCCGCGACCTGCGCCAGGTAATCCGCCCGGAGGGGGTGCTGTTTGCGGTGGATGCCCATGGCAAGACCATTGGCTTTATCATCGCCCTGCCCGATATCAATGTTATTCTGAAGGGCCTGAACGGACGGCTCCTGCCGTTTGGCTGGATCAAATTGCTGGCGGGCATCCCAAAACTGCGGTCGTATCGCCTGTTCGCACTGGCGGTGGTTCCGGAATACCACGGCAAAGGCATCGACAGCCTGATATACAGAGCTTTATATAACTCCCTGTATAATAAAGACCTGTGGATGGAAATCAACTATGTACTGGAGGATAACCATCCGATGAACAATGCCATCCTCAAGCTGGATGCGAAGCCGCTGAGGAGGTACCGGATCTACCAGAAGTCGTTGCCGGTATAATTCCCCAAAGTCCGACCCGTTCTCTATCTTTGCAGCCCAAATTATTTCGCAAGATGAGACATTCAGATTGGATCAAAGGCTTACTCTTCACGTTTTCGATTACCGCAGCCGGACTTACTGCCGGAGCCCAGGAACTCACCTCCCCGGTCGATCTGGTGAACCCGCGCATCGGCGGGATCAGCCACGTGCTGATGCCAACGTTCCCGACCGTTCACAGGCCATACGGAATGGTCCGATTCTATCCCGTTACGAGTCCGGGTATTTCCGATTCCTACCTCGGCGGCAGGATTTTCGGGTTTCCGTTGAACAGACCGGAACACCGCGGGCGTGCAGTGATCACCGTGATGCCGGTTTCCGGCGTTGATGTAGTCGCCGCCAAAAACATCAGCTCGGCCATCGATCATGATTTTGAGAAAGTTACGCCATACAGCTATTCGGTTTTACTGGAGGATGTCAATATCAATGTTGATTTTACCCCCACCGAACGCTGCGGGTTTTACCAGTTCACACCGGAATCGCGCAGCGATATGGTGCTGGTATTCCAAACCAGCGATGAGGCAACCTTTGAACTCAAGAACGAGCAGAACCTGCTCGGAAGCGAGGCTTTCAGCGGCATCCGCGAGTACGTGAACATCTGGTTCAACAGGCCAGTAAAGCAATCAGGCTATGTGGATGCCGACGGAAAGGTTATAGGCAAGGCAAAGGCTAAAGGCAAGGGCATACGTTATTTCGTGGTTTTCAACGGGGCGGAACAGGTGAAGATGAATTACGGCATTTCCTGGATCGATGAAACGCAGGCCGGTCGGAACCTGCTTCAGGAGATCCCGGGTTGGGACTTTGCAAAGGTGGTTGACCAGGGCCGCGAAGCCTGGAACCGGGAGTTATTGAAAATCAAGGTTAAGGGAGGCACCGAAAACCAGCGCATCACCTTTTACACCGCCCTTTACCGCAGCATGGAACGGATGGTGAACATCAACGAATATGGCCGTTACTACAGTGCATACGCAAAGAAGACCCTCAAAACCACTCATAATTTCTACGTCGACGATTGGAGCTGGGACACTTTCCGTTCGCTGCACCCGCTGCGTTTCCTGATCAGTCCCGACCGTGAGGCAGACATGATCAAATCCTATATCCTGATGGGCGAGCAGGCGGGATGGATGCCCACCTTTCCTCAGGTATCCGGCGATGCAAAATGCATGATCGGTCACCATCAGGCGGCCATCATCGCCGATGCATGGATGAAGGGGATACGCGGCTTTGATGCCGAACGAGCCTACAAACTTCTGAGAAAGAACGCTATGGAAGGCACAATGATCCCATGGCGGGAGGGACCGGCTACCGAACTGGACAAATTCTACCGCGAAAAAGGATGGTTCCCGGCGCTGGGCCCCGATGAGACGGAAACGGTAAGTGAGGTGGGGCCGTTCGAAAAACGTCAGGCGGTTGCCGTCACACTGGAGCATTCGTATGACGACTGGTGCCTGGCCCAGCTGGCAGGCGAGCTGAAAAAAACCGACGACCAGAAGCTATTCCTGGCACGTTCGGGCAACTACAAAAACGTTTTCAATCCGGCCACCGGTTTTATGGCTCCAAAAAAAGCCGACGGCAGCTGGGTGGAGCCGTTCGACCCGAAAACATCGGGTGGTACCGGCTGCCGCGATTACTTCGCCGAGATCAATTCATGGAACTACAGCTGGTTTGTCCCGCATGAGATCGACAACCTGATCAGCCTGATGGGCGGACCGAAAACCTTCAGCAGCCGACTCGACCAGCTATTCGAGGAATCGCTTACCGGTTATGCCAAGTGGACCACGATTGCCAACCAGCCGGACGCCTCCGGTATCGTAGGTCAGTTCGTCATGGGCAACGAACCTGGTTTCGGGGTACCCTACCTGTATACCTATGCCGGGGAGCCGTGGAAAACCCAGAAACGTGTCCGTCAGCTGATGGATGCGTGGTTCCGCAACGACGTAATGGGTATCTGCGGTGACGAAGACGGCGGGGGCCTCTCCTCCTGGTATGTTTTCTCTGCGATGGGATTCTACCCGATGACACCCGGAAAACCGGAATATGTGATCGGAAGCCCGCTTTTCGAAGAAGTACGGATCGATCTGGGCAACGACAAGGAATTGATCATCCTGGCCCCCGGCTCAGGCGCCCAGAACAAATACATACATGGGGTTACTGTCAATGGACAGCCTGTTGCCAATTTCCGATTCAGCCACAAGGATATTTCCGCTGGTGGTAAAATCGTATTGGAGATGGCCACCCGACCGGATCTGAATAATCAATAGTCTGTCTGACCTTCATATGTTTGCATGAGACCTCCAATTCAATATCTTTGGATTGGAATTACGTAAAACATATCAAGGAAAGTGATAAGGTCAGGTTGCCCGGCTTGGTTTTTATTATGGATTTGTATGGTTCTGACAGGACATGAAGCCTCATGCCTTCCTGTTATGTACGGGCTTCAGCATGATAACCAAACGGCCCGGAAAGGGACAATTATCGGGGAAATTGATTCACTCAACAAAACGGCGTTCTCCATCTTCCGTAATGATCCTGCACACGCACGGTCGATTGCTCGTGAGGCTCTGGCCAAGGCTATCAAAATAAACTACCAGATCGGTGAAGGCAAGGCCCTGAACTACATTGGAATCATTTGTCATATATCGGGCGAATATGACTCCGCCTCAGCATATTACACACGTTCTCTCGAAATCTTCAGCCGGATTGGTGATTCGGTCTACATTGGGAAAATCTACAATAATCTGGCTTTCCTGAATTCCGACCGGGGCTATCAGAACCTCTGCCTCGATTACAATTTGAAGTCACTGGAAATTGCAAGAAAAAGCAATGATGCTGCAGAACTGGTCAAGTGCTACACCAACATAGGACTTGCATATACGGATATGGATAAAGACGATCAGGCATTGGGCTTTTATAATGATGCTGTAGCACTTTCAAAGGATGATCCGGAATTAAAGAAAGACTATTTTATTGTACTCGCCAACATCGGCGTTATCCACATGAACCGCAGGGAGTATCCGGAGGCTGTTGATGTTTTTAACAAAGTCCTCAGTTACGCTGATTCTGCCGGCGATAATGTTTTGCTTGAACAAACAAGCAGCTTTATAGGCAGAGTATATATTAAGACCAATCGCGCCGATGCTGCAACTAAATCATTTGATGCTTCGGACCATTATGCCGGCATCATTTCAGACAGGCGAATGCTGGCTGAAAACCAATTATACAGAGGAGAGCTGGAACTGGCACTAAAGAATTGGCAGGATGCCGACAAGCACTACCACACGGCGTTTGACCTCGCTGATTCGGGAGATTTCCTAACTGTCAAAATGAATGCCCTTTTCGGTTTGGCCCGAATTGATTCAATGGCTGGAGATTTCAAAAGAGCGTTCGAAGATTACCGATCAGCTGTATCGATCCGTGACAGCCTGAACTCAAAGGAATCCAAGAATCAGATCGCCGAATTGAATATCCGGTATGAATCGCTTCAAAAAGATCAACTGATATCTTCTCTCCGGCAAGAGCATGTAATACAGGAACTTCAGGTTAAAAAGAGCACCACGTACCGGAATTTTTTACTGATCATCCTCATCATACTCGCCGGGTTCGTTGCCTATTTTTTTGACAGTCGCAAGAGAATCAGGAAAGTCAACCTGTTGCTCGAGGCACGAAACCAGGAAATAGCTAGTAAAAACAGGATACTGGAAGATCACCAGCTCCATTTGGAGGAGATTGTAAAAACCCGCACGGATGAATACCTGGCGGCCAAGGTTAAGGCGGAGGAGAGCGACAGGCTGAAATCAGCGTTTCTGGCCAACATGAGCCACGAGATCAGGACTCCCCTGAACGGTATCCTCGGATTCATGGAGCTGATTGAAGACCGGGACACCACGCCGGAAGACCAGGACAACTACTTCCAGATCATCAGGAAAAGCAGCGACAGGCTGGTTAATACAATAAACAACATTATGGATTTCAGCAAGATTGAGTCAGGCCAAATGGATGTCAGCCTTAGCCGTTTTGATCCGGCAGAGCGACTTGCGTACCTGGTTGACTTCTTCAGGCCTGAAGCGATGCGGAAAGGTCTCGAAATCCGGTTTCTCCCTGATTCTTACGCTCAATCCACCCGGATCATCAGCGACAAGGACAAACTCGATGCCATTATGGCCAACCTTATCAAGAATGCCATTAAATACACCCAGTCCGGTTCTATTGAAACCGGATTTGAAATCAGGGATAATACGCTGCACTTTTACGTTAAGGATACCTGGATTGGCATTCCCCAGGAAAGGATTTCATCGGTATTTGACCGGTTTATCCAGATCAACGATCCGTTGCACCGGTCGTTTGAAGGCTCAGGACTCGGACTTGCCATCTGCAAGGCATACGTTGATATGCTTAGCGGTGAGTTAACGGTGGAATCTGTCATCAACCAGGGATCTGTTTTCCGGTTCAGGATTCCGGTGACAATAACCGATAGTTTTCAGGTCGGCGGGTGAAGCCGTTTCCGGAACCATACTCTCACTTCTTTCATCTTCTCGAGTTGCCATGCCGGGACCTGGCGGCGGCAAGACGAGCGCTCCTCACTTCCTTCCGGTGCTCCCCAGCGGATTTCTGCACCATCATTGGGATTGTAAGCCATTTCGAAGGCTTCTTTTCGGGCAAGGATCTCCAGCATGGTAAGTACTTGTTCCGTGCCGTTAGTGCGGGTATAGGTTATGGTGAGTTCTCCGGCCCTTTTTGCCAGTAAATCCCGCAGATCATTCCCAACCTGCTCAGCACTGCGCAGTTTTGGCATTTTGTAATCGTCGGGAAAGGTGACAACTTTTCCCGGGAACTCCTGAACAGCATCCATAGCGATAAGCAGGCGCAGATCGCGGTTTGGTGTGGAAAAATCTTCCCATTGCCCGCCCGCCTGAAACACTCCGGCGGCTTTTCCCGGCATTTGAACCACCTCGCCGGGATGCGCCTTCATGTATGCTTCCCCGTTGCCGACTGAATTAACCCTGACGATCAGCTGCTCATGCAGGGCTTGTATCAGGTCGAGCAGCGCTGTTTCGGGATCGAGCGGATCGGGATTGATAATCCGCTCCATGGTACGGTAGAATGTTGCGCTCTCCATACTCCTTTGGTTCATGGAAAAGGGTATCAATCCCGGTATGGAAGAAATCTCATCATTCTTCAACAGCCGGCGCTGGTCGCCTTTTATAACGATCGGCCGAAAAGCTTTAAAGCCTGGTTCCCCAACCACTTCTGAAGTCGTGAACAGGAAGTTCCCCTTCCAGAAACGCTTAACGGCAACGGTTCCGTCGGGCTGGGCATCAACAGACAGAAGTATTCCGGGTTTTCCGCCCGACGGCGGCACCCATCGGACAAGAATCAGGGTATGACCGTACGGATCGGCAAAAACCACACCCGGGCGCAGCGCATTACGGGTTAGCGGTACCGGGTAATAATCTGCATTTTCATCCTTGAATGCAGTGCGGGCCGTACCGGAATGAACCCCATCCATGAGCCTGCGCATGAACGCATTGAAGGCCGCTACCGGATGTGGCCTGGAGGAAGGGGATTCATTGGTGATCCAGCGACCTGTTGATGGTGCTTTCCCGAGGTAGCCCCGGTCGCACTCGTGATAGCCGAACGGTAATCCCATTTTCCATGCAAAATAGGCCCTGAGGTAGAAAGGATTATCGGCGCAATCGGGTTCCATGATCACTTTTGTCTTTGCGGCAGGATCATCCTCATCGAGGCCAAGCGAACTGAAGAGGAAATTCCGCTCCCTGTTCTGCATGACTTCATGGAGCGCCGGCCAGTTTGACCGTTCATCAGCTTCATAGAACAGTGCATTGATCCAGGCAGAATAGAGGGCTTCGGAACCTGCATCCCAACCCTTTTCGGTTTTCCAGATTACCCCCGGGGCCTGTACAGAAGGCTTTCCGGTCGAAACGGTTAGCTGCAGGGTAGTTACCGTACGTTTGTCATCGATTAAATCAATCTGATATTTCCCTTCCCCGGGGGCGGTGAATTCATCGATTCGCCAGCAGGGAAGCCCATCCCCGGAATGAATAAGGCGTGTGCCGGTGTTACCGGAAGGGCCGTTGATGTCGATCTTCGCCCGGGCGATCTTTTTTCCGCCGGTTGCAAGGATCCTCACAATCTGACCCGGAGCAGGATTTCGCGGAGAAACCGATAGGGCATATACAGGCTCAGCAACATCCTCCTGAATATCACCGGATTCCACCTCAGAAACAACGGGTTGGGCCGAATGCCGGGCAGTGCGGTCACCGCAGCCGGCGAATCCGAGGAGCTGGACAGACAGGACAACCGATGCAAGGAGCCTATAAGCCATACTCCGACAGGATTATTTTTTCACTATCGATATAAGGAAGCATCTCAGCGATGAACTGCCCTTCGTCCGACGGAATGGTTTCGAGGTCCTGCCTGATTTTGTCGATCCAGATGTACTCTTTGTCATCGTTTTTGAGACGGCCTTCAGCCATGGCGGCTTCGATCATCTCTATTGCTTTTTTGCATCCCCTGACGGTACTGGTGAGGTAATCCTTGCCGGACACGATCTCCCGGGCAATGTCGATTACGTTTTCAGGGGCGAGGACGAATGCCTGCGGATCGTGATAAAGGTCGGAATCGACATACAGGCTTTTCAGCATCCGGGCTGATGCCGGCCCCTTTCCTGTGGCGGTATTCATCAGGCGGGTTTCATACTCGAGTTGTTCATACGAGACTGTCGGGGCCATACCTGCAAGAAGCTTGATGTTCTGTACCGATTCATTGCTCCAGAGGTCGGCGCAGGCAGCGGTTATGTTTCCGACGGGGCTGAAATGGGCACAGGAAGCATTCTTGCCTTCCATCGATATGGGAATCCCGGCAATGGCCTTCATATAGGGACCTTCGTATCCGCAATCTTTGTTTGGTCCGCGGCCACCCTGTTCGTAGGCAACCAGCGACCGAGGCACTGTGGCAACGCGGGCCAGGGCTGCAAACACTTTTGGAATGAACCGCTTTTCGGCCAGCACCATAGCGGTATTGCCGAATGCACAGGCGGTATCGCCACCGGGGATTTTACCCAGCCGGTCGGCCAGGGCTACGATTTTCGACCAGATCATCTGCATGTCGCGCGCTCCAAGAACAGCCTGGGTGAAGATGAATTGCCTGATATCACACATCATCAGGGCATCATCGGAAAGCTCCTTTCCTCCGGTGGATTCGATGGACAGCAGGTCACCACCTGCCAGGGCACCACGCTCGAACAGCTCCATCATTGGCTCCAGGTATTTGGAGGTGCGCTGACGCGGCGGCCGGTCGAAATCACGCAAATCATTGGGCGTCAATCGAATCTCACTTTTCAAACCATGATTGGCATAGAAATTCTCGCATATGTCGTTCATCACCGTAACCAGCTCAACGCCAATATCGGGAGTGAGTGTCATTTCCACCACGGTTTCGAATTCGAGGATCAGTCCCGGGCTGTTGAGTTCCACGGCGCGGGTTAACGCCCCTGTTACGATATCCGAATAATGTGTCCTGATTTCTGCCAGGTTGGCAATCGACACATCAACCGGCGGCAGGGTGAAATTCAATTCGGGATAAACCTGTCCGCCTCCAATTAGAAGACCTCTTCGGGTAAGTACCGGTTTTGGCGCTGTCCCGAATATCAGGTCAGCCGGATCATTGATTGTCAGTTCAGTGAATTTCATAAAGGTGTAAGCAATTATGTGGTTACTTTTGTATTTCGGTTTTCGGCATCAGCACAAAACGAAGATACTGGCTGGCATCCAGATACTTACCGGCCGTCTTGCGGACATCTTCGATTGTAACAGCCTCTACGGCTGCTTTATATTCATCGAACCCGTAAACCTTGTTTCCATAAAGATACCGGTTCTGCAAAGCTGATATCCAGAAGCCATTTTGCTTCAGCTGCTTTTCATAATCCTTGATCACGGTTTCTTTAATTTTGCCAAGGTCGACATCCGACGGGCCTTCCTTCTTAATCCGGTTGATCTCACCAAAGATTGCCTGGGTTAATGTATCCACCTTCTCCGGAGCACAACCCCAGTTTGCCGTTATCTGGTATTCTTCCTTCGGGAACTTGCTCAGGCTCTCGGCAAAGCTGACCCCGTATACCCCACCCTGCTCTTCACGCATCTGTTCCCTTAGTTTGATATTCATGGTCTGCATCATGATGCTGAATAAAAGCCGGTCGGAATCGTTGTATTCAAATTTGCCTTCCATGAACATCATGACCATACTTTGCGGCTCACTGTTGAGGGCAAGCTTTGAGTCGATCACCTGATCAACCAGGTCGGGGCCGACATCCCTGAAGGTTTCCTTGCGCTGTATCGACGGCAGTCCACCGATATACGTCTGGAGGAGCGGCAAAATCTCATCGATGTTCAGCGAGCCCACGAAGAAGAACCTGAAATCTGATGCATCTTGAATTCGGTCTGTCAGGATTTCATATGCCTTATCCAATGAAATGGCATCAATCTGTGCATCGGTTGGAATCATAATGGCCCGGGGATGGTGTCCGTATGCTGTTTTCATAACCGAATCCATGAACATATACTGAGGATTGGCAGCGAGATTCCGGATTGAATTTTTTGTTTTATCGATAAGCGCCTTAAAGGCTTCGGGATCTTTGCGGGGTTTGGTAAACCAAAGATAATTGAGCTGCAGCAACGTTTCAAAATCCTTGACGGTAGAGCTCCCTGACATATTCTCGGTAAGTTCCTGCAGTGATGGATTAGCGCTGGCGCGAATGCCTGCCAGTTTTTTCCGAAGGCTGATCATATCGAAATCGCCGAGCCCGCCTTGCTGGAGGATATTGGCAGCAAGCTGACCGCTGATCACATCCTTGTCGCTGACCATTGAGAGACCGCCCGGACTGTAGGCTGAATAAATTATCTCGTCGTTCTTGAAATCGGTACTTTTTAAAATTACCATGGCCCCGTTGCTGAAAGTGACTTCGGTAAAACCAGTTTCCGCATTTTCCACCCTTTTAACTATTTCCCCTGCCTTTGGCTTTATCGGGAGCAGTGGTGCTTCCGATACGGTTTCAACATAAGGATCCAGTTTTTGGCCTTTCGACGACTTAATGATATCAATTACCTCGGCCTTCGAAGGGATTTTTGTCCCATCCTTTTCCGGAGCTACTATAACTGCTGCAATATTTTCATTAGTAATCAACTCTTTGGCCAGTTTGCCAATATCATCCAGGCTGATACCCGGTAACAGCGATTTTACAATCTCCTGGTTTTGTGAGGAGTTCATGAGAAGTCCGTGGTTCAGGAAGTTGTCGATGCTCCTTGCAGCCCATGAGTTGGACTCAACGTTTTCCGCATCCTTAACGGCACTTTCCAGACTGGTGAGGATCGATTTCTTCTCCCTCTCGAGCTCCGCAAGAGTAAAGCCATGCTGACGCACACGTTCATTCTCCGTCATTACCAGGGTTAGGCTCTCTCCTATCCTGTTCTCCTTGGCATTAACAACTATACTGTATGCGTTGGTTACTCTGCCAAAAAAGGCTCCTGTATAGGCAGAAGCATTGATATAGGGTGTAGCCGGCTTCATGCCGATCTCGGAAAGCCGCTTGCTGAACATACTGTTATACAATTGTTCAACCAGTTTTCTACGGTAATCGGCAATTGACAAAACCTTGTAGGCAGGATACTTGAAAAACACCTGAGCGCTGAATCCCATTGCCTCTTTATCGGTTACGATGCTGATTAGCGGCTTTTTATTATCCGGCACATCATATTCAGTTTTATTGATACTGCCCCCGGCCTTTGGTATCCTGGCGAAGTGGGCATTCATCATCTCCTCAAGTGTTTTAAGATCGATATCGCCAACAGCCACAAGGGCCATGTTATCAGGACGGTACCATGATTTATAGAAAGCCCGCAGGGTATCCGGCGGAAAATTTTTCAGTACTTCCTCCTTACCAATAATAAACCTTTCGGCATAGCGCGATCCCTGAAGGATGACCGGTTCATACTGGAGGCGCATGCGTTCATCGGCCCCAAGCCCCAGACGTCTTTCTTCGAGTATTACGCCCCTCTCCTTTTCGATTTCTGTATCTTCCATTGAAACAAGATGGGCCCACTCTTCCATCACCTGAAATCCCTTGCTTATGTTTTCGGGATTATCCGTTGGAATCTCGAGAATATAAATTGTTTCATCATAACTTGTGTAGGCATTCAGGCCGTCGCCGAACCTTACTCCCATTGATTCCAGCATATTGATCATGTCGTTTTTCTTCCACGACTTTGTGCCGTTGAAGCACATGTGTTCCATAAAATGGGCAAGGCCCTGCTGGCTGTCGTTCTCATTAACAGAACCAGCGTTAATGGCGAGTTGAAGCAGCAGTCTCTTTTCCGGCTTAGGATTCTGTTTGAGGTAATAAGTAAGACCATTCGAAAGCTTGCCGATCTTAACTGTCGGATCGACCGGCATTTTCCTGTTCATGTCGGGCTGCTGGGCAATAACGGGAGCGAGAAAGCCCATCAGGATAATAATTGATAATACTGATTTCCGGTTCATGATGATTTATTTAGAATTGAAATGATTTCCATTGAAATGTTTCAGTTGCCACGTTGGGGAACCATGATCAGGTTCTCCACAGCATAACCCCTTTCTTTGGCACGGTTGATAAGCATCGTTAAGGTTTCCGCGGGTAATACCGGCGTGCGGCTAAGAATCCATATAAAACGGTCGGAGTTGCTCCCGATCATGGCATACTGGTACTTGGCCTCATCAAGTTCCATAACAAGGTAGTCGGCATAGAAGTTCAGGAAGAAAGAGACTTTAAGCCTTGCCGTATTGGCGGGATCGGGAATGTAAGCCTTGCCAACGGCTGTCTTGTGCCGCCCGTCCAGTGAATTTTTATATCCCTCGTTCAATACCTTGATTTTGCCATCTGCGCGGATCGAATAGGTGGCTGTCACCCCGGTTAGCCCCCTTTCAAAGGAATGATCGAAGCGGGCGATCTCGTACCATTTTCCCAGGTATCGGTTGATATCCACTTTGCCAACTGTTGATTTGTCCACCGGATTTTCAGGGTTATGGGCCTGGCAGCTGTTGAACAGGCCAACCAGCATAATAGTAATAAAGAATGTCCGGTTCATGGGGTGGTGCAATTTGGCATAAAAATAGGTAAATTCGGGACGCTGCCTATTGTTGGCAGCATTCACCAGCATGACATGAACCGAATACCGACAGAATGGCTCCTGGGGTGTGATCCGTGGACATCCTACCGCACTCGTCTGGATCTTCTTGATGGATTTCCGGAAGATCCGGCGGTGATTGCCGACCGGCAGGCAATGGTTCGCCATCCGAAAATTCGTGAAATGATGGCGAAACTTACTGGCTGGCCTGGCCCTGTGGTCAGTGGCCACAAGAACGGGAATGCCTTTTTTCATCTGCTGCCCTGGCTTGCCGAGCTTGGGATCAATAAGAATGATGAACCCATGTATCAGGTCATCAAAAGGATTCTTGAACTGGCCTCGGAGGAAGGCCCGTTCGGTGTCACAATGAATATTCCGGTGCATTACGGTGGTACGGGCACGGACGTATCAACATGGGCAATATGTGACGCCCCGCGAACTGTTTATGGATTGGCTCTGATGGGTCTGAAAGATCATCCTGCGCTACTGAAGGCCAGCGACTACCTGATGGGGCTGGTTCGCGAAAATGGCTATCCCTGTGTGGTTTCAAAGGAACTTGGGAAATTCCGGGGACCTGGCCGTAAGGACGATCCCTGTCCCTATGCAACCCTGATCATGCTTGAGCTGATGAGTGGTATGATGAGCTTAAAGAATCCCCTGCGGCCCGACAATCCGCCGAAACACTGCTCGATTTATGGAATAACAGTCAAACCAGGCACCCCTCCAAGCCGGGCCGGACGGGCGTTTCACGCCGGAATCCGTATGGAAACCCTGGACAGGCTGGGATTTTGGTCAAAAGAAGGAACCATCGGCGTGGCTAACCTATCTTGCCTGGAAGATTCTGAAGACGGTGAACGGATGATGCCCCGCTTTGTCAAAACTATTTTTCTATCTTTCGAATCAAATTATTTACCAGACTAAATCTAATGGCAACATCAGCGACAGCATCAGTCAACGGGCAGAAAAGCTCGTACATGACCTCGATTATCATCATCGGGGCGCTATTCTTCATTTTCGGATTTGTAACCTGGTTAAACGGGACACTGATTCCCTTCCTGACGATCGCCTGCGAGTTGTCAAATTTTGAGGCCTACTTTGTAACCTTTGCCTTTTATATCTCCTATTTTTTTCTTGCCATTCCTTCCTCATGGATACTGCACCGTACGGGTTTCAAAAACGGAATGGCCCTGGGGTTGTTTGTAATGGCCATCGGAAGTATCATTTTCATTCCCGCCGCTGCTACGCGAACATTCAGCCTTTTTCTTACAGGGTTATTCATTCAGGGTGCGGGCCTGTCATTACTGCAGACAGCCTCCAACCCTTATGTGGTTATCCTGGGCCCCATCGAAAGCGCAGCCAAACGCATCAGCATTATGGGGATCTGCAATAAAACAGCCGGTATTCTCAGCCCGCTGATTCTTGGGGCTATAGTCCTAAAGGGAGTTGATGCCATTAAGGATACCGTTGCGGCAACAACAGATGCCGCAGTAAAAACCCAGCTTCTTGATGACCTCGCCGGACGTGTCATTGTCCCCTACATCATCATGGCAATTGTTCTCACAGGACTGGCCATCCTAACCAAGTACTCACCGTTACAGAACATCGACACCGACAACGAGGCAGATCATGTTAACGATGCCACACACGGTAAAAAACATGTTTTCCAGTTCCCCTATTTCCTTCTGGGCGTGATAACCCTGTTCCTTTACGCAGGATGTGAAGTGATCGCAGGTGACACGGTTGCCCTTTATGCAATGTCTACAGGGATTTCAACACAGAAAGCTATTATTTTCACTTCCTACACACTGTTTTCGATGGTTATCGGTTACATTTTAGGGATCATCCTCATTCCGAAAACGTTGTCACAGTCGAAAGCACTTGGTATATCGGCCGTTCTCGGCCTGTTGCTTGCATTAGCCGCTATACTTATAAAGGGTACCGTATCGGTTTACCTGATCTCACTGCTCGGTTTTGCGAATGCAATCATGTGGCCGGCCATCTGGCCACTCGCACTCGGGGGCCTTGGCAGGTTCACAAAAATTGCTTCTGCCATTCTGGTGATGTGTATAGCGGGATGTGCTTTACTGCCGCTGTTGTATGGAAAACTTGCCGATATTTTTACCCGGCAGGAAGCTTATTGGATTGTCGTCCCCTGTTATATCTGGATAGCCTTCTACGCATTCAAGGGACACCAGATCGGAAGGCCCGCCGAAGTAGGGAATTAAACGATTATACCGGAGTCTTGTAGGGAATGGTAAAGAGAAATTCTGAGCCATTCCCTTCGTCTGACCGGATCCACATGCGGCCTCCCATCAGTTCCGTATATGCTTTTGATATGGGCAGCCCAAGCCCTGTTCCACCGAATTGCCGCGACATTGAGTCATCCGCCTGCTGGAACCTGGCAAAGATGCTTTCAAATTTCGAAGGAGGTATTCCGATACCGGTATCCCGGACAAAAAATTCAATTTCCCCTTTGCGAATTGAATAGCCGAAGTCGATTCTGCCTTCGAGGGTAAACTTCACGGCATTATTGAGGAGATTCATGAGTATCTGGTTCAATTTAAGGCGATCCGATATAATGGCTGAGTGGTCATCCTTCAGCGCTACGTCAAGATTCAGAATTACTTTTGCAGGATCAAGATCCTTATATATCTGTGTATAAATACCCTGCAGCAAATCATTCAGGTTGAAATGGTCTTCTTTGAGGACTTCCTGGCCTGATTCCAATGTGGAAATATTTATCAGATCGTTAATTATTCCAAGTAAGCGGTTGGAACTATCCCGGATAATTGCTGCAAACTCCTCACGTTCGGCATCTGATATCCTGGGATCCGAAAGCAATTCAGAAAACCCGACAATACTGTTCATTGGGGTTCTGATCTCATGTGAGATATTATTGAGAAAGGCCGTTTTTAAACGGTCGCTCTCCTCGGCCTTTTCCAGTGCACGTGTTAATTCAGCCTCAATCTTTTTCCTTTCCTCAATTTCTACGACCAACAGCCTTTTCTGCCTGAAAAACTCCTTCATCAAAACGGCGATCCTTCCGAATTCCGATTCCCTGCTGGCAAGTCCATTAATGGCTTCTCCATCCTCCGTTGCAAGTCCAATGGTCAGCGTCCGCAAAGGCCTGTTTATCATCCTAATTAGGATCAATGCAACCAGTAACAGGGAACACACCAGCACAACCACCAAAATGTAAAGGATAACCTGCGACCGGGTTTCAAACTCTCTTGCAATTTCAAGCCCCCCCTCGGAGCGAAGCAAGGCGATAGTGTTCCCGTTCCAATCGCGAAAAGGCAGAAAATTCACCGTCTTGAATTCCTTCGGCTTTATTGAATCGGCAGGCTTCATGCCGGGGTCGCTTACCCGCAGCAACTGCATGCTGGTGTTGGTAAATTGCTCCATATCCCGGATATTATCCGGCTTAATAACCCGGCCAACGAACAGGTAGCCACGAGGGACACTCTTCACCTCATCAAGGCTTGAAAAAATGGCACCGCCGTTTACGGCAATCAGTGAGGTATCCATCCAAACATAAAAATCGTACTCCCACGATTTAAGTGTCAGGTATCCCAAGTCTCTTGCTGATAACGGGAATGATGGCACAGCGCCGTCTCCACCGGGCATGGTTTTGTAAATCGGAGAAAGTTTACTGTCAAAAACCCATGAAATCTGAATATCAAAGGTCGGCAACGAAATATCGATATTATCACGTGCCCAGGCGCTGTCACGGGTTCTCGTAAAGGCGGCCATCTCATCCCAGTTCGTATTGTCGATGGCAAAATTTTTCAGGCTTTTTGCGTTGTCTGCAACAACACGTCCAAGGAATGCTGCATTATCATGAACAGCCGTCTTCAGCATGGATTCTACCCGCTGAGTGTCCAGAATTCGTGTGAGAATTACCGCTGCAATCATGGCAGCCCCAATCAGGGTAATGAGCAGCAGGATTCGGTTTTGTATGCTTCTGATCATGCTATATTTCAAATCCGATTAAAAGTCCAAAGGAGGTGGGAAATCTGCCGATATAGCCGGCAACCTCCCTGTTCAATGTTCGGTAAAGCTGGAAATGGGGCCGGAAGTACACCGGCCCTTCCGGCAGATAGGTCATCTGAAGTGATACACCGGCTGAACCGGACGAAATCCTGTCTGTACCGATATACGTTTCGAAATACGTACGATTTCCCCAAGAATAATTTAGGGCGGCATCTAAAGTCAGGCTGCTGCCTAACTCAAGTGAATATTCTATCCCATGCTCAAGGTACAAAGAGCCGGCATAGGTCACAATATCGGCTGCAACTGTGGTGACAATCGTGAAAACCCCGACCGGCAGGCCGGCCGTTAAAAAAAATTCACCTGTTGGCGGATCCTCCTGGCCAGGATAAAAATAGGCCATGAAGGTATGATCAAGCTTTAGCCTGCCTAATGCCCAGGAATAAGACAAAACGAGATCAATCTCGTGCTTTCGTGCGTATCCGTGCCGGTCAAAGGCAACGTAATTCCCCCAGATACCGCCGGAAAAATTTCCGAATGAAGCGAAAAGGTTCGGTTGAATAACCAGGCCTTCATTAAAGGTAATACCCCTCCACATAAACTTATTTGTGGCATCCGCTTCAACGCCCCAGGCAAACCCGGACTGAAGGTCCCCCACAGAAGAGCTTTCCTGAGAAATCGTCTCTCGAAATGAGATGCTGCTCATCAAAACAACTATGAGCAACGCCTTCAACAGTTCCTTTGTTCCAATTGATTGAAAATTGAACATCCTTGCAGCGCTTTCCTATCGCATTTCTAAAATTAGTAAAAATTAGCGGCATTGATAAGGCTTTATTAGTTTTGGGAAATCATGAAAATCGTAATCGACCATAAGATCCCGTTTATTAAAGGGGTATTTGAATCCGTTGCCGAGGTATCCTATCTGCCCGGCGGCGACATTGCCAATCCGGATATTTGTGACGCCGACTGCCTGTTAATTCGAACACGAACCCGGTGCAACAAAAGCCTGCTTGAAGGCACAAGTGTGCGGTTCATAGGCACCGCCACAATCGGCTTCGACCATATCGACGTTAACTGGTGCCGCGGAAATGGTATAGAATGGACCAACGCTCCCGGTTGCAATTCGGGTGCTGTTGCACAATACGTTGAGTCAGCCCTGCTTGCCCTGGCTGAAAAAAATGGCTTTCAACTTGATAAAATGACTCTTGGAATCATCGGAGTTGGCCATGTAGGAAAAAAGGTTGATCAGGCTGCCCGGGCCCTGGGAATGAAAACGCTCCTCAATGATCCTCCCAGGGCAAGAATTGAAGGGCCGCAAAGCTTTACTCCGCTTTCGGAACTACTTCAGAAATCGGATTTCGTAACGATCCATGTTCCACTTAACAGGGAGGGCCCCGACCGGACTTTTCATCTTGTTGACGAGCTGTTCCTGGAACAAATAAAACCGGGGGCTGTTATGATAAATTCATCCCGTGGGGAAGTAATGAACGAGGATTCGGTTTTATCGCACCTGAGGAAATCGAAAAGCACTTACCCGGCAGCCGGTTTAGGATCACTTGTAATTGATGTTTGGGAAAATGAACCCAACATCAACCTTGCGCTTATGGAAATGGCAGATATTGCGACGCCGCACATCGCCGGTTATTCGGTAAACGGCAAATACAATGCAACCCGGATGATGGTAGAAGCCGTCAGCCTTTTCTTTTCTATCCACCCGGCTCCGTTGCCACCGCTTATGGCTACGGATACCAGTCGGGGGAAAGAGCAGGGAGCACGTTACGATATTATGTCTGACGACAAGACTTTAAGGAGTTCCCCGGAAACATTCGAACAACAGAGGAATAATTACCCGGAAAGATGGGAACAGGGACGCCTACTTTTCTGAATCAAACATCATACGGATCTCTTCCTGTTTAAGAGCCCTGTGATAAATCCGCACATCATCGAGCGAACCCTTGAAATGATTGGCTGTAACAAACTGGTAGCCATGCCGTGGCTCATTGGCCAGAAAAGTGGCGCTGATCGACTGTGAAAAGCCCAATGCAAGCTCATCGGAGGTTGATCCACCGCTGTTGTCGAATTTAAGTCCGTAGATATTACGACGCGTATTTCTTTCCGGCCACAAACCGAAGTCGACAATCTTCATCAGATCACCGTTAATGAACAGGCTGGTTTGTTGGGTTGATGAATCAAAGGTACAAGTCACACAGGCCCATTTATCTTTCAGGAGGCCTTCCACACCACCGGAGGATGCCAGGTTCCGGCAATATTCCCATCCCTGCCATCCACCGTTGTCCTTTGATAGTCCGTCACCTGAGAACAGAAGGTCCTCAGAAACCGGAACTCCGCCCTGAACATCATACCTGGCAGTAAAATTGCACCAGGTAAAATCATTTGCGATTTCAAACTGGAATCCATAATAGGAACCTAGTCCCATCACATAATAGCCGGCGGGATTGCCTGCAGCATCCAGATGGCCGGAAGAGTTTGTCTTTACCCAGAAGCTCAGGGTAAAGTCATGCGTGTTCATCAGTTCAATCCCTTCCGGGATTTCTATGATACTTCTGTCGCCGTCAAAATCAGCTGCTTTGCCAGCTGCCAGGTTCCTCGACTGGTTATAGCCGATGGCTACAACTCCATCAGGTGATGGGTTAAAAATGCCGGCCTTGTCGGTTGCCCCTTCATCAAAGCTCCAATGTGCCTTGGCACCTCTGGGAGCAAAAGATCCGGCAGTTGAGAAGGACAGAAGTACTTCATTAAGTATCTGTCCACCAGCTGATTTAAGTCCGCTGGCAAAAGTTAGCTGGTAATAGGCTCCGGAGCTCAACGGTTCTTTGGGCTCAATAGTGACAATATTACCGGTAACAGAGAGCTTGATATCAACCGCTGCATTATTGTATTCCTGCAATAAGCTTATCGAGCCCGAAGTTGCCGAGGAAAAATCAACTTCATAATTAAAGGTGGCCTTGATCACCGGGTTCACCGGTATATCAGCCGGCGGCTGGGTAACATTCAGATCAACAGAACCGGCGGAAAGGCTGGTAAGGGAAAAATCCGTCCATTCCTTTTTACATGAAATCAGGCTAAAGCCAAACAGCAAGCCAAGCAGAACATATTTCCAATGTAACGAAATCGACTTCATTTTCAATTCTGAAATTTGCAACTCCTAACCAATCAATCACACAAACCAATAAATCATTCTCATGACCTTGTGAATCCTGTGATTTTGTAATTCCGGTATAAAAATAACCTGAATATATAAAACGAACAATTATAATTCCAGAATGTTGAAAGTGTTATAAAAAAATCCCGTAAATGGAAACACCCCCGAAGATCTGTTAGGCTTAGAGGCAGATTTCCACAAGGTTGCTATCGCTATTAAGCTTGCCGCAAAACGATTTCAGAGGAATGAGTGCACCGCCGTTACGGTATTTATCTTCTTTCAGCGCGAACCTGATCGGCTTCCCGTTTATGGAAATTTCGTAGGGTCCAAATGAATTCCGTATAACCCGGTACCTGAAAATGACCGGATAACCATGAAAATGCAGGAAAGCCGACAGCCCGTCAAGCGATTCCGGTATAACAGGATCGATTATCAGATTCCCGAATTCCACCCGCAGACCAAGTAAGCGTGTAACAATAAGGCTGACAAAGATTCCCGGACCGCTTGAATAAACCCTCCACCCTCCCCGTACGGTTATCTCACCACGCAGGATACTGTGGTAGAATTCATCCGCCTCATACCGGGTTTCGAACACAACATCAGAGCTGCTGTAATAGCAATTCGTCTGGCGGATGTCTCCTGTTGGAACAATTTCACGGTAGCCAACCGGAATTGCCTGCCGGAGGGCACGGAGAAAAGCATCGGCCTTGCCGGTCCTGGCGAGCGATTCGGCATAACGGATGTGCTCATGGACATACATCAGGCCTATTTCACGTCCAAAAAATGTACTGCTCTCGGCCCGCTGAAAGAGTTTTTGGATCCCCCCCCTGTACTTCAGTGGGCGATCCATCAATCTTGCCCCATCGGGACCCTTGAGGTGACGTTCAATGAGTTCCTGATGCTGTTCGGCCTGCTCTTTGGTGAAAATTCCGCTGAGCACACCACGCTCCATGGGCAGAAGGCTGTATCGGACGCCGGTTTCGGTATCTGACGGATGCAACATGACACCAATGGAACCATCTTTATCAACCAGCCCGTAACCGGCCACGACACCATCGAGGATCAGGTATCGGTTAAAATCAGATTTGATTCGTTCGCAGAGCGTTTGAAGGCTGTCAGCTCCGGCTTCATCGCCAATTAGCTCGCAGATCTCCTGATAGGCATGAAAAGCCTCATAATTCATCTCAACGGTCCAGCTTGAAATCAATCTCTCGGCCAGCATTTTGCTTACCGGCTGAAGAGAATCATTCCAATCGCCGCCACCGAAGGGAACCAGGGCGGTACCTGGTATGAAAGAGTCAGTAATCCTGCCAATCAGCCTGTTCAGATGCTCGCTGACAGATGATTCTTCAACCGGTTCAACACCGGCGCCGGTGAAATAAGGTAACTTCTCTGTTAATATGCCCGTGTCACCGGTCACCCGGATGTAACTTGCCAGCGCAAGAATCACCCAATACCAAACATCCCCGTGAGAGTCACCGGCCCGTATCTCCCTGAAGCTGTCAAACATCCACCATTGCGGCCATCCGCCATCCATATTCTGATTGGAAAACAGGGTCAGGAGCACATGTCTGGCCTCACCGTATTTCTGCATTGTAAGCAAAAGATCAACCGGCCCCTGTGAAACATCACGGGTACCCCAGGCTGCGCCACCAAACTGCTCAAGACCGTAAGGCGTAAGGAAGTGAATCAGGGCATCCATCCCATACCAGGGCAGTATTTCCCGGATGGCCTCAATGTCAGCACCACCTTGCAGTGTCAGGCCCAGGCTGAGCCCTTCCCATCTCGACCAGGCTCCGGCCATATCCTCCGCCCACTGCGTGTCCGGATCTCCAATTCCAGCGGAATCTACCGAAGATACTACCTCCCCGATAAAACTCATGCAAAAGTGAGATGTCCTGTCAACATCCAGGACAAACAGAGATCCTGCCGGACTATGCGGACCGTTATACAGCACCTCTTCACCTTTAGCCCGATAATCATCCTGCCGACCATTAACCCTGATCCTGAACCGGGCCGCCGGAAACTTTTCGGAAACCATGCTGCCGGGTGCCGGTAAGGCCACAAACTCGCCGCTTCTGATACCACTCTCTATTCGCCAGCCATTCAGCGGATCAAAGTCGTGTGTAATCAATAAACTCACCTCCGGGCCTTCGATTACGTTAAAATCGAGATTGACCTGCGGAGAAACCTGCGACGTCCATGTGCGGACCTGAAAACAGCCGGTGGGATGCTTGTAAATCCATCGGCAAAAATTTAGTCCTGATTCGAAAGCGGAAGGAACCCCCAGCAGAAAAAACCGGCCATTGATCCCTACAAATATGCGTTGGCCTGAAACAGGTGTCGTATTGAACTGGGTGGTACAAATGGAAAGAAGGACACTGAAATTGGTATTCCCCTGAGAAAGATGAGAATTGAATACCCCGAATGCAAAAGCCGTTGTCGACATGATGCCCTCATCAGGCACATACCCGCTGCCGGTTTGCATAATATTCGCATGGGGCCGGTCGGCAAGGATCTCTTTTGCCCGCAGCATAACATAGGTTGATTTTCCGTAAAAGAACGACAGGAGTTGTCCGTTTACGTATTCGGATTGACGCCTTTCATTCCCAAAAAACTGTCCGAGATCGTTGTCGTCAAGATCGGATGCCTTAAAGAATGCTGCACTGCTGAACAGGCTGACCGGCGGGGTAATAAGTTGTAATCCTGATGCACTAAGCGGGACGTCAGGAAATTCATCAAACAGTTCGGCCAGGTGGTCTAAATCGGCAATGGAAGTTGCCTGACTGTGATCTTGCTGAAAGGTTGCAACAAAACTGCTCCTGCTGAGCGAACCCGGATCGAGGCTGACGGGCTTTTCCTGCAGGGCCACTACGGAGGATTCCCCTGCATAATCCCCACCCAGAAAATCGGACAGCAGCCCTTCCGGAATACCTGTTTCCCGGCTGCTCCTGCCATAAAACTGCATACCGTCAGTGCTCCCTGCAACCGCCGAATTAGCGCATGCTATCATGATCCACGGGTGACCGGTAACTTCCTTCATATTCTGCCGGCAGCAAACCACTGCGCCACATCCCGGATCATGAAGCACACGTCGCTCAAGATATTGGCTAACATAGTATTCGTTCACCGGACCCGTGCTGATCACTTTCAGACCTATATCCTGAACGCAGACCAAATCGATTTCGACATTATGGTTTGTGGTGTTGACCACCTCCACCTGCCACTGCCAGCTCAGGCTCTTATCCGACAGACGCAACCGACAGGTATACTCAAGACCTTCCCAATTTCCACAGGCGGTAAAAATTCCATCGGTTACACTAAACGAACTGCCGGAAGCCGGCCCCGTCAGCGGTGTAAAAACCATCGGGCTTGCCCGCTTCCGTAAAAACAGATTCGCTCCCGGCCCAGAGAGCAATGTTGCCGGCTTAAGGCTGATGCGGATTGGAGTTGCCTCAATACTCCCTATAGATCCGTTGTCAAGGATCCCGATCGACAGGCCAGCAGAATTAGCTAGTTTCATTGGTAATCGCAATTTCAAGAACGGAATCGCTGTTGTGTTTATGCCTGTAATTAAAGATGACTCTTTTTCCGGCACGGGATAACTGAATACCAATTCCATCCATATTGGCGGACAGGATTGAACCTGCCATGTGTCCCTCGAAGACCATTTCGCCGATCATGTCACGATCACCATGCAGTGCTATAAGGAGTTGGTTTCCTGCTATACTGACCTGAAGGATATCAGAAGTGCATTGCAGAATTTTCAATCCCGGCAGTACCTCCAGACACAGTGGTGTTAAAATGCCGTACAAGGGCGGCCAGCAGATAGCTTCGCCATGGAAGGGAATTGTCAACTGTTCGCCGTTTTCCGGATGGGTATACCGGACAATTCCGATGTGTTCCTCGTTGTAATAATTGCATGCAAAAAGCAAGCCCGAATGACTGTCGGTAAAACGCTCCCTCACAGTAAGGGCATCATGCGTTGCACTTGCCTTCCTTAGTCCGGCACCGGACTTTCTCAAAAGCGATTCATAAACCGGTTTATGCCCTTCCGTATCAAAGCCCATCCACGTGCCGAGATGAATGACCGATCCCTTCCCAACGGTCTTTTCAAAACCGCAGACACTCCCTTTGATTGTCCGGGCTATAATTTCAGCACCGGCCAAAGCATCTTCGGAATAAACCACCTGGGGGTTGGCGCACTTAATATCCTTATAATCATAGATATCGATCAGTGGTGAATCGATAACTTCCACCCCTGCCGGAGCGATACCGATGGCATCCCTCAGGATGGTACAGGGTTCCTGTGACATCTCTCTGTCGGGAAGGCAGGGGAAGACCACCAGATTGCCGCCGGCACCGGCATAATCGGCCAGAACCTGCTGGTCCCGCCGGTTAACCTCATCCGTGCAGAATGCCCAAACCTGCCTGTATCGGCTCAGCGATCCGGCCGAAGAGCGGCTGAGGTCCGCCATGTCATAATCAATGTTGAGTACCTGCAACACTTTCAGCAGTCCATCAAAATAGGCAGGCCTGCGGATGGCCGATGCATTAAATGTGAGTCCGCTGGCTCCCGTTTCCGGCCTTTCGAGTTCGGTAGCATAATAAGGAGGATAAAGCAATACGCAGATTTCCGCTTTTCGCCTGGCCTCAACAACCACGCTTTCAATACTTTTCAGGAGCCTGCTCATTCGACTGACCAATGCAAAAGCATTTGTACGGTCACCTTCGGTTGTAAGGGGGTTGAACCAGTAGAAGGTATCACCCGAATAACCGCGGTGCCGGGGATTCCTCCCCTGAGAAAACATGTAATAATTCCAGCCTTTGAGCCCGTGTGCCAGGCTTGCCTTGTAAAAAAGTTCCATCTCGCGGGGATTGGTTACCACGTGATACTCGCGTGAACCGCACTGAAACTCGGCCGCAAACAATGGCTTGTCCCCCTGCATAGCGGCGGTCATGTCATTGATGATACGGTCGTCATGCATGTTCCGGTAGGAAAGAAATTCAGGAATATGATCCACCCCGAAATGGATTTCACTGCGATCCCCGAACAGGTCTTCATACATGGTGATGTTCACGGGGAATTCATAGCCACTGCCGTAAATCCAACCCGGAAGATTATGGTAAACCGGCACGGTAACGCCCTTGTCACGGGCCAGCGCTGTCAGCATCCGGAGGTAATCCCCGTAGTATGACCGCCAGAATCTGTGCCATTCGTAATCCCGCCCCCGGTCGCCTTTCGATTGGTAAGGTAGTCTGCCATCCGGCGGAAGCCCGATACTCTCCATATCGGAATAGGAAGTACCCCAAAGCCTGTTCAGTTCACCGACACCTGAAAATTTTTGTTTGAGGTAGGCGATATAATGCTCTCTCACCTGACCTCCATAATCAGCCTGGTGTGCCAGCCAGGAAAACACACCGATCTCATTGCAGATCTGCATCATGATGACCGGACCACCAACGGAGATCTCCTGACTGCGGATGAGTGGCATTACCTGATCATACCAACGTTCAACGTGTTTGAGAAAAGCTTCATCGAAAAGGTTGACCCCGTCGCTGGGAACCGGGTCTCCCTTACGGGTGCGCATTCTGGCCTTTTCTCCGTACTCCATCAGAAACCAATCGGGCAACCCGGCACCGCGTGTCTCGGCCAGAATAAATGGCCCAGGCTTGACAATACAGGTCAGGCCGTGCGCCGAACAGAGCTTCAGCCATCCTTTCAGGTCACGCTCTGGGATCGTGCTGCCATCGAAATCGAAAACCCCTTTAAGCGGTTCATGCCAGGCCCACGGCACATAGGAGCTTACCGTGGTGAGTCCGGCCTCTCTGGCAGCCGTAAGGTGCTTATCCCAAAGATTGCGCTTGATCCTGAAATAGTGAATTTCACCTGAATTCAGAAATACCTTTTCCCCGTTGAGGCAGAAATTACCCTCTTCAATAGTGAATGTCATTCCGGTTGATTTATTCGTTCCGCGTTTCTCAAAATCAGGAGTTCCTTTATCTCGTGTGATCTTTTTTCGGTAAGCGAGTACCGGAGCACAAAGAATACTGAGAAAAGGCTCAGCAAAACGGGCAGTCCGATCTCAACCACACGCATCATAAGCAAGGTATAGGGTGTTTGCCGCTTGAGCGGAACAATGTCAGCCTCGATTATGGCAAGTTCTTTATCGATCAGCACCAGGCTGCTCCCCGGATCCATTTCCATGAGCACTTTGCTGATGCCTTCAATTTTGGCAAGAATAGCATGATAATGCGTCTGGCTGTTTGTATTGGCGGCTGCTCTGGCAGCCAGGTGAGCCTGAAGTTCAAAGGAGTGCATCTTAGCCTTTTCAAGTTTGGTTTGCAGGATCAGTGGAAGAGCCTTCATAAACAGGGAATCATTTCCGGTAACACCGGCTCCGGAGCTGGATTTTCCCAGGAATGCCTGGATCCGTCCGAGTCCTTCAATCGTGGCGGTTGTTGAAGCTTTTGCGTTTTGGAGCATGACTTTTCTGTCAGCCGGATAATCCGCCAGATTTTTGTTGTCTTCGGTTAAGTTTTTAGCGGATTCCTTTTCGAGGTATTTCAGGTAATCGGTTGATTCCTGAAGCGCCTTAGCGGTTTGGGTTCGCAGGGTCTCCTCCCAGACCGCTGACCCAACCCCGGTGCTGCCGAGGTCATTCAACACCTGAACCTCAGCACGTAATTCCTTCACATCACCCTGAATGCTGTCCACTTTTGTCACCTGTTTCTGGTCGAACATCGTAAACACAATGAGTGCGCCGGCCACAAAACTGGCAAGAGCGGTCCCCATCTTGATAAACCACCAGAAGATGGCATAGAAACTACCCTCTGCCCGATAACCTGTCTTCAGTTCATCCTCGTCACAAATGTCCCCCACCATGGAGGACCCCAGGGTAAAGAAAAATAACATCCCGGCGGATAACAGCATGGTAGGAATGATAATCAGATAAGGATGTTCCGGGTTATAACATACAATTTTCGAAAGCTGGGCAAGTACCATCAGAAGTATAGCCACTGTTAATGTATTGCGCTTCCCCAGTTTGGGGCTGATCCAGTTCAGCGGGAAAACTGCCAGCAACCCCGTGATGGCCCATATTGTTCCGTTGATACCCAGAAGCCGGGCGCCCGCAACCTTATCCCCTTCAAATACATAGAAGATGGGAATGTATGAGCCGAGAAGCTGCACGAAATTAAAACCCATAGCCAGTGTAAAGATGGTCAGCGTAAGCATGATGAAATTCCTGTTTGTTGCTGTGCGCTTCATATCCTGCCAGAAAGGGGTTTTTTCATGCTTTGCGGCCTTGACAAATCCTGGCTCCTTCAATTTGTATGTCCACCAGAAGGAGAGCGGAATTATAATGGCCGCTATCATAATAGAAACATAACGCATTCCATCCGCCTCATTCCCCCCCGTTCCCTTAAATATCTCCATATTGGCGAGGGCAAACAGCCAGGGTGTGCTCATGGCAAAGAGGTTTCCAACAAAACTCTTCGCGCTGAAGAGGCGTGTCCTCTCGTGGTAATCGGTTGTCATCTCCATACCGAGGGCTCCGTGGGGGATCTCAAAAATATTCACCGCGGTAAAAAACAGGAGCAGGGTCACCAGTATGTAGCCAAGCTGAAACCACTGGTAGCCGGAATCTGAAGGAAACCACGTCCGGACCATGTCACCCTTGGGTATCCACCACATCACCACAAACAACACGGCTACCAGTAACCCGCCGATCAGCAGGAAGGGCCGCCGGCGCCCCCAGCGCGTTCGGGCATTGTCGGACAGATGACCAATAATTGGATCGGAAAGCGCATCCCATAATCGGGGGACAATCATGATGGCCCCAAGCCAGAAAGCACTCAGGCCCAGACTGATATTACCCATCAACCCCACAAGGATCCCGGCAATATTAAACAATGCAATAGGGATGATCCCGCCGGCGCCGTATGCTGCCAGCTGGGTAAAACCGAGCCTGTCCTCCGGTTTGGTTTGGTGAACCCGAACTTGAACCTGATCTTTCATGAAAGGATTTCTGTTAATAGCTGTTAATACGTTATCACCACTTCAGCCGGAATCGTTGAAACGGATATGACCTTTTCATTGAAATTACTGATCGCAACACCATTTACAGTAACTTTTGACGGCAGTCTTGAGCCATTGAAATTTCTGATTTTAATACCGTTGGCGGGCAAAGCAGCATTACCTGTAATCGAAAACCGGTAACGGTTCCGGTCTTTTTTTATGGAATAGGAGATTTCTCCGTAATAGGTTGGAAGGTTTTCAACAGACATCCCTTTCGGTGCATCAATCCAATCCTGATAAAGTGCTGCCGCAAGGACAAGCGACTCATCATATTCATTTTCATACACAAACAGGGAACGGATTGAATTGATAAAGTCGCTGCCAACCCATGTATGCGGCATATCACCAATAAACCGTGGAAGCCGTTTATCTTTCCAAACCACTTCGGCCCAGTGGTTCCAGCCTGCCGGACGCTGGTCGGCCAGAAAAAAGCTTATCAGCTCATGCGCCCGCTCGGGCTGATCCAAAAGGATGAACGATCCAATCAGACGATTCTCATACGGGGTATAATTAATCCAGTCGAGTTTACCGTCCCTCCTGTTCAGAAAGAATTCGTAATACTTGTCAAAAGTATTGTATACCTGCGGTTTGGGAAGGTTACCCAGTTCATTGCAGGGCGTCAGTGCGATGGTAGTTGAGGTAGCATCAAAATCTCCAAGCTCAGCACAACCGGGAATGTAATCAATCTTTCGGTTCTTCATGGCGAGGTCGAGCGACCTGTAGAGGTTCACGCGGAAAGTATCCCGCAACCGTATTACCCTCTCATAGGATTCTTTATCCCCTAGGATCCGCTGAATTTCGGCGGCATCCTTCAACCCCTTCATAATAAAAAAATTATCCCAGTAGGAGTGCATGGGTTTTGAAGAATAACCTTCATGGCTTATCGATTCCGGCACCAGCCCGTATTGCGCACGAACACTGTCATTGCCGTACCTGTAATGATCGGTGGAACGCTCCGCCACCAATGATTCGATGTAACCAACCGCTTTCAGGATGTAGTGATTGTTTGACCGAAGAAATGCCGTATCCTTTGTAAAATTGTAGTATTCGCGAATCAGGTAGATCAGTTGGCCATGACTGTCATTTTCAGGAACCGGATCGGGACCGCGGGAATCAACCACACACGGAACCTTCCCGCTTTCAAACTGATGTGCAGCGTACCAGTCGATAAAATCCTTCACTTCCGGAACGATGCCCGACTTTAAAAGTGCTGATGAAGTAAGCGCCCCGTCGCGGATCCAGCTGCGCTCATACGACCTTGAGCCGGGCTGAATACCGACCTTATCGCGGTTTACGAGTATATAGGCAAGGTTCGACCGATAGGTATCTATTATCCTGTCGGCCGACCGCGGAAGGTTAAACCGGATATGACTAACCTCGGCATTCCAGAAGTCGGCTGTTTTATCGGGACCTTCAAAAAGAGCGGGTGTGCCCTTGACGGCATCAACGGATTCCCTGCCATAAAAAGGAACGACCAGATAAAAGCCGGTCTTTTCCCCCGCTTTCATGTGCATGCTGTATTTTATAACACCACTGGCCTGCCCATTAACATCGGTAACCGATTCTTTGGAAGGAAAACCACCGTTGCGCAAAAGCTCAGGTATGTTCCCGTCATCAAAGGCGACAGCACCAAACGCGTCATATTTCCGCTGCGAAACCAGCAATTTATCATCGGCTATCACAAACCCTTCCTCATTTTTCAGGGAGAAAAGCTTACCTGCCCCCCCTGTCAGGTTCAGAAACTGGTACCATGGATTAACCTGATAAGGCCTTAACAGTAAATAAAATTCAAAATCTCGTGACCGATCCGTCTGGTTCACAAAATCATAGCGAATATTAAGCATTGAATTACGGTTCGCTTCCCCGCTTGCCGAAATCGCAGTTCTGAAGTCAAGACCGTTGCAATTCCAGGCAACTGTTGGTTCGAAACTGAAATCACCCTTCTTACGTGGGGTTCCGAGTGACTGAACAGCCTCCGCATTTCTCCAGTTATATAGTGTCCCACCTTCTTTTATCATCGGTTCAACCGAGAAACCGCCCTTGTCAACTTCAACCATACCATCCTCATTGATAAGTGCCTCTTTGGTATCGTTGTTGACACCGGTCAGCGTCCAAAAGGAGGCCTGATCCAAAAAATAGCGCGGATAATCACCTTCCGGAGAGTGCTTTGCCGTATAAATCAAAAAATCATTTGCTGTCATCGAATTTCCCACATCCAGAAACTTAACGGTTCCTGCTGCAGGAGCTGCACCATCAATACCCGACCGGAGATCAATCCGCAGATAGCGGCATTCCGCCTCCGGAAGCCTGATGAAACTTACAGCAGACCGGTTCGACTCAACCGAATAAACCTTTTCCCACTGCAGTCCATCATCAGACATCAGGATATCAAAACTCTCCGCGGCATGCCCGTCGAGCCAACCGATCTGCAGCCCTCCGAATTCCCGGCGCATTTTGAAATCAATATTTACTTCCCGGGCAGATGAAGAAACAGTCTGCAGCGGTTCAGGATACGATTTCACTTCGGTAGGAAGCGGTTCAAACTTCAGGTTATCTATCCAGATGGTCCCTTTACCGCCAACATACGATGCAATGGTAAATTCGATCCTGTCGACCCGCCTGATGTTTTGGTCGGTTGTCGGTCCCCAGGCAAAATTGATGTGCCTCTTCTTAATACGTATCTTTTTCCAATCCTGAGGAAACCCGTAGTTGCGGTTATTGACCCACCAAACGTTATTGCCGCTGCTGTCGATAAACTTGATTTCGAAGTTGTTGCCGGGTGATTCAGCTTTCATATTGAAGCTGAATTCGTAATTATCAGGAAGGTCTATCGGGAAAAGCTTCTGGATGCCGCCATATCCGCTGCCTTTTGTAAAATCGTAATCAAAACGTATGGCATTCCCTGTCAACCCCTTATCGCTCGTTATTGCAAGATTCACACCATCCGACTTGATCGGCGACCAACCGGTTTTCGTCTCAAAATCATCGATATGGCCCGTTGCAGCAGAAAAACCAAGACGTTGGAGGCCGGTTTGAATTACGGAATCCTTCATCACATAGTTCCACACCATGCCTGTCCTGAAATTCTCGATCATCATGAGCATGGGGCCCTGATCGATTCCGATATAATCGTCGTTCACCCAGTTCGCAGTTTGATTGAAGGAATCGTAATACCCGTATTTCCCCCAGATTTTCGGGCCCTGCTTTTTGTTGATCGACTGAATGGCCGGCAGCACAATTTCCGGCGCAAACGGAAGCGATGAAAGCGGACCGTAAGGCGCGATGGTGCCATCATCAAAATAGTTGTAATCAGGCCCGCTGGCCCCCCGGCCGGCATAGCCCAGGAACTTTTTGCCACCGGCATTATACTTTTCAGTCGGGCCATCGCTTGCCGTTATTCCCCAGCAAAGTGAATCGTAACCGATCCAGCCGTTCGGGTTGTCGATTGCAAACTGCCGCTGGGCATAGGTAGCCCGGCGGGAATTCTCGAAATAATCGATCCCTTTGATCTTCATGTAGTCATCGGTTATCCCGCGAAAATCAATAAACGCCTGCGAGAACTGGTGACCAAACAATGGAGGAAAAGCGACGTGCGGATAGTTAGGGTAAGCGGTATACCACCTGTAAGATTTAAGCCACGACTGGTAACTTGACGGTGCATTCTTCATGCCGGAACCGGCGGCAAGAATGTATAGAAAAAGCCCCTCATTATAGCCGCTCCACCCAAAATCATGGAGACCTTTCTCGGGTGTCCAGCCCATAGAGATGGTATTTGCAAATCTTCCCGAGTCGGGCATCAGTACAAAATCCCACTCAATCCTTCCCAACAGAAAACCGGCAAGAGAACGGATTTCCTTTTCCGTTTTATTTTCAAGGTTGTAGTAATTGCGCGAAAAAAGGATGCCCATCATCAGCAGGCCGGTATCAATGGTCGACAGCTCACAATTCCACTCACGGGTTCCGTTTTTCATATCCAGAAAGTGGTAATAAAAGCCTTTGTATCCTGTTACCTTGGCACCTGAACTCTGCTCCGATCCGGCAAAGAACCTCAGCATTTTAAGCGTAATGGAAGCAGCCTTTTCACGGCTGATCCAGCCACGCTCAACGCCGATCGCAAAGGAGGGAATTCCAAAACCGGTTGATGCTATGCTGGCCGGTGCCCAAACTGCAGTCCGGTCTTTAACAATTCCCCAGTCTTTATGATGCTCACCGAGGAAATACCGGAAGGTTTTCTCCTGGATGGAATCCAGCATCGCCAGCTGGTCCTTTGAAATAAGATAATCAACCCGGCCGTGCGATTTAAAAACAGGAGCCTGAGCCAGGGAGGCCGAGGCTATCGCAAAACACAAAACAACAAGCGCAGCAGTGGTATGGATAATCCGATTTTTCATGGTCGTCCGCTGTTTTACCCCGGTTTACCCGGTTAAAAGGTGAAACCCAATTTTTTCAATCCGGCGCTTATCTCTGTTGATTCCATAAACAGATTCCAGAGAAGTCCGGTACGATAATTCTCGATCATGACGATGATGGGGCCCTGGTCGATTGCCAGATAGGAGCTGGCCCACCAGCCCTGAGTAACATTGAAAGCATCATAAAATCCATACATGCCCCATAACCGGTCGCCTAGTCCATAGTAGAAATGCCGGATGGCTTTCATCGATTCCACGGGAGTATAAGGCAGTGACGAAATTGCCGCGGTGGGCGTTATAACACCAAGGTCGTTGGTTGGTGAATGGGCACTGTATCCGGTTTGGTTATCACTGGCCGTAAGGCCCCAGCAGTCGGCGCTGTAACCGATATAGCTTCTGGGATTTGCCATGCAATAGCTCATGTTGATCATGGAATGGCTGACATTTTGCTGCCAGTAGTTCGCATAATCATCCTGCAGGTTCCTGGGGTCGAGACCGAGAAAGCTGTAGTGGGTGAAGAAGAGCGGTCCCCCGTAATCGCTGCCAAGCGGCAGGGTGATACCGTAGAATTTTTTTCCATTCCGGATCGATCCGTTGCTGGCATATCCCTTGTGATAAGCCGTTGCAGAAATCGGATGTGTCGGCGATGAGGCCGCCAGGATGTATGTGATCAGGGTTTCGTTGTGCCCGCGGATCTGGTGGTTCATCGCGAAAAAATAATCAGGCGACCAGTGCCAGTAAAGAACATCTTCGCCGCGGGTATACCAGTCCCACTCCACAGCCTCCCAGAGGGTTGTAATCCGGTTGCGGAGCGCGGCTTCAGCAGGAGCTGCAGCATCAAGGTACTCCCGCATGGCGAGAAGTCCCTGAATCATGAAGGAGGTCTCCACCAGGTCCCCGCCGTTGTCCTTTGTGCTGAAGGGGATTGTTTTTCCGGTTTGCCCGTTAACCCAATGCGGCCAGGCGCCATGAAAACGATCGCAGGTTTCCAGAAAACCAAGTATCTGATCAAGCCTCGTCAATCCCTGCGGCCGGCTGATCCAATTGCGCTCCATAGCCACAACCAGGGCCATTACGCCAAAACCCGAGCCTCCGATGGTTACCACATCGCCTGAGCTGTTTCGTTCTCTGGCCAAACCGCAGGCAGGATGCCCGAAATCATAGAAGTAGCGGAAAGTTTGCGCCTGGATCAATTCGAGAAGCTCATCATCCGGAATACGGGGAAACTTATCGGTTGAATCCATGGCAGTATGGAATGACCCTGAAAAACCCTGAAACTTTAACCCTGCTTTTGAAGAAAGATTGGAGGAGATGGTGAAATAATAACGACTGTATCCGCGAAGCTCCGTGGAATTGGTAAAAACCGCCAGTTTACCCTCCTGTTCAAGGCGGCAGTTTAACTGTTTTCCTCCTGACAGGGTAAAAAACAAAGCATAATCATCGGGGTTAAGCGGATCCGAGAATTCAGCCTTAATTTCAATGGAATCGAAATCAATATTAATCAACGGCTTGTTCGACGGCAGATTCAATCCATTCAATGTTAAAGCCTTAAGGAGCAATTTCCCCTGAACGGTTATCATATCAAACAGGAGACCAGGGAAGGACTCCCGGGCCGCCCCCATAAGGGTTGAATCAATTGAGAGTTTGTAGGCTGTCAGATAATCAAGTGCAACAGTCGGTGTAAGCGTTATCACCATATTGTCGCCGGAAAAGCTTATAGATGAAGCAACAGGATGACCTGTGGCATTCAACAATACTATTGATTTTCTGACCGTTGAGGTATCGACCGGCATGCTGAATTCCACAAAAAAAGAAGATTCCGGCGGAATTCCGGAAACCACGGTTTCCAGATTGAGCGTGATATCGCCGGCCCTGGCCCGGACAAGCTGAAGGGTTCCGTGGTTGACAGGATCATCGGGCTTGCAGGCATTCAGGAGGAGCACCGCCAAGGTGATCATCCCCAAGCGGGTTGCAGAGGTTTTTAAAGTCATACGCTAAAAACAAAGGGAGGATCCAGGATCAGCCCGAATCCTCCCTTTGGCCTGGATACGGGTTTCTATTTCTCTGAATTGTACATCAACAACACTTCTGTTGCAGTAAGAGCCTTGTGGAAGAACCGGATATCATCAAGCTGGCCCTGGAAATGGTTGGCCTGCGGAAAATCATAACCGCCCCATGATTCGCCATCCCACAAAGTACCTGCTCTCGACTGGATAAAGCCGAATGCCAGTTCATTAACAGTTTCCGGAGCGGTACCGCCATACTTCATTCCGGTTACACTGCGCTTGGCGTCTCCGTCGGGCCACTCATCAAAGTCGAAAACTTTCATTTTCTCACCATTGATAAACATGGTGCCCTGTTTGGTTGAAGCCTCATAACTGCATACGACATTGGCCCATTTGTCCTTCAGGAGGTTAGCAACACCACCGGAACCGGTGAGGTCCTTGCAGAAGGTCCAGCCTTGCCAGCCGCCATTTTCCTTGGTTTTGCCGTCGCCCGGAAACCAAAGGTCTTCGGAAGCTGACTGTCCGCCGCCGATATCATAGCGACCAGCCAGTTTGCACCAGCTGTAGTCTGCCGTGATCTCAAACTGGAATCCGTAGAAAGCAGCAAGTCCCAGTACAAAATGCCCTTTAGGATTACCATTTGCATCGGTATGACCGGCTGATTCCGGCTTAACCCAGAAGCTGAGGGTAAAGTTGGGCGAGTTCATCAGCACATCGCCATTAGGAACTTCGATGATGCTTGTAGCACCGTCGAAAGTGGCGGCCTTGCCGGCAGCCGTATTTCTGGAGGCGTTATAGGTAATACCGACCACTCCGCTGGCGGACGGGTCGTAGGCGCCGATCTGGTCGTTGGCATTGCCTTCGAAACTCCAGTAGGCGATGGCACCTTTGGGAACAAAGGTTCCGAGGGTGGTAAATGTCCTGGAAACCTCTCCAAAGGACAATGCTCCGGTTGATTTAAGCCCGGATTTGATGGTCAGTTTGTAAAGGGTTCCGCTTCCGAGGTCTTCGCTCGGCGTAATGGTGATGGTAGTACCACTGGCAGTTACGGTAACGGCCATCTCCGCTTTATCGTAATCCTGTATGAGGGTCACGTTCGCTGGAATCGCGGTAGCGGCATCCACATCGGTATTGAAGGTAGCCACAATGGACGGTTTAACCGGGACCGTGTTTGGTGATGTGGCACCATTGAGGTCAATGGTTCCGACAACAAGGGTTGACACAACAAACTCAGTAGGCTCTTTCTTGCAGCCAACAAGGATAACAGCAAACAGTGCCGTCATCAGCAATGTACTCAGGATAACACTTTTCCTTTTCATAGAATGGTTCATTAAATGTGAAACTTAGATTGATTGTATTATTTTAATTGTTCCAATTCGGATTTTGAAGGAGCACTCCCTGCGAGATATCGATTTCACTCTGAGGAATCGGCAGCAGTTCATTTTTACCTGTAATAAAACCGTTAATAGTCAAAACTGAAGGCGCTTTGCCTGTGCGGACCAGATCCCAGAACCTATGCCCTTCCATGGCCAGTTCATGCCTTCTTTCATCCAGAATAATATCACGCAGCTTGTCCTTAGCCGTTTCTGCAATATCGGGCAGAATAGCAGGATTACCCTCACGGGCACGCAGACGCACCTGGTTCAGGTAGAGTAACGCCTCTCCGGGTTTATTATTTTCATTAAGGGCTTCGGCGGCCATTAGCAATACATCTGAATAGCGAATGATCCTGCGGTTATGCCCCCACTGGGTAATTGTGTTTGTTCCCGGTATCCAAACCTTTTGATTGTAACATTCCCGCTCAACGACCTTTCCGTCCTCATCGTAGGTAATATCAGGAGTTGTGCCATCGCCGAGAATCGTAATTCCGTCGAGGATTTCGCCTACATCAATGATGGTAGCATCGAGGCGGGGGTCACCCTTTTCGAAAGAGGTCCTTAGGTTCTCGGAAGGCCTGTTGAATCCCCAGCCCCGGTTGGGGGTACCCCGAACACCCTGCGTATTTGCATACTGGTTTCCAAATTTACCTTCGTTTTCCATGGCCCCGACTTCAAAAACAGATTCAATACCATGTTCCCCGGCTTTGCCATTGGCATCTGCGAAAACGGGTTCAAGCCCATACTCTGCCGACCGGATTACTTCCAGCGCGTACTGCTCGGCTGCCGGAAAGTCATTCCGGAAGAGCGCGATTTTTGCCCGGAGTGCCTTGGCTGCCCCTTTGGTTGCCCGGCCGCGATCGGACGATTCCTGTGCGCTTCTTTCCTGCAGATTGTCGATGGCGAATGTGATATCGGAGAGGATTAGCTGATAAACTTCATCGGCTGTCGACCGGGAAAGCTGGAGTGGCGGAGTAACGGTAGTTACGATTGGCACTCCGCCCCAGGCACGGACCAGATCAAAATAATAAACCGCTCGTAAAAACTTAGCCTCAGCAAGACACTGATTTTTCAGGGGTTCATCCATACTTATGTCGGGTACCTTTTCAATGACAACGTTGGCGCGCTTGATTCCCTCATAGAGCGTGCTCCACCAGCGGTCGAGTCCGTCCTGTGTTGTGGTAAACTTGAAATTGTCATAGTGTCCGAGGGTTGTCAGCTGGTCATTCGGATTACTGCCCTTGTGTGAATCGTCCGACATGATATCAAG
This sequence comes from uncultured Porphyromonadaceae bacterium, assembly GCA_964457845.1. GTDB lineage: Bacteria > Bacteroidota > Bacteroidia > Bacteroidales > UBA12481 > UBA12481. Next base: position 85,710 of record CAYWHP010000005.1, on the reverse strand, counting down.
GATCGGATAGCCGCCGGAGTTGTAATACCAGTCGCGAATACTTGAATAAACGGCGTTGGTTGCAAGCAGGGCATCAGAGGTTGTTTGAGGAAAAACCTCCTGTGTAAGCTCACCTTGCGGATCTTTCTGAAGAAAATCCTGGCATCCGGCTGCGGGAAGTATCAGCAGAATTGCTGTTACGGTATGTTTAATGATTGATTTCATCTTGCTTAAAAGGTTAGGTTCAGTCCGATTGAATATACAGCGGTAACAGGATAGGTACCATGATCGATACCATTCGACAGCACATCGTAGCTTCCGATTTCAGGGGTATAGCCGGTGAAACTCGTGAGGGTATAGGCATTGGTGCCTTTAACATATATGCGCAGATCGTTCAATTTCAACTTCTTCGCAAATGCCTCAGGCACCTTGTAAGCGACCATGATGTTTCGAAGCCGCAGGAATGAACCGTCCTGGAGAAACCGGTCGGATATTGAAAAATTGTATCCGCCGAACGAAGAGCGTGGTTCTGTAGTGCTGGTGCCGGGGCCGGTCCACCGATCGAATACGTGCTGTTCGAAGTTATAGGGATCAGGTCGTACAACTTCCTTCCCATTGAATATTTTATTTCCGACCTGCCCCTGAAAGTCAGCCGAAAACTCAAATCCTTTATATCCAAGTTCAAAATTGAATCCATAAATAAACTTCGGAATCGATGAACCCAGATAGGTGCGGTCGAGGCTGTTGAGCTTGCCGTCTTTATTGGTATCGACAAAGCGGAGGTCTCCTACCTCCGCCTGTGAAGAGTGTGGATAGGCATCAAGTTCATCCTTGGTTTGGAACACGCCGTCGGTTACGTACCCGTAAAATGCACCGATTGGCAGTCCCACCCGGCTTTGGGTGACAGCCTGCCCGTTTCCGAGGTATCCACCGATTAACAATGAATCAACACCACTGGCACCGCCGATGGCTAGTACTTCATTGTGAATGGTGGATCCAAGTATCCCTGCACCATAGGTAATTTCCCCGACCTGATCACGCCAGTTAAGGCTAAGTTCAAAACCGCGGTTCAGCACCGATCCGGCGTTATAGCGGATCTTCTGCCCGAGACCGTTACCCATATGTCCGGGAGTCGACAGTTCAACAAGGATGTCATCGGTAACCCGGTTGTAAAAATCCAGTTCACCGGTGAGTTTGTTTTTTAACAGGCCGAATTCGAGTCCGATATCGGTTTGAGTGGTACTTTCCCATTTAAGATTGGGATTGCCGCTCTTCCCGTATGAGGCTGCGGCAATAGCCACATCAGGCTGGCCGATAACCGCTACGATATCCGACTGCACACGTGCAAAACGGTCGAAGTAGCTGATCTTTTCGTTTCCGATAATACCCCAGCTCGCCCGAAGCTTCAGTGTGGTCAGTGCAGGCAGCTTCTTCATGAACTGCTCTCTGCCGATATTCCATCCTGCTGCCAGTGACGGGAAATTGGAGAACCGGTTTTCCCTTGTAAATTTAGATGAACCGTCACGGCGAAACGTGGCCGTCAGCATGTATTTGTCCTGAAACGTATAGTTCACACGGGCAAGATAGGAGAGCATGGAATAATACTGATTGGGATCCACACCGTTGGTTATCGACTGAATGGTGTTGACATTATTTGACGGGTCGTAAACGTAGGAAGGACCGATATACCAGAAATCGCTTCCGTTGCGGAGGACATTTTCACCGGCGAGGCCGAGTGACTCGGAGCGGGTTTCCTGCATGGTGTATCCGGCGACAGCATTAATACTGTGCCGGCCGAAAGTCTTGGTGAAATTCAGTGTGTTTTCCCAAAGCCAGCTCATGCTCTCGGACGATCCTTTGTAAAGGTCGCTCAATACATTCTGCTGCTGAGAGGCTGTTCCGTCAGGATTGTAAACGGTAAAGGAGGGTGTAAAGCTTTTCGATTTGCCGAATCCCGCATCAACACCAAAGCTCGACCGTATTGTTAAGCCATCGAGCAGCGTGGCCTCACCATATATATTGCCTACTCCCCTTACCCCGGATCCGAAGTTGTTTGAATGTTCGAGATCGGCGAGAGGATTTCCAACGTTATACACAACACCATAGGAACCATCCGGATAGAAGGGTTCAAGCAGGGGTTGTGCGCGATACACGGAATAGGTAACATTTGGAGAATTTTGCTGCTGCCAGGGGGCAAGCGTAAAATTGTTTCCGAATTTGATATGGTCTGTCAGTTTATAGGAATTGTTGACTTTGATCGTATAGCGCTTAAAACTCGATTTGTCGATTATTCCGTCTTGCTGAAAGAGCCCGAAACTGATGTAATAATCGGTTCTCTCGGTACTGCCGGCAATGGAGAACTGGCTGTTGTGCATCGGCGCAGGGTTGAAAACAAGGTCCTGCCAGTCGGTGTCGGGCACTGCGTCCACATTGTTATACGATCCGGGGACTATTTCGTTTGTAATGATGGCAAACTCCCTGCCGCTGAGCATATCGATCTTTTTGGCAAGTGTCTGCATCCCGAATTCAGATGAAAAGCTGAACTGGGGTTTGTCGGTTCCCTTGACTCCGGTTTTGGTAGTTACAATAATCACCCCGTTAGCTCCCCTCGAACCGTAGATTGCTGTGGCGGATGCATCCTTAAGTACCTCCATCGATGCTATGTCGCCTGAGTTCAGGAAGGAGATATTATCGAGAATTACACCATCCACCACATAAATAGGTGAAGAGTTATTGAAAGTCCCTACGCCTCTGATCCTAACCACAGGGCTTGCGCCTGGCGCCCCGGAGGTACTGGTTACCTGAACACCTGCCACTTTGCCCTGAAGATTTTGCTCCGGGTTTGCCGATGTAATTTTAACGAGGTCCTTCGCCTTAACGGAACTTACTGCTCCCGTCAGATCACTTTTTCTGACCGTTCCGTAACCGATCACGACTACCTCTTCAAGTGCCGAGTTTTTGACTATGAGAACAGCATTGATCACCGACCGGGCGTCAATGGTTACTTCCAAAGGCTCATAACCGACAAAGGAGAACAACAGGGCGGCATCACCGGATTCTACCTCTATCTGGTAATTCCCGTTCATATCGGTAATCACGCCCCGGGCTGTCCCTTTAACTGCTACCGTTGCCGTGGGCAGAGATTCTCCCGTGTCTGAACCTGATACCTTGCCGGTAATGATTCTCTTCTGACCAAAAGCCAGGGTGAATCCGGCAAAGAGCATCAGTATCAACAAAAAGGCTTTTGAATTAATACTTTTCATACACATGTTGGATTTAGGTTTCCTCGTCAAACCAAATTTAGGGATGATGTTAATGGTTTCATAATAAACCCGTTTCACATCACTACTTCAGTGGCATTTACAGTTTCACATCACTACTACAATAATACGTCAAAACTTTAAAAGAAAATCATAGAGGTTATCTTCTGTATTAAGATTCAAACGTTTACGAAGCCGGTAACGCCGAACCTCCACTCCACGCAAGGAGATATTGAGCAGGTGTGCGATTTCTTTAGAAGAAATATTCAGTCGCAGGTAGGCGCACAGTTTAAGGTCGCTCTGCGTGAGGAACGGGTATTCCGTTTTCAGCCGATTGATGAAATCCTGATGCGCCTGGTCGAAATGAGTTTCGAAAGTCTTCCAATCTTCATCGGAGGAGAGTTGCTTATCAAAAAGCCGGAGTATTTTTTCCTGAAATGCCCTGGTAAAACCGCTGCTTTTATCGATCGGCAACTTCACGAACTCATCCCTGATCCTGATGAGCTGTTCATTTCTACGGATCACGCTCATCGTATAATCTGCCAGCTGAATATTTTTGAAATTCACCTCCGCTTCAAGCTTTTCATTCTTAACCCGGATGAGTTCCTGCTCGGCACGAAGCATGGCCTGCCGGTGATTCTCCGCTTCGGCTTCCTCCAGTAATGCCTTATGCAACCGGAGGCGTTTCAGGAAAAGTACCCTGAAGAACAGGATAAAGGCAAGCAGGATGCAGCCATAGAGGATCAGTGCCGCAATTGACCTGTACCAGGGGGGGCTCACGGAAAAGGGATACCGCGCAGGCTGACCGGGCAGGCCGTTTATGTTCATAGATATCACTTCAAGCGTATAATCACCCGGGGGCAATCGGGTGAAGGCGCTTGAAGGCTGGTCGCTCCAGGGGCCCCAATCCTTGTCGAGACCAATCAGCCGCTGGCAGTACAGCGGATGCCGGTATCCGGTTCCGGCGGAAAAGCCGATGGTCAGGCTTCTGAAATTATAGGGAATCCGTAATGGCTTATCTGCCTCAACAATGGGGAGGAGCCTTTCCCCGTCTCCCCTCGCATCGAAGCGGGCCGAGCGAATCTGTACCGGTGTAGGTTGCTCTATCGTTCGCATGCCGGTTTCATCAAACAAGGCAAATCCATTATCAAGGCAGATCAGGTGAAGTCCCTCCTTAAGCATGATGATTTTTGGAAACCGGCTGTTGAGATAGAGGCCCTGCATGGAAAAGTCGTAACGGTAAAGCTGGTCGGCGTTGGGGCCGGCAATTCGGAAAAGTGCCACATCATGGCCCTTAATGAACCAATAATTGTGCTCGCCCGAAGGCATAATCTGTCTTGCATTGCTGAAATCACCGAGCTTTCCGGCCAGCTGGCCGAAAGGAATAATCGTATCGTTCAGGTCATCCCAGGTGAACAAGCCGGAGTCACTGGGAAAAACAATTCTGTTTTCAACCTTGGAGACATACACCTGCCGGTCGCCGGGTAATCCCTTATCGCTTGCATAGGTAACAGTTGATTCAACTGAACGCAGGTCGGGCTTCAAACGGATTCGGAAAATTCCCCGGATCGCGTGGGCGCACCAGATATTTCCAAGATGGTCGGTTTCGAAACTGATTGCCGGTTCATTGAACCCTTGAACCGGGTGGTCGAGCTGCCATCTTCTGTCGAAAACACTATATACGGCAAATGAGCTGTATGTGCTTTGAAGCAGGTGCTCGCTGCTCCGACCCTGCATCCTCCTGATTTCAAAACCGCCGTGAACATCCGAAATGCGAACCGCCCGGTCCCCTTCAATCCGGTATGTCCCACCTGTATGACCACACAGGATTTCGCCGTCGATGTTCTTTAAATCCCATACCTGACCGGCAAGGCCTGACACGGCAACAGGCTTTACAAAACCCTCTCCGGCCAGGAAGGAGTACCTGTAGAGCCCCTGGTTTGTACCAACCAGAAGATCCATGCCATCCAAAACTGCGGCATACACAGAACCCATTGTACCGGAAGGATCCACATAGAAATCCATCCCGGAGTGAAGGCTGATCAGGTCGATTCCACGATCGAGCCCTGCCCAGATATTACCTGCAGCATCAAATGCCACGGAAAGAATCGTGTTATTCTGCAGAAAATTCCTCGAATCCAGATGGGCCTGAAGGTTACCATGATCATCAAGTATGAAGAGTCCGTTTCCGATAGTGCCTATGATCAGGTGATTATTGCCGGCTATCCCGTTATTCAGCTCGGAGGCCATAATGAGCTTATTAACCGGTTTATCCCAGGGGGCGAGCGATAATCCGTCGTAGAGGAACATCCCTTTTCCCGATACCCCAACCAAAAACCGGTTTCCTTCATACGGCAGGATGACCTTGATCTCATCCCGTGCAAAAATCTCAGATCCGGCGACCAAACGAAAGGCATCGTCAACAATTTCGAATAGCCCCTTGCCAACAAGGTGGATAAACAGTCTGCCTGAAGCTTTCATGAGCAGCACCATTGATGATCCGGGATTCAGAACGGAGATGCCCGTGCCGTCGTAGATGAAGATATTTGAAAACGACTGGAAATAGATTTTGCCGTTGTGGGCCAGAATTCTCCAGATCTCGTCGTTGTGAAGGGATCCTGTCGGGAGAAGCATTCCGCTGAGAGAAGTATAAACAAGCTGGCCGGTACTGTCACGGTTCCAGTAGCCGAATTCCTGATAAGACCCGACATAAAGGTTTCCGTCGTCACCCATCGTAACGGAACGAACAATGCCATTTTCCGGCATTGCATGGAGGCCCCAGTTCGATCCGTCGAATTCCAGCAACCCCTTGTCGTTGCCAAAATAGGTGATCCCGTTATCCCCAACGGCAACCGACCAGTTTTGGTTATCTCCGCCATAAACCCTTTTATCATAGTTGATTATAAACGGTTTACCCACAAATTGGGCAACCAGCGGAAAACCGGATGTCAGGAATAAAAGGATCAGTATCAGGCAAGACCGGAACTTCATATTGACCAAGCGGTATTAAGCAATACAAAATAACAAAATATGGCATATCCGGCAGTACAATTATCTTTGGAGCTTCAAACGCACACAAACATGGAAATCTTTCTGAATGCCGAAACATGGATCGCCCTGCTCACGCTGACATTCCTTGAAATTGTCCTGGGGATCGACAACATTATATTCATTTCAATTGCCACCGGCAAACTCCCGGAAAAGCAACAACCGAGAGTAAGGACAATCGGAATGATTATGGCATTAATTTTCAGGATTTTACTATTGATATCGATTACCTGGATCATTAAGATGACCAGGCCGCTGTTCTCCATCGGTGATATTGCTTTCTCCCTGCGCGACATAATCCTGCTGGCGGGAGGCATATTCCTTGTCTGGAAAAGCGTGCTGGAAATTCATCAGAAAACGCTCGTCGACGAACACCTCGTGAAAGTCAGGAAAAAGGTAACTCCGGGAGCGGTGATTTTCCAGATTATTATTCTGGATATGGTATTCAGTTTTGATTCCATCCTCACTGCCATCGGCCTCAGCAATCAACTTCTGATCATGATATCGGCCGTGGTCATCGCAATGGTGGTTATGATTTCATTTGCCGGGGTCATCAGCAGGTTTATCAATAAGAATCCTACCCTGCAGATCCTTGCCCTGGCTTTCCTGATCCTGATCGGTTTCACGCTGGGCATGGAAGCCTTCCACAAAGATGTTCCCAAGGGATATGTTTACGTGGCTGTGCTCTTCTCCTTTTCGGTTGAACTGATCAACCTCCGGATCAGGCGGAAGGCTTTGAAGCGTATTGAACACGAAGAGAAAACCGGAACGAAATAGATGAAAGCAATATTTCTGGTACGAAACGGTGACAGCAGCAGTGCCTTTGAAATCAGGGAAACCCCCATTCCTGTTCCCGGGCATGATGAAGTTGTTATACGGGCCGAAGCATCGGGGCTCAATTTTGCGGATGTCATGGCACGAAGGGGTTTGTATAAGGCAGCTCCTCCAAAACCGGCGATATTGGGCTATGATATTGCCGGAACCATCCATTCGGTTGGAAGTGGCGTATCGGGTTTAAAGAAAGGACAGCGCGTAGCCGCAATGTCCCGTTTCGGAGGTTACGCCGAATACGCCGTTACCAAGGCAGGGGCAGTTATCCCGCTTCCCGACGGGATGGATGCTGCACTGGCCACTTCGCTGGCCACCCAGGCATCAACAGCCGTATACAGCGCCCTGTTTGCATCCCGCCTTTACAAAAATGAAAAAATCCTGATCCATGCTGCAGCAGGAGGTGTCGGCACCTTCCTGGTTCAGCTGGCCAAATCGGCAGAATGCACGGTTTTCGGATCCGCCTCCACCAGTAAACACGGATACCTGAAAGAACTTGGCGTTGATTTCCCAATCGACTCGCGTGCCGAAAACCCCTATGACCAGGTAACCGGCCTGATCGGGACCGATAAACTGGATGTCGTTTTCGACAATATCGGCGGCCTCTCCTTTAAGCGAGGTTTAGCTGCGCTTGACCACGGCGGCAGGATGGTCTCTTACGGCGCCGCTGCCCAGAACCGCGGAAACCGGTCGGGCCGGCTTAGCAGCCTGAGGGTTGGACTGGGGTTTGGGTTCCATTCACCCATCCGCCTGATTGTCAGATCAAGTTCCATAATCGGTGTCAACATGCTGGCGCTGGCCGACCATAAACCGGCTGTCATGGAAGAGGTTATGGCTGAAGTGGGAAAACTGACACAGGCAGGCATATTAAAACCGGTACTCGGTAAATCATTCCCCGCGTCCGAAATCGCCGCCGCACATGATTATCTCGAGTCAAGGCAGTCGATCGGTAAAGTGGCCATCACCTGGTAACTGGCTTATCGCTTTTTAATCTCCTGTGTTAAAACGGTTTCGTTTTTATCGGATACCACCTTTATTTTAAGCAGATTCTCGTCGGCATCGGCCTGAATAAAACTCAAATTACCATTCACCAGCATAGGAATGCCAAGGCCGGATTGCTGCGGATCATGCCAGGCTGTCCGGTGTGTATGGGCAGAAATCATAAGGTCGGCCCCAGCCTCCTTTAAAACAGGGCCGAAATGCTCAGCCAGAAATCCAGGGCCATAACCTGCATTCTCCCCTCCGAGTACAGGCATATGAATGAGGATCACCCGAAAGGCAGCTTTCCGGTATGCGGCCGTTTTCAAATGGCCCTTAAGCCATTCCAGTTCCTCCAGCCTGTAGCGGTCATAATCGGCCAAGCCGTAATAATACCGGTTGTTGTCGGGCTTGTCCTCCCCGCAGTCGAGCACCACAAAATGAACAGGCCCCTGATCGAAAGCATGATAATACCGATTTTCAGGATAGGACAGATACTCTTTCAGCCGGCGCGACATAATCCCCCGTGTTTCGTGGTTACCCCTTACGAAAACAAACGGCACACGCGAAGCAAAATAGCGAACGCTGGTATCGATGATCGGTCCCAGCAACTGATCTTCCGTTTCGAAATTATCAACGATATCCCCGTTGTAAACCAGGAGATCCTGACTCAACGCATCGCCCGACTTCAGAAATCCGGCCAATTTGCCTCCGTTGGTATGAATATCATTCACAACCATAAACCGGATACTTTTTTTTGCAGGATTTTGAGTAGTAAATGTAAACTCTTTGCTTCTGACGGTATCCCCGTAATAAATCTGGTAAGGCCGGAGCTTCATCAGCTCTGCTGACTGAACCTTATACGAATATTCCGTTCCCGGCACCAGCCCGTTCAGCCTCACCTGATGCAGAGTTCCGCCGGCATTTATTAAACCGTCGGTTGAATTGCGGATGAGGGAATCTGATGCCGGTTTTGGCCTTACCAGCAAAATTCCCGGAACGGCCGGGAGATTTGTTGTCCAGCACACCGTAACACCTTCAGTTGTCATATTCTGTAACCAGGGACCGTGTGTTATCCTGAGCGGCTCGATACTTTGTCCAAAAAGCCGGCCGGCCAGCAAAACGGTGATTATCAACAGATACTTGCGGGACATTTTTTTTGAATTGATCAACCGAATGTAAGGAAAAGTGTTTAATCTTGATAAAACCGAATTCCATGAAAAAACATCTGCCCTCAAGCCGTGTATTTGGTGCGTTTGCGCTGATCCTTTTAGGACTGTCGGCTCCGGGAGTTCTGGTTTCCCAGAATCCGTTTCCGGAACCGGGACCGGTTTTTCGCGACGACCTGCTTCCTGTCATCAAATTATACCTGCCGGCTGATTCGCTGAATAGGCTGCTACAAAATCCGCTGTCGGATCATGAGTATCCGGCACGGTTCGAGTTTGTGAGTGGTACGGTTAAAGAATCCTTACCGGTGGTGGGCCTGCGGATCCGTGGCAACACATCGCGCCTTTCGGCAAAGAAATCATTTAAGATCTCATTCAACACCTTTACCGACAAAGGGAAATTCTTTGAACTGGAGAAGATGAACCTGAACGGTGAGCATAATGATCCTTCGGTTATCCGCTCAAAACTGGGCTGGGACCTTTACCGTTCAATCGGTGTTCCGGCACCCCGGGCGAACCATATTTTACTCTATATCAACGACAAGTTCCATGGTGTTTATATAAACGTGGAGCACATCGACGAAGAGTTTGTCAAGCTGAGGTACGGCAATAAGAAGGGCAACCTGTACAAGTGCCTGTACCCTGCCGACCTGACTTTTAGGAGCAAGGATCCCAACGATTACAAATTCGAGGAAAACTCAAGACGCTCCTATGAACTGCAGACCAATGAGCTGGCCGATGACTATTCCGATCTGTCGAAACTGATTGATGTTCTCAACAATACTCCCACGGCAAACCTTTATTCCGAACTATCTAAAATACTGAATATCAATAGTGTTTTAGGGGCATTCGTCATTGACGTCTTTATCGGCAACTGGGACGGACCCTTTTACAATAAGAACAATTTTTATCTGTATAAAAACACGACGACCGGCTTGTTTGAGTTCATACCCTACGATCTCGACAACACATTCGGCATCGACTGGTTCGGAATCGACTGGGTGACCCGGCCGGTTTATGCCTGGTCCCCGGCCGCGCAGCCGCGACCGTTATATACCAGAATTCTTGAGGTGCCCGCATTGCGAAGGGAATACACCCGCATATTCCACAACTTTCTTGACAAAATGGCCGCTGGCAGCCTGTTCACCACCATCAACCGGCTGAAAGCGCTCTATGGACCTTATATTGCAACGGATCCCTATTACCCGCTGGACTATGGCTGGAAGCCGGCAGATTTCCAGACATCCTTCAACGACAGGTTGACATCAGCCCATGTGAAAACCGGGATTATCCCGTTTATTTACGACAGGTCGGCCAGCGCCAGGTCACAACTTGATGCCGTTTCCGCTGACGGTAGCACTACCGCCGCCGCACCGGTTCGTATTTACCCCAATCCGGTTGCTGATTTCCTTATCATCGAACAGGACCAGGGTGATGCAAGCTATCAGATCATCAGCCAGACCGGTGCCCTGATGCTGGAAGGCAGATTGAATCCGGGACATTCGAGGATAGATTTAACACACCTCTCCCCGGGTATTTACTACCTGCAGGCAGGCAGATCGAATGCGACCGGGATCAGTACCCGGCTATTGGTGGTTCGATAACGACGAATCCGACCGCGGAAAAGGCATTCATAAGAACACGGCTGCACCTTTTTCCTGATGAAGATTCACTATTTTTAGCGCACCGACAACCCCTACAATTTTAAACCGATGGGACGGATCCAAAAATTATTGGTTTTTCTGCTTTTTTTCTGGCCGGTTCTGGCTGGTGCTTCAGCCGTAGCCGTTGAAGTGGTGCGTGCGCTAAAAACACCGGTAGCTCCGGTTATCGATGGAAAACTTGATGAACAGCTTTGGAAAGATGCACCTGTTTTTACCAATTTTAAAACGTTCATTCCTGATTTCGGCAAGGTGGAGCCGCAACAAACCAAAGCCTGGCTGGCTTATGATGAGGAGACCCTCTATTTTGCTTTCGACTGCCAGGATCCGGAGCCGGAGAAGATCAAGGCAAATATAGCCCCGCGGGATGCTTCGATACAAGATGACTGGATCTGCCTGAATCTTGATTCCCGTTATGATCAGCAGGCGTTTTATGCTTTTTATGTTAATCCCCTGGGAATTCAGCGCGATACCCGTTTTGCCGCCGGCAAGGAGGATGCGAGCATCGATATGGTATGGTACAGTGCGGGAACGAGAAATGACCACGGGTACTGCATTGAAGTGGCCATACCGCTTAAAAGCCTCCGCTTTTCAACCGGCGACCCGGTGAGCATGGGATTGCTGCTCGAACGATACATCAGCCGGACAGGCACTCATGTGGGTTACCCTGAACTGGATCCCAAGATGGGCTACAATTTCTTCCCTCAGCTGATGCGTGTCGATTACTACGGGGTGAAACGCTATACGCTTTTCGAAGCAATCCCGGCAGCAACATACACGCACAAAGACATCCGGGAAGGCGACAGGCTTGTAAAAGACATACGAAAGCCGGATATTGAGCTATT
>CAYWHP010000005.1:21895-73935 GCA_964457845.1 uncultured Porphyromonadaceae bacterium | reverse complement strand
AGCCGGATCTCAGCCTGACACTGAAATACGGTATAACCTCCGATCTCATCCTTGATGCAACGGTTAATCCTGATTTCAGTCAGGTAGAGTCGGATGCCGGCCAGGTTGACGTCAACCTCCGGTATCAATTGTTTTATACGGAAAAGCGACCATTCTTTCTGGAAGGACAGGAGAAGTTCAATATCGGGGCTACCCAGTCATCATCAGTCGATCCGATGTATTATCTGGTTCACACCCGGACAATTGTCAACCCGATCGCCGGAACAAAATTTACCGGCAATATCGGCAAAAAGAACTCGCTCGCCTTGCTGTACGGCGCCGACGAACTCCAGCGGGATTCCTCCGGAGCAGCACGTCAGTTCGCCCACTTTCCGATTGTCCGGTACAAGTATAACCTGAAAGATGACGGATACCTGGGAGCGTTGTACACCGGACGCGAGGCGAATGGCAGCAGCAACCGGGTGGCCGGCACGGATGCCCAGATCCGGGTGAACAAATCAACTTTGCTGGAATACAACCTGTTTGGCTCACAATCGATCCAGTCCGGCAATCGCAAAAACAGCCATGCCGAAGGGCTTTATTACCATTCCGAAACCAGGGATCTGAATTATGGGTTCTCCCTGAAAAATATTGGCAAGGACTTCGATGTAGCCACAGGTTATATCAACCGGACAGGGGTAAGTCAGGGTACAGCCCTCATAAAGCCCGTTTTCTATACGGAATCCCCCCTATTCCGCCGGTTCGATTTCGAAGTCTTCAGTTCTGCCACGTACGACCATATTTTCACCATGTGGGAGACATCAAACCACGCCTCCATACTGGCATTTGTGGGTGGAACCTCGTATCTTAAAATGAATTACACACTTTCAAACGAAGTATTTCTGGGCACACGCTTCAATACCAGCGGATTCTCCGCAAGTTTTCAGGGAAGGTACAAAACATGGTTTTCCGGCGGCCTGACGTACAGAAGAAGTCATGCAATCTATTACACCTCCGATCCCTATGACGGTACCAGCAACCGGTTTTCCGCCCAGATGACCGTCCAGCCCTGGCCCAAAATGGAGGCTGCCCTGAGTTTCATTTTTAATGACTTCACCCGTAAATCCGACGAATTACTCATTTACCGGTATCCGATCGAACGCTTGAAAATCACCTACCAGTTCAACAAATACCTGTTTATCAGAGGTATCCTGGAGTATAACGGATACCGCAAGACGCTGCTGTCCGACTTCCTGCTCTCCTTCACCTATGTACCCGGAACGGTTGCCTACCTTGGATACGGGTCGCTGTATGAGCAGAATGAAGAGACGATGCCTTTCCTCAGCCGTGATGTACTTCCCCTTGAGATGCAGCGGGGGTTTTTTCTAAAAGTATCCTACCTGTTCAGGAACTGATCCGCTTATGAATCGGAAAACCATTTAATCGGAATGTTGTTTATAGTGGTAGTCAATGCGTAATACATGGAAAACAAGATAGTCCTGATCACAGGCGCAGATTCGGGAATTGGAAAAGCGACGGCAACCGCACTTGCCGAGATGGGCGCCCGTGTAGTGATGATGGCACGTAATCCCGACAGGGGCGAGCAGGCCAAACGAGAGATCGTTGCCATAAGCCGCAACAACAGGGTCGAGCTGATGATTTGTGACCTGGCCAGTTTTGAATCTGTCAGGCAGTTTGCGGCAGAATTCATCCTGCGCTACCCGCATCTCGACGTCCTCATTAACAATGCCGGTGCCTATACGGATAAACGGCGGACTACAGATGAAGGATTTGAATACCAGTTCGGCGTAAATCATCTCGGACCGTTTTTGCTCACCAATCTGCTACTCGGCCTGATGAGGAAAAGCAGCCCTTCGAGAATCATCAATGTAACGTCCGGTGCCCATTTTGCAGGCACTATCGATTTTAACGACCTTCAACTTGAGCAAAACTACTCTGCATCCAAAGCCTATGCACAGTCGAAGCTTGCAAATATCCTTTTCACCTATGAACTATCTCACCGGCTGGCAGAGACAGGTGTTACCGTAAACTGCCTGCATCCCGGACTGGTGGCTACCCGTTTTGCCGTTAACCGGGCAACAGGCAGGCAGCACCCGATGATGAAACTGATCCGGCCATTTTCGGTTTCTCCTGAGAAAGGAGCAGAGACTTCCGTTTATCTGGCTGCATCACCTGAGGTGGAGCAGGTAAGCGGCAAATATTTCATCAGGCGGAAACAGCGCTCCTCCTCAAAAGCATCATACGACCTGGTCGTCGCTGAAAAACTTTGGAATATCAGCGCCACGCTAACCGGAATCTAAAGTTAATCAACAGGTTATTTACCCCTGGAAAGTTCGCGACAAGTACCTGAATTTGTTCTTAAAATGAGGGTAAAATGGGATAAATTTATAATTTAACAATCTGTTAAATAATTGTTCCATGAAATCCAAGTTGCTCATATTCTGTACTTTGATGTGCTTTTCAATCTTCGGATACAGCCAAATCCTATCCACAGGAAAGGTAATCGAAGGCCTTTCCATGAAGAGTCCGATATTGGGTCGCGATGTAAAATTCGCCGTCTACCTTCCTCCCGATTACGACACCGGAAACCGTTCGTACCCTGTTGTTTATCTTCTCCACGGTTATACGGATAATGAAACCGGCTGGATCCAGTTCGGCGAGGTCAATCTGGCCGCCGACAGGGCCATAGCAGCAAGGGAGATACCACCGATGATCATCGTGATGCCGGATGCCGGGGCAACCTGGTATATGAACAATGCCGACGGATCGGTAAAATTCGAAGACATGATCACAGGTGAGTTTATTCCGTATATCGACAAAACTTACCGGACCAGGGCATCCAGGGAGTTCCGCGGCATTTCAGGCCTTTCCATGGGCGGATTCGGTTCACTGCTTTATTCCCTAAAACATCCCGATCTGTTTGCCGCCTGCGCCGCTTTCAGCTCAGCAGTATGGACCGACGAAGAGATTAACAGCTGGCCCGACAGCAACCGCAACGGAATGTTCAACAAACTTTTCGGCCTGACCAAAGAAAAATCACTTCTTACCGATCATTACCGGGCAAACAGCATCCTCGACCTGGCCAAAACCCTGACAAAGGAGCAGATCGAAAAAGTAAGATTCTATATCGATTGCGGCGATGATGATTTCCTGTTTAAAGGCAATTCGGCGCTCCACGTCCTTTTGCGCGACCGTCAGGTTAAACACGAATACCGGGTACGCGACGGAGGCCACACCTGGAGTTACTGGAGGACAGGAATTACCGACGGGCTGAAGTTCATCGGGGAGAGCTTTCACCGGTAAGGGAGGATGATGCCACACAGGAAGACTATAAGACGAAAAGACTTTAAGACGAGAAGAATATGGATAATATTTCGGTTTGCGGGTTGAACTGCGCTGAGTGCGAGTACTACAACAAAACCTGCTCCGGCTGTTATGCGGTTAAAGGCAGCACCTTCTGGGCACAGGAAATGATGGACAACAAGGTATGCCCGCTGTTTCAATGTGCTTTCAATGACAAGGGCCTTGAAAGCTGCGGTGATTGTGAGGAATTGCCATGCGCTCTGTTCCTCCGGATGAAAGATCCTGCGCTGAGCGACGAGGAGCATGAAAAGATGATCAAAATCAGGGTGGACCGGCTCAGAAACTAAGCCGGGCTTAGCTGCTTATCGCAGATAGGCTGCCGCCTGGCTGAATACCTGTTGAAATGCCGCATTCACAAGCGGACGAATCTCCTGCACGCCCATAGGGAATGGGTTTTCATGCGTGTAGGGATAGGGGAAATCCAGAACCGTAAAAGGTATTCTGCTGCGGTTTCCTCCCCCCCACAGTGTCCTGAGAATTGATTTGGCCGGTATCACCTGATCACGGGAAAGGCCCGATGCCTGAATCTGGTTCGAAAGCCGGTGGAACGACCGTTCACGAAGTGCCTGGAACCTGTCGAGGCGCAGCATGGCCATAAATGCCGTCCAAAGCTGGTTGAATCCCCCAAGTTGCTCGATGTTGATCTTTTCCCTTACATCCTTGGGATCACGCCGGATAAAGGCCTCCTCCAGCTGATTAAAGGCCCTGGCATCCATGATGTATCTTGATATACCCTGCATCTGCTCAAAAGAACTTCCTCCGAGGAACAGATAACTCTTCGATTCGCTGAAAACTTCATCAGGATTAGCTATCAACAACACTTCCAGCAGGAAGGCACCTACCGAATAGGCAAAAAAATCCACGCTGGTGTCCGCACGGAACAAGGGATGTCCACCTGAACGAATTTGCCGTGTCAGTGAAATGAGATCATAGCAACTCTGAAGTCCGGAGGTGCAAAACCACTCAGGGTGGCAATCCAGCCTGGTGCTTAGTGCCGCATTGATCGGGGTGGCAACCGTTCTGGCAGCTTCAAGGCTGCCCCTGCCTACTGCAACCTCCTGCATGGCCCGCGGATCGCTCCATAAACCCGGTGACCGGTTCATGTGGAAAGCCATCGGAAACAGAATAACGGCTTTACCCGTATTTTCAGCCAGATAGCGGGCCCAGTAAAGGTATTTATTCCAGTTTCGCTCATTCAGTCCGTGAAGCAGTACGATTGCCCCGCTGGCCACTTCAATGCCATCAGGAAGGAAAACCGGGTAGGTAAAAGAATAGTTACCGGCAAATGACCGACCCAGAAGGCCGGCAGGATCGTGCCCTGCAACAGCATCGAAACTGGTGTTTGCCCGTTCCGGTACTATCTCCGAACGAAATGAACAGTTAATGATCGCTGTCGCGGATCCGTCAATCGCAATATGAGGGTCGTTATAATTATATGCAGCTCTTAGCAGGGCCTGATTATCAAAATAATCCATGTTCAGCTTTTTGTGGTGAAGCAAAATTACCGCAGCGGAACGGACCTGCCAATAACCGGGTGTCCAACTCCGTGCGCAGGTGATTAACGCACCCTTTTTGGGATGAAACCCGATATTCAGGGACGAAATCCGGCAAGTTTATGCCTTAAAACGGATGAAAACAGGCAAGAATTCGCCGGTAAGGGCAAAGAAAGCGGCACACGAGGCACCACAGACGGCATCACCTGAGGAAACAGCGGCAACTTTGTGTAATTTTGCCGGATGAATCTGAAGCGGCGCATACCTGACTATTTCGTTACCCCGAGAAACTCGGTCATTCAGGTAACCTTTACCGTACTTTTTGCCTATGCTTTCATTCTGGTTTACCACCCCTTCGGATCGCACGAATGGTTCAGAATAAATACCGGACAATTCGCCTTTTACGCCGGATTTGTGGTGGTCCTCGGGATGCTGGTGGTAATCATCAGCCGGGTGATCATGACACAAATACGGAAAAGGTTTACCATCACCATAGCCGGGTACGCTGTCATGATCGGACTGGAAGTACTTGCCATGACCGGATTCTATATGATGATCCAGAAAGTATTCCTGCATGATCCGCGATTCTGGTTTGAAGTATACTACACGGCCATTTTCAACACCACATTAATCCTGTTGATTCCTTACCTGATCAGTCTTCTCTATTTTGCCTGGCATGATGACAGACTTCGCCTGAAACATCTTCAGAAGAAACGGATTGAACCCGGAAAGCCGCGGTTTGTGGCCTTTTCCGACGAAGGGGGTGAGACAAGAATGACGTTGAAGCTTGATGACCTTTTATACGTTGAAGCAAACGAAAACTATGTTTTTATCCATTTCCTCGAAGGCGTAAATCCCGGAAGGTTTTTGCTCCGTAACAGCATGAAAAGGATTGAGGAACAACTTGCCGGACTCCCTGTCATCCGGTGCCACCGGTCCTACATTGTAAATACTGAACGTATAAAACTGGCAAGGAAAGGCGGGAACGGGCTTATTCTTCAGATTAATGCGCCGGGCAAGATTGAGCTGCCGGTTTCGGAAAAATACCGGACATCAATATTAAATTCCCTTAAGGGATAAGGAATCCACAGACGGTTAGTTCATCGGCCGCCAGTTCCTGACTGGTCATATCTGAAAACATCCAGGTTCCATTCATGCATCCACCGGATTGCCGGCATATCATTTTCCCACATGATTGGCAGCCATACATAACGACCGTCGATAGCATTGCCCGGATTCCAGCGGTCGGCCATAAAGATAAAGGCTCCCGGACGCCCTACTACCGGCTGGATGAATGTGCTTTGCGACCTGAACGTTAGTACGGTTTCTGAAACAGCACCCTGACAGGGATTTCCGGATTCCTTCCACGGACCCCATATTGACTCCGCCACTGCTACCCCTGCCGCATTGGGAGCCCAGCCGGTACAGTCGGAGGTTATGAGGTAGTACTTACCCCTGTGCTTGCATACAGCCGGTGCCTCCCGGAAACGTCCGTTCAAAATTTTCACAAACCTGCCGGAGGGTTTAAGGTAATCGCCTGAAAGCTCTGAAATCACCATTGTTGCGTTATCCTCGGAGGCATAAAAATGATAAGCCTTGCCATCGTCATCCACGAACAGCGTCATGTCGCGGGCCATCTCACCGTTCGGCCGCATGCTCTCAACAAATGAATAGGGCCCGGCCACCCGGTCGGCAACGGCAACCCCGCTCCGCGCGGCCTTGTATCCCTGCCCCTTTAGCTCGAGATGAAACCACATCACATATTTACCGGACTGCCTGTTAAAGATAACCTTCGGCCTTTCCAGTATGCAGCCGGCTGTTATGTCGCTGGCACTATCCTCCGACACTTTCAGGGCAATACCCTCATCCTTCCAGTTATACAGGTCAGCCGATGAGTAGCAGTGAACACCCACCCAGGCATTATTCCCCTTTTTGCCCTCCACTTTATGTTCACCAAACCACCAGTATCTGCCCTGGTCGAACAGCATTCCTCCGCCGTGTGCGTTTACCGGCACTCCGTTATTGTCTTTCCAAACCTTTCCCGGAGTGAAGGAGGCACGGGTTACATCGTTTCGAACGGATCCGGTATTTTCCTTCACGGGAATGAAGCGAAGCATGACCACACCATGGGAAGGCACCATCGTGGAATACCTGCCGCTGACGGTACCAAGGTCCTTTTGCCTCCACAAATCCCTTACAACCTGACCGCCAGATAATTTAAGCCTGGCCATGTCGAGCTCGTACTTCCCTGACGCTGCGCCCAGGTTGAAGATGCCGACTGCCCTGCTGCCGTCGGAAAGCGGTTTTGACCAAACCTGGTAGCTGCCCTCTGCAAGGTCCCTGGAAGCCTGTTTGCCCGATGCATCCTGGTTCACCGCAAGTATTTCATCATTTGTAATCAGATTCATCGTAAAATCGTCGAGCCGGGTGAGGTCGCAGCCCAGCAGAAGCGGCGCCGAAAGAAGGCTCCACAAGCTCATGTGTGTATATTGTTCATCCGGAGTAAGCCGTGTTTTATGAAGGCCCGGCCCCCAGCCCACCCAGCCGACGACCAGCATATCCGGATCGTTCCAGTGGCCGGGGCCGGCCCATTTCGACTGTACGGTTTGAGAAAACCCGCACTGCAGCAGCGACTCCCATGTATCTGTAATATCCTCCGTTGTTCGCCAAAGATTACCTCCGGTTTCGGCACCCCATGTCCAAACCTCGCCCATACCATATTGGCAGAGGCTGTAAACGATATCCCGGCCGGTTCTTTTCATTGCATACCTCATCACTTCATAGGGTCTGATGAGTTCGGCCTTCTCAAGGCTGGCGGCTAACTGGTCGTAGGAACACCAGTCGTATTTCAGATAATCCACTCCCCAGTAACCATAGCTCTCCGCATCCTGAAGTTCGAACCCGTAACTGCCGGCATATTTCCCGCATGTTAAAGGCCCGGGCGAACTGTAAAGGCCGAATTTCAGCCCTAAGGCATGCAGGCTGTCGCCCAGCGCCTTCATGGATGGAAATTTGGCATTCGGCAGAATGTACCCCCACGGGTCCCTTTTAGGCTCTTCATCAAAACGTTTTTGCCAGCCGTCGTCAACATTGATATAGGAGTAGCCGTGATTGGCTAGACCCTTATCCTTAAACACATGTGCGCTTGCAATCACCTTTTCCTGATCCACCGTAAGCCCCCAGCAATTCCAGCTGTTCCATCCCATCGGCGGGGTGAGGGCAATCGCGTTGCCAATTAGTATCTGTAGCACGGAACCGGCCTCTCCCAGCCTGTTTGAAGCCGATACCGTCACCAGGTATTCGCCGGGTTCCTTCACCCTGCCGGTGATAATTCCGTTTTGGCTGTCCAGCACCAATCCTTCAGGCAAGCCTTCCGTTGCAAACGTCATCGGCGCCTTTCCGGTGGCTGGGATGGAGAAAAGAAAGGGTTTTCCTGCTCCTGCTCCAACTACCCGCGGTCCGTTGATACGGGGCTCATCCCCTGCCGGGGGAGTCAGGAGATAAGGGAATTCGTCGGCGATGGAAACTTCATCGTTAACCTGCTCATATTTAAATCGATATAAAACCTGATTAGGACCTGTCGGTTCAGGAATAACGAAGTCGGTTTCGAGGACTGAACCGGGAGCTACGCGCACTTTATCCTTTCGGATCAGAGTTTCCCTGCCAGCGAGTTTATCGATAAGCGACACGGTAAAGCGGCCGCCTATGGTTATGCCCGGATGACTGTTCCGGAGGATAACCTTTCTGGTAATCATTCCGTTCCCGTGTTGACCGGCTTCCGAAGCGTTGTCGATCCTGAAATAATCTGTCAGCTTCCTCATTCTGATGCGGAGGTCGCCGGCGTAAATACCGCCCATCCCGCCTTCATCGAACACCCTGATACTGATCGTATTCTCTTCATCCCACCGGATTCTTGGATCCTCTGCCGCAATCACATAGTTGCGCTGCAGATCGTATGTGGAGGCCGGAGCCTTAACAAAACGCCCGTCAGGCTCCACGCCCGCAGCGACTGTTTTTCCGTTGACTCCGAGCAGCGCGCCATTCAGGTAAGACTGATCGAAGTTGTTGATCTTGCCGAGAGAGAGCTGAAGGCTGTCCTTCAGCCACGAAGCTTTTCTCAGCGATGAAGGTATGACAATCCGAATCCGGTACCAGGCAAACCCGTCGTATACATCATAGCCTTGCAATTCCCAGTTTTTGTCCATGGCGACCATCTTCCAGCCAGAATCATCGAAACCTGAACCTGCGGCATTCTCATGATCTCCTGTCGCAAACTTCCAGCCCGATGCAAGTGAAACGAAGGGCTCCTGCTGGGCAAAGCAGATCAGGGTAAAGAAAGAACAAAGGAAAGTGATGATGGTCCGTTTCATGGAGGATACGCTTTAACCCCATAAAAGTATCGTTAAAACGAAGGCCGCTTGACATCCACATCAACTTTGGCTGATTATCTTTGCGGCTAACACGGATAATTATGGATTTTCTGGTCCTCATAGGCATAGCAGTCGGATTATCAATGGATGCGCTGGCGGTATCCGTTACCAATGGCATCATGATCAAAAAGCTGCAGGTAAAGCATGCTTTCCGGATAGCATTTTCATTTGGCTTTTTTCAGGCCATCATGCCGCTGATCGGATGGGCCGCCGGCATTACCTTCAGCAGTTACATCAAGGAGATCGACCACTGGATTGCCTTTGTTCTTTTGGTTCTGGTAGGAGGAAGGATGATCTGGGAGAGCATTTCAACGTCGAGGAAGGATGAAGCCTCAAAAAATTGCCTCCACTTCCCCACCCTGCTGGCGCTTTCGATTGCCACAAGTCTGGATGCGCTTGCCGTAGGTGTGAGTTTTGCTTTCCTCGACATAATCATCTGGCTGCCGATCCTGATTATCGGTCTGATTACGTTTGTGATCTGCTTTTTAGGGGTGATCCTGGGCAACAAACTGGGTGCGCTGCTCGGCAACCGGCTTGGAATTGTGGGCGGTCTGGTGCTGGTTGGAATCGGCATAAAGATACTCATCGAACATCTGTTGGATAAATTATAACATCAAGATCATCAAGTATGGACTCGAAATTAATGCACCCCCGAGACCAGATCACCGAAATCATCAGCAGGATCTATCATGGCGGCATGACCACCACCTCTGGTGGCAACATCTCCATCCGCGACGAAAACGGTGATGTATGGGTTACCCCGTCTGCCATTGACAAAGGATCGCTGAAACCTTCTGACATCCTTTGTGTGCACCACGACGGATCTGTTGCCGGACCACACAAGCCGTCATCGGAGCTCCCGTTTCACCTGGCAATTTACAAGGCCAGGCCCGATCTAGGAGCCATAGTGCACGCTCATCCCCCTGGACTGGTATCATTCAGCATTGTCAGGGATTTTCCAAACACCAACGTTATCCCGCAGGCCCGAAAGGTTTGCGGACCAATCGGTTACGCAAAATATGAACTGCCCGGCTCGCAGGCCCTTGGTGACAAGATTGCCGAAGAATTCGTTAAAGGATTCAATGCGGTGATTCTGGAAAATCATGGAACCGTTGTTGGCGGATGCGATCTTCAGGATGCTTTCGAGCGCTTCGAGACATTCGAATTCGTAGCCAGAATCCTGATCAATGCCCGGATGCTTGGAACACCTAACTACCTCACCGAAGAGCAGATACAGGAATTCGAAGCTCAGTTCGGTGATCCCTTTCCTGAAATGGAGACGGTGGAGCACCCCTCGGACGAACGGGAACTCAGGTCGGAAATATGCCGGATCGTGCGGCGGGCTTGCGACCAGGGCCTGATGATCAGCACCTACGGAACCGTATCAACACGCTGGCGCGGCGACGATTTTCTCATAACACCCCGGCACTTTTCCCGCTGGGACATACAGCCAGCAGATGTCGTCCAGATCAGGGAATCCCGATGCGAACCGGGTAAAATTCCGAGCCGGTCGCTGCTCATCCACCAGGAAATATACCGGCGAAACCCGTCGGTGAAGGCGATAATATTCACTCAGGCACCTTATTCAATGGCCTTCAGCGTTACCGGGATCAGTTTTGATAACCGCACCATCCCGGAAAGCTGGATTCTTCTCCAGGATGTTCCGATCCTGCCCTTCGGCGCACACTTTGCCGGTCAGGAGCGCATCAGCAGGTCGCTTCGCTCGGATCACCCGGTTCTGATCATCGAGAATGACAGCATCCTGGTTACCGGAAACAACCTCCTTCACGCCTTCGACAGGCTTGAGGTGGCCGAGTTCAGCGCACGTTCACTCATCCAGAGTCTGCCCCTTGGAACGATGAAACCGATCGACGAATTCCAGATCGAAGAGCTGCGCAGAAAGTTCCTACCTGACTGATTATAAAATAATTTGTAAATAATCAGGATTTATGGGAGTTACTAATTAAATCTCCTTACCTTTGCGGCGGTTTTAAATTAAATTGTATTATGAAAATTTATGTAGGAAGTCTGCCTTACCGCGTTAGCGGAGACGATTTGAAAGGCATCTTTGAAGAGTATGGTGAGGTTACCTCGTCAACCGTTATTTCTGACAAATACACCGGCCGTTCAAAAGGTTTCGGTTTTGTTGAAATGACTAACGACGCTGAAGCTAAAACTGCAATCGAAGCCCTTAACGGAGCTGAAGTTGAAGGTCGCACCATCGTAGTCAACGAAGCAATCGAAAAACAGGACAATTTTAAAAGACGGGATAATGATGCGCCACGCCGGGATAACTTCCGGAAGACATACTAACATCCGGACACACGTCGTGTTAAAAGATTAAAACAGCCCCGCCAAAAGCGGGGTTGTTTGTTTATAGACGGTTCCGGTATAATTGTAATTTTGATCCTTTACCGAAAATACGTGTCATGTTAAAAAAGATGGCAAGATTCCTGCGGGTCGCACTTCCCGCACTTTCAGCGGTTCTTCTGCTGACTCACTGCGCCAAGCGGAAAATTGATGATTTCGTTATTGCCGCCCCTTCCATCCGGCAGGTCCAACTGACGGATTCATTCTGGCAGCCCCGTATCCGGCAAAACAGTTCAGTAACCATACCGGCTGTAATGGCCAAACTCAGGGAAACCGGGCGGATAAAGAACTTCACCAACGCTGCGCGGGTGCTATCGGCCAAATCGGAATCGGAAGAATTCTGCTCGGCCTTCCCTTTCGATGACTCTGATGTTTACAAATTCCTGGAAGCGGGCTCCTATGCGCTGCTAAACATGAAGGACAAACCCGAAGCAGATGCGCTGGACGCGATGCTCGACAGCCTGATCGTAACGGTGAGCCAGGCACAGGAGGTTGACGGATACCTTTATACTGCCCGGACGATGAACCCGGTGAATATGCCGGAGATGTCGGGAAAAGAACGATTCATAAACGAACAGGAGAACAGTCACGAACTATACAACCTCGGGCATCTGTATGAAGCTGCCTGTACCCATTTTGAAGCTACAGGCAAGCGCAATCTGCTGAATATCGCTGTCCGCAGCGCCGACTATCTCTTTACGGTATTCGGTAATGGCCGGCTGGTGAAGTATCCCGGGCACGAGGAGATCGAAACAGGTCTGGCCCGACTTTACCGGACCACCGGCAACCCGCATTATCTTGAGCTGGCGCGCATATTCCTTGACAACAGGGGCCCGGGAGGCCTCGATTACAACCAGGCCGACATCAGGCCCGTGGATCAGACAGAAGCCAAAGGACACGCCGTAAGGGGGATGTACCTCTACAGCGGAATGGCCGAGGTTGGTGCCCTCAGGAAGGACAGCAGTTACCTGAGACCGATCTTCACCATATGGGATGATGTGATTAAATCGAAAACCTATATTACCGGCGGGGTAGGTTCGAAGGCAAGTAACGAAGGATTCAGCGATCCGTATGACCTGCCAAACCATACCGCTTATTGTGAAACCTGCTCATCGATCGGATTCATCCTGTGGAATGAAAGGCTGTTCAGGCTTACCGGCGACGGTAAGTATATGGATATGCTTGAAAAGACCTTGTATAACGCCTTTCTTTCCGGCCTGTCGCTAAGCGGCGACCATTTCTTTTATCCGAACCCGCTGGAGGCCTGGGGCCGAAAGGTTCGACCCGACTGGTATGCCTGCGCCTGCTGCCCGCCCAACGTGGCGCGTGTGATCCCGATGGTTCCGCGCTTTTTTTACGGAATTTCCGGCGAAACCCTTTGGATTAACCTGTACGGCTCAGGGACAATGGATTGCGAGCTGGCCGGAAATCAGTTCAGGATAATTCAGCAATCCGGGTATCCGTGGAGTGGTGCCATACAGATAGCAGTCAGTCCGGAGAAGCCTGCCGCTGCAACAGTCCGGCTCAGAATTCCCGGATGGGCCCGAAATCAGGCCTTTCATTCCGATCTCTATTCTTTTACGGATAATTACGCCAACAGCTTTTCGGTCTCAATCAATGGACAGGCAGCCGAAGCAACCGTACTTAACGGCTATGTCGAAATTCACCGCACATGGAATCCGGGCGACACCATCCTGCTTAATCTCCCGATGCCCGTCAGGCTGGTGAAAGCCAATCCCGCTGTGAAAGCGGATGCAGGAAAGGTTGCCGTTCAGCGTGGTCCGGTTATTTATTGTGCGGAAGGTGCCGACAATGAGGGATCGGTGCTCACCCTGATTATCGATTCCACGATTTCCTTTACTGATTCGCATGCGCAAGGTGATCTGGCGAATACACTCCTATCCTCACATCCCGTGCCGGCGCGACTAATCCCCTATTACAGCTGGGCCAACCGCGCACCGGGCGAGATGGCGGTATGGTTTGCCACCGACAGGAAGTACATCACCCGCTTTCCTGAGCCTCCCGGTTTGGAAGCCGGTGCCATCGGGTCCGCTTCCTATGCTTACGACAATTCGATACCGTACCTCAACGACGGAATCGATCCGGTAAACTCGGCAGACCGGGGCAACAATGCATTCCGGCTCCATCCGCACAAGGGAACTGAAGAATGGGTTGCCTATCGATTCACGCAACCTCAGAAATTATCTGCCGTCAAGGTTTATTGGCTTGATGACGGATCCTATGGCCTTCCGGCATCATGGAGTCTTTCTTACCTGAAAGCCGACGGGAGCTGGTCCCCGGTCGATAGTTTCAGTCCATACCTTATTGAAAAAGATCAGTATAATGAAGTTACATTTGTGGCAGTAAATACCCTGGGTCTGCGGATCGACATGAAGCTCAGCGCGGACCTGCCGGGAGGAATTATCGAATGGAAAGTAAAATAACAGTACGTTATCTGGTTTGTCCCCAATGCGGGATTATTCGGTTTCATGTAAAGAATGCTGCAGGACAGGCTGTTGTGGTTCAGGTGACGCGCGAATTCGAAGTGGTGGCGGTTAATGCCGGGGAGAGCCTCGAGGGGTATAACCTGAACTATCTGTATTGTCTGGGATGCAGCTGGAAAGGCAGCATTCGCGCTTTAAAACGTTATATTCAATAGATGAAGCGGTTGCTGATTGTATCCGGGGTTGTGCTCCTGCTGGTTGCCGCAACAACCGGCCTGTATTACCTTCTGCGCGAACAACCGGAGCCGGAACTGGCCCTCGGCAGTTCAAAAGGAACGGCTGTGGTTATCACAGGTGCAGCTGCGAGGATTTCACAGGAGGCTGCGCTGCTTGAAGAGTTATACAATTCAGGCGACCTGAATGATGTGGCATTCATATCAGGGGTAAGCTCCGGTGCCCTCAACGCGGTAATCCTCAATGCAATTCTTGCACGGAAATATACCTGGAAGAGCTACCGGAACCTGCTCTTTTCCCTGACGAACCAGAGCATCTTCCGGGCATCGCACGACCCGTTGCCCGTGAATACCGATCCGATGCGCCAGCTTCTCACTGCAATACTTCATGATACCCTAGGCTACCATAAGCTCAAGGACCTGCCCTACCCGACCTCGCTGTCGGTGGTAAGCCTAAGCCTGCGATCCTGGGCCGACCTCACGTACAGGCTCTCCAACAGGAAGATAAATACCGAAAGCGACCCGGAACTCGATCTGGTTGAGGTACTGATGGCCTCCACTGCGTTCCCGCTCGCATTTCCCGCGGCAAGGATCTCGAACAGCAGCACACTTCCCGACGGAAAATTTATCGACGGGGGCAGTACGGCCGACTACATCCCCTATCGCGCGGTACTGGAGTTCGAGAAATTCTCGGGCCACAATCTCGAGAAAATGATCATTGTTACCCGGAAACTTGACACTGAGGACGGCCTGCGATCCGAGCTCGAAGGGCTCGGAATCACCCAACCTGATTTCGTTGAAAAGCTGAACATTTCACTGGAGAATCTCGGGCAGCGCTCTTTCTTCAGGGGACTGGAGCAGCTTAGAAGGGAAGCACCGGCATTATCCGGCAAGACCTACATATACCTGCCTGCGATCGCTGGTGAATTCCCGCTTTTCGATTTCGGCACACTTCGTGAGCAGTACCTGGTTTCCCGTGAATGGGCCCGTACCCATGAGCCCATCCGGCTCGACATCTTTCTGAAAGAAGGAGTTTTAATTGAATAAAAACTGATGGCAACAGAGAGAAACAGCCTCCTTGCCGAAAGGATCAGAAAAGTGATACTCGAAGAGTATTCCATGCTGATACCCGGAGAAGGGAGCCTTACAGGCAGGTTTATCCTGATTGCTGTTGGTATTGAATTTCTGGGCGGCTGTCTCGACAGGCAGCACATGAACGCCACCGGAAGAGGGGAAAAGCGGTTCAACCATGCAGTCCGTGAGCTTTTCCCGAAGAAATATCACCATTTCACCAGGCCGCAGTCGGTTCCGAACCTGTATATTGATTTCCGTTGCCCGGTGATTCACCAGTTCACTGCTGGTAAGGGGGTACAACTTTGTTCGGCAAACCAGGCCAGTGAGGGCGGGCTGAAACATCTCTCCTATAATTCCGAAGGTTCACTGATTCTGGTGGCAGAGGATTTTTACACCGACCTCACGCACGCTGCGCAGGCCCTCATCCTCCGCATGAACTCCCTTCAAGGGCTGTAGCGACAGATCATGATCTGTCGCTGCACCATTTTATCAAAAACCTGTTCGGCGATCAGACAGCGATTTCCCGGATGATTTTGAGCACTCGGTCGATTTCTGCCAGACTGTTGTAAATATGTGTGGAGTGCCGCAAGCCGTGTATATCGCTCGATGAACGGGGCCGCAGCTTATCCCGGTTCCACATCAGTTCCTGCAACCGGGGGCCTGTCCAACCTTCTACATTGTAAACAGTTATACCGGCACACATATCCTCGTCGGACGGGGAATAAATCGTCACTTTGGGAATTTTACGCAACTCATCGCGAAGGTAGCTTCCCAGGTACTTGATCCGGGCAATTACCCTATCGGACCCGATTTCATTGTGGAAGTCGATTGCGGTCTCCATGCCGTGCAACAGCGTCAAACTTCCGGTGCCGCGCTGGGTAAAGCGGAACCCTTCATCGGTATGGTTATCCCACTGCGAGCTGGCAATGGTTGTAGAGATCTCCTGAACCCGGTCCTTGCGGATATACATGAATCCATTGCCTGCCGGTGCGAGTATCCACTTGTGGAAGCATCCGATATAGGCATCGCAGCCGAGGTCATGCAGGTCCACCCTGATATGGCCCAGCGACTGCGCCCCGTCGATTACTGTGAAGATGCCCCTTGAGCGGGCTGCGGCACATATTTCCTTTATCGGCAGGATGGCGCCGCTGCCGGTGATCAGCTGCGAAAGCATCAGAACCTTTGTTTTTTTGGTGAATGAATTCACGACAATCTCCAGCACCTCTTTCGGTGAATGCGCCGGTTTGGGAATGGCTATTTCGCGGTAAACAATACCATCACGCTTTTGCCTTACCTGCCATGAACTTTTGCCACCGCCGTGCTCCTGGTCGCTGGTGATCACTTCATCGCCCTTTTCCAGGTGAAGTCCCATGCATATGAAACTCATTCCCATGGTGGCATTCTCGGTGAGGGCGAGTTCCCCCCAGTCGCAGCCCAGCAATTTCGCTGCTTTTGTACGGATGCCCTCATAAGGGAAATACCCCGACATCATGTCGCCGTCGGCAACGTAGTCCCATTCGGCCACGTTTGAGGCTGCCGCATGCAGGTGTTCAGTCATGCGGGCCACCACCACACGCGGCATGGCACCCATCGTTCCGGTGTTGAAAAAAACCTCATCGCGCCGAAGCATGAACTGGTCGCGGATTTTATCCCAGTAAGCCGGGTCACCGGTACCCGGAAGTGCCGGAATATCAAACCCTTCACGAAGTTCGCTCATCGGACTGAGCCCTGCAGCCCATCCGGATTTCGTCAGCATCGGCAGGGCAAACGCCGAAAGTGCAAAAGTCTTCATCAGTTCACGCCTGGTTGTCATCGCCAAATGGTTTTAATTAAGCTGAAAAAGTACTAAAAATCCAAAGAAAGCTGCGTTGTACTTTTCTTATATTTGACACTAACGAGTGAAGAAGTGAAAACATGAAAAAACTACTTCTCCTGCTGGCAGCGGGATTAATCATGGGCGGGTGCACCAAGAACAACGGATACGACTCCCATGGCACGATCATCGGATTCGATTATCGCAAATGCATGTGCTGCAGCGGCTGGTTCATCGTGATTGACAGCGACACCCTGCGGTTCCAGCAAGTGCCTGAAGGTTCAGCTGTGGTCCTGGATGTTACCAGCTTCCCGGTTGATATCAACCTCGACTGGCACTATCCCGATCCGCAATGCATGTCCGACCTTATAATTGTTGACAAAATGGAACTGAGAAAATGAAAAAAAAACTGCTGATTATCCTTGCGGCCGGGGCCTTCTGGATGAACGTCTTCGGTCAGGAACGGAAACCCAATCCCAAACTTGAACAGATCATCTTTGTATTTAAAACGCATTTTGATATTGGCTACACCGATCTGGCGGAGCGTATCGTGCAGAAATACAGCACCTCGATGATCAATGAAACCCTCAGGACACTTGATGAATCGAAATCGAAACCGGTGAATGAGCAGTTCCGCTGGACCGTGCCCGGCTGGCCGATGGCGCAGATCCTCGAAAACCGGTCGGGTGAGTCGAAAAGGGTGATTGATGATGCCATTCGCGACGGACGGTTTGTTGTACATGCTCTCCCATTCACCTTTGAAACCGAAGCAGGTACTCCGGAAGCACTGACCCGGAGCATGCAGTTTTCATCTAAGATTGCACGGGATCATGGGCTGGAACTTCCCAGGGATGCTAAGCTTACCGATGTACCCAGCCATTCCTGGTTCCTGCCAACCTTGCTTAAGAATGCCGGCGTCGACTTCCTCCAGATCGGCTGCAATGCTGCCTCGAGCTCCCCGAACCTGCCGGTCCTGTTCTGGTGGGAAGGGCCCGACAAATCGCGGCTAATGACCCTTTACTGGGAGGCCTATTACGGCACCGACATCATTCCGGCCGACAACTGGCCCTTTAAAACATGGATCGCCATCATCCATACCAACGATAACGTGGGCGCCCCGCCGCTCGACGAAGTTGAAAAAACGTTGGCGACGGCCAGGAAACTGGCCCCAAATGCAAAACTCACCATTGGCAGGATGTCCGACTTCTACGATGCCATCATGAAGGAAAAACCCGAGCTGCCGGTGGTCCGCGGCGATATGCCCGACACCTGGATCCACGGCTATATGTCGATGCCGAAAGAGGTGAAAGCCGCCGGCATGGTGAAGGCCGATGCCATTGGTCTGGAAGTGCTGGGAACAGAAATGGCGATCTGGGGTGCAGGTCCGAACGACATAACCGGCAAAATCAATTCGATATACGAAAAGAACATGCTGTTTGATGAGCACACCTTTGGCCTGGCCATGTCGCATGGCGCCTCGGGTTACTGGTGCTATGGCGATGAGTTCAGACAGCTCCGCTCCGACGGGATTTTCGATAAAATCGAACTCTCCTGGAGAGAGAAGGGGCTGCACGTGACTGAGGCCGAAATTCTCGGCAAGGGGACCTATTCACGCAAGATGGAGGAGCTGGCCGGGTCGGTAAAGGCCGATGGCTCGCGAATCGTGGTATACAATCCGCTGCCCTGGAGCCGCACTGCCCTGGTGACGTTAAAACATCATTCCGGCTGGTTCCCGGCAAAATCGCTCAAGGATCTCTCCACCGGCAAAATCACCGCCATCAGCAACGAAGGCAATACGATCCGGTTTATGGCTACAGAGGTCCCGGCCATGGGGTACAAAACCTTTGTACCCGAAGCGGCGCCCGAAATGGTTGAGCCTTCACCGGCCGTTGTTACGGAAAACACCGATGTGGTATCCCTTGAGAATGAGTATTTCAGAATAAAAATCGACAAAGGCAGCGGTCAGATCATTTCCCTGATCAACAAAACAACCGGAAAAGACTTCGTAAAAAAAGGTTCCGGGTACGGTATGGGAGAATACCTTTATGAGCGTTTTGGGAAAGAGAATACCGAGTCCTATGCGAAAGCCTATATAAAGGGAGGCTGGGACTGGGCTCCGGCTGAGCTGGGCCGCCCTAACCTGAACGATGATCCCTACCGGAAAGCTACCGGCGAAGCATCGGGGATCAGGCTGGAAAAGGCCGGGCAGACGGCTTCGGTTTGGCTTACATTTGCCGCCACGGATAAGATGCCGCACAATTACAGCATCCGCTACCGGCTGGTTGCCGGCAGCTCACGGCTCGAAGTTACCTGGTCGATCGATGGCAAACCGGCCGATCCCTGGCCCGAAGGAGGCTGGCTCTGCTTTCCTCTGAATATCGACAACCCCAGATTCAGGCTCGGCCGAACCGGCGCTGTTTCCGACCCTGCAACCGATTTCGTCAAAGGATCAAATTACGACTATTGCTTTGTTCAGGAGGGACTTGCCGTGCTCGACGAAAACAACCGGGGAATCGGGTTGTATTCGCCCGACATGCCGGGGATCAGCCTCGACAGGCCCGGGCTGTGGAGATACAGTAAGGATTTTGTTCCGTCAAAAGCAAATGTCTTTTTCAACCTGTACAACAACCAGTGGAGCACCAACTTTACCGAATGGATTGAAGGCTCCTGGAATGCCAGCGTATACCTTTGGTTCATTGATGATTACGAAAATGAAGAATCCCTTATCACACCGGCTCTCGAGCAACGGCATCCGATGGTGCCCACCTTTGCTGCCGGCCCCGGGGGAGCGCTGCCAATAGCACAATCAGGCATAAGCCTCTCGGAAAAGGGATTGCAGGTAACCGCGTTCGGTGCAAATTCCGACGGAGCAGGAACACTGCTGAGGATATGGGAAAAATCCGGCAAGTCGGGGCGCCTTACCGTTACGTTGCCCAAAGGCTCTTCCTTTTCGTCGGCTTCACCATGCAACCTGCGGGGAATAAAAACCGGAACCGCCATACCGGTTACCGATGGGAAAATTGTATTAACTTTTGCCCCCTATCAACCTATATCACTTATTCTGAACTGACCGGACATGAAAAACACGCTTTACCTGCTTCTCGCTATCACAACCATTTCGTGCACAGCGGTTAAGAACGATCCTGCCAAAGAAGAATGGATCCGTTTATTCAACGGGAAAGACCTTAGCGGCTGGACAATCAAGATCGCCGGGCACCCGGTTAACGAAAATTTCAACAACACCTTCCGGGTGGAAGATGGTGTTCTGAAGGCCAGTTACGATCAGTACAAGCAGTTCAACGGCGAATACGGCCATCTTTTCTACAAGGATAAATTCTCGTATTACCGGGTTCGACTGGAGTACAGGTTTACCGGTGAACAGACGCCGGGCGGAGCAGGCTGGGCATTCCGCAACTCGGGTATCATGCTTCACGGGCAGACCGCTGAAAGCATGACCCTCGACCAGTCGTTTCCAACATCCATCGAATACCAGCTTCTCGGCGGATCGGGAACAGGCGAGCGCCACACCGGTAACCTCTGCACACCGGGAACCAACGTGGTTATGAAGGATTCACTCTTTACCCCGCACTGCATCGACTCCAGGTCGAAAACATACGACGGAGACCAATGGGTGACCGCTGAGGCTATTGTACTTGGCGACTCTCTGATTACTCACCTTATAAATGGTGAAACTGTTCTTGCCTATACCCAGCCACAACTTGATGACCGGGAGGCTTCCTACCCTGAAATGCTGGCCCATTACGGCAGCAAGCTGCTCAAAGAGGGAACCATTTCACTTCAGGGAGAGAGTCACCCTGTTGAATTCAGGAATGTTGAGTTGCTCGATCTGAAGGGCTGCACCGATCCTAAAGCCCTTAATTACAAATCATACTATGTTGAAACGGACAACAGCAGGTGCCGGTACAAGTAATGTTTCAAAACAATTTCTTTTGTGGTTTTTGTAATTCGGACATTTTTTTACTTTTGAAAAAAAACTTTAGGCCATGAAAATCTTTGATGACGAAGAGACTTATTTAGCTGACGATGAGGATCAGACTGATGAATTGGGTGCTGGATTCGAGGAGGAAGAAGATGAAGATTTCGACTTCGAGGAGGAAGATGACGACATTGATGAGATTTCGTTCGACGATCTGGACGACGATGACTTCGACATGGAAGATGTTGATGGTATAGGTTTCGATGAAGAGGACGATGAAGAAATCGGCCTCGACGAGGAAGACCTTTAGGCGGCCAATCCCAAATCAGATCAGAAAAAGCCAGTGCCGGAACAGGATGTCCCGGCACTGGCTCTCGAACCCCGGACGGAAGTCCGGGGTTATTTATTGGTGTGCCTTCAGTTAATCAAAACTCTTTTTTTATCGGTGCCCCCTCTTTCGGTAATAATTTCTGCCTCGATCCAGCCATTTGCGCCATCGGATTTCACGAGATACCTGAATGTCTGTTCATCCTTGCCTTTCAGCCAGAATTCCGTCTTATTCCCTGTACCCGGTTTGTGAGCGCTCCTGAAACCCAGTTTCGGATCATTCAGGGGAAGCTTATCATTCAGCGGGATAACCGTAACCTGCCCTGAGGTGCGGAGCACGATCCTGTCCTTTTCCACTTTTCCAAGCTTCCTGCTGCGGTCAGAAGCTGTTGGATAGGTGCTGTGATTGGCCACCGTAACATCCACCCACCAAAGGCCATCCCCGGAGGGGGTGACATCGATCCGTTCAACCTCTGCTTTTGGGAACTGGCTCACACAGTACAGCACAAAATGCGCATTCCGATCGGCTTCGGTTTCAATATATCGGGAAGGTGGTGTGCGACCGACGTGCTTTTTTCCGGATCCTCCGATCCAGACATCTCCCAGATCCGGATGTTTAACGGGATGGGGATTGATCCATCCATCGCCGGTCAGTTCGATGTCGATCCACTTCATATACTCTTCGTCTGATACGTCATTGTCACCATTCAGGTCAGCTTCATAAACCGGGTCACCCCAAAGCTCAATCAGATAGGCATAGTTGCCGAGCATATTGTAAGATGTTGCCTGTGTCTGACCCGACAAACCGGAAAAAGTCGGGGTGTAATCCTTGAGAATTCGGGCTCCCTCGGTAACAATGCTCGTCTGCACCTCCAGATCATGCTGAAACTCCGGGGCTACCTGCCTGTCAAAAAGCTGTGCATATTTATTCTCCTTGCGCATTTCAGCCAGCCGTTCCTGGATACCCGTTTGCCGTCCTGAATAGGCTGGCATCTGCACCGGCTGGCCCTGTTGAGCCGGTAAGGCGGCCGGGGCTGTAAACATGATCAACCTTCCCGTATTGTGATAATGAAAGCTTGCAAAGATATTCGGCCGTGCAAGCATCGCATTCCAGGCATTACGGGTGCAGGGTTCCGACATCGGATAGGGATTGCCGTCGCGCAGGTTCCATCCGTACGCATAATTGCGGTTTGGATCCGGTCCGCCGATGTCATCCTCATTGATCCTGCCGTCGCCATCGTTGTCGAATCCCTCATCACCGATCCGGGTGAATCTAGGGCCCGGATAATCCTTCTCTTCGCCGATCGTGATAAAGCGCCGCTTGTCGGGCGAAAGCTTTAGCCCCCCTCTCGGATCCGGTGCGTACATAACCGACAGCTCACCGTCGCCATCCACATCTTCTGTTCTGTCTTCATCGAACAGGCCATCACCATCATCATCCTCCGGCCGGTAGGGCTCTCTCGGGTTATTCTCCGTATTCGGATACTCCACATAGGACGCGTTGGCATCCACGTTCAGTCCGGGTAAGATATAAAAGGTATGTTCATTCAACATATTGAACACATAAGGATCATAATCATAGCGGGTTAGCAGATACCATGCCAGGTAAAGCGAGCAGGTGATCCCGTTCACTTCGTTCCCGTGAATGGCGCCATCAACCCACATGGCGGTCTTCGTTGATGCATCTCCGGTTTTTCGATTCGTGATGGTAAACAGGTACTGGTCCCTGCCCATCCTGCTTTTCCCGATACTCTCCACAGTGGCAAGTTCGGGATACTTCGCTGCGATGTCCTTCATCATCTGCGTCCATTCGGCATAGGAATAGTATCTCTTCCAGCTCCAGGCGAAATCGAGTTCACCATGATAGCCACCGGCACTTTTTTGCAGCTTGCCCTGTGCATGAACAGTGCAGGGAACCATACTGATGATGCCGATCAGGGCGGCAAAAGCGACAAGAAAGTTCCGTATATTACGCTGCAAGATTCTCTGTATGAAAGCTATATCGTTTTTCATCACTTTGCTTCTTTATTTATTTCAACCAACCTGGCATCCGTCCCGCCTTTGAGCGAGCTTACCACAACCGTCAACGGAGTCTCCCCCTTAACCTTTACCAGCCACCTGGCTTCGGCACTGCTTTTCATCGCATCGTATCCGGGTATCACCAGCGAGCCACCCAACACACCAACCTTCTGCCAGGCAAGGCCCTGGAGAAACTCGACTTTGTCACGGTCACCGGTCAGCCACACCACATCAGGCCGGTTGCCCGGAAGGTCGGCCCCCCTGGCCAGGTTGGTGGCCATACCGCCGCTGTTTTCCACTTTGGCGGTGATTTCGATGATCCTGTAATTACCGGCCGTTTCAAGAACCTTTCCTGCTGCCCCGGTAACGGACACATGCGGCAGTAACCCTGCCCTGTACTTCTCAAATTGCCAATGGGTTTCACAAATCTTTTCGAGAACTTCCCCTGGAAATGCATTGCCCTGATACTGCGGATACCAGCCACCGGTTTCACCCTCGCCGAGTTCAGGATGCCTGAATGACTTCCACTCGCGGAACCAGGTTCCACCTGCCTTTGCTTCCTGATATTTTAATGCAGCGCGCTGATAAAGGGTAAAGGCATCCTTGCCCGAAAACGTGTTGCCGGGAAGATCCTTCCGGTAATTGAAAAGTTCAGAAGTTACCGACAAAATCCCCATCTCCTGGTACGCCCAGTCCGACTGGAGGCCAAAGCTATACCGCTTATTCTCCTTCTCATTCCAGCTCACCACCCAGGTTTCGGGCATGTTGTATCCCCGTGCAATGGCAAATTTGCCGGCGTTTGCATCTTCGAGGGCCTTTCTGTACACGGGCAGTGAGTCAGGATACATCCATGCTTTCGGCATATCATCGCCCATCAGTTCAACATATTTTTTACCCAGGATAAAATCATAGAGCGCAATGTCCTTAGGATGCATGGAGGCATCCGATGAAACACCCATGGGCCTGTAGGTAAATCCGCCTGAGGTATGAAAGAACTGGGCCATCATGATGTTGTGATGATTGGAAAAGAACTCGGCCATGGCGTGCACCTCGGGAGCTGATGTCGGATAATCCCCGGTGCCTCCCTGGTATCCGTCGTCGTCGAACCAACCCTCCGGGTAGTTTCTGTTGATGTCGAATCCCTGTTCGTCATCTTCACCCCTTTTTCCATCACCGTCGTTGTCGCGGTCCTCGCGAATAACCGTCCACCTTTCCTTTTCTGTTTTCTCGTCCTCGCCGAGGCGGATCATTACCCGGGGATCTACATCATCCTGCACGTACCTTCCCTTGGGGTCGAGGTAGCGGAAGGAGGTGATCCTGCCATCGCCGTCGAGGTCATCCAGACCATCCTCATTTACTTTTCCATCCTTGTCATCATCGCGCAGCATGCTGTTCCCGCGCTGTGAGAGGTCCTTTTCGACACTGTTGTAAACGCCGTCGGGATTCACCATGGGGCAGATGTAAAACGCATTTCTGTCAACCAGTCCGGTAATTTCGGAATCCGGGCCATACCCTGCAACCAGCTTGTCGATGATATAGATGCACGCTTCGGTTCCGGTATACTCGTTGCCATGTGTTCCTCCGCAAATCCATTGGCCGGGCTTTGCCAGATCATGCGTCATAACGGGAACATTATCTACAGGTTCGTTTCTCGGATTCCGGAGCGTGATATAGCCATCGATTGGCCGCCCTGTCTTCTTATTGCTGATTACCAGCACGTAAACAGGTCTCTTCAGGGTACTCATCCCAATAGTCTGTAATTCGCAGATTCCCGGATAGGCCCGAGCCACCGCCTTCATGTAGCTTTCGGTACCGGCAAATCCGTGGTACCGGTCGAAACTGACGGGTACTTTTTGCGATATCAAAGGCACACAGGAGAGCAACAGGCCGATCAGCAGTAGTGAAAGGTTTTTGTTCATTTCGGCAGGTTTTTGTTCAAACTCAAAAATTAGTCAAAAATATTGTATACTTAAGGGTCAAATACTGTTCTCCGGCATGTTCCTTCAACCACAACTATCTGACTATATATTTAAGATTCTGTTCGAGCAGTCGGCCGATGCACAGCTACTTCTGAAGGGCGATGTATTTCTGGAATGCAACCAGGCTGCGGTGGATATTCTCGGTGCAAAAAGCAGGGCGGAGATCATTGGGTTGACCCCCTGGCATGTTTCACCCCCAAAACAGCCGGATGGATTATCCTCAAGGGAGAAGGGGCTCGCCATGATAGGTCGGGCCGAAACGGGTGATTCAACTCGTTTTGAATGGCAGCATATCCGGCTCGACGGAACGGAAATAATGGTGGAGGTAAGCCTGACCCCCTTGAATCTGAATGACGATTTGTTGATCCATGTGGTATTTCATGACATTACAGAACGACATCGCTTGTTCAGGGAGTTGAAAAAAGCCAAAGAACAGGCCGTTGAGAGCGATCGGCTTAAATCTGCATTTCTGGCCAACATGTCGCATGAGATTCGTACACCGATGAATTCGATCCTTGGGTTCGCAGAGCTTCTGGGAGAAGATGACCTTGAAAGTGATGAACGGAAGCAATATCTCGAAATCATTCAGGCCGGGACAAATCACCTCCTGTCCATCATTTCCGACATCATTGATATTTCGAAAATTGAAGCCGGCCAGGTACTCCTTTTTCCCAAACCAATCAGTTTAAACAACCTGTTCACCGAATTGCATGCAACATTTACCATGGAGCTCACCCGACTTGGGAAAAAGGACATCCAGCTTAACCGGACATGTTCGTGTCAATTGTCCGATCGGACCCTGCTGGTGGATTCAGGCCGGTTGAGGCAGATTATGGTGAACCTCCTTTCGAACGCAATAAAGTTTACCGACCGTGGCAGCATTGAATTCGGCTGCACCAATGAGTCGGACAGGGTCCGGTTCTTTGTCACCGACACCGGCAGGGGTATTTCACCAGCGTATCAGAAAATCATTTTCGAACGATTCCGGCAGGTTGAAGAAACCCTCACACGAAACCATACCGGCACCGGCCTGGGGCTGACGATTTGCAAGGGCCTTATAACGCTCATGGGCGGCCGGATAGGGGTAAACAGCAATCCGGGGGAGGGATCCGAATTTTGGTTTACGCTACCTGCTTTTGAAGATTCCGACCCCGCCAGTCAGCAGCCCCGTTAATAGCGAAAAATTTCGTCTTGTTTTAACGATCGTTTAACAGCTAACAATCGTTATATCACCGAACTTCGCTGTCAAATCCATTATAACCAAAAAGATGAAGAAATTTCTGGTCCTTTTTTCGCTGATCCTGTTTGTCGGTGTCTATGTTGCACCCGCCCTCACCCTCAGCAATGATGGCGTTGTTAAAGTTGTCGCCATTGACAAGGACAAAAAAGTAAAAGCGGCCAAAGCGGCCAAAACAACTTGCGGAGAACAGGGCAAGTGCACCGGAACCTGCACCGGAGTGTGCAAGGAAACCTGCAAAGGTGAATGCAAAGGTACCTGTAAGGAAACCTGCAAGGGCGCCTGCAAAGGGGAATGCAAAGGGGAATGCAAGGGAGAATGCAAGGGTACATGCAAGGGCGAATGCAAAGAAGCCTGCAAAGGCACCGGCACAGCTTGCTGCACCAAAAAGTAATCAGGCAGCATCAGGGCTGACTGCCCTGTTTTATAACCATCAGTCCCTTAAGGTATTTGCCTTCCGGAAATGACATAACAACCGGATGGTCGGGTGCCTGCGCCAGCCAGCGAAGGATTTTCGCTTCGGTTCCGGCATCGAGTGCCGCATCGGCCACAATCTTCTGAAAAAGCATATCCTCCATATGACCGGAACAGGAGAAGGTAAAGAGCAGGCCGCCCGGGTTGAGCAGGTGAAAGGCGAGGCGGTTGATGTCCTTGTAGGCCCTTGCTCCTTTATCGATCTGTGCCTGTGTTTCAACGAATTTCGGCGGATCGAGGATGATCATGCCGAAACGCCGCTGCTCGGCATGGAATTTTCTGAGTGTCTGAAAAACGTCCGCTTCAAGCAAAGTATATCGGTCGTCGGAGACAGTGTTTAGCCTGATATTGTTCCGTGCCTGTTCGAGCGCCGGCCCCGAGGAATCGAGAACCGTAACATGGCTTGCACCTCCGCAAAGTGCGGCAACTGAAAAACCTCCGGTGTAGGAAAAGCAGTCAAGCACCTCCAGACCGTCAGCGCATGCACCAACAAGCGACCGGTTTTCCCGCTGGTCGAGGTAAAACCCTGTTTTGTGCCCGTGACGGACGTTCACCTGATAGATGCGACCCTCTTCTTTGAATTCAACCAGTTCGGGTACGGTCCCTTCGAGGATTCCCGCAGTCTCCTTCAGGCCCTCCTTCTTTCTGACGGACAGGTCGGAGCGCTCGTAAACACCCTGACACGGAACAATTTCCCGGAGAAGGCTGATAAGCGTCGTTTTCCAGAATTCTGCGCCGGCGGAAGAAATCTGGCACACCAGATATTCATCAAAAAGGTCGGCCGTAAAACCCGGCAGACCGTCGGATTCTGAATGAACCAGACGGATGCCTGTGGTACCGGCTGGCACAACCGGCGGTTTTCGCATCTGAACGGCATCTGTGAGTTTACGGCGAAAGAAACCTTCATCTACAGGTTCATCTGAAAATGTCCACATCCGAACCGACATCTGTGAATTGCCCGACCAGGCACCCCGGCCCATCAGCTCACCTGATGAAGCAAGAACATCCACCGTTTCGCCGTTGGCCGGCTTGCCTTCCACCCGTGCGACTGCACCGTTGAATACCCAGGGATGACGGCGTTTCAACGACTTTTCCCTGCCTGGCTTAAGGAGAACTTTGCTCATGATTATTTCCACTTTATCCCGCAACCGATGCCGGGTTTTTGTATTCCTTCAAATGGTTTTCCTTCCAGCACCAGATCAAGCGCCCCGGACAGATCGGTTCCGGTTACCGGCAGCGGGCTCGACGGTCTGGCGTCATCCATCTGCCCGTGGTAAAACAGTTCAAGGTTGGCATCGAAAACATAGAATTCCGGCGTGCAGGCAGCATCATAGGCCCGGGCAACCTGCTGCGTTTCATCGTACAGGTATGGAAAAGGGTATTTATTCAGCGCTGCAGTCCGGGTCATGTTTTCAGGAGAATCATCCGGATAACGGCCCGCATCATTGCTGCTGATGGCAATAAAGGAAACCCCTTTGCCCATGTATTTTTTTGAAAGTGAAACCAATACAGGATTGATGTGCTTCACGTAGGGGCAATGGTTGCAAATGAACATGATCACGGTTGCCAGTTCCGATTTCAGGTCAATGAGTGAGAATTCCCTGCCCGAAACGGTATCGGGAAGCCTGAAATCCGGAGCTTTCGAGCCCAGCGGAAAGGGGTTTGATTCAGTAAGTGCCATATCTTGTTAGTTTTTTAAAATACCTTTAACAAATACGCGGCTCACAAAGTTATCGGCGGGTCAAACAACTTCAAGGGTTAAACGTATTTTACAGCAAAGATATCCGGATGAAAAACAATAAAGTACTTGCGCTGCTCTTTTTCGGGGTTCTGATGGGAGCCCTGGATATTTCAATCGTCGGGCCGGCCATTCCGTCGATCAGCAGCTCAATCGGTGTCGCACAGAAAGACCTTTCATGGATCTTCAGTATTTACGTACTGTTCAACCTGGTGGGCATCAGTCTTTTTGCCAAGCTTTCCGACTTGTTCGGCCGCCGGAGCATCTACATGACTACGCTTGCCATTTTCGGTGTCGGGTCGCTTGTTGTTTCGCTGGCAAACAACCTCGACCTGCTTTTGCTGGGCCGTGCCATACAGGGATTTGGTGCCAGTGGAATTTTTCCGGTTGCCAGTGCGGTAGTCGGCGACCAGTTCCCTCCGGAAAAACGGGGGCGTGTGCTCGGCATGATCGGCGCCGTGTGGGGGATCGCCTTCATAATCGGCCCCATTCTGGCGGGTACCCTGCTTGCCTACTTCGAATGGCATGTCCTGTTCATGATCAATATCCCGATCGTCATTGTCCTGATCTTTTACAGCTCCCGGCTTCTAAGCTCCGAACGGGTGGAATCGGCAAGCCAGATCGACTGGAAAGGAATCATCCTCCTCGGTCTCTTTCTTGGCACTTTAACGTATGGCGTTAATAATTATGACAAAAATCT
The DNA here is from genome assembly GCA_964457845.1 of uncultured Porphyromonadaceae bacterium. Classification (GTDB taxonomy): domain Bacteria; phylum Bacteroidota; class Bacteroidia; order Bacteroidales; family UBA12481; genus UBA12481. Next base: position 44,304 of record CAYWHP010000005.1, on the reverse strand, counting down.
GGGCCTGTATGGATTGCTCGAAATCAAGGTCTTGCCATTCCTGTTGGCTTCCCTTGTATTTCTTGTTATTCTGATTCTGCTCGAACGCAAAATAAGCTATCCTGTCATAAACCCGAAGCTGTTTCAATCCAGGCAGATCCGCATAGTCGGATTTATCGCCATGGTCACCGGGCTGTTCCAGTCAGCCTTCGTCTTCATCCCCAATCTGGCGGTACTCTCCTTCGGAGTAACCTCCTCCGTGGCAAGCTTCATGCTTCTTCCGTTTGTGTTCGCCACGGCCATCGGATCTCCGGTTTTCGGCCGGATGCTCGACAAAACCGGCTCAAGGCTGGTGATCCTTACGGGCCTGGCTCTTTCGGCATCAGGCCTTCTTATAATCGGACTTTCCGGCGATTCGAAGGCATTCTTTTACGGGTCCGGAATTCTCATCGGTCTTGGACTCGCTGTTCTGGCCGGCTCGGGCCTTCGATACATCATGCTGAATGAGGTTGGCGTGCACGAACGGGCAGTTACCCAAGGCGTTCTTACCATATTCATCAGCATCGGCCAGATCGTCGGCAGCGCCGCCATAACGGCCGTTGCAGCACAGGAAGTTTTGCCCGCCGACGGATACCGTAAGGCATTATATTTGATGGCGCTGCTAATGGCTTTAACATTTATCCCCGCTTTGCGTCTTAAATCTAAAAAGGAGGAATTGTCAATATGATACGGTTGCGCCCCTTCGAAACCATCCGGATGTCTGCGAAGATCAGTCTCCCCTCGTTGCTGATACTTTTGATCCTGCTTTCAGGCTGCCGTAAGGAAAACGAATGCATCAGGCTTTCGGATGAGTATTTCCCGAACAGCATCGGAAACCGGTGGGTATACGACCGGTTCGACAGTCTGAACATGGAAAAATCGACTTTAACGGTCGAAATTGTCCGTGATTCAGTTTATACCGACGGTAAGTCTTACCGAATGTGGGTTTTCGGCAAAACCAATATGTATGATACGCTTTATGTGCGGACAACTCCCGATTCGGTCCTGTTTTTCCGTTACCTCGAAGGTTTCCCGCAGGAGGTGATGCTGCTGCCGCTCAAAACCGGCCTCAGCTGGACCCATCCATACTTTGTGCGGGACTCTACCTGGGTGATCGCCATGGATACGCTTGTCCGGCAGGATGATGTATATCCCGATGCTTACGCCATTCAGCGCAGGTTATTCGCTTTCAACGATTATCTCACGGATACACGCTGGTTCGTTCCCAACCTTGGCATTGTCCGGCTCGAGAACTGGCACTATCTGTTTGGATGGATTTCGAAGGAAAACTGGTACCTGAAAGAGTACAGCATCAGGTAATATTCGTCCGGTTTCCTATCTTGGTGTTATGAATATAAAGGCCATGAACCCCAGAAACATTCTCGTGGCCCTTAGTCTTTCCCTTCAGTGTTATTTACCCTTAACGGGCCAGGAAGACCCGCATACGACGGCTGAATTGTTTTTCCGACAGCGGCTTAATGAAAGCGGCTATACCGGAGAATTCCAATTCGAAACTCCGGTCAGACTTGATGGTCTTTGGATCTACGAGTCGGAAGATCCTGCCGGTTTTGTCCTTATCCGAGCGTGTGAAGGGAATCCGGTGGCCGGCTACTCCATCCGGAACAGGTTTACCCGAAACGATACGGTGCCGGCACCTGCGCAGGGATTCGTGCGATCGCTTTCCTCCTGCCCCGCATCTGCCTTTTCTTCTTCCGGGCTCAAGACAAGCTATCGACCGGTGGGTCCGATGATCCGATCCACCTGGAGCCAGGAGGGCTGGTTTAACTACTATTGTCCCGAAGACCCTGACGGACCTGATGGCCATGTTTATGTGGGATGTGCAGCTGTCGCCATGGGCCAGATCGTGCGATTCTACGGCAAATTCAATGATTTCGAAGTCACGGAATCCTATTCGGATCCCCGATTTGGCACCATCAGCGCTACTGTTGGAAATTATAACTGGGCACAAATGGAAGATCGACCGATAACCACCGATACGGAGGTGTCGCACCTTCTGTTCGGGCTCGGTGCGCTCATGCACATGAATTACAGCAGTGTCAGTTCCACTACATCCAACTTCAATGTGTATGACACCTTCAAGAAAATTAAGTACTTCAATGCCATCCGGCTTATGCGCTCCGGAACAACACCGGAATTCTGGGTGCAGAACTTCGTCAACAACATCCGCGACTACAGGCCTGTGTATGTTTCCGGGTCGAGCCATTCCTTTGTTTGTGATGGCATGGATGCACAGGGATTTTTCCATTTCAACCTCGGGTGGTATGGATACGGAGATGGGTATTATCCACTGAACCAGGTTCTTTCACTGGATCCGGCAGAGGCCATGTTCGATGTGATGCCGTATACCAATAATCTGCCGGTGTCAAACTTCTATCTCGATACGCTGGGTGGGCAAAGGATTCTGCGATGGGAAAAGAACCGGCTGACACCGGTTGATCCTATTCATTACCGGGTTTATATCAATGATTCTATCTGGTTTCAAACGCAGGAAACGCTTTTCAACACTGAACTTCTTCCTGCAGGCAACCATCACCTGATGGTTTCGGCCTTTTATCCGCAGGGGGAATCCTGCTGGGCCGGACCGATCCGGCATGTTGTTGCCGGAAGCGCGGTTGCCATTCCGGATGCCGGTCTCAGATCGGCCATCCTTGAAGAACTTTTGCGGGAAGGCATTCCGGTACAGGGGAATCAGCTCACTACAAACCAGCTTACCCGCATCAGCCGCCTGGAGGTAAACCAACCGGTTGCCGACCTGTCGGGACTGGAAAATTGCAACAAACTTCAGGTACTCATCATCGACCCGGGAACTGCCGTCAGCCTTGATCTTTCGCCCATTGCCAGGCTGAACAGGCTGAAATGGATCGAGCTGTCAAACATTTCCGGAAACATGAGTCTGCTTACCGGAAACAAACGGCTCATACACCTTGGTATCCGGAATTGCAATGACTTTCAGCCGGAATTTCTGCTGAACCTGACTGAACTTCAGGAACTCGTGCTTTCCGGGATGCCGATTCCCGATCCTCAGATATTCAGTTCTCTCCGCTGGCTGAAAAAACTTACCCTGTCAGACTGTGAAATCACCAATCCTTCATTTGTTCAGGATCTTACGGGCCTTGAGTGCCTCGATCTGAGCGGCAATCTGCTGACACGGTTCCGACTTCAGGAGAAACTACCCGAGATAGCGGAACTGAATCTCAGCAGAAACCAGCTCAGTGACCTTTTCTTTCTTGAGTTTGTACCGGGCCTTGTCCGCCTGAATGTCAGCTCTAACCAGTTGAACCGATTCGTTACCGGACTCAACTTCAAGTTCCTGAAGGAACTCAGTATCGACAGCAACTCCATCGACACCCTGGCATTCGCGATACCAGCCACCTCAATGCGGCGGCTAACGGCCAGCGGCAACCGGATCCGAAACATCGGCCGGTTGGCCAGCCAGGTTCCTTCCATTACACACCTCAACCTTAGCCGCAACCGGATTACAGAGCTCTGGACCGGCAGCCTTCAACTGCTGGAGTATCTCGACATTTCCGACAACCAGCTGTCGCTGGCCGACGACATCCCGGCAAATCCCCTGCTGAGCCACGTGGACCTTTCAGGCAACCGTATCGCCGATATTTATCCGGTTTACCACCACAATACGGCATCGGGATTACAATACCTCGACCTGCGGGGCAATCCGCTCTCAGAAGAAACGTTTACCCGCTTTCTTCCAAAACTGAAGGAGGAGATAACCACGCTGATGGTAGCAGACAGCTTTCAGCCACTTAGCCCCGGTGAACCGGTACCTCCGCGCAATCAGCCTCCGGCAGCCGGGCCAGTAAACCTGGGCTGGAAAACCGGTGCACTTCCCGATGGTGGATATTACGAGATTTACACCGGCTCATCGCGCGCTGATCTTAAGCCATTTGCCACAACAGGCATCCAATCCTTTACCGTTGACGCAATGCCCGACAGGCCTTTTTACTGGCGGGTGCGCACGGTGCTTCCCGACACGTCATTCCTGAGCGGTCTTTTTCATTTTGTAACCTCCCGGCCGCTGGAACTGCCGTACGAAGAGGGCTTTGAGGATTACCCCTCATTTGCCTACTTCACCGAGAAATCGCCTTTCTGGCTTAGGGCCTCAGGTGATGCCTCGAGCCCGGTTGACGGCCGGGTCGACCCTTATCGCCGGAACAGCGGCAGGCAGGCGCTCAAACTGGCCAATTCAGCCGAAATCCGGCTTCCGCTGGGACACCTTTACCAATCATCACTCTACATCAATATGCAGCTGCTGATCGGAAACGGCTGCATCGGATCGGTTAGGTTCAGGAACCTTAACGGAACAGACATCAACCTGTGGTTCAAGTCGAACGGGCGATGCGACCTGGCAATAAACGGTGTATGGCAAACGGAGATACCTTACCCCGAATCGGCCTGGTTCCCGCTGCAACTGAACCTTTACGGGCAAGGCAACGGTATCTGGTTAAAGATCGGCCCCAACCTGTTCCCGATCGATTGGGAATTCACTGGCGAAACGGCCCACCTCGACGAAATAGTGCTGGCTTCGAAGCCGGGGCCGAATTGGCCATCAGATGGGCAAGCCCTGTTCCATGCCGATGATATCAGCATCAAGGCCACGGGCAGCATGGTCATCGAAACGCTGGCCGACACCGGCGGACAAATCAGGATCTATCCCAATCCGGCAGCCGAAAGGCTGTACATCGAAATCCCGGTATTTGACAGCGCGCCATCGGTTACCCTCTTCAACATTTCCGGGCAGGTGATCCGCGCAAACTGCCTCCCAGCCGGGCCCGGCCGATGGTGCATCGGAACAGAAAACACCTGCCCCGGCATGTATTTCATACGGATTATCTCGGGTGGCCAAACATTTACCAGTAAATTCGTGGTTTCCAAATAAACATGAAACTATTTATTTCATTGATTTTCAGCATCTTAGTACTGACATTCTTATCAGTTACTGATTGCAATGCCCAGGTGCAGGGTTCACGGATTATTCCGGAGCGCAAGGTGGCGGTCTACCCTGACAACCGGCCAGCGGCGAAATTCAGGCTAGATGCTGTGGATGCCGGTGCGGTATACCGCCACGGCGGCGGGCCCGACAGCTGCGACTACCTGGGAGCGAGGGATGTGTGGGTTTGGGATGACCGGGGCACATTCTATATGCACTACGACGCTGCCGGTCCGAAAGGCTGGCTCACATCGCTTGCGGTAAGCACCGACCTTATCAACTGGCAGGCCAGAGGTCCTGCGCTGGATTTCGGAAAACCCGGAATGCGCGACTGTGCTTCTGCCTCGTATGGAACTACCTGGTTCGACGGCACCATCTGGCACATGTTTTATCTCGGCACACCCAACGTTACTCCTTACCCCGATTACATTCCCGGATTCCCGTATCTTACCATGAAGGCAGAAGGCCTGTCGCCTGAAGGTCCATGGACCAAAAGATATGACATAACCCCATTCGAGCCGATGGCCGGAACCTACTTCGATGCCACTGCCAGTCCGGGTCATATAGTTAAACAGGGCAATAATTACCTGATGTTCTTTTCTGCCTCCACCGGAACCCGCGGGATCCTGCGTACCATCAGCATTGCCCGAACCGGCGACCTCAACGGCAGCTGGGTAATAGATAAAGACCCGGCCCTTCCGCCGGAAGAGCAGATTGAGAATTCATCGCTCTATTACCAGGAATCCGACTCTGCCTGGTTTCTGTTCACCAATCACGTGGGGCTTCGTGACGGTCTCGAATATACCGATGCCGTTTGGGTTTACTGGAGCCGCGACCTGAACCGCTGGAATCCGGCAAATAAGGCCATCGTTCTGGATGCAAAAAACTGCACCTGGTCGAAGCACATTATTGGCTTGCCATCCGTTGTGAAATCGGGAAACCGGCTGGCCCTTCTTTATGACGGCAACTCTGCAAGCGAAATGCCTCAGGGGTACAAAAGCCATATGAACAGGGATGTGGGCCTGGCGTGGATAGAGCTGCCCATCCGGTTGCCCAGTGAAAAAGCGAGATAAGCCGATTCGGTGTATATTCGTACATCAGAATTAAACGCGGATAAAACAAACCTTTATGAAATTTTTCGCTATTGGGCCAAAGGGCCTCCTGCTGTTCCTGCTGTTTTCGACAGGATTGCTGACACAGCCGTTGCTGGCCTGCACAACAGCCATTGTATCGGGCAAGTACACTCCGGATGGCCGGCCGCTTTTGCTGAAGCACAGGGATACCGACGCACTGGACAACAAATTGGTTGTGCTCACCAATGGCCGTTACCGGGCTGTGGCGCTGATCGATTCAAAAGACAAGGAATCGGAGAGCGTCTGGATCGGATTCAATGAAGCCGGTTTCGCCATCATGAATTCGGCTTCGTACAACCTGAACTTTACCGATACAGCAAAAAAAACGGACCAGGAAGGTATCATCATGAAAATGGCACTGCTGGAATGCAGCACGGTGGCTGAATTTGAGAGTCTCCTCGCCAGACTTCCGAAGCCGCTGGGCGTTGAGGCCAATTTCGGCGTGATCGATGCATTTGGCGGGGCTGCCTATTTCGAGACCGGCAATTCGAGGTTTACCAAAATCGATGTGAATGATCCGACAATCGCCCCGCACGGTTATGTTGTGCGAACCAACTACTCCTTCACCGGCGAGGCTAACAGAGGCGCGGGCTACATTCGGTTTGAAACGGCCGAGGATCTCCTCTGGAAAGCCTCCTCACAGAACAACCTGTCGGTTGAATTCATCCTGAACAACATCAGCCGCGGTGTCAGGAACAGCCTCACGGGCGAAGACCTGCTTGATTACAAGGATCTCCGCGCCACAGATAGCAAATTCATGTATTTCAACGACTGCACGGTCAGGCCGTCGACAGCCGCCTCGGCGGTGGTTCAGGGGGTAAAGCCGGGAGAATATTCCTCACTGACAGCCATGTGGACGATACTGGGCTTTCCGCTTGCATCGGTAGCAATTCCGGTATGGCTGACGGCAGACAACCGGCTTCCTGAAGTACTTACGGCTGCTCCCGGTGAAAAGGCACTTCTCTGCAGCCTGGCATTGGAACTCAAGAAAAAGATGGTACCGGTGACACGCGGCAACGGCAAGAACTACATTCAAACCACCGCCGTTATCAATTCGGACCAGACCGGTATCCGGCAGCAGCTCCTTCCTCTTGAGGATGAGATCAGGAGAGAGGCCCTTGACTACCAGCGTAACTGGCGAAAATCGGGTATCCGGCAAAAGGAACTTGCCGACTTTTACCAGTTTGTTGATATGCGGGTAACCGCCTTTTATCCTACCCTAAAATAGCATAAGCCAATGACCAGCGGGGTCGGTATTCAAACGGTGAACCTCACCAAAAGGTTTGCCGGGCAGGTGGCCGTCGACGGGCTCAATCTCGGGGTCAGCCCCGGTGAAATCCTCGGCTTTCTGGGGCCCAACGGAGCAGGTAAAACCACGGCCATCCGAATGATCTGCGGGCTGCTGAAGCCGGATGAGGGAGAGGTGCTGTTTAACGGGGTGACGCTGCAACGGCTGCCCGAAGGGAAATCGCTGCTGGGAGTATGCCCTCAGGAAAACGTACACTGGGAGAGGCTCACCTGCCTTGAGCAGCTGGTTTTTACCGGTGAGATGTATGACCTTTCACACAAAACTGCCAGAGCGAGGTCGCTCGGGCTGCTTGGACAGCTCGGACTCGACAGGCAGTCGGGAAAGCAGGCACGCAACCTGTCGGGCGGGATGAAGCGCCGGCTAAACATTGCTCTCGCACTGGTTCATGACCCGGCTGTACTGATCCTCGACGAGCCCGAGGCCGGGCTCGATCCGCAAAGCAGGATCCTGATGCGCGAGTTTATCCGGAACCTGTCGGGAACGAGAACGATCATCCTCACCACCCACAACATGGATGAGGCCGATCGCCTTTCACACCGCGTGGCCATCATCGACCAGGGTAAGACACTCATGGTTGACACACCGGAAAACATGAAACGCTCCATCGGCACAAACAACACACTGCAAATCAGTCTTGAAAGGCATCCGGAGAATGGCTTTTCCGAACAGCTCCAAAAACGCTTTCCGGCAATTCTGAAACTCACTGTCGACAACGGCAGCGTAACCTTTCAGGCACCCGATCCGATTAAGCTTCTTCCGCTTCTTTTGGAAACGATCAACGCGATGGGGTATCACGCGATTGAAATCAAGCTGAGGGAAAATACCCTGGAGGATGTGTTTATCATGCTCACCGGCAAAAAACTGCGCTCATGAAACTCATTGCCGTCATCCGCAAAAGCCTCACCGAGCAGCTCCGGCAACTCTGGATCCTGCTGCTAACGCTGAGCATGGCCCCGTTCTTTGTGGGGGTTTTCTACCTGATCTATAAAAGCAGTTCCCTGAACCTGAAGGTTAGTGTCGTCAACCTCGACAAACCATCTATAAAGGGCAGCACGGCTGATTACGGGCAGGAGCTGATGGCCTATCTTGAAAAAATCAAAAACGATACCCTCCCGGTTACCTTTGTCAGGGCTCCCGATCGGGCAACCGCAGAGGAACAGGTGCGGACAAAGGCGACTCATGCCATGATACTCATCCCTTCCGGCTTTTCCGACAGCATCCGGCTGAAACAGGAAGGTGCACGGATACAGGTACCCTTCGAAATGTCGGGCAACCTTACCGAAACCAACTACATGGTTTCGGCAATCCTTGGAATCACCTATGTTGCCGGGTTCATCAACGAAGTTACCGGTGCACAGGAACCCTATCGCTTTGTTGAAACCCCGGCAGGCATTTCGTCGAAACTGAATGATTTCACCATAGCCGTACCCGGTTTGCTGATACTTGCAACCATCATGCTGATGTTTTCGGGTGCAATAGCATTTGTTTCAGAACCGGAAAAGAGAACCATGCTTCGGCTGAAGCTCTCGAAACTGACGCCGCTCACTTTCCTGGCCGGAGTGAGCATCATCCAGGTTGTGATAGGCCTGCTGAGCGTGTTGCTGACCCTGGGTACCGCCTATCTGTTCGATTTCGAATTTTCGGGCGGATTCTGGCCTTTTCTTCTGGTGTGTGCTCTCACCAGTCTGTCGGTGGTGGGTTTCAGCCTGATCCTCGCCGGAGCCACCCGGTCGGTTAACGAAGTGCTGGTGGTGGGAAACTTTCCGATGTTTCTCTTCATGTTTTTCTCTGGTACCGTTTTCCCTATGGCCGGGGCCACACTCTTCACGATTGGCGGATACAACTTTACCGTTCCGGGGCTCATGTCGACCTATCATGGCACCGAGGCTCTCAAGCAGATTCTTATCTACCAGGCGGGCATCGCTGATATCTGGCCCCAGCTGGTTTCACTTACCGGACTTACGGTGCTGTACTTTCTCGTGGGGTACTGGATTTACCGGCGGCGGCATATGGCGGTGTTTTGAGATCGTGACGCGTGACGCGTGATGCGGAAGAGTCGTGACGCGTGACGCGTGACGCGGAAGAGTCGTGACACGTGACGCGTGACGCGTGATGCGATGCAGAGACGCATAATTGATTATCTCTTTTCACCCCGAACCGGGGATTTCACCATGCGGACATGAAATCGATGCCGGTATGGAGGTTGCCATCAAAATCAAAAAAGGTGCAGTTGTCCCAGGAAGAGCCGGTTCCCCATGGGTCCTTTACAGCGGATGTGATCCAGGCCGGCTCCCATACCATGATCCCCATGCCGCCGCCATCCCTGACCGCCTGTGTCAGGTCGGTGAGGAAACGGAGCTGTCCTTCAGGCGTGAGCGGATATCCGGGTATGGAATCGGCAGGGCTGAAGATATTGTTGTAGGTGTCGGCATCGGCATCGGTCCAGGGATAGGCCGTTTCAACAATCATCACCTCCTTCCCGTAAGCCTTTTTGAATTCACTTACATACCAGCTGATCTTTCCGATCGGGATATCACTCCACTTTGAATAATAGGAAAACCCGACAACATCAAAATCGGTGACTTCGCCCCAGCGCGTAAGGTTTCCGAAAAACTCCCTGACATTCTCCGGTTGGGCGATGTGCAGAATTATCTGTGTCTTGGTATCCGAAGCGGCTGACACCTCTCTCACAGCCCTGATCCCCGAATTCAGCAGGCCGCCAAGCTGCTTCCATCCGAAGGCGGTATGGCTCCCTACCGGCAGAAGAAAGCCGGGGTTGATTTCGTTGCCGATCTGCACCATTTCGGGCATCAGTCCCGATTCGTCAAGCGATTTCAGCACGGAATAGGTGTATCGATAAACAGAATCACACAATGTATTGTAATCCAAGTACTTCCATGCCGTCGGTACCTTTTGGTTCGCCGGATCCGCCCAGGTATCTGAATAGTGAAAATCAAGATTAACCGCCAGTCCTGCTTCCTTCGACCGGCGGATTGCGTTCCTGACGTCATCGAAACCATTGTAGATTTTACCGCCAGGGGTGCCATAAACCTCGGCCGTCCAAACCGGATTGTGCCATATGCGCAGCCGCACGAGGTTGGCCCCATGGTCGCGGAACAGGAGGTACGGATCCTTCACGGCTCCATTCTCCCGGTAAACGCCTCCATGATCCAGAATCTGGTTTACATAGGAGAGGTCAGCGCCCATCACGAACTTCGTTTTCCCCAGAACGTCGGCCTTACGGCAGGATTGCGCCGTCGTTAAGGCAAAGGCAATCGCAATGAAAGGCAGCAGTGCCGGGATTTTTCTCATCTTTCGTGAAGTTTTCTGTAAAGCAAAGAGTACTGTTAGATGCGATGAATTCTTTTACCAGCCATAGTGGGCCAGATGAATAAAATCGAAATACCACGGAAAGCCCGTCAGGTCGATCGACTCGGCCCCGACAGAAACGGTCGCCTGCTCCCGGGGAACAATGGGTCCATTGTAATCAAGACGACCGGCACCATTGTTCTTTGTCACAGATGCCGTTGCGTTTCCGGTTGGTGAGATACGCATATCCACGCGAAAGCCCACCCCAACTTCGGTCATCAGCCCGTAACGGATCAGGTGGTAGCCTTTTGAATTTATCCTGATGTCCTTCGAGGTTATGCGGCCCATCACCGTTTTGTCCGTGAACGGGATATTGGCACGCGTCCGATCAACCGGGCTGCTCGTTTGAAAGACTAAAAGATCGCCGGCAACCATCACAAAATTGGTAACCGGATTAACATTGAAGCCGCCCAACTGATTTGGCTCGAGAACAAAATCGTTCTCCTTCACAAGATCATTTACACGGCTGATCCGTGCCTGATCAGCCTTTTTTCGCTGTTCCAACTTTTTATCGCGGGATTCAATAGATCGTGCTGGATTGTCCTGCGCCGCCAAAAAACCGGCAAACAGGAAGGCAATTATCACGAAGGTCGAAAAACCAAAAATTCTTTTCATGATATAAACCAATAAATCAATACTTTAATTATCACCAACACCGTTTCCATCATGCAAAAACCGCACCAATAACCACTTTAAATTACGAGACCATTTACCTTTTAACCTTTTAACCTCCTAACCTCATAAGCTCCTAACCTCCTAACCTAAAATTCCCCGGAATCACTATTTTTACCCGATAAGCTTACCTCATTAATAAATTAACTATGCCTCGTTCATTCATCATTCTCCTCTCCGGTTTGACAATCCTTTTCGCATCATGCAGCAAACCGGAACCCAATTATCCCTCAAACCGGGAACCCCTGAAAGGCAATGCCTTTATACAGTTGCCGCTCGGTTCTGTTAAGCCCGCGGGATGGCTTCGCGACCAGCTGGTGATACAGGCCAACGGCCTGCCGGGTCATCTGGATGAATTCTGGCCGTCGCTGACAACTTCTGCCTGGAAAGGCGGAGAAAAGGAAGCGTGGGAAAGGGGTCCATACTATCTCGACGGGCTGGTCCCGCTGGCTTACCTGCTTGATGACCAGCGCCTGCTTGAAAAAGTTAAGGCCTGGATGGAACCCATGCTGGCTTCCGGTCAGCCGAACGGATGGTTCGGTCCGGCAAAGAACACCGACCGCTGGCCGCTGGCGGTGGGCCTCAAGGTGCTAAAAAGCTATTACGAAGGCAGCAACGACCCGAGGGCGCTTGAGATGATCAAAAAATATTTTGCCTATCTGGCCGCCGAAAAGCCCGACTGGCCCGATAAGGAGTGGCGCGGGGTAAGGGCCATGGAAAATGCGGTTACCGGATACTGGCTCTTCCGTCAGACTGGTGATACCACTATCCTTAAAGCGATCCGGTCTATCGAAGGGAATTCGTTCTCCTGGGCAGATTACTTCATGAAATTCCCATGGGATTCACTGGCTGCACGCGAAGGCAGAATCCCGAAGATCTGGGATGCAGTAGGCCTGACGGCCCATGTGGTGAACAATGCCATGGCCGTGAAATACCCGGGAATATGGTCGCAGCAGTCGGGTATCCCGATGGACCTGCAGGCATCCTATACCTCGATGACCAACCTTGATGCCCATCATGGCCAGGTTGGGGGCCGTTTTTCCGGCGATGAGCACCTCAGCGGCAAAAACCCCACCCAGGGAACCGAGATGTGTGCGGTGGTGGAATACATGTTCTCACTTGAAAACCTCATCGAAATTACCGGCGACGTCAAACTGGCCGACAGGCTCGATATCCTCGCCTTCAACAGCCTCCCCGGAACCTGCACGGCCGACTACTGGGCACACCAGTACGACCAGCAAACCAATCAGGTTCTTGTTAGTGTTGCTCCGCGTCCCTGGTCGAGCAACCGCCCCGATGCCAACATTTTCGGCACAGAGCCGGATTTCGGCTGCTGCACGGCCAACGGACACCAGGGATGGCCCAAATACACTCAGTCGCTCTGGATGGCCTCACCCGACGGAGGCCTGGCCGCCATCAGCTATGCTCCCTGCACTGTAAAAGCCCTGGCCGGAAAGAAAACGCCGGTAAACATTGAAGTTCAGACCAACTATCCGTTTGGCGAAAACATCACGATTCTGGTGAATCCCGAAAAAGAATCCTCCTTCCCGATCTATCTCAGGATACCGGAATGGGTTTCGTCCCCGGTGGTAACCGTAAACGGCGAACTGCTTGTTTGTGCACCCGGCGGATTTCTCCAGATCGACCGGAAGTGGAAATCGGGCGACAAGGTTGAGCTCAAGCTTGAATCACCGGTGCGCATCGAAACGCGCTACAACCAGGCTGCCTCCGTGGCCAAAGGCCCGCTGTTCTTCAGCCTTCGTATGGAGAAGAAGTTTACCCCCATTACAACCACTACACACACCTACTCCTATATGGGTTCCACCGATTGGATGATCGAACCGGCCAGCCCATGGAATTTCGGGCTCATCCTTCAGGACGGCAACCCTGCAAAAAGCTTTGAAGTGGTTACCAACCCGATCGGAAAATACCCGTTCGGCGACCGTGGTGACCTCATTTACAACGCAACTTCCGGAAGTTTCGACACCCTCAGGCAGGATCCTCCGTTGATGCTGAAGGCAAAAGGCAAACTGCTGCCGGGCTGGGTGATGGATGGGGCCAATGCCGCCGCACCGCCCTATTCCCCTCTTGCGGCTGATGCATCTGTTCCGGTGACCGACCTGTTGCTGGTGCCGTATGCGTCGGCGAAGCTGCGCGTCTCCGAGATACCCTTGATCAAATGAAAATTTCAGCTAACCACGGAGGCACGGAGGGCACAGGGAGACACGGAGATTTGTTTAAAGGTTATTTGGATTTGATATTAATACTCCGTGTCACTCCGTGTACTCCGTGCCTCCGTGGTTAAAAAAACCAAACCAACCGAGAGATGAACATAAAAACCCCAATCCGCCTCCTTTTCGCCACCCTCCTGCTCACCTCCTGCTCACCCAAAGGGTTTGAATGGACCGCCGGCCCGTTCCGGATGAAAGTTTCTGAAAAGGGAACCGTCACCACCCTGGCGGATGCAACAACCGGCAGAAATTATATCGCAGCAAACCAGCCCTCCCCACTGATGCAGGTAAGGGTGAACGGCAAGTACCTACTGCCGCTTACCTGCGCTGCAGATCCCGGGAAAACACTACTGACACTCAGTTTCGAAGGAAACCGCACCGCTAAGGTCAGCGTAACGGCAAAACCCACCCACCTTGTTTTCCGGCTTGATGAATTCTCAGGCGCCGATTCCACCGACCTCATGGTTTGGGGCCCCTATCCCACCTCGATCAGTGAAACCGTCGGCGAAACCGTGGGTGTTGTGCGGGATTCGGTTTATGCCATCGGCATTCAGGCGCTCAATCTCAAAACCCTGGGTGGATTTCCAACCGAAGAAAACGACATCGAACCGGCCTATGACATATTTGAAACCAACAGCCTGATCGACGTATCGGATTCTGTTAAGGTTATCTACCGCGGGCATACCGCCAAAAAGGAGCCATTCGGAAGCATTATCCAGGCCTATTGCCGCAACAGGAATCGCGAGCGGATCATCTCAAACTGGGCGCATGACTTTTATGTTGCCCCGGCATTCAACGACGGAGGCATAACCGGCTCATCGATAGCTATTTTCGGGTGCAAACCAGCAGATGCCCTGAAAACCATCGGGGAGATCGAGGTGGCTGAAGGGCTGCCCCATCCGATGATCAATGGTGAATGGGCCAAGACCTCCAAAGAGGCCACGGCAGCCTACCTGATCATGGATTTCGGGATCAGCAACTTTGAAGATGCACTCGAACTCACCAAAAAGGCCGGCCTGCAATACCTGTATGAAGGGGGAGCCTTTGAAACCTGGGGGCATTTCAAACTGCAACCGGCGAGGTTCCCTGAAAATTGGGAGACCATGAAACTGATGGTCGACCGGGCTGCAGAAGAGGGAATTAAACTCGGCATACACACCTTGTCGAATTTTATCACCACCAACGATCCTTATGTTACTCCGGTCCCGGACAAACGCCTTGCAAAAGTGGGTGCTTCGGAACTGACGGAAGCGGTTGATGCCTCCGTGAAAAATATCGGAATAAAAGATTCGAAATTTTTTAACCAGATGAAAAACAACACATTGCGATGTGTTGTCATCGATAACGAACTCGTCAGGTACAAGGAAGTCTCGGCCAGTGCACCCTGGACGCTGCTTGAATGCGAGCGCGGGGCATTCGGAACAAAGGCCACTGCCCATGAGGCAGGCGCCGCGATCGGGAAATTGATGGACCATGGCTACCAGACCTTCCTTACCGACAACGACCTTTCGATGGAGGTTTCAACCACCCTGGCAAATTTTGTCAATTTCACCGGCTGCAGGCAGATCTCTTTCGACGGGCTGGAGGGCAACTGGTCGACCGGCATGGGTGAATACGGGCGGCTGAGATTTACTCAAAACTGGTACGATCAGCTGAAACCCGGCCTCAAGGGCGAGGTGATCACCGACGCCAGCGGCCCGGGGCACTATTTCTGGCACAGTTTTACGAGGATGAACTGGGGCGAACCGTGGTATGCAGGCTTCCGGGAAAGCCAGACCCAGTACCGGCTGCTCAACCAGCTCTATTTCAGAAGGAACCTCATTCCGCCGATGCTGGGCTGGTTCAGCATGCACCCCGAAACAAGCCTGGAGGATATTGAATGGCTGCTTGCCCGCTCAGCCGGATTCGATGCCGGATATGCACTTGTGACATCACTCGCTGCCGTAGCCGGGAACGGTTTCGGCGAAAAGATTCTTTATGCCCTCCGGGAATGGGAGAAGGCACGCATGTCGGGTTCGTTTCCGGCCGGGGTAAAGGCAGAGATGCAGGATATCCGCAATGAGTTCCATCTCGAAATCAACGGGCCTAATGGCTGGAACCTGTTCCCGTATGCTATCTGGCGTGCCGAGTACAAACCCGGGACCGGACCGGTGGTTGTTGAAATCGACAACGAAAATCCCGATCAGCCGATGCAGTTTATTCTTTCAACGGGACCCGAAAACGCCATTACCGGCATCACCTTCACCATCGACGGCGCAAGGACAATCCACATTCCTGTTGAATTGCCGGCAGGCCATCATTTAAAATACACAGGCGGAAGTTATGTAACCCTTTATAATGCTGCCTGGCAACCGGCTGGCACCGGTCAGGTGACCCAATTGGATATTACGCTTTCACAGGGCAGGCACAAAATCGGGTTTGAGGCACAATTTACCGCCAGCGGTCCAAAACAGGGCGTGAAGCTGGAGTTGAAAACCACCGGACTGCCTTACCAGATAACCGGTGTACGTTGATAAATGCCAATTGTTGAAAACAATAAAGTGAGAAAAAGCTCAATTACGGGTTTAAGTCTGGTAAAGGGTGCACAATGCACCAGCGCACAAACCACATTAATACGATCCTTATGAAGAAGTTAATTTCCCTCCTGATCCTGTTAACGGGCGCCGGCTCCCTATCGATGGCTCAGACAGAACCTGAATGGCCGGTATTGAAGCGTTACGACAGCCAGCATGTTCAGAAAATCGCAATGCCGATCGGCGGCATCGGCACCGGCACTGTCTCGCTTGGCGGCAGGGGAAACCTGCAGGACTGGGAGATCATGAGCCGTCCGGCCAAGGGATACAATCCGGGGCCAGCGTTTGAACTGGCGCCTTTTTTTGTGATCCACACCGAGTGGGACGGGAAAAAGGATACACGGCTCCTCGAGGGTCCTGTTCCCACCTATGCCTACGAAGGGGAAAGGGGTGTCGACAGGGTCACCAACCACGGGATGCCGAGATTTTCATCATCGGCTTTTGATGCGGCCTATCCTTTCGGCCAGGTCCACCTTACCGGCACACCTGCACCGGTGAAGGTAACCCTTAAGGCATTCAATCCCCTGATACCGGCCAATGCCGATGACAGCGGGATACCGGTGGCTGTGCTTCGCTATGTGGTTACCAATACATCTGCCCGTGCGATTAACGTATCGGTTTGCGCCGGTTTACAGAACTTCATCGGCGAGGATGGATCGGCGGGATCGGCCCTGAAAAACGTTAACACATTCCGGAACGAAGATGGCTTGAAAGGTATATTCCTTTCAACCAGCGGAGTAGCCCCCGAGATAGAACAGTGGGGAACGATGGCGGTCAGTTGTGTTGGCGATCAGGTTACCTACCGCACCAATTGGAAAAAGCAGCAATGGGGATCGTCGGTACTGGATTTCTGGGATGATTTCAGCCTTGATGGAAAATTGGAAGATCGACCTGTTACAGGCGAAAACAAGCCCATGGCATCGCTGGCAAGGATGGAAAGCATCCCGGCCGGGGAGAGCCGCACATTCGAATTCTATCTCACCTGGCACTTTCCGAACCAGCAGGCATGGTCGAAAAGTGTGCTGAAAAAGTACTATTCCACACAGTTTTCAGATGCTTGGGATGTGATCCGTAAAACCAGGCCACGTCTCCGGTCGCTCGAAAACGAAACGATAAAATTCGTTTCTGCATTCTGCTCATCCGAGGTGCCTGAGGTGGTAAAGGAAGCGGCTCTCTTCAATGTAAGTACGCTGCGTACGCAGACCTGTTTCCGCACCGCCGACGGCTACCTTTTCGCATGGGAAGGATGCAATAACAGTGTGGGCTGCTGCTTCGGGTCATGCACCCACGTGTGGAACTACGAGCAGGCAACCGCTTTTCTGTTCGGTGATATCGCCCGGTTGCGCAGAGAGATCGAATTCGACAAATCAACGGGCGACGACGGGCTGATGAGTTTCCGGGTAAGCCTTCCCCTCGACAAGTCGAAGGATTTCGGACGGGCTGCTGCCGACGGACAGATGGGAACCATCATGAACCTCTATCGCGATTGGCAGCTGAGCGGTGACAATGATTGGCTGAAAAAAATGTACCCCAACGCAAAAAAGGCACTTAAGTTTGCCTGGATCAAGGGCGGGTGGGATGCCAATAAGGATGGCGTGATGGAAGGGGCACAGCATAACACCATGGATGTTGAGTATTACGGCCCGAACCCGCAAATGGGCATCTGGTACCTTGGCGCACTCCGGGCATCCGAGGAGATGGCCAGATACATGAACGACAAGGACTTTGCCGATGAGTGCCGCGGTCTTTACGAAAAAGGCCGTGCCTGGATCGATAAAAATCTTTTCAACGGTGAATATTACATTCACCTGATACAGCCACCTAAAAATGCGGACGACGTGGCACCCAGCCTTTTGGTGGGCATGGGCGGCACCGATCAGTTCAACCCCGACTACCAGCTTGGTGAGGGATGCCTGGTTGACCAGCTTGTCGGACAATTTGTAGCACATGTTTGCGGCCTCGGCTATCTGGTGGATGAGAAGCATGTAAAAACCACGCTTCAAAGCATCATGAAGTACAACTACCGGTCGTCGCTGAAGGACCATTATAACATCTTCAGGTCATATGCGCTGGGTGATGAGGCTGCCCTGTTAATGGCCGATTACCCGAAATCAAGGCCGCTCAACCCGTTTCCCTATTTCACGGAAGTGATGACAGGCTTTGAATATGCGGCTGCGGTGGGTATGCTTTACGAAGGCCAGACAGACAATGGTCTCCTTTGCATAGGAAATATCCGGAACCGGTACGACGGTTTCAAGAGGAGCCCGTTCGATGAGGCCGAATGCGGCCACCATTACGGCAGGGCCATGGCCTCGTGGGGCGGTTTGCTGGCTTTAACCGGTTTCAATTACTCGGCCGTCACGGGAGTACTGAGCGTCACATCCAAACCCGGACACTATTTCTGGTCGGACGGCTATGCATACGGAACCTTTGACATTGCGGTCTCCGGCACCTCAAAATCAATAAAAGTCAATGTTATCCGGGGGCAGTTAAAGCTAAATTCCATTGAGCTCAAAGGCATGGGAAAGGCCACCATTCCTTTACGGACACTAAAAGAGGGAGAGTCACTCGAAAAGACCATATGAACGATACGAAATGGATGAATTTAAACCGCATCCTTGCGGGTGAAGTGCTGCCGGCCCTGCCGGCAGCCTTCATTATCGACTGCCCCTGGCTCCCAAACTGGGCCGGTGAAAAGATCATCGATTACTTCACCGATGATGAAACCTGGTACCGGTGCCACCGCCTTGCAGCAGAAACCTTCCCGGATGTAACATTCCTTCCGGGCTACTGGTCGGAATTCGGGATGTGTACCGAACCATCCGCTTTCGGCGCCCGCTGTACATTTCCCATGAATGAATTCCCGCATGCACACCGCGTAATCCATGACCCGGCGGAAATCGACAGGCTTGCCGTACCCGATCCCTCAACCGACGGACTGCTTCCTTTCATGTTGAAGCGGTTGGTTAAATACCGTCCGCTCATTGAAAAAAACGGTGAGAAGATCCGGTTTTCGGTATCGAGAGGGCCATTGAACATTGCCTCCTACCTGATGGGTACCACGGAGTTTCTCATGCTTATTCTGATGGAACCCGACCGTGCACACCGGCTTATCAGGGTTATTACCGATTTCCTGATACGGTGGCATGACCTTCAGCGAAACACCATCGATACCATCGACGGGATATTCATGCTTGACGATCTGATCGGATTCATGAACCGTGAGCAGTTCGAGGAGTTCGGCCTGCCCTACTTCAGGGAGCTGTATAACCAACCCGTATCTGTCAGGTTTCTGCATAATGATGCACCCTGCCGCGAGTCGGCACCGCTGTTGAAGGAGATGGGCGTCAACCTGTTCAATATGGGCATTGATGTGTCGTTGCCCGAACTTCGGGAACTGGCAGGCGATGGCATCACCCTCATGGGAAACCTTCCTCCGCGCGATGTGCTCGCGGCCGCAACAACGGACATGGTTAGGATTGAAACCAACCGGCTATTCTCAGGTTTAAATGATTCGCCATTTATCCTTCCGTCCTGCGGCGGTGGTATGCCTCCGGGAGTCAGCACAGCAAACATCCGGGCATTTGTTTCCGGATTGAGTAATGGCAAATAAGGAGAAAGCTTTTATTTTAAAATGAAATTCAGGCCAGCAGTCAGAAGCTTATCGTCCTGACGGAAATCAGGATTCGACAGATTCCAGCATTTGGCCAGCTGGATCTGGAGTTTGACCCTTTCCAGGCCCGCTTTGATTGTGATCGCCGGTTCGAAAATAAAGGTGGACTTATTGTCGGTAAGAAACGCAACCTGATCGGCATTATCAAACCAAAGGCTTCCTTCGATATTGCTATAATTGAGGCTGGCTAACCGGAAGGATCCCGAAAGTGAAAACCACTTCCAATGAAGGCTAAGAGCCGGCTGGATCCCAACGCGCAAGAGATTGGCGGACAATTTCCCGGTTGTCCCCGGATAGGCTGTCAAGGTCGACGGCATGTTATTCAGGAAATTACCGATACCCACCAAACCGTAACCCTCAAACAAGAGGTTTTTGCTCAGGGATTTATAATAGCCGGCGCCGGCTTCCAGGAATTTCCCGGATCCGCGGTTGCCATTGTCGAGCTCGGCAGGGACCATCAGACCTCCGTTTAATTGAACGGCGAGGCTCTGGGTGATGCCATAAGCTCCCTGAAATTCATACTGATTCGAATTTCCGGCCAACGATAAATTAGTCTGCCCTTTCGATTCAATCAAAGGCACATTTTGTGTATTGGGGACGTAAAATGTTGGACTGCAGCCTGCTGCCATCACCGATAACAGCATCAATAGGTAAACTGGTTGTTTCATTATTGACATGTGTACTAACCTGTGAAGAAAAGCCTTCAAGATCAAAACAATGCAGTTTCGAAAAAGTTCAGGGTATCACAAGGCAATTTCCCACGCCTGACGGAGCCAGCCGATGAGCTGGTCATCGACTTCATCCGGACTCTCAATTTTCACCGCATTGGAATATCGGTTCGAACCGGTGGGATTATTGTGGTAAACAGGAAACTCATCGATAAGATCCTTGCTGATAAACACGAGTGTCAGGTGGGTTTTTTCAATAATGATGGTAAGAAAAGTTGACAGCCTTCTAACCGTGATGTTCCACTTTGCGGCATGGACATCAATTTCTCCAAAATCTTTAACCCTGTCAATCAACAGGTTGTAAAGCTCCCTGACTTCCGGATTCTTGCCGGCAAAAAGGTCTTCCGGATCATAAGCTAAACAGGAATGACTTTGCAGGTTCCTTGTAAACTTACGGCCGCATTCCGGACATATCCACATTTCTCTTAGAATTCCCGGCCTGAAGTCCGGGGTTATTAATAGGTTGTTGTCATTCGGGAAGGCACAACAATAACAAAATCGCCCTTGCCCTTATCATCCTTGCCCATCTCGTTAATGTCATCCTGGGTGGAAGTGGTGATCACAAGGATCTTTGCGTTGGGCTGGAGTTTCTTCAGATACCAGATGATCCCTTCATGATTATCAGAATGGTAGGATCCGTTATAATGGATAAACTGCCTGCCCGGTTTGTAATACTTATTTATAAACCAGGCCATTGTGGCATCCTTCAATGCCTGTGCCTTGGGAAGGTTTTCCGTATTATGCGCAGCCATCCCGGCAGGTGATGCAGGCATCGCAGGCATTGCCTGTGCGGTGGCGGGGCCGGTGGGGGCGCCGGTTGCTGATGCAGGTTTCGCTGCCGGGGCACCCGGCATGGCAGGCATAGTTTTTGCACCTGCTGCCGGAGCGGGTGTTTCATTGATGGCGTCCATCATGTTTTTATAGCAGGCAACTTCCGGATCATACACAATCGGAAGCGGTGGCAGGAAAGCTTTGGCCTCGACCGACAATGAATCCAGAATGCCAAGCCCCTTGGATGCGACAAGCGAAGCATAGCGCCTTGGAACGTTCGTGGCGATGAATGGCAGTTTTTTCTCTTTGGCAAACATCAGCAGCGGTTTGTAGTCGGTAGGGTAATTCTTCCAGAGCCGGCAATCCTCGGTAAATTTCTTCTCGGGCAGCAATCCCGAAAAAAATTCGTCGATCAGCACCTGATTATCACTTTCAAACATTTCAGCTCCGAGCATAAGTTTCTCGGCCTTCGATTCATAAAGGTCGCGGGTAACCTCCAGTTCCAGCCAGTGTGAGATCGGGTTATTGTGCTCCTCGCCGAAGAAGACAAAATCGGCCTTCTGAAGTTCCTTAATCATCTTACTGTAGCGAACCTCATCACCATTGCCTGTAAATAGCTTATATGCAGGCTTATCCTGTGCTAAAACCAAAAAAGGTATGGTAAGCATTGCGAAGGCGGCCAAAATGTTTTTCATTGTATTTGAATTAACTTGCTGGCGAATGTAGCATAAAATGAAACTTTATGAAATCATTTGCATTTTTTCCATTCCTGATGGCCCTGGTTCTGGCAGGTTGCGGTGTGGCCAACCAACCGGAACCGGGTCCCTGGCTGGCCCTCCTCCTGCCCGACAGCACCCGGCCGGATCTGGAAATACCGTTTAACATGACCGTTGAACAACAGGAAGGCAAAGCTCCTGTAGTTACCATAACCAATGGGAATGAAGCGATTGTCATCAACGAAAT
>CAYWHP010000005.1:0-21795 GCA_964457845.1 uncultured Porphyromonadaceae bacterium | reverse complement strand
ATAGCTGAACTAACACAAACCGGCGGCCTCGAAAATGGCATCTTTAGCGGTGGACCCTCATGGAACGGCGTGTGGAAAGCCTTCCGCAATGATACCGCCACCCTGCCCGATCCAAAAACACTGACCTTCCTGAAACAGGGTTACGAAAAGATCGAATTCTCATTCCCCGGACACGACGGCAGGCCGGTAAGTTTAACCGATCCGGAGTTTGCCGGACATCCGGTAATCGTGCAGATCATGGGCAGCTGGTGCCCGAACTGCATGGATGAGGCCCGCCTTCTGACGGCATTGCACAACGATTATAAAGATCAGGGGCTGAGGGTAGTCGCACTCTGCTACGAATCCGCCAACCGCCGGCAATCCTTGAATGCCATCAGCAGGTTCAGGGAAGAAACGGGCGCACAATATCCTTTTCTGTACGCCGGTGAATCGAACAAACGCAAAGCAGCTGAAACACTTCCGATGATGAACCGCATTCTCTCCTTTCCAACCTGCATTTTTATCGGGCGTGATGGCCGTGTACGCGAGATTTTTACCGGTTTTTCGGGGCCCGGAACCGGCTCCCACTACACCGCACTGGCAGGAGAAATGAGAACTCTGGCCCAAAAGTTGATTAACGAAAAATCCGAATAATTAATACAAAGAACCCACTTACAGTACAAATACTATGAGAACTTTTTTACGCACAATTTCCCTGTTTTCGATTGCAATCACTTCATTTTTTGCTGCCGGCGCGCAGGAGGAGCCTGAATACATTTACAAACCCATCCAGCTCACCCTGTTCCCTCCGCTCACCACCAACGGACCTGCGTTCAGGCAAACAGTTAATGGAATATCACTCAATGCCTTTTGGGGCGAGAGCGAAGGGTTGCGCGGCCTTGAACTGGGCGGAATTGCCAATATTGAACACGGTTTCATGAATGGGGTTCAAATGGCCGGAGTAGCCAATCTGGTTAAGGGAGATGTAAAAGGGCTCCAGTTTTCCCATTTCGCAAACATCGCCGGGGGTGATGTACTGGGTGGTCAGTTCGCGGGCTTCCTTAATATTTCGAAAGATGTTACGGGGGTACAATCTTCAGGATTCATGAATGTGGCACGCAGTGTCAGAGGGACCCAGATGGGCTTCATAAACATCGCTGAGGATTATGAATCGGGGGTTCCGCTCGGGTTCATCAATATCATAAAAAACGGTTACCATGCTTTTGAGGTTTCCGGCAGTGAAATCTGGGACCTTAATTTCGGATACCGGCTTGGAATCAATAAATTTTACACGCAATTCATGCTTGGTGCGCAACAGGATCGCCGCGACGGTTTCCTGGGCATCGGTTTCGGCATCGGCACACGCTTTTCCATTACACGCTATTTCAGCGGATCGGTAGATCTCCTGTCCTACCAGATCATCGATGGGGGCCGCCCCCATCACCAATGGCCCAATTTGCTGGAACAGGCCCGGCTAACGCTGGAAGGAAGGATCCTGAAAAGCCTGAGATGGTTTATCGGGCCAACCTTTAACCTGCTTGTCATACCATATGAGTATCCGGAACCAGGCTTCCTTGCCCGTTTTGATTCCTGGACCATTTACGGAAATGCCAGCGGATTCAGTTATGTGAGGATGTGGCCGGGGATCGCAGGAGGAATAAGGTTTTAAATTTGAAAAGATTCATTGTTTTCCTATTTTAGTTCCTTTTAACAGAAAATCCAAACGTTTCTCCATGCCAACCGACCCACGGATCGACGCCTACATCAACAAAGCGGCCCCGTTTGCCCAACCTGTCCTGCGACATATCCGCAGGCTCGTGCACAAAGCCTGTCCCGAAGTAGAAGAAACCGTCAAATGGGGTTTCCCGCATTTTGATTACAAGGGAGTGATGATCAGTATGGCCGCTTTCAAGGAACATTGCACCCTGAACTTCTGGAAAGCAAGGCTGATACCTGCCATAGCGCCGGTCAGCGAGGAAGACAGCGCCATGGGCCAGTTCGGCAGGATCACCTCCATTACCGACCTTCCGGACGACAACACACTGCTTGGATACATCACTGAAGCCAAAGTACTGAACGACAATAACATCCGACTTCCGCAAAAACCCAAAGAGGCCACTGTCAAGGAGCTGAGCGTTCCCGATGACCTCGCTGCAGCGCTGATCGACAACCCTTTGGCAGCCGAAACATGGGAAAAATTCTCCTACAGCCATCGCAAGGAGTACGTAAATTGGATAAATGAAGCCAAAAACGCCTCAACCCGCACCAATCGCCTGGCCACCACGATCGAATGGCTGGAGGAAGGCAAGACCCATAACTGGAAATACGCAAGGAAATAATAAATGGGATTTAATAACCCCTTAATAAGGCTGGCACCTGGCGGCCTCTTTGCCATCCGGACCATCCGGATTATCATAAACAAAACCGAAGAACAAGCAACCAAATGAAACTCCTTCCCTTGCTGGCCATCGTGGCCGCCTCCTTTACCCTTGCCGGTGCCCAACCTGTAAAGCATACCTTTACGCTCGGCCAGAAAGACTTTCTGCTCGACGGGAAACCGTATCAGATGATATCCGGAGAGATGCATCCCGCAAGAATTCCTGCTGAATACTGGCGCCATCGTATTCAGATGGCCAAAGCAATGGGCTGCAACACAATTGCCGCCTATATTTTCTGGAACTATCAGGAACCCGTTGAGGGGGTATTTGATTTTCAAACCGGCAACCATGATGTGGCCCGTTTTGTGAAAATATGTCAGGAAGAAGGGATGTGGGTCCTGTTCCGTCCGG
This sequence comes from uncultured Porphyromonadaceae bacterium, assembly GCA_964457845.1. Lineage (GTDB taxonomy): Bacteria > Bacteroidota > Bacteroidia > Bacteroidales > UBA12481 > UBA12481. The sequence goes on along the minus strand of CAYWHP010000005.1, from coordinate 19,027 downwards.
GGCCGTATGTATGCGCTGAGTGGGAACTTGGAGGCATTCCTCCCTATCTGCTTCGTATTCCTGACATTAAGCTTCGTTGCCGTGACCCTCGCTATATGTCAGCGGTGGAAAGGTATATCGGAGAGATGGCCCGGCAGGTAAAACCTCTATATGTAACCAACGGGGGGCCGATCCTCATGGTCCAGATTGAGAATGAATACGGCAGTTTTGGCAACGACAGGGAATATCTGGAAGAACTCCGGCGCATGTGGATCCGCAATGGCTGCGATATCCCCTTCTATACCGCCGACGGGCCTACCCCCTACATGCTGGAAGCAGGGAATATTGATGGCGCAGCAATCGGTCTCGACTCCGGATCAAATGAGAAAGACTTTGAGCAGGCAGCACTGCGAAATCCGAACGTACCTGCCTTTTCCAGCGAAACCTACCCGGGATGGCTTACGCACTGGGGCGAGAAATGGGCAAGGCCCGACACGGCAGGATTGCTGAAATAGGTTAAATTCCTGCTCGACACAAAACGTTCCTTTAACCTGTATGTCATACATGGTGGCACCAACTTCGGATTCTCGGCAGGTGCGAATTCCGGTGGAAAAGGGTACGAACCCGACCTGACCAGCTATGATTACGATGCCCCGATCAATGAACAGGGTGGTGCAACCCCAAAATATCTGGCCTTAAAAAAATTGATTTCCGGGTATACCGGTGTTCATGCTGATATTCCGGCAGCGGTTCCGAGCATGGAAATCCCTCCGATCGAAATGAAACCCTACGCCAGTGTCTGGGAAAACCTCCCTGCACCGGTATGGTCGGTGCAGCCGAAATCCTTTGAGGCCTACGGTCAGGATTATGGCTTTATCCTTTACAAAACCAAACTGATCGGCCACAAAAAGGGTAAGCTAACCATCACCGACCTCCACGATTATGCAACAGTTTTCCTCAATGGCCAGTATATTGGCAAGATTGACAGGCGCGAAGGAGAAAAGACCATAGACATACCGGCGAGTGATGTTAAGGATCCCGTTCTGGAGTTGTTGGTTGAAGGCATGGGCCGTATCAATTTCGCTCAACAGCTGATCGACAGGAAAGGGATTACCGACAGGGTAACGCTTAACGGAATGACCCTTATGAACTGGGATGTATATAATTTGCCGTTTGATGAGGCCTTCATCAAAAACATTAAACCTGTAAAGGGTGCTTTAAAGCCGGGTGCCTTTTTCAGGGGTTCATTCAATCTTGAAAAACCGGATGATACATTCATCGACATGAGCGGTTATCAGAAGGGATTCGTTTGGGTAAACGGCCACAATCTGGGCCGGTACTGGAATATCGGCCCTCAGCAAAGGCTTTACTGCCCGGCGCCCTGGCTAAAAAAAGGGACCAACGAAGTCATTGTTTTCGACCAGCACCAGACTGAACCGAAACCCATTTCGGGAAAGGCGTTTATGGAATGATTGTGCGGTTCTCCGTGCAACCTTTAATGAGTTTCGACTGTATAATTATTTGGTATCTTGCTGACAATAATCTGAAATCTGAATTATGGAGACAACAGCACCGTGGACATTAACCGGAAGGGGTTTTATCCTGATGTACCGGTTTCCAGAGGCCTTTGTCAGGGAATCGTGCTTCGTGCCGGAGGAATGGAAAATCCTGAAATGGTCGGGGCAGGCCTACGTGATGCTGATCGACTATCTTGACTCACCGGTTGGCCCTTTCCACGAGCTTCTTCTGATGCCCGGCAAAGCCGATCTGGGTGGATCCAGCAGGCGGACCATGTCGAAAGTATATTGCGACTCAGTTGCCGCCATGATGGATGGGCGAAACAACTGGGGATTTCCGAAAGAACTCACCGACTTCAAGTGGAACACCAGCGGTCGGAGGCAGCATATTCAGGTTGGCAGTTTTTCGCCCTGGCTCGATATCCGGCTTGAAACGGGAAGCATCCCATTCCCGGTAAGCACAGCAATGCTTTCCATGAATCTTTATCAGGAGCTCGACCATCAGGTGTTCAAATTATCGCCTGGCGGCAAGGGAACCGGCCGTTTTTGCCTGGTGAAGGAAGTTAAGGCCGACCCGTTTTTCTTTCCCGAACTGAACCATTACGAACCCTCGGTGGCCCTCTATATCGACCCGTTCAAGATAACCTATCCGATTGCAGATGTTCGGCAGATAACCGGATACTACTGATCACGCCGGATCAGCCTTCTTTCGAGTTCCTCCAGGCTTTTCCCCTTGGTTTCAATCAACATTCGCCTGACGAACACGAATCCGGCAATGCATATCAGGCCATACAGCCAGAATGTACCGCTTGCCTTTAATGTACTGTTGAGTATTGGGAAGGTCATGGTGAGGATTGTGCAGGCGATCCAAAGGGAAAGCGTTCCGATTGACATGGCGGTAGCCCGGATCCGGTTGGGAAAAATCTCCGATAAGAGTACCCAGGTTACAGGTGCCAGGGTGGTGGCGTAAACGGCGATCGCGCAAAGCACTAGTACAAGTGTCGGAAGACTGAGTACCTGCAGCAGGTCCGGGTCTTTCCTGATGAAAAGGAATGCTGCCCCCATGAGCGCATAGATAGCGGCAAGACCGGCTGTACCGATGAGCATCAGCGTTTTTCGGCCAATCCTATCGACCAGTGACATCCCGACGAAGGTAAAAACCATGTTGACGATACCGGTGAGCAGGATGGTAAAAAGGACATTGGTTTTATCGATTCCTGCGGCTGAAAAAATATCTGTTGCGTAATTGTAAATCACATTAATACCGCACCATTGCTGAAGAACAGCCAGAACAATGCCAATCAGGAGTATTCGGGGCATGCCCTTTTCGAGCAGGTGACGCAGGTTAACCTTGCGGGATTCATTTACCAGTGAATCTTCTATTTCACGAAGTTCTTTTTTGGCGAAGAGGGCGTTCCCGATTTTACCCAGAACACGTCCGGCAGCCTCCGACTTACCGCTCTTAGCCAGCCACCTCGGGCTTTCGGGAAGGAAGAAAGACATCACAAGAAACAGACCGGCAGGCACCGCACCGGCGAGGAACATCCAGCGCCAGCCATGGCCTGCCATTTCTCCCGCCCACTCGAGCCTGGCGGCATCAACCAGCAGTGGATCCGCCGGGGCCTCAAACCGCCCGATCCACCAGTTGGTCATCTGGGCAGCAAGTATGCCGATAACGATGGTGAGCTGATTCAGGCTGACAAGCCGGCCCCGATAGGCCGACGGAGAAACTTCCGCAATGAACAGCGGGGAGAGCATGGAGGCCAGCCCGATTCCAATGCCGCCCAAAATCCGTGCAACCATAAACCCTCCAAAACCGTTGAAGACGGGCGAATCGCCCCCGAACCACCATGACTGATCGATCGATCCGACCCAGATGGCGGAAATCGTAAACAGAAAGGCGGAAATGATAAGCGGTTTCCTGCGGCCATACCGATCGGCAATCCAACCCGAAACCATTGCGCCTATCAGCGTACCCCAAAGAGCACTGCTCATGGTAAAACCCTGCAGCCACTCGAACCTGACCGAAGCCGTTCCGGCACTCGCAGCAGCCCACAATTCGGAATGTGCAATAAAATAGGATTCGTAATGGGGCTGGGCGCCACCAATAACTACCCAGTCATACCCAAAAAGCAGCCCCCCCAGTGCGGACACGGCTGAAATAAAAAGAACATAAGGGAAATGGATGGCACCGTTTTTCATGAATTGTGCGATTTAGTGCCGGAAGATACTAAAAATGGATGATCCAAAGCACGGGCCCTGACACCGGGTTAAGCCTGGTAAAGGAACCGCTTGATCTTCTTGGTTGCCGTCTTTTCAAACGGGGTTTCATGAATGATGACAGCCTGCACCTTTGAATAGCGGTTCACCTGGGAATTCACGAATTGGCGCAGCTCTTCCTTCATTTCTTCAATCTTCGTCTCCACATGCTGACGCGCCCCCTCCTTAAAATGAGCAAATTGCTTTTCCAGCTCCTCGTAGTTGAAATGGACGAGAGCAACCAGTTTTCCCTTTTGCTCAACCACCACGCATTCCAGCACCATTGGATACCGGTTGATCACCGATTCGATCTCTTCCGGATAAATATTCTCGCCCGATGCACCGAGGATCATGTTTTTAAGCCTGCCTTTTATATACAGATAACCGTCCCCGTCAAATAAACCCAGGTCACCGGTACGGAACCATCCATCGGAAGTGATAACCTGTGCGGTGATTTCGGGTTCATTGTAATACCCCTTCATCACGTTGGCACCTTTGGCCCAAATCTCTCCGATTCCGGATTTCGGGTCGGGGTCGTTGATCTTGATCTCAGCAAACTGAACAGGCTTTCCCGTAGATTGAAAACGAACACCGGCAGGGTTGGTCCCCGCCAGCAGCGGAGCTGTCTCCGTTAATCCGTAACCAATGGAATACGGAAATCCCCCTTCATTCAGGAACCGCTCCGTGGAAGCGTCCAGTTTGGCACCACCTATGCCGAAAAACTTGAGCCTTCCGCCAAATGTGGCATACAATTTCTTTGATGCAATACGATGAAATAACTTCCGGAATGGCGAAAAACGATAAAGAAGTCCGAGAATCGCAGAACGATCAACCTTCCCCTTGATCTGGGCCTTGAATATTTTTTCGATCACCAGCGGCACACTGATGATGTGTGTCGGACGGATCGCCTTCAGTGCAGGCAGCAATACGGCCGGGGTTGGCAGTTTATCCAGGTAGTGTATGGATGCACCATAGCTGAGGGGCAATAACATCCCTACGGTATTCTCGTACGTATGCGAAAGAGGAAGCATCGAAAGGAAAACATCCGACTGTTCGATCGGCTGAACACAATAACATTGCCGGATATTCGTCGCCAGGTTGCGGTTCGACAACATTACTCCTTTGCTGTAACCAGTTGTACCAGATGTGTATATAAGGCTTCCAAGATCCTCGGGATCCAGCTCTACGGTGAAAGGATCAAGTGATCCCGCCGGTTGGTATGGAATGTAAGAGGCATCTTCATCGGGCAGCTCACGATTCTGCAGCTGTGAAAAATCATCAAGAATGAAAATCACCGGCATGCTGCTCACGGTTTCCTTTGACAGGCGATTCAATTGTTTCCTGCTGACAAAAATTATCCTGGCATTGGCATGCTTCAGGATATTATCGATCTCGGCAGCATGAAAATCAGGCAGTATGGGAACAGCAGGTATTCCAAGTGACAAAACCGTAAAATAGGAGATCACCCAGTTCGGGGAATTCGGGCCCAATATCGCGGCCTTGTCACCCTTAACGATCCCCAGCCGGGTAATGGCAAAGGCAAGCTGCTCTGCTTGCCCTTTAACCTCCCCGTAGGTTATCATTCGGGTTCCGGCCATTCCAATAGCCGGCAGGCTTGAATGCCTGGTCATACTTTCCCACAAAATATCTCTGACAGTGAAGTCCCGACCTGCTGATATTGACATCCCTTCCGTTTTATAATGCAAAGATTATAAAAATAACGATACGGTTAACCAACCAAATTCCCCGGTTATACAAGCCGGATTACGGCACTTATTAATTAATACTCCGCAGCTGTGCAACCGAACAACCGGATTAAGAAGTAAGGATACTCTGCAACCCATTGACCTATTGCAATTTATACAATCAGCATTTACCTTTAATACCGGAAAGACAAGGGTAATCGGTTGGCCTGTCTTGAGTTGTTTGAAAGTATGGAAATAAGGTTTGGCTGCCTTATGTAGTGTAAGAAACCAAAACGGTTGGGGGACACCCGTTCGAAAACAAACACGCTTTTCAAATCATAAACAGCTCTGACAGGTCAACCTTTTTTTTGAACGAAAATTTTCTTCCATATTCTCCTCCCAAATTCCTAAAGGGTCAGTCTGCAAAGGCTGGCCCTTTTCCTTTTCATCAGCCTTTGTGTCTGGAGGCCAACACCTTGGCAACATCCTGAATTGCCCATCCGCGATCAACCAGCAGCACCATGAAATGGTAGAGCAGGTCGGCACTCTCGTTAAGGAACGCTTCATCATCCTGCTTCATGGCTTCGATAACCAGTTCAACCGCCTCCTCGCCCACTTTCTGCGCGATTTTGGCCGTTCCTTTCCTGAAAAGTTTTGCCGTGTACGACCCGTCGGGAAGGGAATGCCTGCGATCCCGAATAATATCCTGCAGAAAATCAAGGTATTGCAGGTCGGGCTGATTGATCTCATTAAAACAGGTATCGGGGCCGTCATGACAAACCGGCCCGTCGGGGCTGGCAAGGATCAGCAGGGTATCCCGGTCGCAGTCTGATATGATTTTTTTTACATGGAGTGCGTTTCCGCTGGTTTCTCCTTTTGTCCAGAGCTCATCCCTGGAACGGCTGTAAAAGGTTACGAGCCCGGTTTCCCGTGTCAGACGCAACGATTCCTCATTCATATATCCAAGCATCGACACTTTGCGGGTTAGGTTATCCTGAACAATGGCCGGAATCAGGCCATTTCCCTTGGTGAAGTCAAGTTTTTCGTCCATTATGATATGGTTTCTTATGTTAATCGAACGGGTATTCCTTCGCCGTAAAGGTATCTCTTTAGTTCCGGTATCGGGATATCTCCAAAATGAAAAACGCTGGCAGCCAGCGCTGCATCCGCCTTCCCGGTTATGAAGGCGTCCCTGAAATGTTCCGGTTGACCTGCACCACCCGAGGCAATTACCGGGATGGTAAGCAGTTCGGACAAGTGCGACAGTGCTTCATTTGCAAAGCCATTGCGGGTTCCATCGTGGTTCATGCTCGTAAATAGGATTTCTCCGCAGCCACGTTCCTGCCCCTCCTTTGCCCATTTAAACAGGTCGAGTCCGGCCGGCTGCCTGCCTCCATGCGTATATACCTCCCAGCCACTGGTCTCCCGGGCATCAATTGCCAGCACAACAAACTGGCTGCCGAAACTCCCGGAGAGGCGGTTGATGATGGCAGGATCCTTTACGGCAGCAGAGTTGAGGCTGATCTTATCGGCCCCGGCCTCGAGCAAAACGGCGGCATCATCAAAAGTGCTGATGCCCCCGCCAACCGTGAAAGGTATGTTAAGAACCTGAGCGATCTTTTTCACTAGCGCCGGAAAGGTCTTCCTTCCCTCAATAGTGGCGGTGATATCGAGAAAAACCAACTCATCGGCTCCTTCTTCAGCATATCTCACGGCCAGTTCCACCGGGTCTCCGGCATCACGGATATCAATAAAATTAACGCCCTTCACGGTACGACCGTCGCGGATGTCGAGACAGGGAATGATGCGCTTCGCGAGCAGGCTGGCTCCCGGAGCAGCGGTCTTCAGGCTTACTCTGCCCTCGAGCAGTGCCTTTCCGACAATCACTCCCGATAACCCGGCCCTGTGGAGAGCGGTGATATCTTCCGGCCTTGCCACACCACCGCTGGCAATAAGCTCCAGGCCCGGAAACTGCTTAAGCATTTCCATATAGAGTGCTGTTGACGGCCCGGTGAGGGCTCCGTCACGCTCAATATCGGTACAAAAAATCCGGCTGAGGCCTTTCGACATCCAAAAGCCGATAAACTCCTGCCAGCCAATCGCGGAATCGCTTTGCCAGCCATGATAGGAAACCTTGCCCTGGCGCACATCAACCCCAAGCAGCACCCTGTCTGCGCCGAATTCCTCCATCCAGGCAACCAGTTCTTCCGGCCTGGTAACCGCCAGACTACCAATGCTCACGCGGCTGGCGCCGGCTTCGAGTACCGACCGAAAGGCCTCCTTTGAGCGTATGCCGCCACCGAAATCAACCTCCAGCCCCTCTATGGCAGTGATCTCCCGCAGAAGGTCCAGATGTGCGGGTGAACCGGTCCTTGCACCATCAAGATCAACAATATGGAGATACCGGGCACCCTGGTCGCGGAAGCTGCGGGCAAGCTCAGCCGGGTTATCGGAATAGATTTTCATGGTATCGAACCTGCCATGGCTGAGCCTGACGCATTTACCGCCGATAAGGTCGATGGCCGGAATGATCTCGATCATAGTTCAATGAAATTTTTCAGAATCTGCTGCCCAACCGGCCCGCTCTTTTCGGGATGGAACTGAACGGCATAAAAATTATCCCGGTGGAGGGCTGCGCTGAAACGCACTCCGTAGTCACAGCTTGCCAGGGCCGCCGCACCGGATTCCGCAAAAAAGGAGTGAACAAAATAGACAAACGCACCGGTCGTCATGTCGCTAAAAAGCCCGCTGCTGCTAAATTCGATTGCATTCCAGCCCATGTGCGGAACTTTTTCAGGGCCGCGGAAGCGCACAACCCGCTCATCGAAAATATTCAGCGATGGCGTATTCCCCTCCTCCGACCAGCTGCACATGAGCTGCATGCCCAGGCAAATGCCCAGCACCGGCTGATTAAGCGAAGGAATCAACCGGTCGAGGCCATTTTCCTTCAGGTATTTCATGGTACTGCTTGCCTCCCCCACCCCTGGAAAAATCACCTTGTCGGCGCTCCGGATTTCGTCATGATCCCCGGTAACGGACGCTGTTATACCGAGCCTGGCGAGCGCATTTGCAACCGAACCGATATTGCCCGCGTTATACCGAATGATAGCTATTTTCATAAATACTTAATCGATATGGCCCTTGGTGCTGGGGACAATTCCTTCTGCTCCAACGGAAACGGCCTGTTTTAAAGTCCGTGCCAGGGCCTTGAATATCGCTTCGATCTTATGATGCTCATTCTCACCGGTTGCTGCGATGTGCAGTGTGCACCGGGCACCATCGGAAAACGAACGGAAGAAATGCTGAAACAGCTCTGTTGAAAGCTCTCCCACCTTCTCCCTTTTGAAATCCGCCTGCCATTTCAGGTAGGGACGGCCGCCCAGGTCGATGGAAACCGCGGCTTCCGAATCATCCATGGGCAATACAAAACCGTACCGGTTCATTCCTTTCAGATCGCCCCAGGCCTGGCGAAAGGCCTGGCCAAGGACCAGCGCGGTATCCTCAACGGTATGATGCTCATCAACATGCAGATCACCGCTGACCGTAATATCCAGGTCGCAACCGCTGTGGCGGGCGAGCTGGTCGAGCATGTGGTCATAAAACCCGATGCCGGTGAAAATCGTTGATTTGCCTTCTCCGTAGAGGTTAACCTTCACCTTTATATCGGTTTCTCGGGAGCTGCGGCGAATCTCCGCCGATCGCTCGCGCCCGATCAGGTAATCGGCAATCTGCTTCCAAGTTGTCGCCTTCAGTGCGCAATTCTCTTCATCTCCCGGCTGTACACGGCTCAGCCACTTATCCTCCGGGCCGATATAGATTCCCTTGCACCCCAGGTTGGCGGCCAGCCGGATATCGGTGGTACGGTCGCCAATCACAAATGACCCTGCCATATCATATCCGCCGGCGAGGTAGGCCTGTAACATGCCGGTTCCCGGTTTTCGGGTCGGAAGGTTTTCATGCGGAAAACTCCTGTCGATATGAACAGCTGAAAAACGGATATCCTCCTGGTCAAACGTTTCGATCATGCGATTTTGAACGGGCCAGAACGTTTCCTCCGGAAAGGCTGGTGTGCCGAGGCCATCCTGATTGGTTACCAGAACAAGGTCGTACGGAAGCAGTCGGGCGATCCGGCCAAGCTGGGTGAATACACCCGGCAGGTAACGAAACTCCTCGAAATTGTCGACCTGCTCATTCTGAGGCTCCTCAATCAGGGTGCCATCGCGATCAATAAACAGAACTCTCCTCATATCTCTTTGGTATCAGCACCGGGCTTTCGACCGGGGTTAGTTATTGTGCTTTAAGTGCCGCGATCAGTTTGTCATTCTCCGCAGGTGTGCCAATCGTGATCCTGAGGCAGCCTTCGCATAGCGGCTGGTTCGACCGGTCTCTCACGATGATTCCCGCACCAAGCAGGTACGAGTAGGTGGCCTTCGGATCCTCAAAACGCACAAGCAGGAAGTTGGCATCGGATGGGAAGACGGTAACAACACCCTTAATTTCCCTCAGCATGGAGGCCATCCGGATACGTTCGGTGAGTATGCCCAATACATCGGGTCCGTTTACCGGCTGGACAGCACCCTTTTTACCCCTGCCAGCCGGCTTGGCGCCCCTGGCTTTTACCACCGCCTCAAGAGCGGTTGCCGCTGTGAGCACGTTAACGTTGTACGGGTACTTAACCTTGTTCATGATCCGGATGATTTCAGGATCAGCAATGGCCATACCCAGGCGGATTCCGGCCATGCCCCAGGCCTTCGAGAAGGTTCGGAGCACCACTATGTTAGGGCATTCACTGATAAGGCCCGCGGAGGAATTACTTCCCGCAAAATCCATGTAGGCCTCGTCAACAACCACAATACCCTTGAATGCGGTGGCCAGCAGCCGGATAACCTCCACCGGGACCAGATTTCCGGTTGGATTGTTCGGCGAACAAATAAAAATCATTTTCGTATCAAACCGGAGCACATCCAGTACTGCCGGAATATTTACCGTAAAATCGGGGTTCAAAAGAACCTTATCAACCGCAACATCCTGTATACCTGCACATACGGCATACATACCATAGGTAGGATCCATGGTTATGATCCTGCTGAGCCGGGGCTCACAGAAGATGCGGATGAGGAGGTCGATTGCCTCGTCGCTGCCATTACCGAGAAAAATCTGATCCGCCGGGAAGCCCATCAGTGCGGCGATCTCCTCCCGCAGTCCGGCATGCCGCGGATCGGGATAGCGGTTCATGCCATTCTCGTTGGGGTTTTCATTGGCATCCATGAAGATGCCCTGGTGACCTGAAAACTCGTCCCTCGCTGATGAATAGGGCACCAGTGCGGCGATATTGGGCCGAACCAGTTCTTCCACATTGAGCCTGGCAGCGGCATCCTCGGAACTGCCGGCGATCAGTCGTGCCAAAAGGTTATGTGGGTTCAGCTGGCTCTCCGGGTCGAGAATATTGAGGGGATAAAGCAGGTTCTTCGGATTCAGCAGGTGGATAGGATTAAGGTAATCAACCAGCTGGTGCATCCAATCCCAATACTCGGCATATTCGCTTCGCTCACCTGAGGCAGCTGCCTTGCCGTCTTTCATCCGCTTTTTGTTGTCGGCGGCGGGTTTGTCGTCTTCCCACCTCACTTCAGCTGCCCTGGCATGTGCCTCAAGCCCTTCGGCCCTGGCCATAATGCTTATTATGGGGGTTATTGACCGCAAGCCTTCGGGGGTAAGCTCCTGGAAGGTGATCGACTTCATGAATGAGTCGAGCGAAAGTCCGCTGTAGGCTCTCGCATATCCGGAAGTCGGAAGCGTATGGTTGGTACCGGAAGCATAATCTCCGGCACTTTCCGGGGAATACTGGCCGATAAACACTGACCCGGCATTGGTAACCTGGCCGGCCAGCAGATTGGGGTTTCGTGTTGCAAGTATCAGATGTTCAGGTGCATATCGGTTTGCCATTTCCATCATGGCAGGCTCATTATGCAGTACGATTATCTTGCTGTTTTCGAGTGCTTTCGAAGCAATATCCTTCCTAGGCAGCCTGGAAAGCTGCTTGTCGGTTTCATGATGAACCTGTTCGGCCAGTTCCCAGCTGCTTGTGAGCAGGAGAACCTGGCTGTCGGGGCCGTGTTCGGCCTGCGACAGGAGATCGGCAGCCAAAAAAACCGGATTCGCCGTATCATCGGCCACGATCATCAGTTCGGATGGTCCTGCAGGCATGTCGATTGCTACGCCCGACCGCCCCACCAGCTGCTTGGCAGTTGTCACCCAGGCATTTCCGGGGCCGAATATCTTATCCACCTTTTCAACCGGACCCAGGCCATACGCCATAGCCGCAATGGCCTGCACACCGCCAAGGCGGTAGATGTTCCGGATTCCGCACCAGTTGGCGGCATAAAGAATGGCAGGGTGGATTTTCCCGTCGGGACCTCCCGGCGAGCAGAGGACAAGCTCCCTGCAACCCGCTATCTGAGCCGGAATGGCAAGCATCAGTACCGTCGAAAAGAGGGGTGCGGTGCCCCCGGGGATGTACAGGCCGGCGCGCTCGAGAGGAACCCAGCGGCGTGAGCATATGATTCCGCGCGAAATGGCGACCGGCGGAGCGCTCCTTTCCTGCGATACATGGAACTTGCGTATGTTGGCCCCGGCAAGCGATATCGCCTGTTTCAGAATTTCGGGCAAGACATTGCCCGCCTCGCGGATCTCCTTTTCAGATACCAGGGCAGGATCAGGGAGGTATCCGTCAAGCTCCGAGGTGAGCCTGCAAACTTCATCCCAACCCGATTCCTTCAATGCACTGAGCATCCCGGTAACCTTTTCCTCTGTGGCATTTCCCTTAACAACCGGTCGCGCCAGAATGACATCCCATTGCTGTTCCGGCGGATTGATAATGATCTTCATGGCAAAAAACTTTACAATATCATTTTTTCGATGGGGATAACCAGGATACCCTGAGCCCCTGCTTCCTTTAACCTGTTGATGATGCTCCAGAATTCGTTTTCACTGAGCACCGAATGAACCGAGCTCCAGCCTTCCATGGCCAGCGGCATAACCGTAGGGCTCTTCATGCCCGGCAGCGCGGCAATGATATCGTGAAGCCTGTCGTTGGGTGCATTCAGAAGAATGTATTTATTGTCACGCGCGGCAAGCACCGATTTGATGCGGAAAAGGAAATCGTCGAGTATGGCACGCTTCCCGGCGGCCAGACCCGGAGAAGCTACCAAAACCGCTTCCGATTCCATCACCACATCGGTTTCTTTGAGACCGTTGCTGATAAGCGTGCTGCCCGAACTGACTATATCGAAGATGCAGTCCGCCATACCGATTGCAGGGGCTATCTCAACCGATCCGTTCAGGTAATGGATTTCGGAATTGATCCCGTTTTCCGTTAGAAAGGTACGGAGAATATTCGGAAACGAGGTGGCTATCTTCTTACCATTCAACCAGTTTAAGCCGTCATAATTCTGTTCCTTGGGGACGGCTATGCTCAGCCGGCACTTACTGAAACCCAGGCGGTGAACAATTTCGAGCGGGTATTGTGATTCCCTGAGGACATCCTCACCGATGATCCCGGCATCGGCCACGTTGTCGGCAACATACTGCGGGATATCATCATCGCGCAGATAGAGCACCTCCAGCGGGAAGGTTGATGACTGGGCAAGCAAGGTACGCTTGCCGTTGGTGAGTGAAATACCTGCTTCGCCAACGAGGCCGAGACAGATTTCGCTGAGTCGTCCGGATTTCTGGAGAGCAATTTTAAGTGTCTGCATCTTACCTGTTTAAAACGGAAAAGGCCTGCAGATCTGCAAGCCTTTCCCGGTGATATTAATACCGTTATCTTACTTCTCTGCAAGGTTCATTGCATCACTACGTGATGGATATGGAACAGCCGGTGCAGAAAATTGTTATTCATAATTTCGGGGGCAAAGGTAAGGGAATATTTATTCACTGCGACATTTGCTGCTTAAAAAAGTGACGAGTGACAAGTGACGAGTGACACGGAAGAATCGTGATGCGTGACGCGTGACGAGTGACACGGAAGAATCGTGATGCGTGACGCGTGACACGGAAGAATCGTGACGCGTGACGCGTGACGAGTGACACGGAAGAATCGTGACGCGTGATGTGTGACGCGAACGTCGCGTCACGCGTCACGTGTCACGTGTCACGATTCTCCTCCCAACGCATCTACCTATCCATATATTTGGTATTTTAGTCCCAAATACCTAACCTATGAAATTACCGAAGTCTGTCAATAACCGGATCTCCATCACTGGAGCCATCGTGGCATTCATCAGTCTGATGTTCATCCTGTTCTTCTTCATCCTGGGAATGATTTTCTCAGAAGGAAGTTCCTATCTCGGCCTGTTCACCTATATCATCCTGCCGGCATTCCTCATACTGGGTCTCCTTCTGATTCCGCTGGGCATGGTCATCAAAATGCGGCGCATGAAGCGGGGCATCGAGCCCGTTGAAGGCCGGCCGTGGATTATCGATTTCAACGACAAACGCCACAGAAACGCTACCATCATCTTTGTCGCCGGAACGGTGCTGGTTGTCTTTCTTACCGGGATCGGCAGCTACGAAGCCTTCCATTATACCGAATCGGTGAAGTTCTGCGGAACCACCTGCCATAAGGTGATGGAGCCCGAACATACCGCATACCAGGGATCCGAGCACGCAAACGTTCGCTGCGTGGAGTGCCACGTGGGTGAAGGTGCCGGATGGTACGTAAAATCGAAGCTCTCCGGACTCCGCCAGGTGTGGGCCGTTCTCACCGACTCCTATACCCACCCTATCGAAACACCGATCAAAAACCTGCGCCCTGCACGCGAAACCTGCCAGAAATGCCACTGGCCCGAGAAATTCTACTCCCATAAACTGGTCTCGGAAAAACATTACCTCACCGATTCGGCAAACACCGAATGGAATGTCGACCTGCGCATGAAAATCGCTGCGAGCCACAGCGCGCTTGGCAATACCGAAGGTATTCACTGGCACATCAACCCCAATATCCAGATCGAATACATCGATCCGGCCGACAACCGCGAAGCCCTCCCCTGGGTGAAAAGCACGAACAAACTTACCGGCGAAACCGTCATTTACCAGGATTCCGAAGCCCCTGCATCCGATTCAGTTATAAAGAACGTGGCACCGCGTGTCATGGACTGTATGGACTGCCACACCCGCCCGTCGCACAAATATTTGTCGCCCAGCGTATTCGTCGACAACAGCATCGCAGCCGGCGACATCCCCGTAAGCCTCCCCATGATCAAAAAGGTGGCCATGGATATTCTCAGCCCGGCCTGGGATAACCGCGACATCGCCCGCGATACCATCACCAAATACATCAATAAATTCTACCAGGATACCTATCCCGATATCTTCGCCAATCGTAAAACCGACATAGACAAGGCGGTAGGAAGCATTCTCGCCGGATACGCGAAAAACATCTTCCCGGAAATGAAGGCCAGCTGGGAAGCCTATCCCGATCACATAGGTCACATGGAAGCCAACGGATGTTTCCGATGCCACAATGGCAAGCACGCCAGCGCCGATGGCAAAACGATCTCCAACGACTGCAACCTGTGCCACAGCATTATGTTACAGGGAACCCCGGGAGCACAGGAAGTGGCCCTCTTCAACGAATCACTCGCCTTCACTCACCCGCAGGGGGATGAGTCGTGGAAGGAGATGGCCTGCATCGAGTGCCATAAAAAATTGTACTGATATTTTGGTTTATTGCGTTTTAGGGCAGGAGGATAGGTGTCGGGTAGCAGGTGTCGGGTATCAGGTATCGGGCGCAATACTGAGCCATCCTGGTGGGCCCGAAACCTGATACCCGATACCTGATACCTGTCCTATCCTCCAACAACCGCCTCAAGCCCCTGCTCAGCGAAAATCCGGCCGGCAGCAGCAACCTCCTCAGCGGTGGGCTCCTCCATCTCCCCCTCATCATACTCCCGCCCCATCTTTCCGTACTTGTGCGAGGCAATATTGTGGTAAGGCAAAATACTGACTATCTTCTTGCTGCCTGCAAGGCCCGCCACAAAGGCAGCCGACTGCCGCAGGTTCTCCTCATCGGCATTCACCCCTTTGATCAGCGGGATTCGTATATTGATCTCTGCACCTGACTCCGACAGGATCCGGAGATTTTCGAGGATCTTTTCATTGGATACACCCGTGAAACGCTTGTGCCGCTCCGGGTCCATCATTTTCAGGTCGTACAGGAAGAGGTCGGTGTGCCCGGCAACCTCCAGCAGCGTTTCCGTTTTGGCCAGACCGGTGGTGTCAACGGCCCTGTGAATCCCCTCCCTGCCCAGGGCGATCAGCAGTTCAATAAGGAAATCCGACTGCATCATGGGCTCGCCGCCGGAAATGGTGACGCCCCCTGCCGAATGGTCCATCAGGTGTGTCTCCCGGCGGATGCGCTTCATCAGCTCCTCCACCGTCACCTCGCTGCCCGACATCTCCATGGCCTTCGTGGGGCACACATCGGCACAGATCCCGCACAGATCGCACAATGCCGCATCCGTGACAATCCCATCAGAAGTAAGTTTCAGGGCATCTTTCGGACAGTTCTGCACGCAGGTTTCACAACCGATGCACTTCGCCTTCGCATACAGCTTCTGCCGATGCGGCGATATCCCCTCCGGGTTGTGGCACCACAGGCACGAAAGCGGACACCCCTTCAGGAAGATCGTTATGCGAATCCCCGGGCCGTCGTTGATGCTGTAGGGCTTTATGTCGAAGATCAATGCTTTTTCCATGGGGGGGGAGTTAGGTTTCGGGTTTCAGGTATCAGGTGTCGGGCGCATAGGCGAGCTGTCATGGTGGGCCCGATACCCGATACCCGATACCCGATACCCGATACCCGATACCTGATACCTGATACCCGATACCCGATCCCCGACACCCGATACCCGATCCCCGATACCCAATTAAAACCCTTCATTCTCCGTCCTGTCTATCACCTCCTGCTGCAAATCCCCGTTCATGTCGTTGAAGTAGTCGCTGTAGCCGGCCATCCTCACGAGCAGGTCTTTGTACTCCTCGGGGTGCTGCTGCGCCATCTTGAGCGTAGCGGTATCAACGATGTTGAACTGCACGTGATGGCCGCCCAGACTGAAATAGCTGCGGATCAGCTGGCCGAGGCGGGCGATGTCCTGGTCGCGCTTCAGCAGGCTCGGCAGGAAGCGCAGGTTCAGCAGTGTGCCGCCCGAGCGGGTCTGGTCGAGCTTCGAGAGCGAGCGGATCACCGCACTCGGCCCATGTGTATCGCTCCCATGCGACGGCGACGTGCCGTCGGATATCGACTTGCCGGCCAGCCTGCCGTTGGGCGTTGCACCCATGACCTTGCCAAAGTAAATGTGGCAGGTAGTGGAGAGCATATTCAGGTGGAAAGCCTCACCCTTGGTGTTCGGTTTCCCGTCGATGGCCTTCAGCAGGTCGTCATAGATGCGCAGCGCAATGGCGTCGGCATATTCGTCATCGTTGCCGAAGAACGGGGTGCGGTTCAGGATGAACTGGCGCAGCTTCTCCTCGCCCTCGAAGTTTTTCGCCACGGCCGACAGGATCTCGTCCATCGTATGCGACTTATCTTCAAACACATGCTTCTTCAGCGTGGTCATGCTGTCGGTAACGGTACCCAAACCGGTGCACTGGATGTAGTTCGTATTGTATCGCGGGCCGCCGTCGTAATAATCCTTACCCTTTTTGATACAGTCGTCGATCACCACCGAAAGGAAGGGTGCCGGCGCATATTTGGCGAACATCCGGTCGATGTAGTTGCTCACCCGGATCTTCTGGTCGACAATGAAATTCAGCTGTTTGTGGAAGGCCATGTACAGCTCCTCGAAGCTTTTGAAATCGCGCGGATCGCCGCAGTCGATGCCTGCCTGGCGGCCGGTGACCGGATCAATACCCCGGTTGAGGGTCACTTCGAACACTTTGGGCACGTTCAGGTACCCTGTGAGCAGGAAGGCCTCCTTGCCGAAGGCGCCCACCTCGATACAGCCGCTGCAGCCGCCTTCGCGGGCGTCGGTGATCGATTTGCCCATGCCCACCATCTCGAGGATGTACACATCGGGGTTGAACACCGACGGGTAGCCGTGGCCCTGGCGGATCACGCGGCAGGCGGCATTCAGGAACCGGTCGGGCGTTTTGGAACTGATGTGCACCGAGTTGCCGGGCTGCAGCACGTGCAGCTCCTCAACCACCTCGAGCAGGATGTACGACACCTCGCTCACGCCGTCGGATCCGTCAGCCTTGACGCCGCCGATGTTGATATTGGTGAAGTCGTTGTAGGTGCCGCTCTCGCGTGCCGTGATGCCCACTTTCGGCGGTGCCGTATGGTTGTT
Organism: uncultured Porphyromonadaceae bacterium; assembly: GCA_964457845.1. Lineage (GTDB taxonomy): Bacteria > Bacteroidota > Bacteroidia > Bacteroidales > UBA12481 > UBA12481. The sequence goes on along the minus strand of CAYWHP010000005.1, from coordinate 1,243 downwards.
CACTTTCACCCAGAAGCAGGAGATGAGCTCCTTGGCTTCGTCGCGGGTAAGGGTGCCGGCAGCAACCTCCCGCTCATAAAACGGCGCCAGGTGCTGGTCGAAATGGCCCGGATTCATGGCATCCCAGCCGTTCAGCTCGGTGATCGTCCCCAGGTGAACAAACCAGTACATCTGTATGGCTTCCCAGAAGTTGCGCGGGGCATGGGCGGGCACCCACCGGCAAACCTCAGCTATCCTTAGCAGTTCGGCCTTTCTCGAAGGATTTTCCGTTTTTGAGGCCCTACGTTCGGCCTCCTCAGCATGCCTTTCAGCAAAAACAATCGCGGCATCGCAGGCAATATCCATCGCCTTAAGCTGTTCCGACTTGTCGGTGGCGAGGGGATCGGTAAGGAAATCGAGTGAATCCAGATGGGCCTTGATGTCGGCCTTGAAATCGAGCATCCCCTTGCGGTAGATCTTGCCGTCGAGCACCGTGTGGCCCGGGGCGCGCTGCTCCATGAACTCGGTGAAGAGGCCCGATTCGTAGGCACGGCGCCATTCGTCGGGCACGTGGCTGAAGATGCGCTCGCGCATGGTGCGCCCCTTCCAGTAGGGGATCACTTCGCGCTCATAGGTTACAATATCCTCAGGGGCAACATGATAACGCTGCTGATCGCGGCTGTTGAGCACGTGAAAATCCTCCACCGAATGGCAGGTGAGCTCGGGAAACGTAGGCACGGCCTTGGGTTTCGGTCCGCGCTCGCCCACGATCAGCTCATCGTCGCCGATATATATGGTCTTCTTCTCACAATGATCAAGGTACTGAAGGGCACGCATCAAGGGGATCGAGTACTTGCCGTCGTTGGCCTTGTAGAAGGCTGTCTGGTGGAGAGCCCGCTCGATGGAGATCGACGGCTCCGCTTCGAAGCTCATTTTGCGCAGGCGCTGCACCCGCTCATTCATCCCGGGCCCGATGGCTTCCGGCCGTGAAATATAAAAATTACCCTCTGCATTTGCCTGACGTTCAGGCTTAAGCGCAATAATATTATCGGACATACTGCTTAATTTTAGAAAATTGGAATGAAAAATTTGGGATTCGATTTCTTAGGCGTCACGCGTCACGCGTCACGCATCACGATTCTTCCACGTCACGCGTCACGTCATAAGACAGCTATACAGGCACCGGTATGCCTTCCTGAGCGTGCTATGTGCTATCGTAGTCATTGAATGGCAAAGATATTACAAAAATCAATCCGATACATTC